>DDUL01000008.1:443-52673 GCA_002344785.1 Bdellovibrionaceae bacterium UBA2339
CTCTCGACCTATACCTTGGCAAGGTATCGCTCTAGCCAACTGAGCTACACCCGCGCCCCAAAAGAGGGTCCAAGGTATCGGGCGAGGGGTTGGGCTGTCAAGGCGTGCGATGTGAAGAGGTGCGAAGTGGCCTGCGGGCCTCTATGCCTGCTGTATTTTAGGGCTGTTTCGTCGGCGACTTCGATAAAGCTGCAAGTATTCCCAAGCTGAATAGAGGCTCAAGCCGGCGCTCAACCAAAGCACAACATGGGCGATGTCCATGATCGGCACGCCGGCCCATGCTGGTGGGTCCGCCAGCAGCACAGGAATGGCTGACATCTGCACGGCCGTCTTCCACTTGCCGGAGGGCTTGGCGTCGATGATGAGCTGTTCGGCGGCGGCGACAGAGCGTAAGCCGCCGATGAGAATGTCGCGATTGAGAAGTAGCACGACGAGGAAGGGGTGGACTCGACCATCCGGAATCAAAATGATGAGTGTAGTCGACACCAGCACTTTGTCGGCGATGGGGTCCATGAATTTGCCCATGTTGCTGGTCGCGTTCCAGCGGCGCGCGAAGTAGCCGTCCCACCAATCCGTGAGCGCGGCGAGGATGAAAATCGCCGCCGAGATCCAGCCGTTCCAGGGCGAGTCGATGAATTGCATCGTGCCCATCATGACCGCGGCCAAAAGCATTCGACTCATGGTCAGCCACATCGGAAACGCCAAGCGCCATCCTGTCGCGGGCGAAACTTTCGTTGAGCTTGTCGACGGAGCCGTGGCCATCGCTGAACCTCGTCGATCCCTCGCGGATCGAGTTCTGGATTTCGTAATGCGCTCAGTTTAGGCTTTTCAAGATGAAATGCGCTAGCCGCCGCCTTCAACTTCTGCGCCTTGCGTTAGCAATCGCGCTCGTTTGGCATTTGTTCGGTGTCCTTGGTGGGCCGGCACGCGCTGGCGTGATTGAAAGCTCGGATGCCGAGGCCTCCGGCGGGTTTTGGGAGGCGAAGCCTAAGCTCATTCAAGCCATGCGCGAGGATCGCCGAATCGTGGTGTCATCCAAAGTGGAGCGCAAGGGGAGTCGCGAGCAGCCGCTGGATCACTTTCAAATTCAAGGCGCGGGTTGGGTGAAGGCGAAGGCCGATGTGGCGTTTCGCGCGGCTCAGGATTACGAACGCCTTCCTGAGCTCAGCGAGCACTTTCGCAAAGTCATTTGGACGGCTGAGCGGCGCGAATTGTTTTTGTCGATGGCGGCGCTCGGTTACGTTGCGGAGATGAAGCTGGCGATGCGTGCGCGCGAACTCAAGGCGGAGCGCGAGTTGGCGTTTGAAGTGATCGAAGGACATTTCTTGGGCCTGAAGGGTCGTTTGCTGTTCACGCCGAAACCCGCAAGTGCACGAGGGTCAGGCGAAGCGACGCAGGTCGCATTGTTTGTCGATCACGTCTCGCCGGAGTTGCCATTGCCACGCGCCTTGATGGGCATCGTCTTGGAAGCGATCGCGGAAAAAGTGGCACAGCGAATGCGGCGACATATCGAAAGCGTGGCCCAAGCTTCGCCTGTGCCGTCGCAGGTTCGCTAAAGCTCCACACCGACTCGGGGGGGGGCGTTGATCGCGCGCGCTTAGGCGCGCTTTTTCTTTTTACTTTCCACGCGCTCGACAAGCGCGCGCTTGGCGACGACGGTCGAAGTTTCGCGGAAGTCGCCGGGCTTTTCCCATTCGGCGGGAAGCGGGAAGTCGATGCTTCGCGGCTTCACAACTTCGCCAAAGCGCTTCTCGAACTGAATGAGATTTTTGGCATCGCCCATGGGGATCGAGCCGCCGCAAATCTCCTTGAGATGCGATTTCCAATTGGAAATGGCCTGCACCATGAGCGGCTTATCGCCGGCCTCGAAGGCATGTTCACAGACGCGGGACATGTAGAGGTTCACGGCCTTGATCGATTCGCGACGATCGCCCTCGACGAGCGTGTGCAAAAACGCGCAGAGCATGTCGTAGAGGACCAAGTCTTCGATTTTCGTTTGTGCGTTTTCCAAGGCATAGATGCCAATGCCCCAGAGTGATTCGTCCATGTGCGCGTTCCAGATCTCAATGGCCTGCTGAAAGTCGCCGATCTTAACGTGCGCGCGCAGGGCGCCAAGCGTGACCTTGGCGAGCAAGTACGAATCCAATTCGCCGGTCTTTTCAACTTCGGTCAGAATATTTTGATACGAATTGAGCGCGTCGCGATGACGATGGGCGCGCGTGTGCTGATCGGCTTGAGTTCCCAGTTTGCAAAGTGCTTCAAGGCGAGCGTCGTTCACGATTTCTCCTCAGAAATGGCTCTCAATAGCGGCGCCCAGCGCCGCCGTGCTTCTGTCGGCAGCGGTTCGAGGCCGACTCCCTTTAGTGTCGCTCAGTTTTTCTTGGATTTAGAGTCGAGTTCGCAGCGTCGGTCTTGTGTCCAGCAGGGCCCGAGTTTATCCTGGGCTTAGGTGTATGTGCCGTGAGAGGAGGTGGTGCCAATGAACGACTTATGTCGAACTTGGACCACCGTGAAGGAGGTCCTGAACTGAAGACTTTGCGGTGAGCTCGCCCTTGGTCTGGACGCAGGCGGTGGCCTCTTCAGAAGCGCGGCGAGTGAAGCATCAAAGACTTTGGTTTTCGGATTCCCCTTTGCGGGGTCAACACTCCACAAGCTGAGCGCCATGTGTTGATGAAGACGTCTTGATCAACAAGATAGAGCGTTGGCCCAAAGAGTGCGCATTTCCAAACCGCCGCTGCTCGAAAGAGTCGCGGCGGTTTCTTTTTGCGGGACGTGCGGCAAGAAGGCTCAGTGCTTTTTGTTTTTGGTCGGCTTGATCGTTTTGGGGCTGTCACTGCCCAGCTCGCTTTTGAGTTGCGCGAAGGGATTGGTGTTTTCATCGGCGCGCGCGAACTCGGCCGCCAGCTCCTCGCGTTTTCGGCGAGCCTCATCCAAGTGCTCACAATCTGGATCACCGCAACTTGGGTAGAGCGGCTCCGCCAACGCGATCACTTCGTGCACATACTCGGCGGCGTCAAAAGTTTCGTTCTGCACGGGTGTCATCGACGGGCCTTCATTGAGAAAGTTCACCGACTGATTGCCATGGACGTGATGCGTTTCACGATCTGCGGCGGGCTCGTCCACCAGGATTTCATTGATGTCTTTGGTGAGCGGAAGGTGCAGATCCCAGCCGCAGAGCGAGCAAGTCTCGGTGATTTGCGTGATGAGCTTGCCTTGCAGTTGGTAGGCGTTACCGAGCGGGCGAATCTCAAATTCGACTTTATAGGGCGCCTGATCGATGAGATCGCGAAGCGCCTCATTCAACTCGCCGGTTTCGCGGTTGAAACTGAAGTGTCGGCCATCTTCTGGGATTTCGCTGAGACGAATACGCATAGGTCGCGCAGGCTAATTCTCGAGCTGCGAGCGTGTCAAAGACCGCGTGCAAGAGGTGTATAAATTGTCGCGAGCGAGCGTGGGCGGGCGGGCGTTTCGGCTCTTGGCCAAACTGGAGTTTGTCGTGGCTGAGACCCGGCCAATTGAGTTAAACATGGGCCATGCGAATCACCCTCCCATGGCCGACGAATTCTTCTTCCGACGCAAGCCCGACACTCCGACCATGGACCGTCGGGCCCTACAGTTCTATGCAGATCGCTGAGTTTCTGCCGCCAAAGGGGCAGCCGGTGCGCGGCGGAATCGTATTGATTCAGGAGATTTTTGGTCTGAACACCCACATTCGCGCCGATGCGGCTCTGTGGGCTTCGCGCGGATTTCGAGTTTGGGCTCCGGCTTATTTTGAACTTGTTGCGCGCGATGAACAGGGACGGGGGCCAGAGCTGGATTATCGAGATCGCGACTTCGTGGTCGGTCGTGCGTTGGCACAGACGCTGGGGTTTACCGTCGCCGCGCAGGTGACGGGCCGAGTGATCGGCGAGTTGAGGGAGCGCTTGCGAGCGTGCGATGAACCGAATTTGGTGATGAGTTTGGGATATTGCTGGGGCGGCGCTGTCGCCTTTCTATCCGCGACGCGCGGGCGAGGGCATGAGACTCCCGACACGTTCGTCAGCTACTATGGTCGCGCGGTATACGATCATCGGGGCGAATCGCCCAAGGTGCCCGGTCTGTTCCATTACGGCGAGCGCGATTCGCTCATTCCGTTGCCGCAAGTGACGGCAGTGCGCGAGGCGCAAGGCGATGGAGTGTTCGTGTATCCGGCGGGTCACGGCTTTAATCGACTCGGACATCCCGACTATGATGCGGCTTCGGCGCAACTGGCGATCGCTCGCAGTCTGGAGCTTTGGTCGCGCATTGAGAAGAGCTCCGCGAGCTAGGGTCGATCACTCCAGCCGCAGGCGTCGCAAGCCAGTTGTCGAGGTCGCGATTCTCACGTGAGCGATTTAGGGCTTATACGGATAAGCCGCGATGATGTCGTCAGGCGTGTTCATCTTCGTGTCGGGACCCGCCGAAGACACGCGCAGTTCGTTTTTGTTCTTGTCGTAGCGAAGCACATAGGCCGTGCCCCACTGATCTTTGCTGGTGTCGCGCTGAATGTTGTTCTTCGTCATCATGTTGCGCTGAAGGTAGGCCGCGAACTCGGACACTTTGGGGTGCGAGCCGTCGATGGTGTCCAAGTAGATCATCTTTGCGATGTCGTTCACCTCTTGCTGGGTCGCGATCACCTTGGTTGTCTCAATGACTTTTTGGATCTGAGCTTTGATCTCGTCGCTGGAAGCGGCGGCGCCGCCGGCCATGGTGACGACCGGGATGGATTTAGC
Organism: Bdellovibrionaceae bacterium UBA2339; assembly: GCA_002344785.1. Taxonomy (GTDB): domain Bacteria; phylum Bdellovibrionota; class Bdellovibrionia; order Bdellovibrionales; family JAMPXM01; genus UBA2339. The sequence continues at coordinate 5,195 of DDUL01000008.1, forward strand.
GATGGCTTCGATCATTTCAAAACTCCTTGTAACGGCATCTTCAAATAAAAATCTACTCAACCAAGAGTTTGGCGTTGCGGTCGGCGTGAATCACGCCAACCGAGCTTGGCTAGCTCCCGTATGTTCAGTTTCTTGCTGTCGCATTTCCGAGATGGTCTCCAAAAACAGCGCCAGCGATGCGTGCTGCGAGAGTACGCCCCAAAACGCGTCCGCGGAGAGTTTCAGCAGCCGACAGGTTTCGCGCGTCATCACCGTCGAGTTTCGAGGTGCGTTGAGGATGAGAGCCATTTCGCCGAAGAAGTCGCCTTGCTGCAGGGTTTTGATCACGCGTCCGTCATGAATGACGTCGACGGAGCCGCGTACGAGCAGGTAAAAGTCCTTGTCACTACGGCCTTGCTCAATCACAGGTCGGCCCGCAGGCAGGCTCATCAATTCGCCCGCATTGAGGAAGACCGAGACGGCTTCGCGCGGTGCCTCGCGGAAAAGTTCACTGGAGCCGATGTATTGCCCCAGCATCAAGCGATCGAGAATTTGATCGAAGTCAGCTTTGAACTCGGGACGTTGTCGAAGCTCTTCAACGGCCGATCGCGGAATGGCGATCAATCGCGTCGCCGCCGTGGCCACGACGTCGGCGGAGCGCTTGGCATTCTCCATCAAAGTGTTTTCACCGAAGATGGTGATGGGGCGAAGGCGAGCGATCTCGGACGTGGCACCCGTCGGGTGGCGTTTGCGAATGGCGACTTCACCCTCGAGCAAAATGAACAGCTCATTGGAATCCGTCTCTTGAATGATGACGTGCACCTCGGGCGGGACCTGGCGAAGCGCGCCTTTGCCCAGCAGGAACTGAATCGATTCAGAGGCCAAACCTTGAAAGAGAGGCAAGTCTTTGAGCGCGGCCGCAAATTCGCGCGGATCGCTGATTTGCGTGGTGGTGGTCGCGCGCGACGCACGGGCGCGGATGCGCTTTTGGCTTAAGGGGTGCAGCACGTTTTGCGAAAGTGTTCGGAGCAAATCGATCACCATCGCGGCCGACATCACGCCTAGGCCGCCGAGGATGAGGCCGCTGGCCACTAACTCCGCCAGCGGCAAATCGCCGCTTAAGCCTCGATGCAGGCTCGACATCAGTGGCGCGTAGTTGCGATTGAGCAGGTGAATGAAGAGGTTGTAGGCCGTCATCACCCAAAGCATCGCGAGAATTGAGTAGGCCGTGTAGATCCCTTGGTCCGCGAGCTGATCCTTACGGCCGATGCTGGCAAACAGGCCGCGGTTTTTGAGGTAGGGCAGCATGTGCGCGGCCGAGCTTTGGTTGTAGACGATGTTGAAAAAGCTGGAGAGCTCGCTTCGACGAAATGGGTTGAGGTCGACCAACGCTAAGAGCATCGAGACCCAAAATAAATCCGTGAGCAGCGACCATTGAGGAGCGGCGCCCGAGGCGATGGCGAAAAAGAAAAACTGCGAACAGCCGACACCGGCCATCGCCAGCACTCCGGTCCAACGATCACCGGCGAGATAGAGAGTCTCATCGTGCGATCGCAGCGCGAGTGAAAACAGATTCAGCTCCAAGCGAATCTGGCTGATTCGACCTGTGAGCAAAATCGAAAGCAGGGCTTTGAAAAGTGTCTTGGCCGAGATCAAGATCGAACAGGCCGCGAACAAAAACACCAGGCCCAGGGCATGCGAGGAATCGATATAGAGAAACTGCGAGGGAACTTCCAGATGTCCGTTTTGATAGGCATTGAAGAGAAATAGCAGCGTGATCAGCGCCGAGCCGCCGGCGAAAACGTAGAAGGCCAACAGCGAGGGGCGACCAAAGCTCATGCGCGGAATCACCGGAAAACTTAAGATCGGCCGAGAAATCCATACCGGTTCGCGCTCGAACATTTCCGCGCGCTCTTGAGCGCTTTGATCGGCCAGCGACTCGGCGTTTTCGAGGAAGCCTTGGGCTTGCAGTTTCTGGAGGCTTCCAAAGAAGGACTTAAACGGCACGCGTCCCAAACGCCGCTGCAACTCTTCGATCACTTGCGGAACAGTTCGACTGCCGTCGAGTAAACTCAGCATCGGCGCGATTTCCGCCGGAAGCGTGACTTGCTTGGCGCCTTGGGTGCGCTCCCAGATCACACGTGCATCCGAAACGAAGGCTTGGCCGGGTTTCAGGCGAGGCCGCACGTCTTGCAGTGAGGCGGGGGTTGAGGTTGGCGACGAAGTGGGCGACGAGGCTTTTGAGTTCGGCATGTCGAAAGTTTACGCCCGCGTTCGGGATGCGGGACAGTTGAGACTTTATGGGCATCGACCAAGGTCGGGTGCGCGGCAAGCAAAGTTTCAGCACCCTCACGCCAGTTGAGATGGAGCCGATCAGCGTGGGTGTTGAGCGTTGAAGCAGGTCGACCTGAGCTTCGGACGCGGATGCGGATGGTCGATCTTCGAGTCGGCTCGCGTTGACCCACGTCGACCAATCTTGACCAGACTCCGGCTCAGGTCCTTCAATGGAGGCATGTCGATTTTCGCAAAGCTCTTCGGTCTAAAAAGTGAGTCCGCGGCGACTTCAACATCGTCTTCTACAACTTCAGCGCCATCGGCAGCGGCCAAGCCTGATCCGCGTCGCTTTAAGCGCGTGAATCTCGTCGTCGATGTCGCCGAGCGCCTGGGGACTCAGTCGGCTCAGGTCTTGACCCAGATCGCCGGAGCGACGGCCAAAGTCATCGGCGAAAATCTCGACGCACCCGTCGTGGATCTCAGCCACAATGGCTTGGCGCTGAAGCAGCACAGCGAGAGTGTGTCGAGCGCTTCGCGGCCCTGGGTGATCGGACAAAGCTATGATTTGGAAGTGGCGTTGGGGCAATCGCCCAGTTTTCGCGCGCGCGGAAAGCTCGCTCGTTTTAATGAGATGATTGTGGCGTTTGAATTTGAGCAACTCAGCGCCGAGGGTCGGGTGAGCGTGGATCGCTTTTTGGACGCGAAACTTGTCGGACTCAATATGCGGTCAGTGGATCGAGCGTTTTTTCATGCCGGTCAGGATTTTGATTTTTGGTACTCGGGTCCGCGCGATACGAATTTCATTTTGTGGTTCAAAAACTCGCAGCTGTCGCGGGCGCAAGTGCAGGTCGCCGACAAAGTGTTTTGGTTGAAAGCGCCTGCGGGTGATTCAGCCACTTGGGAGGCCGATCCCGACGTGAACATGAAGCTTGAACCTTCCGACGCTCGCAAAGTGGCGAGCTTTGCCTTGGATGCGGCTTTGCAGATCCGCGGTGGCGGGGAGCCCATCGCCGCATTGGTGAAGCATTTGACGTCGATTTGTTCGCAGGCGGCCTGATGCTTTGGCTCGCGCGCCGAGTTCACTTTAGCAACACCGACGCAATGGGCGTCATGCATCACTCCCAACATGTGCATGTCTTCGAAGAGGCACGCGTGGAGTGGATGCGCCGAAACGAATTGATGGATTTGCACATTCCGCGCGGCCCCTTGGTGTTTGGCGTGCTGCGTTTGGACGTTCGCTATCATCGGCCGCTGAAATTCGATGACCTCGCTTTCGTAGCTTGTGAGGGTCGGCTGCAGGGAGCCTTGATCCAGTTTCGCTATGCCATGTTCGCCCAGGCGTCGCGCGAGTTGGTGGTGACGGGTGAAACCGACCTCACCGCGATGCAAGTGACGGATCTGCGACCTGCGCGTTTGCCCTTAGCTGTCCGCGAAAAGCTTCGTGCTCAAACTTGGAGCAGCACTTGGCCGCCGAATCCACCGAGTGAAGCCGAGCTTGCGACGCTTTGCGCCTCAACGTCGCCTCAAGCCTGAGGTAGTTTCCACGGCGCTGATCGCTTCCGCGGTCGAGTTCGCCGAAAATCACCGGCGAATTTGAAGCTGAAATTTTCGGAGCCAGCCAACTCGAGTCGAAGAAAAGGACATCGCCATGGATCGCAACTTAGCTTTGGAATTTGTACGAATCACAGAAGCCGCAGCTTTGGCGAGTTCGCGCTGGATGGGGCGAGGAGACGAAAAAGCGGCGGACCAAGCCGCCGTGGATGCCATGCGCCGCGCGTTCAATTCTCTCCGCATCGACGGCACCGTCGTGATCGGCGAAGGTGAACGCGACGAAGCGCCCATGCTCTACATCGGCGAAAAAGTCGGCATGGCCGGACCTGATGCGCCCTCGGTCGACATCGCCTTGGATCCGCTGGAGGGCACGACGATTTGCGCGACAGGCGGTGTCGGCGCGATCTCGGTGATCGCGGTCGCTGAGCGTGGACGCTTTCTGCACGCGCCTGATACCTACATGGATAAAATCGCCTGCGGACCGGGTGCGGCGGGCTCGATCGACATCGATGCGCCCCCGGAAGCCAACATTCGCGCTGTGGCGAAGAAACTTGGCAAAGACATTAGCGACGTGACGGTGGTGATTCTCAATCGGCCTCGTCATGAAAAGCTCATAGCGGAAGTGCGAAAAACCGGCGCGCGAATTCACCTCATCGGTGACGGTGATGTTTCCGCAGCTGTCGCGACGGGCGTCGTGGATTCGGGGATTGATCTCTTGCTCGGCGTCGGCGGCGCGCCTGAAGGCGTGATTTCCGCGGCGGCGCTGACCTGCCTGGGCGGCGACTTTCAAGGCCGACTTAAGTTTCGCAGCGACGAAGAACGCGCACGTGCCACGCGCATGGGTGTCAGCGAAATCGATCGCGCTTTCCGCATGACAGACCTCTGCCACGGGCCGGTGATGTTTGTCGCCACGGGCGTGACCAGCGGTCCGCTGCTCAAAGGTGTCTCATTCTTACCGAACCATCGGGCCGCCACGCACTCGATTGTCATGCGAAGTGCAACGGGCACGGTCCGCACCATCGAGGCCACACATGATTTGGCTCGCAAACCCGCGACCATGTCGGGGCGTTGAGAGATGCTCTCGCTGACCTGCCACGCTTGCGGACATCAGCTCAATTTGCCGAGCCCTCCGGGTCGTCGCGACGAGTGTCCCAAGTGTCGCGCGGATCTGCATGTGTGCAAGAACTGTCAGCATTACGAGGCCACGGCCTACAACGAATGTCGTGAACCTGTGGCGGAGCGCGTTCAGGAGAAGGATCGATCCAACTTTTGCGATCATTTTGTTGTCGGCGGGCCTCGATCCGCCAAAAATGATCGTGAGGCGCTGCGTGCGGCGGCCGAAGCTTTATTCAAAAAGGGAAAATGAGCCTGAAGGAGTCAAAATGGCTGGAGCTCAGCATACGGAAGTCTTCAACTGCACACCCGACGAATTCTACCAGCTCGTTACGGACTACGAAAAGTATCCGCAGTTTTTGAGCGAAGTGAAAGAGTGCCGAGTGCTCAAGAGCGAGACGAATTCGAAACTCGTCGAGTACAAAGTCAGCGTCATCAAGGCCATCACCTATCAGCTGCGCACACAGGAGACTCAGGCTCAGAAAGTGAGCTGGGAATTTGTTTCCGGTGATGTGTTCAAATCCATGAGCGGATCCTGGACTTTGGCTCCTGAAGCTGGCGGTGCTAAAACCAAGGCCACCTATCAGGTCGAGGGCGACTTCAAGATCTTCGTGCCCGGCCCGGTTGCCAAGACGCTGTTGAACGTGAATTTGCCCGCGATGATGGCGGCCTATCACAAACGCATTAAAGAGGTTTACGGCAAGTGAATCAACGCGACGGCGGCTCGAGTTCTGGTTCTGGAAAGTCGGGAGATGCAAAGTCTCAAGCGGGCTCAAGCTCGGGCGCATCGGGAGGCAGCCACGAGCGCGGCGAGGTTTGGGATGATCCGGTCACGAGTTCAGCCGGACCGCGCGTCGGCGACTCGCTCAAGAAACTTCTGGCGACAGGCATCTCCGCCGCGTTCATGACGGAAGAGAGTTTGCGGCGATTTGTTTCTGATATGAAGTTGCCGAAAGAGACTTTGGATTTGCTCCTGCAAGGGGCATCGAAGTCCAAAGACGACTTGATGAATCGCGTGACTCGAGAAGTGATCGGCATCATTTCCAAAATCGACTTTGTCAAAGAGGCCTCGAAGTTCGCCGAAGAACACAAGTTCCGAGTCGTCGCCGAAATTGAAGTCATCAAGAAACAGCCCGGCAGCACAAGTGAAGCATCCAGCGTCACCGTGGAGACGGAACGGAAATCAACCTCCAGCTGATTCCTGTTCGCAGTTCGGGCCAAGTCATTTGCCGGATTTGAACTTTGCCGAAAGCCTTCGCGGGTCTGAAGTGAGGACCATGTGCATCGACCCTGCAGCTGGCAAAAGGTCGAGGCCTAAGGCGCGAAACAGATCTTGGGTGAGCCACTGGAGCGAACTGGTCTAGGTCCTTCGTCGAAAACTCCGATTCTCGTCTCAAGTTGAAACGCGAAAATTCCGATCACTTGATTGATGGGATTTTCAAACCTTGATCTCACCACTTTACTGTCGATGTCGGGTGCCGATGCCATCGAGGCCGCACTCGGCAACTCGCTGATGGCGGCGGGGATCGCGATCTTCTCCGCGTTTGCATTCATGCTCTGCGCGCGCGAACTGCTGCGCCAGTGTGCGGGACAAATGCGAAAGAGCGTGGAGCAGAATTGGCCAGGGAGCTCATCGAGAATCATGAAGTCCATGGCCTACGAGGACGCCGATCGCGAATGGCGTCTGCCGGACGCTGGCTTTGAAGCCTATGTTTTGGATCGCGCTGAAAAGCTGAATTCAGCTGGGCGGCGTCTCGAGCGCGGCACCGCTCTTTTCACCCTGGCGCTTTTGTCCGTCGTCGCCTTTTTCGGGATGCTCGCGGGTTGGGCTGGCCTCGGCCTCTAAACTGCGCTCACCGACGTAGGCGCGTTCCAATAGAAAATCGATCGCATTGCGCGGATCCAACACGCGGCTAAATCGCATGTAACTTTCAAAGAACGCGACGGGATCTTCATTGGGTTCGGCAATCTCGCGCATGGCGATGCTCGCTTGCAGAAGAAAGCGCCACCATTCGCCGCGGCGGGGATCATTGAGATCCGAGTCCAAATCCACGGACGCCATTTCCATCAGTTGAATTTCCATGAAGGCTTTGAGATCTCGGCCCGACCACTTCGTGTCCAATGCAAAAATCAGCTGATCGACGATGCGCCTCTGGGCATCCAGTTCGATGCGATCCTGATCGAGGCTTTGAATGAAATCGAGTGGCTGATCGACGCGGCGGCGCGCATCCGCGGCCCGCGCACCATGGTCCAAATCGAAACTCAAACTCATGCGCGCAATTTGATTCAAGGTGCTTCGCATTTGAGTTTGTAGTTCGCGATCGCGCTCCAGCAGTCGCTCGCGCACGGCTCGCAGCTGGCGCACGCTCAGCGCCTTGTCGGGCACTTGTTTCGAGGCCGCAGGCTGGCGGAGCGAAGTTTGCGGTGCAACCGACTTCGCCACTTGATTTACGTTGGAGATCGGCGACGACGAGGCTGAGTCACACAGGAAAAGGCTTACGCAAATGCCAAGCATGCACACCAGCGCGAACTCAAAACCAGAATTTGAGTTCGGTCGAGATTGGCATCCGAGTTTTCGGCTTTCGGATTGCGGCCTTTGCATCTTCGCGCTCCAAAATCATCGCCCTTGGCGATGCCTGAGAAAGACTCCAACAGCTACAAGGAGCAAAGTGAGCAAATTCGGGACGAGTTCAGCTGACATTCGTGGGACTTGGTGAGGCGGGGGTGTCTAGGGCTTCAACACCAGCTGCCTCACATGCGTGGTTGTGGCGGATGAGGGGGAGATTGCAAGTATGCGAAAATACATGGGAAATGTGACTTAGCGCGAGGGGAAATCAATGCTGTGTCAAGCTTGGCGCGCGGGGACCCAAAAAAGTCCATGGAACTCGGTCACTTAAGCCGTTGTACAGCGGGAAAATCCTTGGTGATGACCACTCAAGTGGGGCAGCTTGGGAGGTATGACGGAAGCCTTCACCCGCCTCGAAAAGCTCACGCCCGGAGCGGATCGATTGCGGTCCAAAATTCTCAGCATGCATGGACTTCCGAAGTTCGGACGTTGGGGTGTGGCCGTTTCGGGGGGGCGAGACTCGATGAGTCTACTGGCTATGCTGGTGGAGCTTCGTCAAAGGACGCGGTGGCCCGCAGGTCTCGAACTGGAAGTGTGGCACGTGCATCACGGCCCGCACTCGACATCCGCGGCTGTGCTCGAGTTTCGCGATCGGGCCGAAGCTTTGGTGGAGAATTCGGCGCGCCGATTTGGTCTTGGCTTTCGAAGTTTTCGTGTTCAACCGGAGCGAGAATCCGAAGAGGCTTGGCGAGAGGCTCGCTGGGCTGCGTTTGCTTCGCAGGCTTCGCCAGTGTGGTTGGCGCATCATCGCGATGATTTGCTGGAGACAAGATGGATGCGGCTGATGCGGGGGACTGGCCCGCATGGGCTCACGGGCATGCGGGATTGGGACGAGCAAAGGCAAATCGCACGACCTGTGTTGGATTGGACGCTCGAGGAATTACACGAAAGTGGCGAGGCCTCGGCGAAGGTGTTGGCGCCGGAAGCACTGCCCCTTTCATTTATCGATGATCCGCAGAATCTGCTGGGCGGCGATCTTCGCGCGCGGCTTCGACATGAAATTTGGCCGCGGCTTGAGGCAATGCGCCCAGGGGCAAAGGCGGCGATGGCTCGTTCATTCGATCTCATCGTTGAAGCACTTGAGGCGCAGTGTCGAGTGGCCGTAGGTGAGCTTGCGCCGCAGCTGCGGACAGCGAGTGGCGGCGAAGATGCACCTCTCAGTGTGCTCAGCCGATCCCGGCTCATGCTGATCTCGGCGGCGCAAGCTGAGCGAAGCTTGCACACTTGGTTGAGGCAGCACGGGCGCTCGGCGTCGCGCGCACAAATCGGTGAAGTGCTCAAACGTTTGGCGCGTGCTGAAGTTGACTTTGAGTTTGAGGTGGCTGGCTTGCGTTGGCAGGTGAAGGGCGATGAACTGCGCGCTTTTCCCTATGGCGCAGTGCCGTCGAGGCCGAAGGTCGAGGCCTAAGATCAAGCCATAAATGACGTAACCTCTGCTCCTCCTTGAGTCAGCGACCAGCGCCTAGTCCAGAAGGAAGTGATCAGGCCGGGAAGAGAAGTTGGGTCCCGCGTTTTCGCGTGCTAGCATAGGGAAGGTCGCGGGCTTGATGCGATGGAATCCGTCGATGAATCATTTTGAGTCGCCGGGTCAATCGTGGCCGGGCGAGACGTTTCCGGATGAATCGTGGCCGGGCGAGAAGTTGGTTGATTTGAAAGGTGAGCTTTGAGTTTGAGGCCGCCAAAGTGGCCGCCAAAATTGAGTTGGAACGAGATGTGGCGCATGAGGAGAGCGAATGAAATCAGGGCATAAGGCGTGGGCGTTGTGGGTGTTTCTCCTCGTGATTCCGTTGATTCTCTTTCAAATGCATCACGCCAGTAAGCTCGGCGCGATCCCGGGTTTCACCTATGAGCGATTCGTACAGGCACTGAAAGACGGCAAAATTGCCAGCGTCACCTTCAAGCGCTCAAGTGGCATGATCGTCGGCGAAGTGAAGCCTGAGTTCGAGCAAGAGTTCAAGGGCAAGCAGTTTCAAGTCGCCGGCAATACGGAAGATTCGGGATTCGAATTGGTGCGCGGCTTTGGCATCACACCGAACTATGATCACGAAGAGTCCTCGGGATTGATGGCGCAGCTGTTGATCAATTGGCTGCCGATTCTGTTGTTCGTCGTGATGTTCATGTTCATCATGCGCCAAATTCAGGTCGGCGGCGGTAAAGCCATGAGCTTTGGCAAAAGCCGTCACAAGATCCTCAATGAAAACAAAATCAAGGTGACATTCGCTGACGTCGCCGGCGTTGAGGAAGCTAAAGATGATTTGGTGGAGATCGTTCAGTTTCTGAAAGATCCCAAAAAATTCACCAAGCTCGGTGGGCGCATTCCGAAGGGCGTGTTGCTGGTCGGCCCTCCGGGCACAGGCAAGACGCTGTTGGCTCGCGCTGTTGCGGGTGAAGCCGGTGTGCCTTTCTTCACGATTTCGGGTTCGGACTTTGTTGAGATGTTTGTGGGTGTCGGAGCTTCTCGAGTTCGCGATTTGTTCGAACAAGGCAAGCGCAACGCGCCCTGCTTGATTTTCATCGACGAGATCGATGCCGTCGGACGACATCGCGGCGCGGGCATGGGCGGAGGTCACGACGAACGCGAACAAACCTTGAACCAAATGCTCGTGGAGATGGATGGCTTCGAGTCCAACGATGGCGTGATCTTGATTGCCGCGACCAACCGTCCTGACGTATTGGATCCGGCGCTTTTGCGCCCGGGCCGCTTCGATCGTCGCGTGGTGGTGAATAAGCCCGACATCGCAGGTCGCCGAAAGATCATCGAGGTTCACACCAAGAAAACGCCGATCGCCAGTGACGTCGATGTCGACAAGATCGCTCGTGGAACTCCGGGCTTTGCGGGAGCGGATTTGGAGAACCTTGTGAACGAAGCGGCCCTCAATGCCGCGCGAACAGGAAAGTCCAAGCTCACCATGGAAGACTTCGAGTACGCGCGCGATAAGGTGATGATGGGTGCTGAGCGCCGATCGATGGTGATCTCGGAGGACGAAAAGAAAAACACCGCCTATCATGAGGCCGGTCACGCGCTGGTGAGTAAGCAGCTGCCAAAGACGGACCCGATTCACAAAGTCACCATCATTCCTCGCGGCATGGCTTTGGGTCTGACGATGCACTTGCCAGAGAAGGATCAGCTTTCATTTTCTAAGCTGCAGGCAGAGTCCATGATCACCGTGCTCTTTGGCGGTCGTGCCGCTGAAGAATTGGTTTTCACCGATTACACGACAGGTGCAGGTAACGACATCGAACGTGCGACACAATTGGCGCGCCGAATGGTGTGTGAGTGGGGCATGTCGCGCCTTGGGCCCTTGGCCTACGAAAAACGCGAAGGTCCCGTGTTCTTAGGACTTCAGCAAGGCGCATCCAGGGATTACTCCGAGGCCAAAGCCGAAGAGATCGACAAGGAAGTTTATAGCATCGTGCATACGTCCTACGAGAAGGCGAAGCAAATTCTCACCGAGAAGCGCGATGCCTTGGATCGCATGGCACAGGCGCTTTTGGAGCTTGAGACAATTGACGGAGCCGAAGTGGATCGACTGATTGCAGGATCGACGGTCGAAGATATTAAACGCGATCGCGGCGACAAAGATCGCGGACTGCAGGCTGAATTGGATCAAGCCCAGAAGGAAATGGATGCGAAAGAAGCTCTTGAGCGCGAGGCCGCTGAAAAGGCCGCGCGTGAGGCTGCTAGCCAAGGACTGAAGCCCGCACCCGTGGGCTGATGTTGTGTGAGTTGAATCGCAAAGAGCGCGCCCGACACAGCTGGCTTTGACAACTTGAGCGCGGGGGATCGTGGAAGGAATTTGGGAGAACCTACAGTTCATCTTCACGCAGTTGCGCGCGCGCGACTTGCTCGACATGGCCTTGGTATGGGTCGTCGTCTATCGCGTGCTGGTGTTGATTCGTCACACCGGTACGGTGCAGATGCTCTCGGGTCTGGGGATTCTGGCGATCGCCTACCTCGGTTCGATATGGCTTGAGCTTTTCACCTTCAATTGGATTCTCGAAAAATTCTTCAACAATCTGTTTTTGATCGTGGTCATCTTGTTCCAAGGTGAAATCCGTCGCGCTCTCGCGCATATCGGCTCAAATCCTTTCTTCACCGGTGTCAGTCGAGTCGAGGAAACCCATATTGTGGAAGAGATCGCCAAAGGCGCGATTGGACTGTCGCAGAAAAAGCTCGGCGCCTTGATTGTGATCGAGCGTGAAATCAATTTGGAATATTTCGTCGAAGTGGGCACGGAGATGGATGCCGTCGTGAGCGCTGAAGTGCTTTACTCGGTCTTTCAGCCGAACTCGCCGCTGCACGACGGTGCTGTGGTCATTCGCAATGGTCGAGTGTGGGCGGCGGGCTGTTTCTTGCCTCTATCGAAGAACCCGGTCCTCGATAAGAACTTGGGGACTCGTCACCGCGCCGCCTTGGGATTGACGGAAGAGACGGATGCGATCGTCATCGTCGTCAGTGAAGAGAATCACCGAGTCGGCGTCGTTGAGGCGGGAATGTTGGCTCATGATTTGGATCATGCTGAGCTTCGCCGCAAACTCTATGAGGGCTTTGGGCTGAGATATCGACCCCAGCCACCGGGGGTTGTGTCGTGAGTCCCAAAAAGAATCCCAAGCTGAACTGGCAAGAGTTGCTCCTGGATAACGGCAGCTACAAGCTCGTCGCGTTGTTCGTCACCTTGATCCTGTGGATCACGATTTTGGGTCGTCGCGACTTTGTTCTCACGCGCGAGATGGATGTGGAGTTCTTGCTCCCGAAGTCCGTGATCTTGGAGAACACGCAAGGTGGTCCACTCACTGAGAGGAAAATTACGGTTAAGGTTTCAGGCCCACGCACAGCGCTCAAACGATTCGGGCAATCTCCGGGCGCGGTCACCGTCGATCTCACCAAGGTGCAGGTTCAGGAAGGGCGTCCCAAGTCCGTGATGGCCCCCATTCAGGCTCGTAACATTGAACTGCCCTTTGGGGTGAAGTTGGTCAGCATGTCACCGGACTCGCTAAACTTGGTGCTTCGCCCGGCGCCATCTCCGACGCCTGTGGCCTCGCCCAGCGAGGTGAGTGTCATGGAGGCGCCAACGCCGACGCCTCGGCCGGGAAGATCAAAACTTTAAATTGGGCTTTAAGAGGGCTTTAAGTTGGTTGATTTTGGCGGGGAGTTCTGGAACTTCATTCTCGCAAAGTGATGACGAAAATTTGGGGCGACATGGTGAGCGAATTTTGAGGCTCATCGATTGAGGCGGGCGAATATGACCAATAAGAAATCAAATCGAGTTTCGGGTACCGCAAACGAAGCCCATGCCAGCGAAGCCTCGCGAAATGCGGTGAAGCCGCATTCGTCGGAAGTTAAGCCAGAGAGTAAGACTGAGAAAAAGACAGAGAAAAAGACTGAGAGTTCGCCCCGAAAAAAGCTCTTTGGTACGGATGGAATTCGGGGCACGGCCAATCAGTTTCCCATCACTCCGGACGTGATTCTGCGTGTGGGTCAGGCCATGGGCTTGATTCTCATGCGCGCTCCCGCACGCAACAAAGTTCCCAAGGTTGTGATTGGTAAAGATACGCGATTGAGCGGCTACATGGTTGAGAATGCGCTCACTTCGGGATTGAACTCGATGGGTGTGCATGTGGAGTTGGTCGGTCCTCTGCCGACACCCGGAATCGGCTTTCTCACGCGCAACATGCGCGCGGACGCGGGCGTTGTGATTTCCGCGTCTCACAATGCTTACGTCGATAATGGCATCAAAATCTTTGGGCCTGACGGCTACAAGATTCCCGATGCGATGGAGCGCGAGATTGAAGAGCTGGTGGCGACCGCGGACTTTACGGTTTCGCTGGCCGAGTCGCCCCTGATTGGACGATCCAAACGGATCGACGATGCGGATGGGCGCTACATCGTTCACGCCAAGAATGCATTTCCGCTCGAGTACACGCTTGAGGGCCTGCGCATTGTGCTCGATTGCGCGCATGGTGCCGCTTACAAGGTTGCGCCGATGATCTTTCGCGAATTAGGAGCTGAGTGCATTGTGTTGGGCAATCAGCCCAATGGCTTCAACGTCAATGACAAGTCGGGCGCGCTCTATCCGGATCGAGTGGCCGAGGCGGTGCTGCAGTATCGTGCGGACGTCGGCATTGCCTTGGATGGCGATGCGGATCGCGTGGTGATGGTCGACGATTCAGGGCAAGTGGTGAACGGCGATCACATCTTAGCCGTGTGCGCTTTGCATCTCAAAGAGCAGAATCAATTGCCGAAGGACACTGTGGTCGCGACGCAAATGTCGAACTTCGCATTGGATCGGCTGATGCAGAGCCATGGCATTCGCGTGATTCGTGTCGATGTCGGCGACAAGTATGTGGTCGAAGAGATGCGAAAGCATGGCTACTCGCTGGGTGGCGAGCAGTCAGGACACATCATCTTCCATGAACACACCACCACGGGTGACGGTGTGATCGCGGCTCTCAATGTGCTGGCGGTGATGAAGTCGAAGTCTGCGAATTTGCGCTCACTGAATGCGATTTTGGAAGACTATCCGCAAGTGTTGGTGAATACGCGCGTGCGCCGTCGCGAGAATCTCTCGCAAATCAAAGGCTATCGCGAACTCATCGAAAAAATCGAAGCTCAGCTGCGCGGCGAGGGCCGAGTGTTCGTGCGATTTTCAGGCACTGAGCCTGTGGTTCGCGTGCTCTTGGAAGGCCGTGATCGAGGCGAGATCTCTCGCTATGCGGAAGAGATCGCGGGATTCTTGGAGCGCGAACTCTCGTGAATCCGCCGTTTCAGGTTTCTGAAATTACGGCGGCGAATCTTGCCGAGTTCAAATCTCAGGCATCGGCTTGGGCCAAATCTCAGCTCCAAGTATCACAACCCAAACTTGTGTTCCTCGAGGGTGCAATGGGTTCAGGCAAAACCACCTGGGTGACGGCGGTGGCCGAAACCTTTGGCGCCCAAGAGGCCGCATCGCCATCATTTGCGCTTCACAGCGAGTATGGCTCGAAACTCGCACAGCTTGATCATCTTGATTTGGATCGTTTGGACTCGCGCGATGAATTGGAGAGCGTGGGCTTGTGGGACTTATTGGCGGAGAGGCGAACTCAAGGGGCCACGCGCTTCATTCTCATTGAGTGGGCGAATCGATTGGTGGAACTGGGATTGGTTAAAGATTTGGCCGAATGCGCTCGCACTTTTTCTGGATTTCAAGTTTGGCGAATTGAACTGACGGTCGATGCGGCGACGGAGCTTCGGCGAATTCGGCTTTGGCAAGTCGGACCCCAGAATTGATCTCGTCCTGATGCTGGCCCCGAGGCTTAGGCGGCCCGTGAGCCGCCGCCACGCAGACGCTTGAATCCGCGACTTAACTCAAACGCCAGGCGTTCCATCGTGCGCAGAGATTGGCGCAGTTGAACATCTTGGTTTGAAATCGCCAGCAGCATGCCGCACATTTGCTTTTCGATCATCACGGGCATGATCGTCATATGCTTTGGCAGCATGCCGCGCGTGAACTCGTTGAAGAACTTTTGATTGACGGGGTTAGTGACCACATAGCCGTGATAGGGAAGGGCCGTGCGGTAAACGATACGGAAAATGCTGGGGTCTTCAAGCTGGATGGCATCGGGATTTTCACCCTTCACTGAAAGCATCAGATCCGACCACTTCCAAGGCATGAGCTGGCCGCCCTGGAATAGGAGAATCATTCCCGATTCAAACACACCTTGAACTTGCAAGAGAACTTGCGCGCCAATTTGGTCGAAGGTGTGACAGTCATCCAGCATCATGGGCTCAAGCGAGTTGATGTTGATGACTTTGCTTGAGGTCGGATCTTGGCGATTGACGCGAGCGCCAGAGATCGTGCCTTCAAAGTCGAGGACTCGAGATCCAGCTTCGTTTACATCCGCGATGTGTCGGCTGATCTGCATCGTTGGCGGCGCATCTTCTTCGGGCGCAGCGGGAAGATCCGACTTGGTGATGTTGGAGAGTGAAAAGCGAGCTTCTTCCTCAGTCGCGCCGCTATCAAAATTCGACAAACCCATCGGGGCTTCAGTCTGGGGCTTCTCGATGATCTCTTCGCTGCCATCGGCAAAGTCATGCATCACGGTCTGATGAAGCTCTTTTGGACCAGAAGATTCTTCAGTCGCAGTTTCGGCCCCAGAATCGCCCCCAGAATCGCCCCCAGAATCGCCCCCAGAATCGCCCCCAGAATCGCCCACAGAATCGGCCACAGTTTCGGACGCCGTCTCGACCATCGACTCGATCTGAGGCTCGGATTCTTTGTGAGCTTGAGCCGTGGGTTGCGGCGTCGACTTGGGCCTGATCGGCGGTGGGGCCGTCGGCGGCGGTGGAGGCGGAAGGTCGAACTCAACGGCTGCGGGTTCTGAGCCCGAAACAATCTCACCGTCACGGTGGAGTGACTCGCTCACCGCATCGCTCGTCACAGCTTCATCTGACATCGCGGCCTGAGTTTCGGGTGTCTCGACTTCTGGTGTTTCTGTGGCAGGCGTCCAATCGGATGCAACATGTGAATCTGTTGTCGCGGTTTCTTGCGAATTGAGATTCAGGCCCTCAGGTTGAGCCACATGATGGGCGCCGAAATCCAAGCCGTCGGGCATCTCTTCAGTTGGAGCTTCGCCGTCGGCTTCAGTTTTGACTTCATCGTCCACACCACTTCCGATTTCAACACCTGCAGCAGCAGCGAGTGCAGCAAACGGATCATCAACCGAAGAGGGCGTTGCTTTCTTTGCAGCACTCGGCATCGCCGCGGGCTTCGCTGCGCTCGGCTTTGGCGGAGCCTGCTGCGGAGGAGTCTGCGGCTTGGGCGCGGGAGGTGGTGGTTTGGCAGCGACGGCCTGAGCAGCTGTGATCGGCGGGGCAGGCGGAGCGGCGGGCGGCGGCATCACGCTTTCAGTTTGCGGCGGCGGAGGTTGCAGTTCGGCCGTTACGGGCGCCGGCGGCGGAACTTCATTTTCGCCGGTGATCGCTTGGTAGGCGGCGAGAGTTTGTTCGCCAGGTGGTAGCTCAACTGAAACTTGTGAATTGGACTCGTCCGAACCCAACGGACCCACAGTGTGATCCGACAGATTCGACCATGTGCCGGTTTGGCCGGTGAGTCGCTCGAAGTAATCTTGCAAATCCAAAGCGGGAGCGACCACGATCATCGGCGGCGTTCGCAGTTTGCGAAGTGGCGGAGTTTCCCAAGGTGGCAGCGGCGTGCCGAGTAGCAGGTGATCTTCCCAGTATCCCAAGGGCACAAGCGTGGGTGACCAAGCGTGAATGCCTTTCACCAATTCCCACACTTGCGGATCGATGGGCTGCTCGAAGAACGCGGCATTCACGATGGGCTTTGCGGAGAGTTCGGCCACAAATTGCGCGGCCTCTTGCTGATCGATGAGACCCTTTTGAATACACCATGTGAAGAATTTCGCGAGGTTTCCCGGCGACATAGCGTTGCCATGCCCTTCGCGAGCAAATGCGCCTGCATGTTCGGAATCAATTCCGAAAAGCTTTGGCCAATTCTTCCAAGCGTCCATATCGAATTTATCGGTGTTTCAGCTCAGTTACATGAGTCTGGTTTCGTTTTACATGGCCTGGGAATTCGGATCGGCGTCCTTGGAAAAAATCGAGAAATTGTGCTAGGTTGCGCGCTCGCAGGAGCGGCCTCGATGTCCTTTACGCAAAGCGGCAAGCGACGCATTTATTTGGACCATAACGCCACCACGCCCGTGGATGGCGAGGTTTTGGCTCGCCTTTCGTCTTGGGCGATGGAATGGGGCAATCCCAGTTCGATTCATGTGTTCGGTCGTGGACCGAAGACCCGGCTTCGCGAAGCTCGCGATGCCGTGGCGCGCGCCTTGGGCTGTTCGCCGCTGGAAGTGGTGTTCACATCGGGTGGTTCGGAAGCGAACAACTTGGCGCTCAAGGGCGCAATGTCAGCCGCTCGAGCTCGCGGCGATCAACGACGTCACATTCTGATCAGCGCTTTGGAGCACCCGAGTCTCAAACGCGCGGCCATGAGTCTCGTGCGAGATTTCAATGCGGAAGTCGAAGTCATCCCTGTCGATCGAAGCGGGCGAGTGAAGCTTGAAGATGTGCAGTCGCGGCTGCGACCCGGACAGACTTTGCTGGTGTCGGTGATGTTGGCCAATAACGAAACCGGCGTCGTGCAGCCGGTTCGAGAGATCGCACAAATCGTACACGCAGCCGGCGCGCTCTTGCACACCGATGCCGTGCAGGCGCTTGGCAAAATGCCGTTCAATTTGCGCGAGCTTGACGTCGATTTGGCGAGCTTCGCCGCCCACAAATTCTACGCGCTCAAAGGTGCGGGTGCTCTCTATCACCGAAAATCCGTGCCGCTGGATGCGCTCATCGACGGCGGAGGACAAGAGCGCTTCCGTCGCGGTGGCACAGAGAACCTTTTGGCGATTTCGGCCTTTGGCTACATGTGCACGCGAATTGGCGAAGTGGCCGAACGCGCTGAGCACATGCGCGCGTTGCGAGATGCATTTGAGTCACAAGTGCGCGAGCGAATTTCATCCGTCAGCATCACCGCCGGAGAAAGTCCGCGTTTGCCGTCGACTTCGAGTTTGGTCATCCCTGGCGTTGATGGAGAAACTTTGTTGATGGCCCTCGACATGGATGGCTTCGCGGTTTCAACAGGCGCGGCTTGCAGTTCCGGCAGTCCCGAACCTTCACCTGTGCTGTTGGCTATGGGATTGAGTCGTGACGAGGCCCAAGCCTCGCTGCGCGTGGGACTTGGTTGGTCCACCACGGCCGCGGAGATCGCGGAATTCGTCGACAGCCTTGTTCGTGTTGTGGAGCGCTTGCGCGGACTGCGAGGATTTCAAGTTGAGGAATCGAAGGCTCAGGCGGTGGAACATGCTTGATCAAAGTCCCATTGGACCAGATGGACGTCGCCGACGAGTGTTGGTGGCGATGAGCGGGGGCGTGGACTCTTCGGTGGCGGCGGCCCTGCTTGTGGAGCAAGGCTTTGATGTCGTCGGCGTCACCATGCAGGTTTGGGATTACTCCAGCTGCGACATCGAAGAAGGCAATGGAACCTGCTGTTCGTCTTTGGATGTGGATGATGCGCGCGCTGTCGCAGATCGCTTGGGTATTCCATTCTACGTCGCCAATTGCGAGGCCAAGTTCAAAGCGTCGGTGATCGATCCATTCGTGAGCTCTTACTTGCAAGGTCAAACGCCGCTTCCGTGTGTGAACTGCAACACCTATCTCAAGTTTGATCATTTGATCGATCGCATGCGCGAGCTCGACTGCGACTTCCTGGCGACGGGGCACTACGCTCGCATTGAATTGGATGAGCAAGGTCGGCCTGGCATCGTCACCTCTGAGGATGATTGGAAAGATCAGACTTACTTCTTGTTCACGATTGATCCGCAAATTGTTCCCAAACTGATGTTTCCGGTCGGTCACTTGCGAAAGCCAGAAGTCCGCGCCTTGGCGGAAAAGCATCAGCTGCTCAATGCGCGAAAGAAGGACTCCGTCGGAATTTGTTTTGTCGGCTCCCAAGGCTATGCGAACTTCATCAATTCGCAAGTTGCGCCGGCCGATCGGCCGCAACCTGGAGTTGTGCGCCTCTATCCCAGTGGCGAGATTTTAGCTCAGCACGAAGGCGTTCATCACTTCACCTACGGCCAGAGAAAGGGCGTCGGCGTGGCGACGGGACAAGCTGTGTTCGTGTTGAAGATTGATCCCGCCACGCGCGAGGTTTGGGTGGGCGAAGAAAAATACCTGATGAGCGATCGTGTGCGCGTTCAAGATCTGCGCATCGTGGACACGCTCGCCGAAGGCGAGCGCCTACGCGTGAAGATTCGCTACGCTCACAAGGGATCTTATGCGCGCGTGCATCGTTCAGCGGACGGGCAGAGCGCTGAGTTGGTGTTTGAAGAGCCGGTGCGTGCGGTGACGCCGGGGCAGGCCGCGGTCATGTATCGTGAATCCAGGCTTGTCGGTGGCGGGTGGATTTTATGAGCCAGACCCCAACTTTGGCCCCGAGCAGTCGTCCCAACATCCGCCCCAATGCGCGACTCAATGACATTGAGATCGTTTTGCACACTTGGGGCTGCAAGGTGAACACTTACGACTCTGGACTTCTTGAGCAGCGCTTACAGCGTCAAGGTGCGAGCGTGAAACTTGGAGAGTCCACAAGCGCAACTCCGCAAGTTGGAGCGGCACGTGTGCACGTGTTGAACACTTGTGCGGTCACCGAAGAAGCGTCGCGAGAGGCCGCGCGCCAGGTTCGACGCATCAAAGCCCGCGAGCCTTTCTCGCGTGTGGTGATCACCGGCTGTGGCGCACAAGTTGACGGCGGTGTGTTTGATGCACTCCCTGGGGCCGATTTGGTGATCGCCAACTCGCACAAAGGTGACTTAGAGATTTTGATTGATCGATTGTTCAAGGACCCAGGTCTGCCGAAGGTTCATCGATCCAATATTTTTCGTAAGGAAGAACTTGAAGAGGGTGGCGGGCTTGAAAGCGATCACACTCGAGCCTTCTTGAAGATTCAGGATGGCTGCAATTCATTCTGCACGTACTGCGTGATTCCGTTTGCGCGAGGCAAATCGCGATCCATTCCCATTCAGCGTCTTGTGCAAAGAGTGAACGAGCTTGAGAAGATGGGCGCGCGCGAAGTGGTGCTGACGGGCGTGCACATCGGTGATTATGAGGATGGCGAGCGTCGGCTGGAAGATTTGGTCGAAGCTGTATTGGCGCACACGAAGATGCCACGCCTTCGTTTGTCTTCGCTTGAGCCCGTCGAGCTGAGTCCAAGATTGATAGAGTTGTATCGAACAGAGTCCCGCTTGTGCCGACATTTTCACATGTCGATTCAGAGCGCGTGCTCGGCGACTCTCGCGCGAATGCGCCGACAGTATGATGCGGCCGCTGTTGAGAGCGCATTGATTGAGATTCAGTCCAATTTGCCGGACGCCTATGTCGGCATGGACGTGATTGCGGGTTTTCCGGGCGAAACCGAAGAAGAGTTCCAAGACACCTACGATCGCTTGTCGAAACTGCCTTGGACTCGACTGCATGTTTTCCCCTATAGCGAGCGGCCAGGAACAAAAGCGTTGAAACTCGAAGGTCGAGTGGAGATCGCGGTTCGTCAGCGACGGGCGGCTCAACTTCGTGAGCTTTCTAGAAATCGATATTGGGATATGGCGCAGAGACTTGTGGATCGTGAGCTTGAGGTTTTGACCTTGCGAGAACATGAAGGTGTACCTCAGGCGCTCAGTTCCAACTACTGGCCAATCAAGTTGCAGCGGCCTCAGAGTTCGGAAATCAAGCTTGCGCCGGGCCGACTTGTGCGCGCCCAAGTTGTGCGCGTTTTGCCTCCGGCCGCGGGTCGCATGGACGCGGTGATCTGGGCCAATGTTCAGCCTCGATCGGCGGACGACGTTGAGCCAACTCCGAGCGAGGTTCGCCTATGAACTACGCCGAACTTCATCAATTCACGCGGCCGGAGCTTCTCGAATTGGCCCTCACGCATAAAAGCTATGGCAACGAAAATGGTGATCGCCAAGGCTCGGCGACCCACAATGAGCGACTGGAATTTTTAGGTGATGCAGTTTTGGGAGCCGTGCTCTCGTCGGTTTTGATGCAGGAGTTCCCAGCCGACACAGAAGGCCAGCTGAGCCGTCGGCGCGCGAGCCTGGTGAATGAGGAAAGCTTAGCCGCGATCGCTCTCGGCCTGGGCCTGAATGAGGCGATTAAGCTCGGCAAAGGCGAGGTGAAAACTGGTGGACGCGAAAAGCCGCGCATTCTGGCTTGTGCCGTTGAGGCTCTGATCGGTGCAGTTCATCAGGATGGTGGTTACAGTGCGGTTGAGAGAGTCGTCGATGTGCTGTTTCGAACGCACATCGAGCAGCTTCGAACATCGTCATCGGATTACGAGCGCGACTACAAGACTCGCTTTCAGGAATGGGCGCACGAACAGAGATCCGCATCGCCGGTCTACGAACTGGCTGAGGAGTTTGGTCCTGCACACGCGCGCTGCTTTCGGGTTGTGGCTCGGCTGACTGGCGAGATCGTTGGTCAAGGTGAAGGGCGCAGTAAAAAGGCCGCGGAGCAAGACGCTGCTCAAAAAGCGCTTGCCCATTTGCTCGCCAGCGATGCCAAGACCGACCAAGGCGACGAGCCCAATGCGCCAGCGGCGTCTCCGGGCCCTGAATCTCAAACTCACGATTCACAATCGAACGCAAAATTCCTCACGACGGATGCGGGGTCTTCCGGTCTCACGACGTCCCACACGCGCAAGGAGACCTTATGAAGTCGAACTCTTATCGAGCCGGGTTTGTCGCCCTTTTGGGCGAGCCCAATGCGGGCAAAAGCACGTTGATGAATGCCGTATTGAAAGAAAAAGTGTCGATCGTTTCGGAAAAGCCGCAAACGACTCGAGGTCGCATTCATGGCATTCACTCCGACAAGGATCGGCAGATCGTATTTGTCGATGCGCCCGGAGTTGTGGCGAAAGAGGCGGGGCTCAATAAGTTCTTACGCGATGAAGTGACCTCGGTCTTGGCGCATTCTGATGTGGTGTTGTTGGTGGTTGCGGCGACGGATTCGGAAGAGGCCGTGGCCCGTTTGATCGAGCGAGTCGTCGAGTCGGGAAAGCCTTGGGCTGCGGTGATCACCAAGCGCGACTTGCTCAAAGAGGGCTTGGCGCCGGCCTCGGCGCTTTTGCGAGCGCAAAGTGCGGAGCGCGGCATTCGCTTTGAAGTGATCTCGGCCTTGAAGAAATCGAGCGAAGCGCGCGACATCGTGTTGGATCTTGTGACGGGGCTTTTGCCGCAAGCCGAGGCGCCGCTTTATGACGAAGAGCTGCTGACGACCGAACCGGTGCGAAAGCTGGCCGCCGAGTTTGTTCGCGAAGCTTGCTTTCGTCACACACGCCAAGAAGTGCCCTATGGATTGGCGGTTCGAGTGGCGCGATATGATGAGACGGGGAAACTCCCGAAGATTTATTGCGACATTCTGGTCGACCGCGAGGGCCACAAAGGAATTTTGATTGGCGCTGGCGGCGCGAACTTGAAGCGAATCGGCACGGAGGCGCGCGCTGAAATCGAACGCTTGGTGGGTGGAAAAGTCTATTTGGAATTACACGTCGATGTGCGCGAGGGCTGGACAAAAAATCCCGGCCTCATGAAGGAGCTGGGTTATGTCATCGTCCGAGAGTGAATCGCTCTTTCGAGCTCTTCGGGATGTTTCGCGTGTCGCGATCATTGGCCGACCGAATGTCGGCAAGTCGACCTTATTCAATTTTCTGACGGACACGCGCAAGGCCGTGGTGAAAAACCAGCCAGGTGTTACGCGCGACATTCAGATTGAGCCTGCGGAAATCTGGGGACAGAAATTTGACGTCATCGATACCGGCGGTCTGACGGAAGCTCCGGATCTGTTTTCGCAACTGATTCGTGAACAAGTGATCGAGTTTCTGTCGAGCGTGGATCTTTTGTTGGTGGTGATGGATGGGCGAATCGGACTTTGTCCTGAAGATCGCGATGTCATTCGCATCGCCAAAGCCACGGGCAAGCCCTTTCTTTTGATCATCAACAAAGTCGATCGCAACCATGATTTGGAGCTGGCCAAGGCCGAGTTCTACGAATTTGGCGTCGACGTTGTGCCGACCAGCTTTGAAATGCGGTTGGGCTTGGATCAGGTGCTGGAGTGGATCGTCGAGCATGTGAAGCAGACCGAACACACGCAGCGCGAAGGTATGAAGCTCGCCATGGTGGGAAAACCCAATGTGGGTAAGAGCTCGCTGTGCAATCGGTTGCTCGGTGAGAATCGTCTGCTGGTCAGTGACATTGCGGGCACGACCGTCGATGCCGTCGATACCGAGCTTGTCTACCGAGATCGAAAGTTCACGCTCATCGACACAGCGGGTTTGCGACGATCTTCAAAGCGCGAAGATGATGTCGAGATCATTGCGGCCTTCAAATCTCAAGACGCCATTCGCAGAGCCGATCTCGTACTCTTGGTGGTCGACGGTACACTTGGTCCTTCGGATCAAGATGCTAAAATTCTTCAAGCGATTCTCGAAGCCCACAAGGCGGTGATTGTCGTCGCCAACAAATCGGATCTGGGTGATCGCGAAATCGCCGAGTACCGCAAAGTGTTTCGCAGCCAAGTCAGCGAAGAGTTTCACTTCTTTGCGGACGTGCCGATCGTCTTTGTGTCGGCCAAGACGGGTCGCGGTTTACCTGAGCTCTTTGAAGCCATCGTCGATATGGAGCAGAAGCTTTCGCGCCGAATTCCGACGTCTGAGCTCAATGACTTCTTCATGCATGTGATTCGCCAGGCTCCGGCCCCGGTTTGGGGTCACACCAACGTGAAGTTCTACTATCTGACACAGACACATCAGCGACCTCCGGCCTTCATTGCCTTTGCGAACTATCCTGACGGGGTGGACAACTCTTACCGTCGCTTCCTCGCCAAGCGCATTCAAGAGCAATGGAATCTGCAAGGTGTGCCGATTCGAATCTTCTGCATGGGTGTTGGGCGTCGATCCCAGGAGTAGGGCATGAGCGGCCAGGAGAGTACATCCACATTTGGGCGGCCGCTGTTGCGGCAGAATGTTTGGGCCACGCGCTTCGGATTTTATCTCGCGGCGATCAGCTCAGCATTGGGCTTGGGAAATCTTTGGCGCTTTCCGTTTGTGACGACGGAAAATGGCGGCGGGGCATTTGTATTTCTCTATTTCGGTGTGGCAATTGCGATTGGTCTGCCGATCCTCATCGGTGAGCTGATGATCGGCAAACTCACGCGTCGAGGCGCGGTCGCGGCGTTCAGACGGCTGGAGTCCGATGAAGATCTCTCCGAAGGTCATCGCCCGGGAACTTTTCGTGCGGGACCCTTGGCCGCCTTCGGATGTTTGCTGATTGTGTCGTACTACGCCGTGGTGAGTGGCTGGGTGCTGCACTTTCTCATGCAATTTGCGTTTGGCAATTTTGGACCCTTGGGTCAGGCCTCGGGTCATGATGTGGATCTGACGTTGCGATTGTTGCAAGAAAATGGCGGCATGCAGTTTGGTCTTGCGAGCGTGCACATTGTGATCGCTCTGGTTGTTGTCGCCCGCGGAGTCCAAGGCGGGATCGAGCGCTGGGCGAGCTGGATGACGCCCATATTCGTGCTGTTGATGGCCGTTTTGGTGATGAAGTCATTGAGTTCGGGGCAGACTGTGGAAGCGCTTCGCTTCCAGTTCTATCCGGATTTCTCACGACTGAACTGGAATGCGCTCCAACAAGCGATTGGGCATGTGTTTTTCACCTTGAGCATCGGTCTTGGGACGATGGTGACCTTTGGTTCTTACTTAAAGTCGGAAACGCATATACCGAGCGCGGGATTTCGCGTGACCGTATTGGACTTGGTGATCTCGGCCGTCGCGGGACTATTGGTCTTTCCAGTGAGCTTAGGTTTGAGTGCCAGCGGAGGCCCTGAGCTTTTGTTTCGATCATTGCCTCGGCTGCTCCAGGATCTGCAGTCAGGTTGGTTTGTCGGCGTGAGCTTTTTCGTTTGTCTTTATCTTGGGGCGCTTGCGGCCTCGATCGGACTGTTTGAATCCTTAGTCGCCAACATCATCGAAGTGTTTCGATTGGATCGAGATCGCGCCGTATGGCTCACGGGCCTTGTGGCTGTTGCGTTTGCGGCTGTACCCGCGCTTTCGGGATCATCGCTGAGTCATGTGAGTGTGGCGGGGCGAAGTGTTTTGGAGATTTGGGATAGCCTGGCCGTCAATTGGCTCCTGCCTATGAGCGGCTTGGCATTTTGTCTTGCGGTCACGCGCCAGCTGAAGGCCTCTGCCGCGACGGCGGAGTTTCAAAGTGATGATTCGCCGATCACGCAGTCGCTGTATGCGCATTGGCGATTTGCGATTGTGTGGATTGGTCCGATTGTGATCGGGCTAGGATTTTTGCTGACGCTGATTGGCTGGCTGCTGAAAAGTTTCGGCGGCTGAATCTAGAAATTCACACCGATCACGCCTGTGATCTGAAACGAATCGCCCACAGGCGAAACGCCCGTTTTGACGTCGTTCTCATCGAGAATGATTTTGTTTTCATCGGCGAACATCAAATATTGAAACAAGCCTTGCAGGCCGAAGAACATCTTGTTTCGCATCATCGGCACTTCGATCCCGCCGCCTAAGTTGAAGCCAAAGGCCGAGTCCTTAGCGAAGTTGCTATTTCCGGTGACCACGATGGTTCGGTACACCTGTGAGAAGCCGCCGAGGATGAAGGGATTGAGTTCAGCAAGGCCTCGAGTCACGTTTTGCGTATTGAAGTAGTATTTCATATTGAAGCTGAGATCGGTGATGCCGACTGTGCCCCGAATCGCCGTCGTCGAGGGCGAGGTCACTTGAATGATGTGATCACTGGTCGTGAAACCGAACTGCAGCGCGAAGCGAAGATCGAAGAAGTAGCAAGCGAACAAGCCAAAGCTGATGTTGCTGGTGTAAATGCTCGAGAGAGTTTGCGTCCAGCCGCGAAAGCCACCTTGGAATCCCAAGGTGAGCAAGCGGCCGTTGCGAAAGAAGTTGATGTCCTCTTCCTCTTCCATCGACTCTTCGAACTCGGAGTAATCGGCAAAGGGATCATAGGTGTCATCTTGCGCGATCAGCACGCCCAGTTCGCTGTACTTGGGGGCGGGCAAAGTGCTGCCGAGTTGCAGTCGCTCGATAGCGGAATTTTGGGGATCAAGGCTTGAGGCCTCGGCGGGGAGCGCCAGCAATCCCGAAGAGAGACTGATCGCGACGCCGATGAGGGCTGCTCGTGTTGCACGAATTGCAGTCGATCTAATTGAAAATGAGTGGCGAATTGGCCATTTGATGCGATGCATAAATCCCCTTGCTCAGCCTGTCCTCAGGCTATCGGCTGCCGCAACTTCGAGCAAGCCTGTGGCTCGTGGACTCGACCAGAATGGCCTCGAATCGGACGTCGCCATGGCTCGCCCCGAGGTGCTTCTGGCTCAACGACGCCGGAACCCACTTTGATCAGCAATGAACTGCAAGATCTCGGCGAGTTGGACTTTGAATGGTGATGGTCCACGGGGCCTTCTGTGTTGAAGTCTTGGTCGGTCGCCTAGGAATTGGACACGCAACCCGCCAAAAAAGTGGCGTCGAGTTCGCGTCGCCATGACCGGAAAATGGCGAAAAATTTGTGCCTTTGCGCTGCATTTTTACCAGTCAGTTCGTGCACCTTGCCGTCGAAGTTTCCCTATGATGAAGTCGCTATCAATTCGACGTCGTACACAAGCCGGGAGTTCTCCACTGTGACGAATGATCCTTCAAGATCCGCAGAGTCTGCTTCCTCGACGGCGGGACTTTCCTATCGAAGCGCCGGCGTGGATGTTGAGGCTGGCGACCAACTGGTGGACTGGTTGGTTGAGAGCGAGACAAAAGAGCAGCCTCGCAAGAATCAAATCATTTCGGGAATTGGCGGTTTCGCCGCCGTCTTCCGCGCCTCCTTCAGTCAATACAAGAAACCCTGTTTGGTCGCGGCTACGGATGGTGTCGGAACTAAAATTTTGTTGGCCGCGCAATCGGGTCGCCATGGAGCTGTCGGGCAGGATCTGGTCGCCATGTGCGTGAATGACTTGGTCTGTTCGGGCGCAGAGCCGCTGTTCTTTCTGGACTATTATGCGACTGGGCGTCTGCAAGGCGAGCAGGCTCGCGAGTTTTTGGCCAGTGTTCGGGCGGCTTGCCACAGCGTGAATTGCGCGCTGATCGGTGGTGAGACCGCGGAAATGCCGGGAGTCTATCAGCCCGGTGACTTTGATGCGGCGGGATTCGCCGTCGGTGTGGTCGATGAGGATCACATGCTCGGTCCGAAGAATGTGCGAAGCGGTGATGTGGTTCTTGGAGTTTCCTCATCGGGCTTTCATTCCAACGGCTACTCATTGCTGCGCAAGGTGTTTGCACAAGACCTAGAGGCTTGGATGGATCGCCTGCTGACGCCGACAGCTCTCTACGTGAATTTGGTTTTGGAGCTGCATCGCGCGGGCTTGGTGAAGGCGGCAGCGCATATCACGGGCGGTGGAATGGAAAACCTTCCGCGCGTTTTACCTCGCGGCCTTGAGCTGCCGCTCCAGGACTGGGCGTGGCCGCAAGCTTTTGTGGAAGTTCAGGATCGCACGCAGATGTCGCGTGAAGAAATGCTGAAGACTCTCAACTGCGGAGTCGGCATGGCGCTGGTCGTGGCGCCTGAAAATCGTGTCGCGGTTTGGTCCGCGATCGAACGACATCAATTCCGCGCCAACTTGTTGGGTGAACTCAGGCCGATGGCGAATGCCGAGGCCGACGCGCAGGTGGTGTACTGATGCGCGCGCGAACCTCGAGAGACACACGCTGGGCGGTGCTGATCTCGGGGCGAGGTTCGAATCTCGCATCTTTGCTCGAAGCTCCTGAGGTGGATGTTCGCTATGTGCTTTCGTCGAACGCCGATGCGTTGGGTTTGGCAAAAGCGCGTCGGGCTGGAGTGCCGACCGACGTGATCCCGCGCACCACATCAACACAAGCAAAGTCCTTGGACTGGGAGTGGGTGGATCAAGCTCTGAGGGCTCGCGCCATCGAGCAAATTTTTTTGCTGGGCTTTATGCGAATTGTGCCGGCAAGTTTTCTCGCGCGTTGGCGCGGTCGTGTTTTCAACGTTCATCCCTCGCTGTTGCCCCGATATCCAGGACTGCGTGCTCTAGAGCGCGCCTACGCTGATGGCGCAGCTTGCGGCATGAGCGTTCACGAAGTGATTGAAGAAGTCGATGCCGGGCGAATCTTGCGGCAACGCTCTGTGGGAATCGACAATGCAAACTTGGCGCGTGTGGAGTTCTTAGTGCATTTGGATGAAGCGCGATCTGTGCGAGAAGTCGCCGCGCGATGGAGGGCCGACTTGTGACAGGCCTAGGTCAATTTGAAATTTCAGATGTGGTGATTGTCTCGACGCACGGGCGCGGTTGGGGCTTGGGCTGTCAACTGGCCGAACGCGGTTGGCGGGTCGTCGTCTTGGAGATTGAGCCTCGGCCAGGTCAGCCAAGTGGCAAAGAAATGGAAGCGATCGATCGACTGGGGCCATTTGTTTCTTGGGTGTCGACGGCCGAGTCATCGGAGTCTGAGGCCTACGCGGCATTGTGGTTGCCCGACGGTCCGGTGAGTTGGGGTGGCCCGACCGCTGCGCAAGGTTTCCGCCGATTGCGCGATGAGTATGGTGTGGATTGGGACGAAGTGAAGCGAGTGACAGATGGTGGCCGCGGGCTTGAACTCTCTACGACTTGGCCCTTGGCTTTAGCTCGATCCGTGGGTGCGGCGAAATTCGCACGTCGACAATATTGGCTCCAGCAGCCAGCCGACTGCTTTGCCCTGCCGATGGCGGAGCCGCTTCGCGTGCGTCAGCGTGGTGATGAAGCCGCACGCTTTGAAGCGCTTCAGCGAGATCGACTTTTGAAACTCGGAGGACGCTGGCGGGAAGTGGCGCGCGTGCGGCAGGTCCGCACAGCTCAAGGTCACGCGGACTTGGTCGAGGCCGAATCCGCTGCCGGTGAATCCGTGATCGAACGCACGCGTTCGATTGTTTGGATGTTGAGCGAAGAGGAATCATTGCGCGAAGAGTTCTTCATCGATCCCGCGCGGGTGGGAGATTTTTTGAGCTTTGGATCGGTTCGTCCCGAGTTGGGATGGTGGCGCAATCGCTTGAGCGTTCGCGATCTGGAAGATGGTCAAAACTTTGTGCGTCCACATTTGCCGGCCATGGTCTTTTTGATCTCGACGATCGAGCGTCCTTGGACGCACGAGAATCTTTTGGTGCTTGAGCGCGTCGAGCAAAGTGCCGGTCGCAGCGTCTTTGATTTGTGGATGCGGATTCCGTTTTGGTCTCGGGCGGATCATGTTTACCGAGATGAGCTTCGCCGCCGTGCTGAGAATTTATTGCGCCAACGTTTACCGCGTCTAGAGTTGGAATGGCTGACGCCCTCACCGATCAGTCTGACCGAGCCGGCGATTCGTCTTTCGTGCCCGGTCTATGCGGCTGATTCCGTGCCGGCCAGATCGCGGGCCAGCAATCTGGTGTTCGCGGGTCCAGAAACATGGCGAGGTGTGGGACTCATCGGTGCCTGCGATGCCGAGGCCGACTGGATTGAATCGTTGGAAAAAATGCGTCGCGAGTGGGATCGCCAAGCTCGATCGCAGCGCGAGGAGGTGCAAGCATGATTCGCCGATACACTCGTCCGGAAATGGGAGCTGTGTTCGCGGAAGACCAGCGCTTTCACTGGATGTTGCAAGTCGAAGTCGCCGTCGCGGAAACACAGGCTGAGCTGGGATTGATTCCAAAAGAGGCGGCGAAAGCGATCCGCGAGCGCGCGAGTTTCGACGTGCGCCGAATTGAAGAAATCGAAAAGACAACCAAGCATGATGTCATTGCCTTTGTGTCCTCGGTGGCCGAGAAGGTCGGCGCCGAAGGTCGCTATGTTCACTATGGAATGACGTCCAGTGATGTGTTGGACACGGCGCTAAGCCTGCAAATTCAAGCCGCTGGGCGCGTCTTGCTGACGAGCGTGGATCGACTGATCGAAGCTCTTAAGACTCGTGCTGTTGCCGAAGCCCACACGCTTTGCGCGGGACGAACGCACGGCATGCATGCCGAGCCCACCAGCTTCGGCATGAAGCTCGCGGGATTCTGGACAGAATTGCGCCGCCATCGCGAGCGAGTGGTCAACGCACTTGAGCGCAATGCGATCGGCAAGCTCTCGGGTGCTGTGGGGACTTACTCCACACAAAGTTATGAAGTCGAAGCCGGAGTCTGTCGCCGCTTGGGTTTGAAGCCTGAGGACATTGCCACCCAAGTCGTGCCTCGCGATCGTCATGCAGAGTTGTTTGTCGCCCTTTCGCTATTAGGCGGGGGACTGGAGCGCTTGGCGGTTGAGCTGCGACATCTGCAGCGAACCGAGCTTGGAGAAGTGATCGAAGCTTTCACGCCTGGTCAAAAAGGCTCGAGCGCAATGCCGCACAAGAAAAATCCGATCTCGGCTGAGAATATCACGGGGCTTTCAAGACTGCTTCGGGGCTATGCGCTTTCAGCGCTTGAGAACATCGCGCTTTGGCATGAACGCGACATTTCGCACTCTTCCGTCGAGCGTGTGATCTTGCCGGATGCCTTCATCGTCGCGGACTATGCGACGGATCGTATGGCGACATTGATTGAAGGACTTTACGTCGATCGTGAAAAGATGCTCGCCAACATGAACTTGTCTGGCGGTAGCCTCATGAGCTCGCACCTGCTCTTGGCGCTTGTGGATACGGGTCTGTCCCGTGAAGAGGCTTATGCGGAAGTGCAGCGTCTCGCGCATGGATTGAAGTCGGGAGACACTTTGCGCGAGGCCGCTGGCCGCGATGCCAAAGTTTCCCAACGTCTTTCAGCCGCAGTTCTGGATGATGTTTTCTCGGGACGCAAACACCAAGAGTCCATCGCCGCGGCACTGGCGCGAGCCGGACTCAAAGGTGGCTCAGGCGATGTCCACGCTGCTGCGGACGGAAAGGCACGGAAATGACGACTCAGACGATGAACTTTCAAAGAGGCGAGTTGTTCTACGAAGGTAAAGCCAAGCGACTTTACAAAGTGGTGGGCCGCGAGGATTTGATTTGGCAAGAGTTCAAAGACTCGCTCACGGCCTTCAACGCGCAAAAGAAGGGTAGCTTCGAAGACAAAGGGGCGATCAATCGCGAGATTTGCGGAATCTTGTACTCGGCCTTAGAAGCAGCCGGCGTTCCGACCCACCGTGTGCAGCTTCAGTCGAACACGGCCGAAGTGACGAAAAAGCTGAAGATGGTGAAGCTCGAGTTGGTGGTGCGCAATGTCCTCGCGGGCTCAACGGCTAAGAAGTTTGGGCTCGAAGAAGGAAGTCCGCTGGCTCAGCCGTTGGTTGAATTTTATTACAAAGATGATGCCTTGGCGGATCCGTTTGTGAGCGATGATCAAGCGCTGATGATCGGCGCAGCGGGCTCGCAAAGTGAATTGGAAGAGCTTAAGCGTTTTGCTTTGCGAGTGAACGAAGTGCTGCGCGGCTTGATGGGCAAGGTGGGACTACGGCTCGTGGATTTCAAAATTGAAGTGGGTCGAGATGCCGAAGGCCGACTTGTCCTGGGTGATGAGATTTCACCGGATACTTGTCGGCTTTGGGATGAAGTGTCGGGCGAAAAACTCGACAAGGATCGCTTTCGCCGAGACTTGGGCGGCGTGCGTGAAGCCTATGTGGATGTCTTGCAACGATTAAAACAGACGCGGGTGGGGTGAGAGATGGCGACATTTAAATTCGGAGTTCGTGTGATGCCGCGACCGGAAGTTTTGGACACGCAAGGGCGTGCGGTCGAGGAAACACTCAAGCGTGAGGGGCGTCAGGTTCAAGCCGTTCGCGTCGGTCGATTCGTCGAGCTCGAGGTTCAAGCCACGGACGAGTCGCAAGCGGCGAAAGAAGCCCACACGATCGCGGAGTCGTTGCTGTGCAATTCGCTGATTGAAACCTTCGCCATCGAAAAACGAGGTTGAGCTGTGGCACGCGTTGGAGTTTTGCGATTCCCAGGGACCAATTGCGATCGCGATGTGTTTGAGGCGATCGGCCACGCGGGAGCCGAGGCGATCTGGCTTTGGCATGCCGATCATTTTGATGCGAAAGCTTTTGATGCCCTGGTACTGCCCGGTGGGTTCTCGTACGGCGACTACTTGCGAAGTGGCGCCTTGGCCGCGCGAGCTACGGCGATGAAGTCGGTGCGCGAGGCCGCGGAGCGCGGCACGCCCATTCTCGGAATTTGCAATGGCTTTCAGATTCTTTGCGAAGCGGGGCTGCTGCCAGGCGCGCTGACTCGAAATTCGGGACTGCGATTTCGAGATCAGTGGGTTGAACTTGAGAAAGTCGGTAGTCAAAGTCCATTTGGGGCGAAGCTTGGATCGGGAGCGCGGCTTCGGGTGCCGATTGCGCATGCCGACGGTCGCTACATGGTGAGCGATGAAACTCTGCGGGAGCTTCAGGATCATCAGCAAATCTGGCTTCGATATGTGGAGAATCCAAATGGCTCTCGCCATGGGATTGCGGGTGTCACCAATCGTCGCGGCAATGTCGCGGGGTTGATGCCGCATCCAGAGCGCGCCTTTCACGCCTGGATGGGCGGCGAAGATGGGCGACTTTTGTTGGATTTGTGGAATTGATTTCGGTGATTTGCATGCGGGAGAATGAATGATGGGACAAACAGAACGCCTGGATGAAGAGTTCGTCGCCAAGCTCAAGCGCTATCGGTTGAATCGCGATGAACACAAGCGCATTTGCGGTCTGATCGGGCGTGAACCTCAAGGCGTCGAGTGGGCCCTGTTTTCCGCGCTGTGGAGTGAGCATTGCTCTTACAAAAGCTCGCGTGTGCATCTCAAAAACCTCTACAATTCGTCACCGCGAGTTCTTCAAGCTTTCGGTGAGAATGCCGGCGTTGTTGATTTGGGAGATGGCGAGCGCGTCGCATTTAAGATCGAATCCCACAATCATCCTTCTTACATCGAGCCCTACCAAGGAGCCGCCACGGGAGTCGGTGGCATCCTTCGCGACATTTTCACGATGGGAG
The DNA here is from genome assembly GCA_002344785.1 of Bdellovibrionaceae bacterium UBA2339. GTDB lineage: Bacteria > Bdellovibrionota > Bdellovibrionia > Bdellovibrionales > JAMPXM01 > UBA2339. Next base: position 38,318 of record DDUL01000008.1, read on the forward strand.
CGCGGCCAATCGCCAGTGCGAACTACTTGTGTTTCGGGCGACCTGATGCGGATCGTATGGAGAAGTTGGTGGATGGAGTTGTAAGGGGAATCGGTGGATATGGAAATGCCGTCGGCGTTCCCACCGTGACCGGACAAACCGAGTTCCATGAAACCTATGATCGAAATATTCTCGTCAACGCCATGGCGGTCGGACTCTTTCGTCCTGGCGAGAAGGTGTTTTTGTCGAAAGCCAAAGGGCCCGGCAATTTGGTTGTTTATGCCGGCGCTAAGACAGGACGAGATGGTGTGCATGGGGCTTCGATGGCCTCGGAGAGCTTCGGCAAAGACTCGGCCGCCAAGCGACCAACGGTGCAAATCGGCGATCCCTTCTTTGAGAAGCTCTTGATTGAGTCGTGTTTGGAAGTGATGGCCGAAGATTTGGTCGTGGCGATCCAAGACATGGGGGCCGCCGGGCTGACGTCGTCAAGCTTCGAGATGGCCTCAAAAGGGGGCGTGGGATTCATCATGCATTTGGATCGAGTTCCGTTGCGGGATTCGACACTCACGCCTGAAGACATTTTATTGAGCGAAAGCCAGGAGCGCATGCTCATGGTCGTTGAACCGAAGAAGCTTGAGCGCGTTCAGCAGGTGTTTGCGCGCTGGGGACTGGAAGCCGTGGCGATCGGCGAAGTGATTCCCGAACGTAAGATGAAACTTTACTGGCAAGGTGATCTGCTGACCGAGATCGACCCGGATTTGCTCACGGAGCACGCGCCCAAATATGAAAGGCCGTTTGAGAAATGGTCGCCTCGTGCACGAGTGCCGCAAGCACAGGTGGCCGTCAGCATTGAGGCGACGGCGGCCGAGCGCGAGCTTGAGCGCGTGATCAAGTCGCCTCAGGGATGCTCACGAGAGTTCATCTATCGACAGTATGATGCTCATGTTGGTGCCTCGACTGTCGCAGATTGTGAAGACTCCGTCGGTGTTTTGCGCCTGAAAGATTCAGGGCGTGGTCTGGGCGTGGTGTTGGGCTGTCGACCGCAAGTGATGCGACAGGATGCTCGCGATGGCGGATTTGATGCGATTGCATATCCAGCTTTGGAACTCGCGGCGAAGGGCTTTGAACCTTTGGCCGTCACAGACTGTTTGAACTTCGGTAATCCTGAACGTGTTGAAGTGATGTCGAGTTTTGTTGCGGCTTTGGATGGCATGAATGAGCTCTGTCGGGCGCTCGAGACGCCGATCATCAGCGGCAACGTTTCGTTTTACAATGAAACCGAGGGTCGCAACATCACTTCGACGCCATCGACAGGCCTGGTGGGCTTGCGTCCTGAAGTTTTGCGTGTACCGAAGTCGGCCTTCACCAAAGCTGGACGAGAAGTCTTTTTGCTGCGCTTGCCGCAGTTGATGAGTGGTGGCGCTTATCGTGAGCTTTGTGGTCAAGAGCCAGCCTGCGCTGGTCAATTGGTGGCTCGTCCGCTTGTTGGCTTTTTGCGAGCGCTGACCCAAGTGGCGCGGGATGAGCGAATCACGGCAACGCGTGTCGTTGGTAAGTTCGGACTGGGCTATGCTTTGGCGAAAATGCTTTCGAAGCATCGAGTTGGGGTTCGCGTGGGAAGGGGTGGCTTTGAGGCCGCTCGTCACACCTTGGCCGCAGGCGCTCTCTTTCACGAAGTTTTTTACGAGGTCATCGTGGAGACCTCGGCGACACCGAGTGAACTTCGAAGTTTGGTCATGCGTCAGTTGGCGGCGCACTCGCCGGTGGATCTCTTTGAAATGGTTCACCTCGGTCAGACCGAAGGCTCAGCGCTGGTGATCGAGGGCTTGTTGAATGTTGAGGCGGCAAAGTTAGAAGCTTGGGCGCGAGAAGGCTGGAGCAAAGCTTTCTCAAATCTCACGCTGCCGCAAAGTTATGGAGAAGCCTAATGAGTCGACGCGATGGCGTTTGGAAGGATGAGTGCGGAGTTGTCGGCGTGTGGAATCATCCGCAGGCTTCGCGCATGGCCTATTTGTCGCTCTATGCGATTCAACATCGAGGCCAGGAGTCGGCGGGCATCGTGACCTTGGAGCAAGGTGGGCATCGAATTCAAAAGGGCTTGGGTCTTGTGGCCGAAGTCTTTGATGATACCACTTTGGATCAGCTCAAAGGGCGAGCTGGGATCGGACATGTACGCTATTCGACGACAGGCATGAATCAAATGGCAAATGCCCAACCGCTGCAAGCTTCGCTATCCAACGGGCCTGTGGCGATCGCGCACAATGGAAATATCGTCAACGCAAATGTGATTCGTGAAGAACTGAAAGCTCAGGGCTCGATCTTCCAAGGCACCAACGACACCGAGTGCATATTGCATCTCATCGCTCGGCACCCTTCGCCGAATTTGGTGGAGTGCTTGCAGCAGAGTTTGGCCAAGTTGCAAGGTGCATATTCCTTAACGGTATTGTCGCATGAAGCCCTGTTTGCAATTCGCGATCCGCAAGGCTTCCGCCCGTTGGTCATTGGCAAGATTCCGACGGCCGAAGGGGCGGCTTGGGTGGTGGCGAGCGAAACTTGTGCGTTTGATCTCATCGGCGCGCAATTCGTGCGAGAGGTTGAACCGGGTGAGATTTGGTGGGTCGATGCTCAAGGCGAACACTCGGTTCGCATTCCGCGCCAGGCAGCGCGCAGCAGTTGCGTATTTGAACACGTGTACTTTGCGCGACCCGATTCGATTGTGTTTGGACAAAGTGTTTATGAGTCTCGCAAAAAAGCGGGACGGATATTGGCTCGCGAGTTTGTGAAGTCAGGTGTGGCGGATTGTGATGTGGTGATTCCGGTTCCCGATAGTGGCGTACCCGCGGCTTTGGGTTTTGCGGAAGAGGCGAAGCGTCCTTTTGAATTGGGAATCATTCGAAACCATTACATCGGCAGGACTTTCATCCAGCCCCATCAGGCGATTCGCGATTTCGGTGTGAAGATCAAATTGAACCCTCAGTCCGCTGTTCTCAGTGGGCGTCGGGTGGTGGTGATTGACGATTCATTGGTGCGTGGAACGACCTCGAAGAAGATTATTTCGCTCGTACGCCAAGCTGGTGCACGTGAAGTGCACTTGCGAATCGCCGCGCCCCCGACGATTGGCCCCTGTTATTACGGGGTCGATACTCCTGAAAAATCACAGTTGATCGCGGCTACACATAGTCTTGAGCAAATTCGCGACTTCGTCGGCGCTGACACTCTCGAATTCTTGAGTTTGAATGGACTCATGGAAGCTGTTCGAGGGGAAAAGGGCGGTTACTGCGCGGCTTGCTTCGATGGTCGTTATCCCACACCTCTCTTCGGCTTGGACGAGCAACCGAAGGGAAATGTGCGTGGCCTCGAGTAAGCATTGGCGGTTTTTGCGTGAAGGCGACCTGATCGATGTGGTCGCGCCGGGTTTTCGTCCCACGGATGATGAAGTCCGATATGGTGTTGAGTTCCTCGAGCGCTGGGGATTTCGCGTGCGCTTGCCAAAGGACTTATTCGCTGAGGACGTTATCGCCTCAAATTCAGATAAAAATCGTTTCCGGCATCTGCGTCAGGCGCTTCTCGCGAAGGATTCGCGCGCGATTTGGTGTTTGCGAGGTGGCTACGGAGCGAATCGACTTGTCCCAAGTCTCATGAAACTCAAGCGCCCTCAGACGCACGCCAAATTGCTGGTGGGTTTAAGCGATGTGACGACACTGCATCTGTTTTTGAATCAAGTTTGGGGGTGGCCCAGCTTGCACGCTTCACTCGTGGACCGACTGGCGCGCTTGATCGAACCGAAATTGGCCGAAGGTGGAAAGCCCATGCCGTTAGCGGAACAAGTTGCGGAACTTTTGCGGGTGATCCGTGGTGAACAAGTCGAAATTCAATTTGATGGACTGGAAGTTTTGCACCGAGGTCGCGGAGCTGCGATTCGCCAAGGTGTCTCCTGCGGCGGAAATTTGGTCACCTATGCTTCGGCCATCGGCACGAGCTTGCACCCGAAGACGGCTGGGCGGGTGATTGTGTTCGAAGATCTCGGAGAGCGAGGCTATCGAGTCGACCGTCTTCTCGAACAACTTCGTCAATCGCGGGTGTTGAGCGAAAAAACCGTAGCGGTGATTTTCGGTGATTTCACTGGCGATCTCGAGCCCGGCGGCAAGGCGTCGCGAGTTCCAGCGGTGATCGAGCGCTTTGCTCAGCTGGTTGGGCGTGAGTTGGGCATAGCTGTTTTGCGGGGGCTACCGGTTGGGCATGATGTTCAGCAAAGAGCTTTGCCGTTGGGAGCTCGGGGCGAATTGAATTTGCGGCAAGGAACTTGGACATTGCGAACGGGTGGGCAGGCATGAAGGCGAAGCGTGGTCGGGTCGCTTCGATCGAAAGCCAAGTGCGGCAAGGCATTTTAGATTGGCGAAGTGAGGGCGGAGAAGACTGGCATGCGGCCACTCCAACTCTGCGGGTGCAGGCCTTTCACCGCGGCCATAAGTGCGTCGATTTGGTTCTCGGCGAGCAGTTTGATTACTACGACTGGGCTTCGCTGACGAAAATTGTTTTTTCAGTTTCGTCCGTCATGTGGGCCAGTGAAGTGGGTCTAAAACCCGAAGACTCATTGTCGGATTGGTTGCCGGAGGTGCCGTGGTCCAACGTGGCCTCGGCCAAAAATTCCCGCCGAGTATTGAAACTTCGAAGTTTACTCACGCATTCGGCGGGACTGACCTGGTGGAAGCCTTTCTTTAGAAGCGTCAATGCTTTGCCGTCGCGTGATCCTGAGCTGCGTTGGTCTGCGCATTATGCCTTAGTACTTCGCGAGGCTCGGCGATTGGCGAAGCGCCGAGAACTATTTCCGCAACAAAGTGTTTATTCAGATTTGGACTTTTTCTTTATCGGCGAGATTTTGCGTCGCGCTTGGCTTGAATCGCTATCGACCCAGTGGGCTCGCGTGTCGGATCGCCTGGGCCTATTGCAGACAGGCTTTCATGTTTTGCGTCGCGCGGATGTTGAGGACGGAAGTTTTTTTGCGAAGGATCCAGCGCGGCGTCGCCGTACGGCTCCAACGGAAAGCTGCCCTTGGCGAGGCCGAAGGCTTCGCGGTGAGGTGCATGATGAAAACGCATGGGCACTCGGTGGCATTGCGCCTCATTCGGGGTTGTTTGGTCCGATCGATGATTTGTCCCGATATGGTTTGCAACTTCGTCGTCTGGTGAGAGGTGAGTCGAGTTCGCTGTGGCCTGTGAAGAGTGCGGGTAAGTTTGTTCGCCGTGGAGTTCCGAACCGGCACGGAGATTGGGCGCTGGGTTTCATGATGCCCTCTCGGCCGACCTCTACGGCAGGTCGTTTTTTTTCGCGATCCAGCGTGGGGCATACTGGGTTCACGGGCACATCGCTTTGGTATGATCCGCGAGCGGATCTCTTGGTGGCTTTGCTCAGTAATCGCGTGGCCTATGGTCGAGAGCCCAACCTCTTTGCCAAGCTTCGCCCCGCCGTCCATGACTTGATCTATCAAGCTGTCTCAAAATGAGATGGAACTGTTTTGTAGGCGTTGAGCCGCCGATAAGCACAGAGTGACGTGGCGGGCGCTGATCTATGGCTGCTCTATAATAGTGAACTTGAGTGCGACGAGCGCTCGGGCCAGTGAAGCTGCGCCGATTGAGGATTTGGATCGAGGGCTGCAAAGGGCCATGGCCGGTCCGCGTGAGGCGGGGGCTGCCGGATGTCAGACGGTCGATCTTCGCCCCCAATTGCCGCCGATTCGCGATCAGGGTCAACGCGGATTTTGCTTCGCGTTTGTCGCGGCGGATCTGCTTTCTGAGCGCATGGGAGTGCGAAGCGGAGTCTCCGCTTATCAAGTTACCGCGAATTATTTTTTAAATGGCTTGGATCGCGAAACCGTGGGTCGCTTCGGCTCACACTTTGCCGCGCACTTTGCACGACCGCAGAGAAGTGCGCGGGTATCACACGCTGTGCTCAGGCAAGACGAAGCGGAACGATTTCAGTCTGGATTTCGTAACGGAGTTGATGGCTTTGAGCAGGTGAGTGGCGGGCATGTGCGCGGTGCAATTCTTGACTTCGCCAATGCCAAGAAAGTTTGTTCCGAGACGGATTTACCCTATAGCTCAGCGATTGATCGGGATGGCACGGATCGCATGCTGGCGGCTTCTCGGCAAAGATTTCTGGAGCAACAAGTGTGTGATCTGCGCTCAAGTTCGCTCGCTAATAGTGCGAATAACATTTACGCGGCACTTTCAATGAACGCTCACGGATTGATGGATCATATTGAAGCTCGGTGTCGTGGTCGGATTTCCCGGCGTCGCTACATTCCCCAGAGCTTTGATTCGAATTGGCCCTCTTCGGATCAACGCTCGGCACTCGCCGTACATCGAGCACTGGACCTGCGGCGCCCGGCAGGTGTCAGTTTAGATATGAAGCCTTGGATGAATCCTGTGCCGGCGGGACACGCGTTTCACGCGATGGTGATTGTGGGTCGAGAGTGGGATGCCGCTCGCGGCCAGTGTCGGTTTCGGGTCAGAAACTCTTGGGGAGCGACTTGCAGTCTGCCGTACTCGCGACGCGTGCAATGTGATCGCGACGGGACATTGCTGGTCGACGGCGACTTGTTGAACGAAAGTGTTCAGTCGGTGAACTACATCCCCTAAGTCATCAGGCGCAAGGAGTGACCAAGTCGTGCTGGAGAGACTGCGCTGGTTTTCAAGCCAGTAATTTGGCGTAAATCCCATCGAAGCCGCCATTACTCATGACCAACACAAGATCTTGAGGCCTTGCGTGTGCTTTGATGTGCGCGACAATCGCGTCAACGTCCGGCAAGAGATGGGCATCGACTCGAGACTTGCGTAAGTCTTGAATCAAAACTTCCGCCGAAAAACGATCGCTTTCGGGAATTCCACTTTGATTAAAGGGCGGAGGCATTAGCACGCACTGAGCTTCGCCAAAGGCTTCGGCGTACTCGCGCTGAAACACATTTCGGCGTGAAGTGGCGGAGCGCGCTTCAAAGACGCTGAACACGCGAGCGTCTGGATATTGAGTTTGCACGGTGCGAATAGTTTCGCGCACGGCCGTTGGATGATGCGCGAAATCTTCAATGACGGTGAAGCCACCACTTTGGCTTCGGCCCAGCACATCTTGCCGTCGTTTGACGCCTTCAAAGCTTTGCAGGGCCTGGACGATGGCGTCGGTGGCAAAGCCAAGTGACTCCCAAAGTGCGAGAGTCGCCAAAGCATTTTTGACATTGTAATGACCGATCATAGGAAGTTCGATTCGGACTGGAGATCGATGGGGTCTTTCGGCCCAGAATCGAGTGCCGCGGCGGCCGGAGATCGGGTCAACGACAAAGTTTTCGATGCGCGAGGCTCGGTATTGGCCTCGCTCCAGTCCAAAGGTGAGCACGCGAATTTGCCGATCGCGAAACTGATCGGCGCGCCGAGCGAGCAGATCGCGAATGCTGTCTTCATCTTCGCAGGTGACGAGCAGGCCTTGCTGCGGAATCAAGTCGAGCAAACTGAGAAAGGCCTGTTTCACGTGCTCGAGATCACGATAGATGTCGGCGTGATCGAACTCGACCGAGTTGAGGATGACGGAGCGCGGGCGATAGTGGATGAACTTTGGGACTTTGTCGAAAAATGCGGTGTCATATTCGTCGCCTTCGATGACGAACCAGTCACCCTCGGGAAAGCGATAGCTCTGTCCAAAATTTTTGGGAATGCCGCCAATCATGAATCCAGGTTTGAGTCTGAGGGCATCGGCAACAAAAGCGTTCATGGAAGATGTCGTGGTCTTGCCGTGTGTTCCGGCGACGACAACGCTGTGCCGATGATCAATGACGAGTTGGCCCATCGCCTGCGGCAAAGATGTAAAGGGAATATTGCTTTCAAGCAGCGCGATGGCTTCTTCATGCTTTCGGGTGATGACATTGCCGACGATCACCAGATCGGGGCGGCCCTCGCGAGTGAGGTTGGCCGCTTGATATCCGTTCATGATTTGAATGCCCAGGCTCGCAAGTTGCGTCGACATGGGTGGGTAGACATTTTGATCGGAGCCAGTGACTTTGTAGCCTTGCGAGTGAAGAAGGCCGGCCAGTGAAGCCATGGCTGTTCCGCAGATCCCCATGAAATGCACATGGGCGTGAGGCTTTAACTGAATCCGATCCACAGGACGTCGTTCTTGTGAAGTATCTGGCGAATTATTTGGCGAATTATTTGGCGAAGAATGGGGCTTTTGCGACATAGGTAGCCTTAAGCGTGCCTCTTCCGGTCGGGCTTGTCCAAAAGTTTGACGCCGCTCAGGTCATGGCGCCCCGCCATATTCGCCCCTAGCTGGGTCGTGACTTTGCTCCTTCACGAAGCCTTGAGGGAGTTCGCGATGCGAGTCCTAATTCGTAAAGTTCGAAAGACACTTTCTTTGAGCATGCTTCCAGGTCTTGGAATCATGTGGGCCTGTCTTGGAGCTGAGGCTGTGCGTGCGGATGAGGCTTTGGTGGCCCCGGCGCCTCAAGGTCACTACGATGAACTTTATCATCCCAACGGAGAGATTCGCCCTCACTATCGTGGCATTGTGGAAGTGGCGCGAGAGATTTCGCCGACGCGAGTGCAGCGGATTGAGCGTGAAACTCGGCGCGACTTTCATAAAGACAACATGCTCAGTCCTGTACCGAGAATTTTGGTCAGCACGGAGTTTGACCACTATTTGCGCCCAGGGGTTGAGCAAAGAGGGCGAGCTCTGCGAGAATTCTTGCTCGACTTCCACCGCTCAGGTGGTGAGCCTCGATTGGTGCGGGAAGGGCGCATGCCTCGCGAAGTTCTTGATCGCGTGGTGGCGCGAAATTTGGAGTCAGGACTTGTCGGTTCAGTTCGTGAGATCACTTTTTTCTACGGACCCGATGTGGTTCGCGATCCGCGCGGTGTGTTTCGCGTGGTTGAAGACAATACGGGATTTCTTGGCGGCTTTGGTGATCTTCGTATCGCGCTCGAATCCTTGGAGCGGCATGTGCCGGAGTACAATGAGCGTTTGGGCCGGCGAGTGGCCGAACGTGACCCGATGGAGTTTTACCGACAGCTGGCGCAGCGCTATACGGCTCGGGCGCAAGGCGGCCGCGTGGTCATGTTGCAGATTCCTCCTTATGCGGACTTCGAGGATCGTCGCGTGATGCGCCTCATGCGCGAAGCCGGCATCGAAGTTGTGACTCCCCACACCCGTGCGCGTCTACAAATCGATGCGCAAGGTGCATGGTTGTTACCTGCCGATGGTGGGCGACGTGAGCGGGTGGGATTCTTAGCGATCAATGGTGAGCACTGGTGGATGGACATGCATGACGCGCGTATGTGGCCGGTGGCGATGACGGAGTATGCGAAACTCACTGAGGACGAAGTGCGTTCGAAACTCAGACGCCTAGGTGAAGATCGACTGACGCGATGGGAGCGGGAGTTTTTGGCGGTGATGAGCGAGCGCGATCCGCGCACGGGGCTACCGCAGCTTGATCGCCTCGAGGCCGCGCTTCGTGGCATGAACGACTGGCAAACTTTATCGGAATGGAAAGCGAAATCCTATCCGGGGCTCCTTGACGCGATTCTATCGGGCCGCGTGGCATCCAACTACTCACCGGGCACGAACTTCGTGAACGACAAAGAGTTCTATCTCTATATGGAAGAAGTGGTGCGGACGTATTTGGCCGAAGAACCAATTCTTCGCAATATTCGTACAGAAGATGCCGGCGAGCGAGTCGGTGATCGAATCCTGCCGCGAACTGAATTTCTCAACTCAGTGTCTCGCGATAAAGATCGCTGGGTGATCAAGGTGGTCGACGGCCGCGGTGGAAGTGGCATCTATGTCGGTGCCAAGATCTCGCAAGCTGAGTTTGATCGGGGGCTGGACGAGGCTCGGCGTGAGCCTTGGCGCTATAAGATCCAAGAATACACGCCGCTTTCGGTGATGGGCTCGCAGATCGTCGATTTGCGAATTCACTCTGATGTTCCGCCGCGAGGCCGAGTGATGGTGAGTGATGTTCCGTGGGGAAGAAGTTTGCCCCTGCATGGGGACGGCAAAGTGAATCTCAGTGCTCAGGGTCGTGAGACGACGGTCATGGTACGCGCGGCTGAGCCATTCTGCCGAATGATCTTCAGCCGTGCGCAGTAATCGGGTTCAATCTTAGTTTTGATAATCGGGTGCGCGACTCTCTTTGGGGTCGGGCAACTGTCCTTGTCGATCTCGTTCATCGTCTGAACTGCCAAACTTGATCAGCTGGGTGGCGCCACTTGGAAAGGTTTTGATCCGATCAAGTCCAGGCACGGCATAGGTGGTGTAGCACATCACACCTTGGAGAAGGGCAGCGCTCAGGGAGATCCCGCCACCGATCGATCGAGGCTTGGACTCCGCTTCGCGGAGATCTTCACGGCAAACACCCTTGAGGTCCTCATCGTCGATCCAGAACCGGCGATTGTGGTGACGAACTTGAAAGCGCAAGTCCTCTTGTTTGGACCAAATGGCATAGGAACAGCGATACTCCGTGGCTCGACCGCTTTGGCCAGTGAACTCGACATGCGGGCCATTGATGCCGATTCGGTCCGCGCTTAAGCCTAAGTCTTGGAGCGCGACGTGAATCTGCTGCGTGAGCTTCTGGGTTTGTGCTTGGCAGTTTGTTCCCATCTCGCGCTCGCTTCCCTTGAACCAAAGTCGAAGAATTTTTCGCGAATTGCCCATGGCCCAGCAGTCCTTTTTATAGGAGTCCGAGCATTCGTAATCATCGGCCAGGCCAATGTGAGCTGAGGCCATGGGCGAATACGCAAGCCAGCAGAGCAAAGCCGCACAGAGGCTCTGCGAGTATTTCGCAAGCGACATAAATCGTCTCCTGAGGGCGCCTGCGCGTCCTCCGTTAAACGTTCCAGTTCCTACAATGTCGCTGTGGTGGATTTGGCGGGACCATCACAACGCTTTGAATTCGACCTCAGCGTTGCGTTCAAGTCTTGTTCCTGATTCTGCGGCGACTTGAGGAGCTTGCTTCGTCGGTTAACTTGTTTCATTTTTGTGAGTGTGGAGAATCCATGAAGCCATCTCGCATGACGCCATCAGATGATTTTGAAACGCCCGCCGACCTTTGGCTCGAAGAGATCGAAGGTGAGCGGGCCATGGCTTGGGTTCGCGAGCGAAATGCTGAAGCCTCGCGACGACTGTCGGCGACGCCAATCTTTTCTCAAGTGCGTGACGAACTTCGCGAGATTCTTGAGGCTCGGGATCGATTGCCCACGCTGCAGGCGATTTGGTGGGAAGCCGCCGAAGATCAGTCGTGGGTTCTCAATGTTTGGCAAGATGCCGAGCATCCTCAAGGCGTTTTGCGAGCGACGCCTTGGAAGGAGTTTGTTGAGCGGGCCGAGCCCAACTGGCAAGTGTGGTTGGATGTCGATGCGTTGGCTTCAGAAGAGGGTGTGTCGTGGGTCTTACATGATGTGCGGCCGGGGCCTCGGCCATCTTCGCGAGCGATGTTGTCGCTATCGCGAGGTGGTGGCGATGCGGTGGAGTGGCGTGAGTTTGATCTGCATGAAAAGAAATTTGTCGACGGCGGATTTCACACGACTGAGGCGAAAGCCATCGTGACGTGGTGTGATCCGGATCATCTCTATGCCGCTTGGCCAGCAACACAAGAAGAGAAAACGGACGCGGGCTATCCTCGGCGAATGCGACTTTGGAAGCGTGGCGAGAGCTTAGCTTCGGCGCCTGTGGTGCTGGAAGCGCCTCGCGAAGATGTATTGATGTGGGCTTACGTCATACGTGAGCTGGATTCGCAAGGCCAACTCCGTGCTGAACATTTTCTGCACCGATTTGTGAGCTTTCATGAGTCGAAACTTTACTGGCGATCCTCCGACCACGAAGTTCGCGAAGTGCCGCTTCCGCCTTGGGTGGATTTTGTCGATGTTCGTTCAGGCCAGTTCGTCATGTATGTCAAACGAGCGACGAAATTTGGCGGTCATGAGCTGAAGTCAGGTGAAGTGTGGAGTTGGGATTGGGCCCACTGGCAGGCGACGGGTGAGATACGAAATTTGGTTCCGCTTTGGCAGCCGAGTGCGCAAGAGGCCTATTTGGTCGCCTATGAAACCCGCGATGCACTGGTGTTGATGTACTTGCAGGATGTGCAGACGCGCATGGAAGTCTGTCGCTGGGTGAATGGACGTTGGGAGCGCAAGTCGATTTGGGGCGACCTCGGAGACGCGCATGTCGTGGTCGATCACACCTCTCGTGTTCGCGCCGAGATCGTGGTGACGCGACATCATGAGATTGAGCCGCCTTCGCAATGGGTGCTGGATTTGAGTCGACCGGATGGGAAGTGGCAAAAGCTGCGGCAAAGTCCACCTCGCTTTCGTCATGACGGACTTGTTTGTGAGCGATATTTCGCCACGAGTGCTGATGGTGAGAAGATTCCGTACCGCATTGTGCGTCCACGGAGCAACGAGGCCGCACCAACTCTGATCACGGCTTACGGCGGATTTGAGTCGCCGCTGTTGCCTCGATACTGGTCGGATGTGGGCAAGGTTTGGCTTGAGCGCGGTGGCGCCTTCATCATTGCCAACATTCGCGGCGGGAGCGAATACGGACCTCGCTGGCATCAGGCCGCGCTTCGCGAGAATCGACAGCGCGCTTACGATGATTTGTTTGCGGTGACAGAAGATGCGATTGCGCGGGGATTGAGTGCGGCGGGACGAATCGCCTTTCGCGGTGGGAGCAACGGCGGCTTGTTAGCGGGCAATGCGTTGGTGCAAAGACCGGACTTGTATCAAGCCATACTGATTCAAGTGCCGCTCTTAGATATGCTGCGATTTCATCGCCTACTTGCCGGGGCAGCGTGGATCAGTGAGTACGGCACGCCTGACAATGAGGCCGATCGAGTTTGGCTAAGGCGCTATTCGCCATACCATCAGTTGCGGGCCGGAACGCATCTGCCTGAGGCTTTCGTCACCACTTCAACTCGCGATGATCGAGTCCATCCGGGTCACGCTCGGCGCTTCGCGCATCGACTCCGTGAACTCGGGCATCCGGTGCTCTACTTTGAAAACATCGAAGGCGGGCATGCGGGGGCGGCCACTCCAGCGGCGAAAGCTGAGCTATTGGCGCTTGAGTATTCGTATTTACTTACTGCTTTGAAGCTCGCGGCTAAGTAGCTGTTATCTCGTGATCTTTTTGGCTTGAACCGCGGCGCATTGAGCGTCGCGATGCTGGCGTGTTTGTGCTTTATCTGTGGCCTATGTCAGAAGTCATGACGCAGATGCAGGCGCCTCCCGATTTGGCGCAAGCCACGCCCTTAATGAAACAATATTGGACAGTGAAGTCGGCCCATCCCGATAAGATTGTGCTGTTTCGAATGGGTGATTTTTTTGAGATGTTTCATCGCGATGCGGAGACCGCCGCGCCGGTGTTGGGAATCGCGCTGACGTTTCGAAATAAGAAGGCCAAAGATGAAACACCGATGTGCGGTGTGCCTCATCATTCCGTCAGCGGCAGTATCAATAAACTTTTGGCCGCAGGTTTTAAAATCGCAATTTGCGATCAGCTCGAAGACCCCAAGCAGGCCAAGGGTTTGGTAAAGCGCGGGATCACGCGCGTGCTCACGCCCGGCATGGTCTTCGATCCGGAAAGTTTGGACGCGAGTGTCAGTCACTACTTGGCATCTTGGGACCCCAAAGCTTCCGACGGCAGTGTCGCGTTTTTTGATGTGACAACTGGTGAGGGTTTTTATTTCTTGGGCCTGAATGCAAGTCAGGCGCAAGAAATGGCCGAGGCCTTGCGTGCCGTTGAGTGGGTGATGCCCGCTGTTTCTCAATCAGGTCAGTCGCCGGCTGAGCATGTTGTTGTTGCGGCTCAAAAAGCAGGCGCGACACTCACTTGGCACAGCAGTGTTGAATTGAAGTCCGCGGATGATGAGATTTTGTCCGAGCCGTCTTGGCTCAGATCCGCACCGAAGGCCGTGCAGCGATTGGTGAGTTATGCGGCACTTCAGTACTCGGCGCCAACGGCGCGTGAATGGCTACAAGCGCTGGCGCAGTTTGAGGCGCGTGAATTGAGCGGGCGACTGAGGCTTTCGCCCACGACGCTGCAGCATCTTGAGATATTTTCGACCTACAAGGGCGAGTCGCGAGGATCGCTCTTTCATGCGGTGGATCGCACGCGCACTTCGGCGGGCGCCCGATTGTTGCGAAGCTGGTTGCAGTTTCCTCTTTGCTCGCGAAACGAAATCGTCGCGCGGCAAGAGCGCGTGGCTTCTTGGCTGGCGCAGCCAGTGGGACTTGATGAGTTGCGATCGGCTTTGGGCGGAGTTGGCGATTTGCCACGGCGTCTGGCCAAGGCCACTGGACAGGGTCGAGGCCCACGCGATCTCGCGAGCCTGCGAGCCAGTTTG
>DDUL01000051.1:0-279 GCA_002344785.1 Bdellovibrionaceae bacterium UBA2339
TTGGGATGCGCGACCGGAACTTCGCCGTGAAGAACTGATTCGCGCGGCTTGGCCGGATGAATTCAAGTCCGTGTTTGAGAGCGAAGCAAAGGCTAAGGGGCTTGATCCGCATCTCACGCGCTCTTTGACCAAGCAAGAAAGCGGTTTCTTCACCAAGGCTGTGTCTTCGAGCGGCGCCTTGGGCCTGATGCAGATGATTCCGCCGACGGCCCGTGAGATTGCGGATGATCTTCGCTTGGGAAAATTGAGTTTGCCCGAGGATCTCTTTCAACCTGAGCG
>DDUL01000051.1:613-4922 GCA_002344785.1 Bdellovibrionaceae bacterium UBA2339
TGCTTCTGGACCGCTTCAACAGCGGGCCGCTGGCGCTGGCGGCCTACAATGCGGGACCGACTCGCGTGGAGCGCTGGTTGAAGGCCAGAGCCGCATTGCAACAGTTGGCGGATTCGCGAAGCTCGGCTCCGGAGAATGAAATTTGGATGGATGAGTTTCCCTACAGCGAGACTTCATTTTATGTGAAAGCAATTTTGCGAAACGTGATTTTGTTCCGCTGGATCGAATCGGGCCAAGTGGTGAGCTCGGAACCTCTGTGGAGAGGTTTGAGTGAGCGCAGTGATCGCACGCCTGCGCAGGCCACGGAGGCTAGCCCCACGTCGGCCTCGGCCTTGAAGTCCGCAAAACGCGGACGTAAGGCCAAGCCGGTTGCTGCGATCGAAACAGCCGTCGAAAATGGTCAAGAAGCGGGCAAAGCCGACTAAGGTCCTGCTCGAAGAGCTGAGCGAGGCCTCGCTGTCGCCGTAGTCATCGAGTGACCGCAAAGCACTCTCACACGCGCAAAGCCGCACCGGAACTGATTCCGCGCGACGGTGACCGATCGTCCGAATTCGCGATTTATGGGTCGCTTTTGTTTGCGGCGACGAGTGTTCGAGTTTAACTTGAAAAAACGTGATCCCAACAATTTCGCTGCGAGGCCGGAATCGAGTGATGATGAATTTGACCACCAGATTTTCCAACAAATCGACCCCCAGCTCATCGACCCCCAGCTCAAATGGCACCCGACTGGATTCGTCCGCCACGATTTCTCGTGAGCCGGATCAAGGCTCGATGTCGGCATCGGTCTGGACATGGTCGAATTTTTCGCGACTGAGTGCCGCCTGCGTGTTGAGTCTTGGACTTTCGGCCTGCGCCACTTCGTCGGTTAAAACTGCGGCTAGTGGCACGACGGGTTCAATGGTCGAAGGCGCGGATCTTGGGACTTCGCCGAATGATTTGTCGGACTCCGGCGCAGATATGTTGGGCATTCCGATTGAAGTGAATCGCTTGGTCTTAAAGTGGATTGATTACTTTCAGGGTTCGGGTCGTCCGCACATGGAGCGATATCTGTCGCGCAGCACGCGCTACGCGCCGATCATGAAAGAAATTTTGCGCAAAGAAGGTTTGCCCGAGGACTTGATCTACATCGCCTTGATCGAATCCGGATTTTCTTCGACCGCACATTCATCGGCCAATGCCGTCGGCTACTGGCAATTCATCCGCGGTACAGGTCTGCGCTATCGATTGCGAATCGATAACTTCGTCGACGACCGACGCGACTTCGTCAAAGCGACGTACGCCGCTGCGGACTACTTCAAAGGACTTTATAACCTCTTTGGCGCTTGGTACCTGGCCATCGCCTCTTACAACGTCGGCGAAAATCGCGTGAAGAATCTTGTGATGAAGAACAAGACTCGAGATTTTTGGTTGCTGGCGCGTGAGAACCGGCTTCCGCAAGAAACCATCAACTATGTGCCGAAGTTCCTGGCCGCCCGCTTGATCGCTAAGGAACCAGAGAAGTACGGCTTTACCGATATTGATTATCAACCGCCGTTGGATTTCGCCGAAGTTGAGTTTGGCTCGGCGATGGATTTGCGAAAACTCGCCGCTGAGATGGGCTTGGAGTACGACGATCTGCGCGACTTAAACCCCGCCTACAAGCGAGGCATCGCGCCACTCAGTGATCGCGGCGCGGACCAAGGCAAACTCGTCTTGCGAGTGCCCCGCGGTACGGAGGCCAAGGCGATGGCCGCGGCAGAGCGTTCACGCGCCAGCCTCACCGCCCGCTATGTCGCCGAAGATGATTACAGCTATTATCGCGTGCGATCCGGCGACACCGTCAGCGGCATCGCGCGAAAGTTCAACACGACAGTGCGAGAGATCTTGCGATTGAATCGCATGTCCTTGAACACGACTTTGTCGGTTGGCCGACGCTTGCGAGTTCCAGCTGAGAACGTGGCCACACTTGGTCCGAAGCGTTCCTCGCGCAACAATCGCAGCACCGAGCAGCGCGAGCCCGCGCAGCAAGTTGAGACGCGAGCCGCGAAGTCTGGCGCGCAAGTGAAAGTCGGATCGCGTGTTGGACGAAAGGTCGCGCAAACGCCTTCTCGCCCGGCGACAGTCAAGGTCGCGACGAAAACTCGGTCGAGCAAGCCAGCGGTCGTGAAGTCTGCGCCAAAAGTTCATGTCGTTCGGCGCGGAGAAAATCTCACGCAGATCGCTCGGCGCTACAATGTGAGCTTGGGCGCTCTGGTCGAGGCCAATGACGTGAAAAAGAGTCGGCCACTCTACGTCGGCCGCAAGCTGTCCATCCCGCTGCGCTAAGCCTTTCGCGGGCCTCGGCATCGCGATCATCGCCTCGTTCAATCCGTGTTGAGCGTCAGATCCTGATTCGCACGCGCGGACGCCTTGTCATGCGCCCGACAGGCATTTCCGCATTCGGTCTTATCAGCATTTGGCATCATCGCTCTTTGCAGCGAAGATCATGATGGGACGAAGTTTAGGGGTGAAGTCACGCGCCATAGGCAGACGGGCGAAAGATGATTCAGAGTCAGACGTTGCGGAAAGTCTTTGTTGTTCTTGTCGCGGCTTTGCCATTTATGGGTGCTGGCATCGTGCTAGGTGGCTCCGTCTTTCTGGCGAACTCAAGTTGGAAAGCCTCGCGCGAACGCGCCAAGCTTGAACTCACGCATTGGGCCAAGATCAGCGAGGATCTTCGCCAGCTCGAGGCCGAGCCAATTTGGAAAAACACGCGTCGGCGCAATGCAATCCAATTCATCAAGAAGCATGTGGGCATGGAGTTCGCATCCGCGGATGCCGGAGATCTACCCGAGGAAGCCACGTCTAAGGCGCAAAGGTTTTTCGCCCGGCCCGAGTTCAAGGACGCTGGCAGCGCGCAAGTCACGGAACGTCTCGTGCGCCTTCGAGATTTGTACTCCGCGACTGTCGCCGATCTCAAGACGCCCGAAGAAATTGGTCCCGCACTTCAGAAGCTGGATCTGGGCCAACTGGATTTGAGTTGGGTGGATCAAATCCAAAACTACGATCACGTCAGTTTGTGGGACGAAGTGTGGATGCCGGAACTTCTGGAAGAGCTCAAAAAGTCTTCCGCCTTTGAGCAGATTGAATTGCTGTCGCTCATGCCGTCGCCGCAGTTTGGAGGCTTGGTGCACGCGGCTGTGCTGAGGGCCCTCGCGCGGATGAAGCTCCATGGGTCTCGACATCTCGAAGAGGACCTTCGGAATTTTGAATTCATCGCGCAAGTCTCTGGGCAAAGTGAGAGTCTCGTCGGGCAGATGGTGAGCGTGTGGGCGCTCAAATGGGCCGATCGCATCGAGGCCTACGGCCGAAGCCGTGGTTGGGCGGTCAAGCGAAGTCCAAAATCCGCAGCCTCACTCAAAGCGTTCTCGCGTGCGGCTTGGATTTGGACGCCAGCCATGCACTGGGTGTGGACGGGCGAGATCACTGAAGAACAGCAGCAACAACTTGTTCGCGCCTCGGTGGTCGCTGGCGGCTGTTCAAGTTTGAGCGAGGCCACGATCAGCTTGATGGTGTTTATCGGCCAAGGCCAATGGCCGCTCGAATTGGATCTGCGTGAGGCGACGGCTCGCGCACAAAATTTTTATCGCAGCATCGCCGCAGCATGTGTGAATTCGGAAGCGCCACAAGCTTCCGCATCGCGCGCTCATGAAGAGGCTTGGCGGCAAGCGCTGTTGTCGCCAAGGTCGATTAACTTTTTGGACTTCAACTGGCACGAAGCCGCACTCGGCGTGCCATACTTGCGAAGAAACATCAGCTTGGCCATCTATGACATCGGAGCCGCATCACTGAAGCGCGATTACACGCAAGCCGATTCGGGTGCGGACCCCGAGGCTGACTTTGACTTAGAGCCCTAAGCTGGCGCGATGTTTTAGGGAGGGGCTTCAGAGCCATAGCCCCCTTGAACTTCACGCACGCCTCGCTCGTCGTTCACTCCGCGAGCAGCGAGCGAAGCATCCACGCCGTCTTTTCGTGAACCTGAAGTCGTTGCGTGAGCAGATCCGCGGTGGCCTCGTCCACGGCCTTGTCGGCAACTGGAAAAACTGAGCGCGCTGTGCGCAGAACCGTCTCATGCGCCTCGACAAGGTGGGCGATCATCTCCTTCGCGCTGGGCACGTCCGTGTCCTCTTCGACTTTCGAGAGTTTCGCAAAGGCCGAGTAAGTGCCTGGCGCGACCGAGCCGAGCGAGCGAATGCGTTCGGCGATCGCATCGACGGCCAAGGCGAGTTCGTTGTACTGAGTTTCAAACATCAAGTGCAGTGTTTGAAACATCGGGCCGGTGACGTTCCAG
>DDUL01000051.1:5149-58337 GCA_002344785.1 Bdellovibrionaceae bacterium UBA2339
ATCGGGCCGGTGACGTTCCAGTGGTAGTAGTGAGTTTTAAGGTACAGCGTGTAGGTGTCGGCCAAAAGATGCGACAGGCCTTCGCTGAGAGCCTTGCGGTCTTTTTCCTTGATGCCGATATTGATCGCCACACCAGCGGGAGCGGACTTCGCAGCGCTGGGTTTTGCCGTTTTCTTGCTTGTCATCGAGGCCTCCTGGATCTGATTCGCTACGACGCTTATGAGAAGCTTTCATCCTAGGCGTTCGAAGTGCGTGCGACAATCATGTACACTTCGCGGCGGTGAAGACTTTGGTCGAGCACGACCACGCCAGAGCTTTCGGCGCTTCAGAGCATGTTAAACTCAGAATGAGACGAATTGAGTCGGTTTGATTCCGCAGGTGGCGTGCTTTCAGCGATCCGAAAAGTTTCCGTCGTGAAGAGGATGATTCACATGAAGCCCAATCAGAATGTCATTCGTGCTTTTGCAAGCCTCATCTTTCTGCTGAGTGTTTTAGTTCAGAATCGCGCTGAGGCCACGAGTGCGGTGAGCTTGCTCAACGACTATGGCAAGGACACGGCGCAGATGCGATCTCCCGGACGTCACGCCACACGCTCGGAGCTCTTTGAGGCGCCCGGGCCGGCGCGAAGTGATGGCTTTGATTTGCTGCGCGCTTCGCCGAACCGCGCTTTGGCGATTCGTTGTGAAGAAGGATGGGATGGGCCACGAGTGTGGCAATATCGCGATGCAGTTTTGAGTGAGGCAGCAGGCGACGACAAAGGCTCGCGACATTTGCGATATCAATTTCAGAATCTCGACGAGTGCTTCAAGGCCCGCGATGCCTTGAGCGCCACGCGCGAGGCCGGCTGTCGCGTGCGAATCGACTTTGCGGGAGGTCAGCCCAAGGGTACAGCGCGCTTTCGCGGCGTCGAGTGCGACACAGCAAGCGCAGGCGCGACGATCGGTTCAGCTCCGCAGGCCACGCCGCGATCTACGCCCAGCTCGGCAGCACCTCAACCCACGCGAACGCCGCGCATTTCGCGCTAGAAATTTCGCCTCTGGATTACACTTTGGCTCATCGGCAAGTCCCACTCACGCGTGGGCCAAATAAAAAAACCCGCCGTGGGGCTGGCGGGTGCGGGGTTCACGGACCCCGTTACCGATGAATTCCTCCAAGATGCTTGCTCAAGTGCTTCTCGTCCTCTGGCAGCTTGGCTGGCGTCGTGCACTGATACGTTGGCGGGAGACCGTGCACATTAGCCCCATTAGCTTTGCGTCCCACTTTTTCAAGTGGTTTGCCCTGAGCAAAGGAGGGATTCTGTCAGCATATCAATAGAACCTCCTTGTCGAAGTCCGACTGACAATTGAACTGACCTAACCTCTATGTCTGATTGATCCCCGCTACTCTGGCGGAGGATCCGAAATCCACATGGACTTACTCGGCATCCTTCTTCCCCCTACGGCGCCGCGATTTTTGGACCCTCAAGTTTCCCTAATCTCTTGAGCGAGGGCTCCACGCGAAATGTTTCCTTCCGTGGCTCACCGTGAAGTCAGATTATCGCAATGCGTCAAAAGAGTGAAGAAGAAGTCGACGAGTGTCGCAACATCAAACACTCGCGCGCCTCAGCCTGAGACATCTTTTGAGCTGGCTCACTTGCGTGGTTGTCGTGTCGAGTTGCGAGTTGAACTTGGAGTGCGTCCGCACGACGGATCTGGTGCGGACGGAATCGGCTTTCGATTCTGAGCCAAGCGGAGTTGGCGGCGGAGTCACGACTTCGACTCTACCTAGAGCACGAAAAAAAGCCTCGTGGACTTCGCGTCGACGAGGCTTTTTGATTCACGACCACGCAAGTGGGCCAGCTCTCAGGAGTCTCAAAGCAGCCGCGCGGCGATCTGCGCAAAGGCTTCGGCCTCGGCACTTTTCGGATCGCTTTCGACGACGGGAATTCCCGCTTCGCCGCCTAAGCCGACGTTGGGATGAAAGGGGACCTCGCCCAGTTTCATCAGTCCGCGCTCCTCCAGCCAGCGATCCAGCGAGCCCTTCGGGAAAAGTTGCACGCGCTCCGTGCTTCCCGGCGGGATGAACCAACTCATGTTTTCCACCACGCCCAACACGGGCACTTGCACGCGCGCCCACATGTCGATGGCTTTTTTCACATCGGTGAGCGCGACATCTTGCGGAGTGCTCACGGCGATCGCTCCCGCAACGGGGACTTTTTGTGCGAGTGAAAGCTGAATGTCGCCTGTGCCTGGCGGCAGGTCCACGAGCAGCAGGTCCAATTCACCCCAGGCCACTTCGCGAAGGAATTGATCCATGGCTTTGAAAAGCATGGGGCCGCGCCACACGACCGCGAGGTCTTCGTCGACAAGATAGCCAATGCTCATGAGTTTCAGCCCGTAGCGTTCCAGCGGCTGCAGCAGATTGTTTTCTCCGAGTGCGACCTTCTGTTGAAGCGTGCCAGTCATCCGCGGCAGCGACGGCCCGTAGATGTCGGCGTCGAGCAATCCCACCTTCAGCCCTTTTTTCGCAAGCGCCAGCGCGAGATTGGTGGCAACTGTGCTCTTGCCTACGCCGCCTTTGCCCGATGAGACGGCGAGGATACGCTTCACGCCGGGGATGGGGCGTTGCTGATCGAAGGGATTCATTTGTGCCATGACGAGCCTCGCTGGATTCGAGTCCAACCACGGTGTTTCCGGGTTTGATCTCTGAAGTTCACAATCGGTTGGGCGCCTTTGGCCTCGAACACAAACTCCATGTCTCAGTCTGAGACACAAGCCCGGCCTTGAGGCGAGTCGCGGAAATTCCGATAACGCTATACAGTGGAGTGGTTACTAAATCCAGATAACTTGATGCTGATTCAAGGCCTCGTGTTCTTGATCGTCGTCGCCATCATATGGTTGGGCGGGGCTCGCGCACGTCCCGAGGCCTACTTGCGCTTTGATGAAGACAATGGCCGCGCCATCCCCTTCGAGGCCGAAGTGGTGAGTGAAGAGGCGGCAGGCTCGCGATCCGAAAAGTACGCCAAGGCCTTGGCGGTTCTTGAGGTGGACGAGCCCGTGCCGCACCTGGGTGGGCGTCGTGAGGAGCGCGATGCCGAGGCCTTTGGCGGCGGGCGCTCGTTGAATGTGTTTTTCAATTGGAATGGCCACACCTGGGATGCGCATGAAGTGCTGGGACTGCCGGCCGGCGCTTCACGCGACAAAGTCATTCAAGCTTTTCATGCCGCACGGGCACGCGCGGGACGCGACAGCCTGCCGTTTTTGCAGGCGGCCGCCGATGCCATTCTCAAACGCAGCGCTTAATCCCAAGCGCGAATTGACCCACTTTTGACCTCGTTGGTAGCGTCGTTCGACCCGAACCTGCGAGGTGCGTCGTGAGTGATTCCGTCAAGCGTTTAGCTGATTTGGCCACCATGGTGTCGTTGTGCAAACGACGCGGATTTGTGTTTCAGAGCTCCGAGATCTACGGCGGCTTGAATTCTTGTTGGGACTACGGGCCGCTCGGCGCGCAACTCAAGCAAAACGTGAAGCGCGCATGGTGGAACTCGATGACTCGTCGAGATGACGTGGTCGGCTTGGATGCGGCGATTCTCATGCATCCGACGGTGTGGAAGGCGAGTGGTCACGTCGATGGTTTCAGCGATCCGCTGGTGGATTGCAAAGACTGTAAGACGCGCTTTCGCGCCGACAACACGGAAAGCTACATCAACGACAAAAAGTGCCCCAACTGCGGCTCGAAGAATCTCACCGAAGAGCGCAAGTTCAACTTGATGTTCAAGACTCACATGGGTCCGACCGAAGATCAGGGCTCAGTGGTGTACTTGCGGCCTGAGACGGCGCAAGGCCACTTTGTGAACTACGAAAACATTCAGACGACTTCGCGTCGCAAGATTCCGTTTGGCATCGCGGCCATCGGCAAAAGTTTTCGTAACGAGATCACGCCCGGAAATTTTATTTTCCGTACGCGCGAGTTCGAGCAGATGGAGATGCAGTACTTCGTGAAGCCCGGCACGGATTCCGACTGGTACGAAAAGTGGCGCGAGACGCGCTGGCAGTTCTATTTGCGACTTGGCATTCGCGCGGAGAACTTGCGCTGGAAACCGCATGGCGCGGATGAACTGGCGCATTACGCGAAGGCCGCCGTCGATGTGCAGTATCAGTTTCCCTTTGGCTGGCAGGAGCTGGAGGGCATTCATAATCGCAGTGACTTCGATCTTTCCCAGCACACCAAGTTCTCAGGTAAGAAGCTTGAGTACTTTGATGAAGCGGCCAAAGAGAAGTTCGTTCCCTACGTGATCGAGACGGCCGTGGGCTGTGATCGTCTGATCTTAGTGGTGCTGTGTGATGCTTACCGCGAAGAAGTCAGCGTCGACGAAGAGTCGGGAAAGCCTGACACGCGTGTCGTGCTCGGCTTCCATCCCGATTTGGCGCCGGTGAAAGTGGCGGTGTTGCCACTGTCGAAAAAGGCCGAGCTGCAAGGGCCAGCGATGAAACTTCGCGACGCTCTGGCTGAAGAGTTCGACGTGCAATACGACGACTCGCAGTCCATCGGTAAGCGCTATCGTCGCCAAGATGAAATCGGCACACCCTTCTGTGTGACCTTCGATTTTGACTCGCTCAACGATCACAAAGTCACGGTTCGCCATCGCGACAGCATGAAGCAAGAGCGAGTGGCCATTGATCAGGTCGTCGGTTACGTAGCGGCGGGGCTTAAGAACTTCCATAAAATGTGAGGTGCTAGAATGAAGCGCGTCTATTTCTTCGCGGCCGGTGAGACCGAAGGCAACGCATCGATGCGCAACATTCTGGGCGGTAAAGGTGCCAACCTCGCCGAGATGACGTCGCTGGGCATTCCGGTCCCGCCGGGATTTACGATCTCCACCGAAATGTGTGTGCAGTTCTATCGCGA
Organism: Bdellovibrionaceae bacterium UBA2339; assembly: GCA_002344785.1. Lineage (GTDB taxonomy): Bacteria > Bdellovibrionota > Bdellovibrionia > Bdellovibrionales > JAMPXM01 > UBA2339. The sequence continues at coordinate 10,037 of DDUL01000051.1, forward strand.
CGGCGAAAAGCTTTCGGAAGCTTTGCGCGCGGATGTCGAGGCGGCGCTCGCGCGCGTGGAAGCGAAGATCGGCAAAAAATTCGGCGATCCCGCGAATCCTTTGCTGGTGAGTGTGCGATCGGGTGCGCGCGCCTCGATGCCCGGTATGATGGACACGATTTTGAACTTGGGTCTTAACGATGTGACGGTCGAAGGCTTGGCGAGCGCCAGTGGCAACGCGCGATTTGCGTGGGACTCTTACCGTCGCTTCATTCAGATGTACTCCGATGTCGTGATGGGCATGAACTCCACTCTTCTCGACGTTATGATGGAAGATCTCAAGGATCACAAAGGCTACAAGCAAGACACGGATCTGACGGTCGATGATCTCAAAGGTCTGGTCGTCGCGTTTAAGCGCCAGATCACAGAAACCACAGGGCAGAAGTTCCCCGTGGATCCGCGCGAACAGCTGTGGGGCTCGATCTCGGCGGTGTTTCGTTCGTGGAACACGCCGCGCGCTGTGGCCTATCGGCAATTGCACAATATTCCGTCGGAGTGGGGCACGGCCGTCAACGTGCAGTCGATGGTGTTCGGTAACCTCGGCGAAGATTCGGCGACAGGCGTGGCGTTTTCGCGAAACCCCTCGACCGGTGAGCGCGTGTTCTACGGCGAATATTTGGTGAACGCCCAAGGCGAAGATGTGGTCGCCGGCATTCGCACGCCGGTGCCGATTCTCGCTGGCGAAGCGGCGGCCGCGAAAATGAAGGGCGAGTCGCTGGAAGAGCGCATGCCCGAGGCCTTTGGCGCTTTGGTCTCGACTTACGAGCGACTTGAGAAGCACTACCGCGATATGCAGGACATGGAATTCACCATCGAGCGCGGCAAGCTTTGGATGCTGCAAACTCGAACGGGAAAGCGCACGGCGAAGGCGGCTTTGCGCATCGCTTGCGACATGATGGATGAAGGCATGATCTCGCGCGAGGAGGCTTTGCTGCGCATTGATCCAAAGTCTTTGGATCAGTTGCTGCACCCGACTCTCGATTCGAAGGCGAAGAAGACTTTGCTCACCAAAGCCTTGCCGGCGTCACCCGGTGGAGCCGTGGGGCGCATCGTGTTTTCCAGTGAAGAAGCTGTCGATGCCAAAGAGCGCGGTGAGAAGGTCATTTTGGTGCGCATCGAAACTTCTCCTGAAGACATTCTCGGTATGGTCGCCGCACAAGGCATTCTCACTTCGCGCGGAGGTATGACTTCGCATGCGGCGGTGGTTGCGCGCGGCATGGGAAAATGTTGTGTGGCGGGAGCGGGTGACGTGACCGTCGATTATCATCGCGAAGAAATGCGCGTGGCGGGCTATGTGCTGCGCAAAGGTGATGTGATCACGCTGGATGGATCGACGGGAGAAGTTTTCTTGGGCGAAGTGCGCATGGTGGAGCCCGAGCTCTCTGGTGATTTTGCGCGGCTGATGAAGATGGCCGATGAAACGCGTGTCCTGCGAGTTCGCGCCAACGCGGACACGCCGAAGGATGCCGAGACGGCGCGTGGCTTCGGTGCCGAAGGCATTGGCCTATGTCGCACCGAACACATGTTCTTTGGCGCGGATCGCATCGATGTGGTGCGCGAGATGATCGTCGCTGAATCGCGCGCCGAACGCGAAGATGCATTGGAGCGGTTGTTGCCGATGCAGCGATCCGATTTCATCTCACTGTTTAAGACGATGAAGGGCTATCCGGTGACGATTCGCTTGTTGGATCCGCCACTTCATGAATTTGTACCGCACACCGAAGCTGAGACTCGCGAATTGGCCAGCAAGCTCGACATGGATTTTGATCGGCTGATGAACCGCGTGCGCGGTCTGCACGAGTTCAATCCCATGCTTGGGCATCGCGGCTGTCGCCTCGCCATCACTTATCCCGAGATCTACGCGATGCAAGCTCGTGCAATCGCCGAGGCCGCTGTGGCCGTGGTGAAAGAGGGTTTGCAGTTGGTCCCCGAAATCATGATCCCGCTCGTTGGCGTGGAAAAAGAATTGTCTCTGCTGCGTGATTTGGTCGTCCGCGAGGTCGATCGCGTGAAATCTGAGAGTGGTGTCGCATTTGATTACTTGGTCGGCACCATGATTGAGCTTCCGCGCGCGGCATTGGTCGCTGGAGAAATTGCACGTCAGGCGGATTTCTTCAGCTTCGGCACCAACGATTTGACTCAGACGACGCTCGGACTTTCGCGCGACGACTCGGCTCGTTTCCTCGCGACCTATGTGAATGAAGGCATTTTCGCGCAAGACCCCTTTGTCAGCATCGACCAAGAGGGCGTCGGTCAGTTGGTTCGCATGGGAGTCGAGCGAGGCCGCGCCACGCGAAGTGGGTTGAAGGTCGGCGTCTGCGGCGAACACGGCGGCGATCCCGAGTCGATTCACTTTTTCGCTCGTGTCGGTTTGGACTACGTCAGTTGCTCGCCTTACCGCGTGCCGATCGCGCGCCTCGCCGCTGCACAAGCGCAGCTGTTGAAGCTGCGTGGTGGTGGTCAGGCGGGCAGCGGCATGCATTGAGTTTTGGTTTTTTGGAGTGTGTGGGCGCTGGGTTGGCGTGCGCTGGGTTGGCGTGCGTAGGCAGTTCTAGGCGCGTGATGCGGCGTGACCCGCGCCAGCGCGGGTGGCGTGAGTGCGCCGATGTGCGGATCGTGTTGGCGCGTGATGCAGTGTGACCCGCGCCAGCGCGGATGGCGCGTGAGTGTCGAGGCGGCCGCGATTGGCTTGTGCTGTCCGGCGGCGCTGTCCGGATTCCGGACGTGCGTGAGACCAGCGCAAATTTTTGTTGACGTGATTTTCCCCTGAACTCACTCGCGCGCAGCCAACACAAAGCGATCCTCGCCTCAAACCACCGCAATCGCCGCACGCACGCGGCTCACAGCTTGAGCGCGCGAGCAAACCCCGCTTCGCGTGCCTCTGCGCAAACGCCCGCCACACGCGATCCTCGCGCGAAAAATCTGAGCGTAAAAACCCGTGCTAAACACAGGGTATGACAGACAAAGAACTCCACAACAAATTGCTGGGGCTTGTGCGCGAGGAACGTCGCGTGCTCGCCGATATCCTAACTCATCTCAAAGAGGTCGAGCGCCGAAAGCTTTACTGCGACTTCAAGCGCACCTCGCTCTTCGACTACGCCGTCAAAGAACTTGGTTACTCTGAAGACCAGGCGCAAAGACGGATAGAAGCTATGCGACTTCTCAAAGATCTTCCTGAAATCGCGCCCGCAATCCGCGATGGGCGACTCACCATCACCAACATCGCACAAGCGAACCGACTCTTTCGTCACACGCAACCAACGCGTGATGAAAGAGTCGCGTTCATCAAATCCATCGAGAATAAAACCAAGCGTGAAGTGGAACGCGAGATCGCCGCAATCGCGCCTGAGTTACCGAAGCCCGAGCGAGCTCGCGCGACAACGGCGAGCACTTCGCGACTCGCACTCGAACTTCCGAACGAAACGCTTGAACTAATCACGCAACTCAAAGGTGCGCTCGCGCACAAGTATCCGAACATGACGACGGCGGAACTCATCACGCTGCTGGCGCGCGAGAAACTCGCCGCGCTGCGACCCGCGCCAGCGCAGGTGCAGCCGACGCCGAAGCCAACACACGCGCCAGCTGACGCCGCGCGACCCGCGCCAGCGCGGAACACACAAGCGCCCGCGAAGCCCGCAACTCAAACGCGCTACATCCCGAAAAACCTCCGTCGCAAAATCCAGCATGAAGCCCAGCATAAGTGCGCCAACTGCGGCTCGCAGCACGCGCTCGAAATTGACCACATTCAACCGTTCGCTCTAGGAGGCCCGAACACGCCAACGAATCTCCGAACGCTCTGTCGCAACTGCAATCAACGTGCGGCGAGAGTGGCAGGTCTTTGCGATCGGTGAGGAAATGGAAGCAAGATGCATCTCGCGCGAGGCGGCACCTTCGACACAGCCGCCGCCGCCCCAACCCCAGCCCCAGCCCGAGTAAGATCACTCGCGCTCTAAAATCGCAGCTCGGCACACGTCATCGAGCGAGGCCTTTGCCAAAGTTCGCTCCCACAGCGCCGAGTCCCAATGCTGAGCCAGCACATTCCCGCGAATGAAAGACTTCAGTTCGCCGCAAACTGCGGCGGGTTGTCGGCGACAACAAATAATCAGAGAATTGGCGGCGAGACCGCTGGTCAATTCGGCGAAGGCAAAGCGCCACGCGAAGTCACCAACACCAACACCAACACCAGCGCCAGCATCAGCACCAGCGCCAGCATCAGCACCAGCGCCAGCACCAGACCCCGTCGCTCGCGTGTGCCACAGCCGCCGCAGGCGCTCAAAGGCCGCCTCGGGCTGACCTCGGTTCATTTCCGTCACGGCCCAATAGTATTCAAACCAAGGGCGCGGCGTGTCCGCGGGCGGGGCCACTCGCTTGAACAAATCCAAAGGATCGCGATCGCGATATTTTTCGCCCAACGAGTAGAAGCAAAGCCCCAACAGATAATCGAGATCGCGATGGCGTGGATGTAAGTCGAAAAGTTCGAGCGCGGCCTCGCAACCTTGATCCACCTCGTTGTTCTGTAGAGCCCAGCGACTCCAGCCGCTGAGCGCGAGAGTCTTTTCGCCACGAGCAACTGCGGTGGACCATAGCCGGCCCTCATCTGACCAAGCGCGGGCTGACCACCAAGTCTGACCCGACCAAAACAAAACAAGCGCCGCTAGAAATCCAACTTCTCCGCGCCGGACTCGGGATCCCTGACGTCGGCACAACAGCAGAATGCAAAGCCCGCCGATCATGAGCCAGGGAAACAGTAAGTAAGTGTCCCAACCAAGATGCTCGGTGCTGCGCGCGTGTACGAGAATGAGCGGGAGAGCGGCGAGACTCAGCCAGTAGCCGGGTGATTCGATCGAGACCAAAGATTGCCAAATCGCCTGCGAGCACCAGCGCCACCCAGAGCACCACCCAGAGCACCACACCAACTCTCGAGCCATGTTCTCGGGCCGTTGGCCTCGTCGCCACCGCACATAAACCCAACCGAGTGCCAAAACGACAATTGCGCCGCCGATCCAATTGAGCGGATGATGTCGTTGATAGGAGGCGATGCTGGGTGCGATCGGCAGCAGAATTTGCATCACATATCGGCCAATGGCCTCGAAGCGATCCGACCACCAAAGATACCAAGTCTCATTTCCCAGCTTCGCGGCGCCACTTCGTGCCGCATAAGTTGCGCCTGCGTAGTATTGCCAGTTCGCGTACAGCAGCGCGCACGTGCCAAGTAAGTTGCTCAGCCAAAGTGTCGGAAGCGACCAGCCACGATACTTTCCATCAACCCACCACAGCTTTAGCAAAATCAGTCCGGCCCAGAACACCCACAAAAGATGAATCGGTTGCGCGAGGCCGCTGGCGAGACTCGCGAGCAATGCGCCGAGCGCCCAAGCGCCAGCAAACGAGCTTTTCTCCGCCGCACGCATCGCCTTTTGCCAACATAAAGTCGCCAGCAGAGTGAGGAGTGCGGCGAGCAGATGCTTTCGCGCTGAAGGCCAGGCGACGCTGTTGACGGCTAAGGGATGTGCGCCAAGGATGAACAGGCCAAAGATCAGCGTGCGAGTTTGCGCGCGCACAGCTGGAACTTGGCCCAGCAGTCCGCCCAGCGCGACTAAGATGAAAATCCACAGAGCAAAATTGATGAGCTGAGGATTGTAGAAGCTGGTGGCTTCTTGAACACGAAATTCCAGCCAGCTGACGAGGTCGCGAAGCGGTTGTACGTCGAGAATGAGATTCTGCTCGCGCGCATGTTGATATTGCGCCAAGGAGCGAATGTCTTTCATGGGTAACAGCACGGCAGTGTCGTCATAACTGAGTAGTTCGCCGCGACGTAAAGGGGCCTCGTACAGGAGAGCAAGGAGCGCGCACAGCGCGATCGCCAAGAACACTTGCGAGCGAGAAGTCACAGTCTTGGCATGGAGCGAGTTCGACACTGCGGAAGAAGACATTCGATTCACGATAGAAATCCGCGCTGAGATTGACAACGCATTTCCACGCGCGGCCTACTAGCTTCAAGACCTCGTCGGTTCGCCCAACGGGCAGAAGGAAACTTCATGGCGAAGCCCGCTCATCCTTTACTCCGTCAGCTCGTCACGGGAATCGCAGAGATGGGCCTAGCAAGCATTGCGATTTTGTTGGTTTGGTGCGCGATCTTCGGTTGGCGCGGCGAGCTCCTCAGCGGCAACGACGCCTTCCTTGAAACTTATCTCATCGAACACTTGCAAGCGGCGGGCGGTGATTGGTCCCAGCGGCCCTATGATCATCGGGTGATGGGCGGCGTGGCCGCGCACTCGACTTACGGAAGCGTGTGGCTCTACCGCTGGGGCGTACAGCTGGGGCTGAGCCCACAGGGCACCTACAACTTTGCGTTGCTGACTCTGCAAGTTCTGATGGGGCTTCTCAGCTTGTGGATTCTTCGCGTCGCTCTGGCTCTCGCGCCCAAGCCCGGGCCCGCGACGCAAGCCAATGAGCGGAGTCGACTCCGAATTTGCATCGAAGCCCTTAGCTTTCTGATTTTTGCGTTCTTACCTTGGTGGGGTTGGCGAGTGGGTTATGGTCACGCCATACACCTCTTTGGATTCATCGCGCTTCCTGCGTCTCTCTATTTGCTTTTGGCTATGCGTTTTGGACAGGCGCAGCTTTGGCCATCGCTCTGGGCGATCATCGCACTCGGCATCGCCCTGAGCTCTGCGGGAGCGCAAATTCTCTTCTATGCGCTGACAATTCTTGCGGTGCTGGCCGTGTTGATGGCGAGAGGCACACCACGGCGCGCTGTCGGCACGCTTTTGCTTCTCGCCTTCGGAGTTCTGGCATGGGCGTGGCCATCCGGAGTTGAAGTTGTGAGTCACTATGTGATGGGTGCGACGGCTCGAGGTGATGCGAACTCGCCGGTGATCTACTCCTACTTGCCGCATGCCGCGAGTGAATGGTTGAAGTCACTCACATGGCTCGACATGCAAGAGGCCGGAGTTCAGCAGCCACAAAATTTTTGGCACGAAGTGGATCTCGCATGGGGGTTATGGTTTTTGGCGGCAGCCGCGGCTTGGCGATGGAGGCCGCTTCGTGTGGCATTGCTCACTTACGCTCTCTTGGGGCTTGGCATCGCCGCGATCGTGTATCAGTGGTCGCCAATCTCTGAAGCTTTGCTCGCGATTTGTCGCGCGCTTTCTTTGCCGGTTGAAAGCTTCCGCGTGCCTTCGCGATGGATCTGGGTGTGGGGATACCCGGTGCAAATTTTGGCATGGTCGGTGATTCTCCATCGGCTTTTGAGTTTGCCGACGCAAAAGATCGAAGGACGGATTCGAGGCCTCGCCGCACTCATCTTGGTCATGCTGCTGATGTTGCTACTGAGTTTGGGTGGCTGGTGGAAAGAGGTCGCTGTGGCGCTGAGCCTCGTGATCGCGCTCGATCTTCTGCCGCTTCAATTCACCGCCGACAAATTTCGCTTGTCGCGCGAACAAGCGGATCGCCTCCAGCGCTTCACATCCTCGTTGGAGCTTCGCCTTGTGAGCCTCCTCGCCCTATTGGTGATGCAGCTGGCAGCATTCTCAGATCGCTTGCTGCCGATGTCGGATTTGAGCGAGCTACAGAGTTTTCGCGAGCGCTCGCAAATCGCCCAACAGCTTTCCAGCACCGATCGCATGACGCTCAATCCGTTGCTCCCGGGATTCGGCGCGCAATCCATACCTGCACTGGGGGGTGCGGGCATCGATGGCAACTGGATCATGCCGAAAAATTTCTTAAAGCTCTTGGCTGCACTTGAAGGCGTGCCAGCGCCGGCCGCCGCGGTGATCTGGTCATTTCGTCCTTCGCATGCTTTCGCGCCTTGGTTGCGCGAAGTTTTTCACGTGCACCGCCATCTTGAGATGACCTCCAGTGGACCGAGCTGGAGTGGTGAATCGCGCCCATCGATGTTGAAGTTCGCCGCACAAGCCGAAGTCCTCAACTCTTGGGAGCAGTGGCCCGAATTGGCCCGTCGATCCGAGTCGGCTCGCGATACGCTCTGGATTTTGCCTGAAGACCGAATGGAATGGGAAAACTTGCAGCTTGATTCCACCCCGCCAACACGGGCGCTTCCGGCGCCATGCCTCAAGACGCAAGTGAGCGATGAGCGACTCAATTGGACGGGATCACTTCTCTACGAGGCTCAGCTTGAAGCGGCGACGCCGTTGAATTCCTGTGTGGCGATTTTGCCTCTGGGGTATCATGCGCAACTTCGCGCGATGTGGACAAATGACCGAGGCGAACAAGTGGAGTTGAAAACCTTGCGCGCCCAAGCGGCTCTGACGGCGGTGATTTGGCCTCCACGGATTCTGCAGGCTGAAGCGCCATCGCGAGGCCGCTTGACCATACATTGGCGACACATGTTATCGCCAGGTCCGTCGTTGATTGTCATCCTGGCTGGTTGGATTCTCGTGATCAGTGGACTCTTCCTCATCGCCCGAGGAAAGTTTCACCGCTAAATTCAGTTGAGTGCGCGAAAGAAACCCATTGAGCCAATGGCCGCGAGCACCAAAGCCGATGTCATCAGTAGACGCGACACCTTCTCGGGCACTGAATTGCGATCACGACTCAGCAAATGCAATCCGAGGCTCATGACCCAAAGCCCGCCGTTGATATGCAAAAGCAGATCGGGCCACCGCAAGGCTTCTCCCACCAACATACTTCCTAGACTCAAGCTCAGCACGAAGGGCAGGTCTTGAAATGAAGTCGAAGCTTGGCCGCTCAACCAATTTCGCGATCGAGGCCAAAGCGACAGAGCGAAAAGTCCAAACAGCAAAGTGAAGTACGGTTGCGAAATCATTCGCCCAGATTTCCCAAATTCGAGGGCCAAAGTCGAGGTCCGAATTCGAGGGCGAAAGTTCAATCTCAGCGGTCACGTCCTGGTGATTACCCTGGTCATTCCCAAAGCGAATCCGTGATCGATTCGCCCTGAGCCCGACCAGTGTCGAGGCCATTAAGCGAATCGTCTGCGAGTCGGCGTCCGCCTCTGCGGTCAGCGCAAAAAACGTCTCAACTCGAGGCACTGCGACGCCGATAAGAAGTCGAGAGCGAACATGAAGTTCGCGAAATGTTCCAGGAGGAGAGGTCGGATGATGAAGCGCGAAGGATCTTCAGCAAGAGCCCAACAGATGACCGCACCGCACATGCAGGGCCTGCAAGGCGATCTGCAAGTCGTCTTCGACGTCCTCTATGAAATGGGTGTGATCGAGCCCGTGCTCAAGATGGATTGGCAAGCGCACTTGCGAGGCATGGAAAGTCAGGTGAGCGCCACGCGTTTACAATTGGACGATGTGATTCGGCAGGTGAATCGCTGTGAAGGCGATGCCAGCAAGATTCGCGAGAAGTTGGCCAGCCTAGCACCCACGACACTGGAAGTTTTGGCGATCGAAGTGGCGCGTGAGTACGCGAACTTCCATTCGCGCGACATGGTTCATTGACGAAAAAAGTTTCCAGCCCAAGCGCCTGCACGGTGCAGGGCGGACGTGAATTGAGATGGAGGATTGAGATCATGGAACAGACGACATCCTTACGCCGAGCGATTCGCACCTGCATGGCGTTCATGGTCTGTATGTGGGCGGCCAACAGCGCACTGGCCGAAGGCTGGAGCATCGACTTGTCTCGACGAACCAACCAAATGCGCAAGTCGGAATTGCAGCGTGGCCCAGCTTCGCAGCGGCCTGATCAAGTCGACTCCGCGACAGCTCGTGAAGTCGATGAGCAAGGGCGAAGCTTCATTTCGCGAATGGCCTCGCTCGTGGAAAGCGGTGAAGTGAGTCAGGACATTGTCATCCTCAACACCGAGCGCGGCTTTGTGCCGCACACATTGCGCCTGCGTGCCGGCGGTCAGTATGTGATCCACGTGGTGAACGTGAACGAAAAAGAGAAAAACGTCAGCTTCATCCTCGATGGATTCTCAGAGCATCACGCAACCTACTATGGTCGCGTAAAAACCTTCCGACTCGAGCCGCGCAAAGACGGAATCTATTCATTTCTATCGCCTGAAACAGCAGCTGAGGGTCGCGTGATCGTGTTCTCTCCGCAAGAGTCGCCTCGCGATGGTGTGATCATGCGTCGACCAGCGCAGACCGATGCGACTTCCGGCGAAGCTCAGCCCGTGGCGCAAACGCAAACCCCGCGCATCAAGTCGAATAATGTCGCGGTGATTACGGCTCGGCCGCAGGGCGATCAAGACTGAGTGGCGCTTCGGCGGCGAAGTGATGTTGACCTCGTAACTTGAAAGGGAAGCAGTCGTGAGTGGCAACAAAGCGTTGGGCATGTCGAATGTGTCCGCCGATGCGGTGAGGGGCAACCTTCTCCCAATTGCGCACTTGTGGGACGACCCGACGGTCACTGAAATTCTCATCAACGGCCCCAACGACATTTTCGTCGAAAGAAAAGGTAAGCTGGAGAAGGTCGATGCGAAGTTCGCGTCCGAGGACGCGCTCATGGCGGCCGTGAACTCGATCGCGGGTTCCGTTGGCCGAAGAATCAACTACGAAGAGCCACGATTGGACGCTCGTCTTCCCGACGGCTCGCGTATTCATGCCGTGATCCCGCCGCTGTCACGCATGGGTGGCGCGGTCGTCTCCGTGCGGAAATTCACGCAGTCCAAGATCAACTTCAAAGACTACATCAAGCTCGGTGCGATCACGCCGGATGGCGCGAACTTTCTCGAGATCTGCATGTACCTTGGTAAAAACATTCTCGTCAGCGGTGGTACCGGCTCCGGTAAGACAACGCTGTTGGGACTTTTGTGTTCTCGTATTCCTAAAGGCCAGCGCATCATTGTGATCGAAGACGCGTGCGAATTGACCATCGAGTACGAACACGTTGTGCGTTTTGAAACTCGCATGGCGAACGAACAAGGTGAGTTTGAAGTGACGATGCGCGACCTGCTCAAGTCATCGCTTCGCCTCCGACCTGATCGCATCATTGTCGGCGAGGTTCGCGGCGCAGAAGGCTTAGAGTTGATTCAAGCGATGAACACAGGACACAAAGGCTGTCTCGGCACGATTCACGCCAACACGGCGAACGACGCACTCGTGCGCTTGGAGTCGCTGGCCATGGGTTCCGACGCCAAAATTTCCGAGAAGGCTCTGCAGTACTCAGTCGCCGCAGCGATCGACTTGGTCATTCAGATTTCACGCTTGTCAGATGGTTCACGTCGCATCACGGAGATCTCGGAGGTCACCGGCTTGGATGACGACGGCAACTATCAAGTTCAGCAAATCTATGCGATTCGAAACCTCGTGCGCGCACCGGACGGAAAGCTTTCCGGGCAGATCGAGCCCACAGGTGTCTTGCCGACTTTCATGCAAGAAATCGAAGACAACCGCATTCCATTTCCGCGCTCGAAATTCATGCGTTCAGCAGCTTAACGCGATGGGCCGCCATGAATTGGCGGCAGCTGCTCAATTCATCAGCATTTTATCCCTACGCAAGGCCTCATTCCCAAGGCAATTCCGAGATTCGGAGCCAGCAAGGTTGCGAACCCGGAAGCCCTCCACTAACTTCGCGGGGGCGTGAATTCACCCTATCTTTTGAGCTGTAAAATTACGCACACGGCCCTTCGGGATCTTGAGCGCCGAGGCGCCCCGATGGAGTCGCTTTACGACGGCTTTGATTGGTCGATTGGATTTTTGCGCGATCCGGGTCAGTGGCTCGAGGCCGATAAGCTTGAGAGCGTCCTCGGGACTCTCGAAGAGATTGAGCGCGGCCTGCATTTGCATGAGGTCAGCGGTGATTACTTTACGCGCTTGGGACATGAGTCGCCGCGCTTAAAAGCATGGGGAGCGCTCGACAGCGTGCTGCGAATCTTGCCGCATCCACGCGAACTTTACGCGCAACCCGAACGCTTCCTCGGCCAATTCGTATCGCCCATGTCGCCTCCACGCTTTTTTGAGCGCAGTGAATCTCGCGTCAGCTTCAGATTCGATTTTCCCGTCGATCGATTCCCGCGTTCCGCGCGCTTTTTGAAAGCTGTGTTGGAAGCGCTGCCGGAATTCATTGGCAGTGGTCGAGCGCATGCGCCGCACGCGCATGTCGAGTGGATCGGCGATCGAGTTTTGATCGATTGGTCTGATCGCCAGGTGGGCTTTGAGGCGACACCTCAGTCGGGGCTGACCGAGCCGGTGCTCAGTCCTGAATTGGCGCGCACCATATTGGCGGATCTTGCCAGTTCACAGCGCGAGGTTGAAGTCGCGCGGGCTCGCGTGAAAGAGCTGGAGCAGCAGTTGCTTCAAGCTTCAGCTCCGTCTTCTGTTCAGACACCTTTGCCGAAGGCTGGGCCGGGCTCAACCGCTGCATCCTCGCACAGCGAAGATCGCTTGCGAGCTGCGCTTCACGAAGTGTATCGCTTCAGCGACTACTTCGCTCGCGCGCAGCAGATGGTGACCTTGCTCAGTCGCCCGGGCGTGCGTGCACCGGAGATCGAAACTCTGCATCGCCGTTTGGGTTGGGAGAAAGTTCAGCACGAGGCCACCGAGTGCACGCGTCTCGCTGTTGCGATCTTGCAAGGCCAATCGCCGACTGAGTCGGCGATTTCGTCAGTGAGCGAGACGGACTCCAGCGACTCCGCGGTGTCCCCGCCGTGGCAAGCTCCTCGGGGCGCGCAAGTTGTCCTCGGCGGCCTTGAACTGATGGCAGAGACGCGTTCAGCTCACCCGCAATCTTCACGAAACGAAGGCGTTCGCCAGACGTCGTTGCTTAACCCGCAAACGCTTCCGTCCGAAGCGACGTTCTTGCCGACTTTCACGCAAGAGTCTCGCCCCAGTTTGGAGACTTCGAAGTTGAAGGCGTCCACCGCGCGACAATTGAAATCGACCAAAAAATCCCAGGCGAAGCCTGAAGCAGGAGTTCGACTATGACGCAAGTTACGCCCCACCACTCAGCTTTAGCGATCACGGCCGTCCACGCTCGGGAAATTCTCGATAGTCGCGGAAATCCGACGGTTGAAGTTGATGTCATGCTCGCCAGCGGTGCTTATGGCCGAGCCGCCGTTCCCAGCGGGGCCTCGACAGGCGCTCACGAAGCTGTTGAGCTTCGCGACGGCGACGCCAAACGCTACATGGGAAAAGGCGTGATGACCGCAGTTCGTCACGTCAACGAAGTCATTGCCCCCGAGCTTCGCGGAATGCAGGTCACGGAGCAGGCGAAGATCGACGCCAAACTTTTGTCGGTGGACGCGACACCCAACAAAGCGCGACTGGGTGCGAACGCGATTCTCGGCGTCTCGCTCGCGTGCGCTCAGGCCGCCGCTCGAGCACTTGGTCAGCCGCTGTATCGATATGTCGGCGGCGTGCACGCCACGCGATTGCCGGTGCCGCTCATGAACGTCCTCAACGGCGGCGCACACGCGGACAACGGCCTTGATGTGCAAGAGTTCATGATTGTACCGGTGTCGATGCCATCGTTTCGCGAAGCCCTGCGCGCGGGCTCGGAAGTCTTTCATGCTCTCAAGAAGGTTCTCTCCAAAAAGGGTCTCGCTACAGGTGTGGGTGACGAAGGTGGCTTCGCGCCCAAGCTGAAGAACAATCGTGAAGCGCTGGAATTACTCAGCGAAGCCATCACGGCTGCGGGCTACAAGCCTGGGCGCGATGTGTTTCTTGCGCTCGACGTTGCGGCGACGGAATTGTTCGAGGGCGGCAAGTATCGTTGGGAAGGACAAAGTCTGACGGGCGAACAGCTCGCCGAGGTCTATCGCAGTTGGGCCAAAGATTTTCCTTTGGTCAGCATCGAAGACGGATTTTCGGAAGACGATTGGGCGTCATGGATCAAGTTCACGCAGTCAACGGGTGAACGACTGCAATTGGTCGGTGATGACTTATTTGTCACCAATCCAACTCGCGTGCAGCGCGGAATCAAAGAGGGCGCGGCCAACGCCTTGTTGGTCAAAGTGAATCAAATCGGCTCGCTGTCTGAAACCTGTGAGGCGGTTCGCTTGGCCACGGCTCACAAGATGGCGACGGTGATGTCGCACAGATCTGGTGAGACCGAAGATGCCACGATCGCGGATCTGGCGGTGGCGCTGTCTTGTCCGCAGATCAAGACGGGAAGTCTCTGCCGAGGCGAGCGCACAGCGAAGTACAATCAGCTTTTGCGCATCGAGGAAGACCTGGGAGCTTCAGCGCAGTATTGGGGCGCGCAGGCTTTCCGCGGCCTTCTCGGATAAACACCGGTCGAGTCGCTCTTCGCGTGAAGGCCCGATCAAAGTCGAGGCTTGAAATTAGCCGATGCTCGCTCGACAAACTCCGACGCGAATCGCAAACTGAAAGCGATTTGTGAGGGGTCATGCGCATTTGGATCGAAAACTTCCGCACAGCACTTCAGCATCCATGGCGGGTCGCGCTTCTGACCTTGATTGTAGTCGGTGGACTGATGTTGTTGGACGGGACGCTCTATCGAATATGGGCGCTCAATCGCGACGCTCAACAACTCAGTGAGCGAATCGCGCAGCTGCAAGCGCGCGTGGCCGATCATCAACGCCAACTGAAAGCCGTGCAGAATCCAGTTTATATCGAGAAAATGGCGCGTGAGCGTTTGGACCTTGTTCGCGAAGGCGACTTGATCTTCATTTTTTCCGGAAGCGAAGTGCCGATTCCCGCGGCCACGAACGCCACATCTCAGTCGAGATCGACCTCGCCATCGACCCGCGCATCTCGCTAGTTCCGCGCCCGCTCTGCCGCAGGACAAGCTTGCGTGACACCGAGCGCTTAGGGTGAAATTCTCCCACGCATCGCGGACCATCAAACTGGATTCGACTTGGGAGACTTGCATGAGCAAAAACTCAAACTCACAGCCCACAGCTCAGGCTCTCGATCACTTACCGCAGTTCTCGGCGCGCTGGATCTCTCAACTTCGACACGGTCTGGGCTTGAGCCGAGCCGACTTCGCGCGACGTTTGCAACCGCAATCGGCTTCGGGTCGCAAAGTGACCTGGGAAGATGTCGCGAATTGGGAAAGCGATCGCGCGACCGTACCGGTCGAGCTTCACGGAATTTTGTTCCGCATGTCCCATCAGTCCGAGGCCTTCAACGAACGCACGCGCCTGCGGCCGATTGCCGAGTCGGCGATGGCCGAGTTCAAACTCACGCAGATCGAAGCTCATGATCTCGACGAGCTCGAAGAGCGTCTCGCCGATGTTCGCCCTGGCAAAGCCTCCAACGGCCACGGCGGTTGAGCGAATGTCTCGATCGCGCCCACAACTTTATCTGGTCGATGTGAGTGCGCTTTACTTTCGTGCCTTTTACGCGATTCGTATGCTGACAACTCCCGCGGGCCAGCCGGCCAATGCCATTTACGGATTTCTCAGCATGACCACAAAACTGCTTCGTGAAATCCGGCCCGACTACGTGGCCTTTTGCTTTGACCTTCCGACGCCTAGCTTTCGTAAGGCGCTGGATGAAAGATACAAAGCGAATCGAAGTGAAATGCCCGAAGACTTGGTGCCGCAAGTGCCTTGGTTCAGGCGGCTTTCGGAAGCCATGGGCGTGGCCTGTTTTGAGAAGGAAGGCTACGAAGCCGACGATTTGATCGGCTCGCTGGCTCGCTTTGGCGAGGCGCAGGCTTGCGACGTCGTGATCGTCAGCGGTGACAAAGACTTTGGCCAACTCGTCAGTCCACAGATCACACTCTACGATACGATGAAGGATTTGCGATTAGATCGCGAGGGGGTTCGTGAAAAGTGGGGCGTGTGGCCCGAGCAAATGATCGACTACCTGGCGATCGTCGGCGATTCCTCGGACAATATTCCCGGTGTCGCGGGCATTGGCCCAAAAGGTGCCGTGAAACTTCTCGATGAATATGGCCGGCTCGAAGAAGTGTACGCTCGCCTTGAGCAAATTAAGCCCGAGGGTACGCAGCGCAAACTTCGCGAAGCCCGGGATGAAGCCTTTCTCTCGCAGAAGCTCGTCACCATCGTTACGGATCTTCCCATCGTACAATCTTTGGAAGAGCTTCGCCTCAAGGAGATTCATCGACCCGAACTACAAGCTTTGCTCGATGAACTGGGATTTAAGAGCATTTCCCGACAACTTCTTGGCCAAGCGACTGATGTGCCCGCAACTCCCGCGACGCCAAAGCCACCTCCGGCACCCGTGCCCGATTCGGCCAAGCCCTTCGTAAAGCCCGCACCTCAAAGCAGCATGCTGACCGCTGAGCAAAAGTCAGCAGGCCCGTTGAGTGCCGAGCCCATAGCGAATCAAGCCGAGCGAAACTCAGCATCTTCGATGTCTTCACTTCAAGGCTCGGACTTCGAGCCGGGCCCCTTCTGGGAAGAAGCCCGCCTTCGAACGGAAGAAGTCGCCTCCAAGTTGGCGAGCGTTGATCCAAAGCAAGAGCTTTGGTTGATGCGAAACGAGCGTGGAGTTTACCTGGGCGACGGGAAGTCGGTGTACACGCTCGAGGGCGATCCGAAAAATCTCGCCGAGGCACTCCGCGGCCGACGGCTTTCGGGCTTTGATGTGAAGTCCGTGGCTCATCACTTGGGACTTTCGGATTTCCATGTGGCTTGGGATGCGCAGCTCGCCAGCTACGTGGATCGCGCGCGTGAAGTGGAACTTGAGCGCGAACTTTTCGTAAAGCAAATCGGTCAGTCGCTTCCTGACTTTGCGACGCCGGCGCAGCTTCTCGGCTTTCATTTCGCTCTTCGCCGCGTGCTCGAAGCGCGGCTCAAGCAATGGGACGGGCTGCGCATCTTGCAGCAGTTCGAGTTACCCTTGGTGCCCATTTTGTACCGCATGGAGCGGCACGGGATTCTGGTCGATTCGAAAATCTTGTCGGCGCAGTCCGCCGAGCTCGCCGAAGATTTGCAGCGACTCGAAAAGCAAATTCACGAGGCCGCGGGCGAGACTTTCAACGTCGGCAGTCCCAAACAGTTGGCGCAAATTCTCTTCGTGAAGTTGGGTTTACCGCCCGGCAAGAAGACCAAGACGGGATTTTCCACGGATAACGAAGTGCTTGAAGGCTTGGATCATCCCATCGCGCAACAAGTCTTGGAGTGGCGCGAGGCTGCCAAACTCAAATCCACCTATGTGGACGCCTTGCCCCTACTGCGGGCTGAAGATGGTCGCGTGCACACCACCTTCAATCAGGCTTTGACCGCCACGGGTCGACTGTCCAGCACCAATCCGAATCTGCAGAATATCCCCATTCGCACCGAGCGCGGTAATCGCGTGCGCCATGCCTTTATCGCGCCCGCGGGCGGGAAATTGCTCAGCGCCGATTACTCGCAAATTGAATTGCGTATTCTGGCCCACGTGAGTGGTGATCCCGGATTGATTCGGGCCTTCGAAGCCGGTCATGACATTCATGCCGCGACCGCCGCCGAAGTTTTTGGATTATCGCTCGCCGAAGTGACGCCCGAACATCGTCGTCGCGCCAAAGCGATCAATTTTGGTTTGGCTTACGGACAAGGCGCATTTGGCCTCGCCGAGAATCTCGGTATTCCAAGAGGCGAAGCGCAGAAGATCATCGACAGATACTTCCAGAAATTTTCTCGCGTTCGCGACTACATGACGGAGACCGTGGAGTTCGCGCAAAAGCATGGTTATGTCGAAACTCTGTTTGGTCGAAGACGTTTCTTGCCCGAGCTTTCGGCCAAAATGCCGGCGGTGAAGAAGTTCGGCGAGCGCGCCGCGATCAATGCTCCGATTCAGGGCGCAGCCAGTGACTTGGTCAAAAAAGCGATGATCGACGTCGATGTGCGGCTTCGCGAGCAAAAACTTTCCACGGCGCATATGCTGCTTCAGGTGCATGACGAACTCGTGTTCGAGGTCGCCGAGAATCAGCTGGCCGAGCTCAAAGCTCAAGCTGTGCTGGCTATGACTCAAACTCACCAGCTCAAGGTTCCTCTCGTCGTGAACACAGGGAGCGGCTCGGATTGGTACTCAGCTCACTCTTGAATCAAAGATGGGGAAGTGGGCGATCAGTTGGTTTCCCAGCCGACAACTCGACCGGCTTCAAAGATCACAATTCGTCGCTCGGTCGCGTAGCCTTCACTTGAAGTCACTTGTTCGGTGTAATGCCATCGCTCGTTGCCATACATGGGTTGTCCAGCGACCTCCACCTCATCGGGCGGGCCCCAAGAGTCGCGGACGGCCGCACGAGTCATCCCCAACATGATGTCATTTTGTCCGATGAGCATTTGCACGTCGGGCGGGTGGTCGATCTTTTCGCCGCCGATTTTGCGAGCGGACAGAAAGCGTTCGCGCGCCACGCTGGATTCCAAGTTCAAGTAGTGGAGTCGCTCATCATCCGATCGCAGATAAGGCTTCGCCTCAAAGTAGCGCTCACGCTCTTGTTTGCCTTCAAGCCGACGCTCCGCCTTGAGCAAGAGCTGTCGCTTCTCCAAACTTCTTGAGTCCGCACGGCCGCCCAGCTCAATTTGCGCTTTGGCGGCGAACTCTCGCTCGCGGTCTTTTTGGACGGACTGCGTGCCAAAGGCCTCTTCTTGTTCGCGAAAGGCGTAGCCTGAGCCCGGCGATCTTTGTACGAAAGCACAAGAGCTCAACGACAAGAGTGCAAGTGAGGCGCAGGCTCTCATCACCAAGACCTTCGTCGAAATCCATCCCGACTTTCGCATTTGGCCCCCCATCTTCCTATGACGGCACTCTTCGTTATCGGCCGCTCGGCATCTCAATTTGAGTCGAGACTTTGTGTGAGCCACTGAGAGATTGTTGAAATCCGCTGTCTCGATCAGCTTTCGCGTGGCAACATGAGTGGGTGTCGGGACGCAAGTCGAAGTACGGGCCTGAGCGCGAGATCGGGTAACTTGGAGTTGGTGATCGATGTCGAATGAGCAAAATAGCGGCGACCTCATCAATCTCGAAGATATTGTTCGAGATCTCGGCTCGAACACTCCTGCTCCGAAGATTTCGGAATCTCGACCTCCGTCGAGTGAGGGCGGTGGCGGCGAGAAGGAAGGCGAGAAGAAAAATTCCGCCCCAGCCACCTCAAGCAAAGCCTCGGATGAGCAACCTGCGGCTCAGCAGCCGCGACCGCTTGATGATGATCAGCTGGATTCCTTGCTGAGCGAAGGCTCGCCTGAATTCGCGGCGAGCCTCAAAGAAATTCGCGAAGCCCAAGAAGGCTTGTCGGCAGAGGCCGACATCGCGCCGCTTGAGTCCGACGCTGAGGTCCGCGACCTCGTGGTGGCCAACCTTCGCGGCCTCACGCTTCGCGATCGAATCAAGTTTTTGCGCCAGCGAGCGCAACATCGACTCGCCGATCTGTGGCGTTGGTGTCGCGAGAAGTTTGCAAAGCTGTTCGTTTATCTCAAGACGGAAGGGCGAGCGGCGCTGATCGCGGGACTTCAGCTACTTGTGCAAAAACTCCGTGAGCTTCTTCGGGCAACGATCGATCGAGTGGAGCGAGCTCGACGCGATTTTTCCGCGCTCTCCGCACAACAAAAGCTGGCCGTCATCGGCGCGCTCGGTGCGACGGCACTCGCCGGTTGGATCGTGCTTCGCATGCTCGATGAACAACTTTTGCCACCTTCAAAGCGCCCTTGGATCGGAGCCATGTCCGACGTCGCCGATCGCAAGTTTGAAATTCGGGCTGGCGCGAGTTTCGAAGACTTCAACGATCCGCTGTTGCACCCCGAGTTCATTGTGCTGCTTGAGCGTGTGATCGTGAACCTCGCGCGTACGCCTGAGAGTCGGGGCGTGCCGATGGCGTTGGTGGACCTGTTTCTACAATCGGATCGGCGCGAGACGGCCGTCGAGTTGAAGGACAGAGAAATCGAAGTTCGCGATACAGTTGCCCGCGCGATTGAAGGCATGACTTACCCCGAGTTGGCGGAAGAGGCGGGAAAGACAAAGATGAAGCTCTTGGTTCGGCGTGATCTCAACAATCTCCTCACGCAAGGAAAAGTCCGTCGGGTTTACATCAAAACCATCGTGCTCAATCCTGACGAGACTTAGAGAACGCAGCCTTGGACGTCCTTGTCCAAAGGAATTCACTGCGCTCCAGCGAAGAAGTCAGATTCGAAATTGATTGGGATCGATTCCATACGTGCGAAGTCGATCATGCAGCGTGGACTTCGGAAGTCCGAGATCCTGAGCTGTCTTTCGCTGATTGCCGCGATTGGCTGTGAGGCGCCGAATGATCATCTCACGCTCGATTTCGCGAATCACGTTTTGACCGACCCCCGGTGCCGAGTTCAAACCGGCCGATCCTGGGTGGCTGGATGAGCTGACGGAATCAGCCAGTGGCATCACCTCAGGGTACAGGCGTGGCTCCATGATGTTGGAGAGATCTTCAGGTTGAATGCTCTGGCCCGGATAGTAAGCCGCCGCCCGCTGAATCACGCTTCGCAGTTCACGGATGTTGCCGGGCCATGAGTGTTCGCGCAGGCGTTCAATGGCGTTGTGTGAAAGCCGCACGCGATAATTTCGACAGAATTGGTAAACCAAGTCCGTGAAATCCTCCATGCGATCGCGAAGCGCCGGTGGGTTCATGGAGCATACATTCAAGCGCCAGTACAAATCTTCGCGGAAGTGGCCAAGCTTCACCAAGTGACTCAAGTTTTTGTGAGTTGCGGCGATGATTCGCACGTCCGTTTTGATGCAGCGATCGCTTCCCACGGGGCGAATCTCTTTGGCCTCGAGTGCGCGCAAGAGTTTCGGCTGGAGCGAAAGGGGAAGGTCGCCGATTTCATCCAAGAACAGCGTGCCGCCCCGAGCGGCTTCAAAGGCGCCTTTGCGATCGTGAGTCGCGCCCGTGTAAGAGCCTCGAAGGTGACCGAACAGTTCGCTTTCAATCAAGTTCTCAGAAAGCGCGCTGCAGTTGATGGCGATGAACGGCATTTTGGCGCGCGGCGAGTGTCGGTGAATGGCTTCGGCCAAAATTTCCTTTCCCGATCCTGAAGGGCCAACGAGCAACACTGAGAAGTCGGTCTTGGCGAATTGCGGGAGGCGACGAAGCTCGGCTTCCCAGATCGGAGATTTGGAGCTCAGTTCAAGAGCGCGCCAAGGCAGTTCCGTGAAGTAAAAGCTGAACTCTCCGACCTGAATCAAATCATGATCTTTCAATCGAGCTTCGCCGATTTTTGAGCCGTTCAAGTAGGTGCCGTTGGTTGATTGCAAGTCGCGAATGAACCAGCCCGAGGACTCGCGACGCTCAATCCGACAATGGCGAAGGCTCACGGAGTCGGACTGCAGCTGCAGCCCCATGTCGAGATCTCGACCCATGGAAAGAAATCCGGTGATTTCGATGGAGCCGGTGTCGAGCTTGTGATTGGGGTTTTGTGCGGTCAGATAAGCGCGCTCAGGCACTTCGGTCAGACGCGGCCATCTTTCGGTCCCGCCATCGCGATTCGAAAGACCGCGCTGATGATCAGGACGTGGCAATCTCTCTTCGATCGGCAGACCCGGTAGTCTGACGTTTGTGGTCGGTGAAGTTGGCTTTGGCGGCGTGGGTGTCGTGAGCATTTGGATCTCCTCTTTTGTCGCGAGCCCGCCGGTGGGCGGGGCTTCGAATCATGGGTTGCTCAGCGTGGATCGCTGGGCATGGCCGGCGCTGAACGCAAGCCGGGCACCAGGTCCTGAGACGGAAGTTCTACGGCGAGAGCCCAATCAATTGAGTTTGGCGGCGCAGGGATCGCACTCACTCCGGGAGTCGGAACTCGAATCCGAGATTCCGGACAAGCCTTCCGCGTGCTAGGCTGTTGCCCATGCAGCGACTGACCTTTCTGACTTCAGCCAAAGAGATAAGCCAATGCCCCCCGGATCTGATGTCGGAGATCGCCGTTTTGGGACGCTCCAACGCCGGCAAGAGCTCGTTGATCAATGCGTGGGCCGGCGCACAGGTCGCTCGCATCAGCTCCACGCCCGGCAAAACGAATCTCATCAATTTTTATCAAGGCCGGCAGTATCGCGTGGTCGACTTTCCTGGCTATGGCTTCTCCAAGCGAAGCGGCGACGAGCAGGCCACATGGTCGGGCATGATCGAAAATTTTCTTTCCGCGCGCGGACAAGTCCGCGGTGCGATTTTGGTGATGGATGTTCGTCGCGATTGGGAAGACGACGAAAGGATGTTGGGGCAGTTCTTGGCCCGAATCGGACGCCCGCTCGTGGTGGTGTTGACGAAAATCGACAAACTCAATCGCGCCGAATTGCAACGAGCTGAGGCGCGCTTGAAAGCCAGCACGAAAGGCCTACCGCTCTTCATGGTGTCGAGCCCGCAGCGCCAAGGCATCGTGGAGCTTGAAGCGTGGATCTATAAAAACTGGGTGGCCTCGACATGATCGTCATCTTGACGCTCATCTTCGCCGTCACCTTTGCCAACATCTGGTATTGGCGCAGACTTGCCGGCGGCAAGGGCCCGAGCGGTTTCGCGGCCGCACTCATGGGCTCAGCACTGGCGATTTTGTTGTTCGCGGTCTGTTTCGCGCTCGGCGTTTGGTACAGTTTGGCGCGCTTGCGTGGTGAAGGCTGGCCGCTCGGCAATGTGTTCTGAATGCGTGGCGCTGGCTTTGGCGCCCAGAGTTTTTGCAGAGGAGAAGTATGGCTTCTGTCGCGGTGATTCCGGCACGATGGGGTTCCACGAGATTTCCAGGAAAGCCGCTGGTGCGACTGCAAGGGCGCGAGCTCTTGGCGCGCGTGATTGATGGTGCGCGCACGTCGAAGCGAGTGGCGCGTTTGATTGTCGCGACGGATGATGATCGCATCGCGGAGTTGGCGCGGCGTGAAGGTGTCGCGGTGGCGATGACGCCCAGTGAACTCGCGACGGGGACGGATCGGATTTGGGCGGCGATTCAAAGCGATGCGAGCGTGCGAGATGAAGACATCGTTGTGAATGTGCAAGGTGATGAACCGTTGATTTTGGGTGAAACCTTAGATGCTTTGGTCGGGGCGTTTGATCATCGAGCGGAGCTATCGATGGCGACTTTGGGCCGCCGCTTGGATCTGGGGCTGGAGGCGGATCGCGCGGCGCTTTCGCTCACGACGACGGCCAAGATCCTTGTCAATGTGAAAGGCGAGGCGATTTATTTCAGTCGCTATCCGATTCCATTTTCGCGAAAACCCGCGGAATCGGCGCAAGGGGAAGATCGGCGAGCTGTCTATAAACATGTGGGTATCTATGCGTACCGACGCCGCTTTTTGCGGGAATTCTGTGCAGCGCCGCCCTGTTTTATGGAGCAGTTCGAAGGCCTTGAGCAATTGCGCGCCTTGTGGCTCGGGGCGCGAATTCAAGTGGTCGAAACGACGCAGGAGAGCTGGGGTGTTGACACCCCTCAAGATGTTGAAAAGATTGAGGCATTATTGAACGCCCGATCGCCTATCGGCACAAGGTGAACACATGGTGAAATCTCGCCCGCAAGGAAAACGCCGGTCGTCCTCTTCGGCACCCAAGAGCAAGGCTCGCGGTACGCCGGAAATGCGAAAACTGATTCGACGAACCACGGCGAAATCTGTCGCGCCGCTGGAACAGAAGTTCGTTTTTGTGACGGGTGGAGTGGTGTCGTCGATCGGTAAGGGACTGACGGCCGCAAGCCTCGGGACTTTGCTTGAAGCGCGGGGCTTGAAAGTCACGCTGATGAAATTCGATCCGTATCTCAACGTGGATCCGGGAACGATGTCGCCGCTTCAACATGGTGAAGTGTTCGTGACCGATGATGGTGCGGAGACCGACTTGGATTTGGGTCACTATGAGCGCTTCACGTCGATCACGGTTCAGCGCAGTAACTCTGTG
This sequence comes from Bdellovibrionaceae bacterium UBA2339, assembly GCA_002344785.1. GTDB lineage: Bacteria > Bdellovibrionota > Bdellovibrionia > Bdellovibrionales > JAMPXM01 > UBA2339. Next base: position 33,752 of record DDUL01000051.1, read on the forward strand.
ACGACAGGCCAAGTGTATGAATCTGTGATCGCGAAAGAGCGTCGCGGCGATTACCTCGGTGGAACCGTGCAAGTCATTCCGCACATCACCGATGAAATCAAAGCGCGCATGTTCGAAGCCGCGCAAGGTGCGGAAGTCGCAATCGTCGAGATTGGCGGCACCGTGGGTGACATCGAAAGTTTGCCGTTTCTTGAGTCCATTCGTCAGATGCGAACCGACTTGGGGCATGAGAACTCGATCTTCATTCACGTCACCTATGTGCCCTACATCGCGGCGGCCGGCGAGCTGAAGTCTAAGCCCACGCAGCACTCGGTGAAAGAGCTTCGCGAGATCGGCATTCAGCCGGATTTCTTGGTTTGTCGCTCCGAGCGAGTGATCCCCAACGAAGTGAAAGCGAAGATCGGTCTGTTTTGTTCCGTGCGGCCCGACAATGTGATCGGTGCGCACGACTGCTCGACGATTTACGAAGTTCCCTTGATGCTTCATGAACAAGGCTTTGATGAGCTGGTGGTGAGTCGCCTGGGTCTTGAAGCCTCCGAACCCAACATCGAGCAGTGGGTGAAGATTGTTCGCACGCTCAAGAATCCTGAGAAGGCCGTGAACATCGGCGTGGTCGGGAAATATGTGGATCTCAAAGAGAGTTACAAGTCGTTGAACGAAGCCTTGGTTCACGGCGGCATCGCCAACAACTCTCGTGTTGAACTTTCGTGGGTGGACTCGGAAACCTTGACGGACGACAACGTCGCGACGGCTTTGGCCGATGTCGACGCGGTCTTGGTTCCAGGTGGCTTTGGCGAGCGTGGGGCAGAAGGCAAGATGGTCGCGATTCGACATGCCCGCGTGAATCGCATTCCCTATCTCGGAATTTGTTTTGGAATGCAGTTGGCGGCGGTCGAGTTCGCGCGCAATGTCTGCGGCATTCCCGACGCGACTTCGCGTGAATTCGCCTTGGGGGGCAGCAAAAAGTCGTCCCGCAACTTCGTGATCGACATCATGGATGAGCAGCGAGGCATTCAAGACAAAGGCGGCACGATGCGCTTGGGCTCTTACGCTTGTGCGTTGGAAGACTCGAGCTTGGCGCGAAAGATTTACGGCAAGCCGTTGATCTACGAGCGCCACCGCCACCGCTATGAGTTCAACAACAAGTATCGGCCGCTGTTTAAGAAAAACGGCATGACACTTTCAGGTGTTTGTGAAGAGCGTGATCTTGTTGAGATCATCGAACTGGCGACGCACCCATGGTTTGTCGGTGTTCAGTTTCATCCCGAGTTCAAGTCGCGACCCACTTCACCGCACCCTCTGTTTTCTAGCTTCGTCGGAGCGGCGCTGGCGCATCGTAAACAGCGACATTCGTCGCGCTCTCGAGATCGTCAGGCGGGACGTCGTTCGGCGCCTCGACGTGAAGCTCGAGGCCGCGCGAACGTGTGAGGCTCAGACTGCTGGAGTGTTGGCGAAGATTGAACTGAACCCGTGAGCGTGATTATGAAATCGAGTCCTGCTGATCTGATGAGTCCACTCAGTCGTGACGCCGAAGAGGCGCGGCGCGTGTTTGAAATTGAGGCGCGTGCCGTGCTGGCGCTTCGCGACCGTATTCAGGGAACATTCACCCAAGCTGTCGAGTTGATCACGCAATGTCGCGGAAAAATCGTTGTGACGGGCATGGGAAAGTCTGGATTGGTCGGACGAAAGATCGCGGCGACTTTGTCATCCACCGGCGCCCCCAGTGTGTTTCTCCATCCCGCCGAAGGTTTGCATGGCGATCTTGGTGTGATCGGCACGGGTGATGTGGTGCTGGCGATCTCGTACGGCGGTGAACAGCCTGAGCTTGAAGCTCTGCTGCGTTACTGCACTCGTAAAGGTGTGCCGCTGATTGCGATCACGGGCAAAGTGAACTCGACGCTCGGACGCGCGGGAACTGCGACTTTGGATGTGCATGTCGATGAAGAGGCATGTCCGATGGGGCTAGCGCCCACGGCATCGACCACGGCAACTCTGGCGATGGGCGATGCCTTGGCTGTCGCGGCCTTGCAGCGACGGGGCTTTAAGGCCGAGGACTTTGCCGAGTTACATCCCGGCGGTGCGCTGGGGCGGCGGTTGCTGACTCGCGTGGCGGATGTCATGCACGCCGGTGAAGCCTTGCCGTTGGTCAAAGCGGACACGCCGATGCGTGAAGTGATTTCGGTCATGACGCAAAAAGAAGTGCGTGGAGTGGCCGGGGTCGTTGATGAAAAGGGCCACTTGGTGGGCGTGGTGACAGATGGTGATTTGCGCCGTCGCCTCGAGAAAAGTCAGAACCCTTTGGATGATCGCGCTCGAGATTTGATGTCGCGTGCGCCGAAAACTGTCGACGCCGCTGAGCTTGCAGAGAAGGCGCTGTTCATGATGGAGCAGTTCAAAATTCAGACTTTGTTCGTTGTTCAGCGCGATTCTGCCGACCCTCATCGCCCGGTGGGGCTTTTGCACCTCCAAGACTTGTTGGCTTCGAAGTTGCGTTGAGCGAATTTCGAATCGTTTTGCTCTCGACTAAGGTTGGGTCGAGCTTTCATCCTTCATTGCTCAGGCGAGTAAGCCTCGTCACACTGAGGGCATGTGCCCGGAGCTTTTGAATCCATTTAAGGCGAGTGACTCATCGGCGTCGCAAGACACCGCGGAGAATTTTGAGTTCGCCCAAGGATTTGCGACGCACAGTCAGCTTCAACATCTCGAACTCATTCTCATTGATGCGCGCCGTGTGCTTTGGCCGGCCGGAATCACAACCGGCGAAAGTTTTGGCTGGAGCGTGCGCGACAATATGGGCATTCGCGGCCTTCGGCGAGCAGGATATGAAGTCGTCTTGATGGGAGCGGCTCACGATGCCGAGGCCAAGGCGCATGCCGAAGAGCTCAACTGCGCGTGGCTTGCGACAACAGCGAACTCGACGACGGATTTACTTGTCGAGGTCTGCGATTGGATTTTGCGCCGAAGTGCAGATCGCCCCGAGTTGGCGATTGCGAACGTGGCATGGGTGACAGATCAAGTCGGACAATTTGAATTGGGTCGGATTGCAAAGAATCAGCGAGACGTTTCATTGGGGGCCATCGTGGGTACGGCATCGACAGATCACAAAACTCGTTCTCACCATGAAGCTGATCAAGTCCCGCGAGCCGAGAGGACTTCGGTGGAGTTGAATTTGACAGCTAAGTCGGGCCAAGGCGCTCTGTTGGAGCTTTGCCATTTGCTCTTACCCATTCGGCTGCGCCGACAAACTCACGGGCCGACTTCTGGGCAAAATCCCGGCCGCTTGCGAAGTTGGTTGGTGGCAGGTGCGCTCGGGGCGTTTTTGCAGGCGGCACCCGCCTTGGCGCAGGTGCAGGAGAGAATTCGTTTTCCCGAAGAAGAATTGGCGACAGAATCCGTGCTGCCGGTGTTTGACCAGCCCGTGAGCGTGAAAGCTCGCAACGTCGAGCTGGCTTCACGGCTTGAGCTCGGGGTGCAGGGCGGTTACGCGATGACGGAGCCGTTCTTCAATCCACTGAGTTTCGGAGTTTCTTTGGCCTACCACTTCAACGAAGAGTGGGGCGCGCAACTCATGTATAACACGCAGATGCAGGGTCTTTCGAGCGAGGCCAGTCAGTTGAACCCCATTCCCAATACGAATCCGCCGGTGAATGCGAATCTGCAGTACGCTCCCGCGCCCAAGGCCATTGCGATCGCCAACGTTCAGTACTCGGCGTATTACGGCAAGATCTCCTTGTCTAAAGAGATGGTGATGAATTTGCATCTATTTGGTTTGGCTGGTGCGGGCATGATCACACTGGGCGATGTGCAAAAGCCATTGTTGACCGTGGGACTGGGGCAGAAGTTTTACTTCAGTGAGAACATGTCATTCCGCTTTGACCTGCGGTTGTTGGCCTACCAAGGTCCAGATCCGACATCGATTCGTCTCGATAATAAGTTTGAGCCGCAGCCTTCAAGCGCGTTTAGCAATCGCGTGTTCATCGAAGGCTTTCTCACGGCGGGTCTGAGCTACGCGTTGCCCGCATTCTAAAGGTGCTCGCGATTCTTTCGATCTCTTCACGCTTCATGAGCTTGAGTCGCAGCATGAAGCAAAATTCATTTCGGGGCGCTTCGAGCCGCTCGGAATGTTGAGCGAGACACTTCGCGCGACAAACGTCGAGTCTAGGCTTACACGTCCAGCTGGCGCGTGAAGCTACACTCTCGCGACCAATTCGTTATCATATTGAAACGAGCCGCACTTCGCTCATCTTGGAACTTCAGCTCGAAAGGTGCGTGACGCATGTTGCGTTGGATCTTGGACAAATCGAATTTGCGTTGGCTCACGTCTTGGGCGCCACGGGCTTTTCGAGATGCCCGCGCTCCATTTCGAGTATTGATCTTGAGTGTGGGCATGTGTTGCTTCGCATTCTCCGCTTGGGCGCAAGATGAAGAGCCGCCGCCTCCTCCTGGAGAAGAGCAGAATATGGACGCCATCGAGCAGCTCTTTACCAAGGAAGAAGAGACGCTGGTGGTTGACGACTCCAAGACCGCGCCGGCGAAAGATGAAAAAGAAATCAAAGACGTCGCGGACCTTGCGACCCTCTCAGAATTCAAAGACGTCGCTGTCATTCAGAAGCGCTTCCTTCCTAAGACCAAGCGCTTTGAGGCCTATGGCGGCATGAACGGAATCTTGAACGACAAGTTCTTCTCGAGCTTTGGCTTGAGCGCGCGGATCGGCTATTCGTTTTCAGAGCGCTACGGAATTGAATTGGTCAGCTTTTTACTCACGACGACGGAGCGACAAGTCACCTCAGATCTTCGCGACCGAAGAGGTGTGACGACCACGAACTTTGTGACGCCCAAGAGTTACTACGGCTTGGACTTCAAGTGGACGCCGGTCTACGGCAAAATGACTTGGTTGAATAAGCGCATCACGCCCTTCGATCTGTACTTTTCAGGCGGGATGGGCATGACGAACACGAACCAAGGCCGAAGCGAGCCGACATTTCATCTCGGCACCGGACAAATTTTTGCGATCACGAAGTCATCGGCATTCCGTTGGGACTTCAGCTGGAATTTCTATTCGGCGACCTCGGGAGTCACGGGCGCTACTCAGTCCGGAAACTACAACAATTTGCTCATCACGCTTGGCGCAAGTTTCTTCTTTCCGGAGGCGACATACCGATGATCAAGATGCGAGTTCCCTCAGTCGCGCAAGTGGGCATCTTACGTCGTCGAAGTGGCGGCGAGCCGCCTCGTGCCTTGCCAAGTGCCAAGTATTTGTTGGGCTCCCTCTGTGCGGCGCTAATCCTGATGATGCAAGCAGTGCCCTCGGCAAAGGCTGCGGTTAAACCGGGGAGCGGTTTGAGCGAAGCTTCGATGATTCCAGGGGCAGATGTTTTGATTCCTGAGATTCTGCGTTCGCAGATGGCCGGCGCTCCACGCTTGTCGGAGACCGAGATCAACGCGCGTTTGGAGCTTTTGCGAATGATCGACGAGTTGCCACAAGCTGATGAAGGCGAGTGGTTAGAGTCGGTGAGTGAAGAGACCGACGGAGAGATTTGGGCCGGAGCTGAAGGGGAGATCGAGTTTGAAGACGATCTCCTTGCTCAGGCTTCTGGAACAAAAAAGCGAACCGCAACCAAGCCAAAGACCGCCAAGACAACAAAGGCCAAGCCGACCAAGGCGACGCGATCGGCTCCGGCGCGCACGACGAAACGAACTTCGACACCCGCTCGAAAGGCCGCACCCACGACCCAGTCATCAAGCCAGGCTGCAGCGGCTCGATCGACGGGCGGTGATCGGCGATCTGCATTTGACGAAACTCGAGGCCGCGAAGCTGTGGCGCGAGGAGACTTCGCGGGTGCTGCGCGGATTTTCTACACATTGGCGGAACGAGAGAAGAATGCGGAAAGACTTTTGCAGTTGAGGTTTTTGTTGGGCCGCACCTTGCAGGAACTCGGTCTGCATCAAGTCGCCGCATTCCCTTACTACGAGATCATCCGTTCGCAAGGTAAAGTGAATGCCAAAAACAAGTATGTGCGACAGGCGCTCGAGCGTTTGACCGTCGCCGCCGATGCGCTCGAGAGTGACATTCTTCTGCGCTATGCCGTGAAGCAAATCGAAGAAGACGATTTCCCGGCGGAGAATCGCGACATGCTTTGGTACCGGCGCGGCGAGTTGCGTGCGGCCGAACGAAATCATGTGGAGGCGGCGCGAGAATTCAACCGTGTTCGTCCCACCTCCTTGCTGTATCCTCGCGCGCGCTATCGTCTCGCTCTGTCGTTGGCGGAAGCCGGGCAATTGGAAAGGTCTCAAGAAGTTTTTGAGGGGCTTGCCGAGTCCTCGGTCCGAGGCGGGGTTACGGATCGCAATCGTGTGAATGCCTTGTTGGGACGCGCGCGCGTTTTGTATCAACGAAAAATGTTTGAATCGTCGATCGAGGCCTACCGGGAAGTGCCGCGGGACACAGAGCAATGGCACGAAGCTTTGTTTGAAACAACTTGGGCTAACTTGCAGGACGGACGCTTTCGTTCGGCGCTTTCAAACTTCCACTCTCTGCACTCACCCTATTACGAGGACTTCTTTCAGCCTGAGTCACTTCTTCTGCGAGCCATCGTCTATCATTATATTTGTCGATACGACGAGATGGAGAAGACGCTCGGTCTCTTTGAGCGTGTCTACGGACCCGTGCAAAGGGATTTGGGCGGCGTGATCTCGGGCAATCGCGCACCGGTGACGGTGTTCCGTGAGCTTCGGCGAATCGATGAGCGCTTTGATGAGTACAAGCGCCAACGACGACGCAATTTGCAAATTCCCTTCATCGTCGCTCGGCAGGTGCTCAAAGAAGGCGATGTGCGCCGAGGCTTTGAGTACATTCGAAACCTGGAACGTGAACGCAAGAAAATCGATTCGCTTCCCTCGCAGTGGCGCGAGGCGCGCGTGGGCCGCTACGCGAAACGCGTGGTGGAGCGACGTCTTGAGTCCACGGAAATCGCGGTTGGTAAACTGGCTAAGAAGCACATGGCTCGGCTGCGAGGTGAACTGGTCGGACACTTCGAACAGGCGAACTTGATTCGACTGGATATGTTGTCGAGCAAAAAAGAGCAGGTCAAAAGCGAGATCGCGGGCAAGGGTATCGAGCGAGATGGCGATCAGGTCGATCAAAGCCAAGACCGAGCCTTCTACATTCAGAACGGCTACGACTACTGGCCGTTTAAGGGCGAATACTGGTTGGATGAGATTGGCAATTATCACTACGTCGGTTTGAAGGCTTGCGAATGAGCACGGGGCGGAAGGTGGAGCAATGAAGGGCAAGTCATGGGTTGCAGTTGAGCGAGGTTCAAGCCTGAGGCGCGCAAGTCTTGCCATCTTGTTATTGAGCGCTTTCATTTGGGTGACGTCGCCCACAGCCGAAGCGCAAAGGTCGTCGAGCGGGAATAAATCTTCGAAAACGACTAAGGCGAAAAAGCCTGCCACACGCGCCAAGGCGACGGCCAAGCCGGCGCGTAACTCGGGCGCGAAAGCGAGCGCCAATTCATCATCACCGGAAAGCATTCAGCGTCGCGCCTTACCGCAATCGCGTCGAATGGATCAGCCCAAAGTGCAACGAAGCCTGACGGACATTAAGCCGCCACGAACCAACGACTTCTATGAGGGCGGTGGTAAAGAAGCTGAGTACGAAAAGCTCCTCGATCAAGAAATCGCCGCACTTTTCAAATTGGTGCAAAAGTCCAAGACCAGTTCCACGCGCGGTGAGATGTGGTTGCGGCTTGCCGAGCGCTATGTGGAGAAATCTCGGCTCGTCGAATATCGCGAACAAAGCGCCTATGATCGTCGAGTCAAAGACTACCTCGACGGACGAACACGCGTGAAGCCTCGCTTGGACACGACCAAAACCCGCGAGTACAACCGTAAAGCGGTTCAACTCTACGAATGGTTTTTGCGCGATTTTCCTCGCGACCCCAAAGTCGATCAGGCGCTGTTTTTCTTGGGCTACAATTACTTTGAATTGGGCAACACGACCAAGGGCGAACAGTACTATCAGCAATTGGTGAGAAACTATCCTGATTCCGTGTACGTTGCAGAGTCGCATTTCGCTTTGGGTGAATTCTACTTTGAGAATGAAGACTGGAAGAATGGCTTCAACAATTATCAGAAGGTCATTCAGGCCAAGCGCGCCCGCCTCGCCAGCTTCGCTTACTACAAAGCCGCTTGGTGCTTGTTCCGAATTCGGCGAACTGGCGACGCGCTCAAGTATCTCGAACGCGTGATCCGTATGGCGAAGTCCGGAGAAGAATCATCATCCGCGGGTGGACGTCGAGCCATCAACCGGATCCGACTAGGTGTCGAGGCTCTCAAGGACTACGTGCCTTTCTACGCCGAAGTCGGTGATGTGTCGCAAGCCTTCAACGACTTTCAGCGTGTGGCAGGTGATGAAAAGGTTGCGATCCGCATGCTTGAGCAGTTGGCGTTCATCAAGAGCGATCAGGGGATCGCGGATGCCGCAACGACTTTGTTCCGACAGCTGATCAGTTTCAACCCCGTCAGTGAGAGGGCGGCCGAATATCAATATCGCATCGTGATTGCTTACCAAACTTTGGATGCCAGAAAGTTCCGCGAGCAGCTGGACGCATGGCTTGAAGGATTTGGCCCGGGCTCTCCTTGGTATCGTGAGAACGAGAAGAATCAGAAGTTGGTGTCCGACATGAATCGTCTCCAAGAGACGACCATGCGCAATCATGTCTTGCAGCTGCACCAGACGGCGCAGAACTCCCGCGCCCCCTTCAGTCAAAAGGTGGCTGCCGAGGCCTACGAACAGTACCAAAAGTACTTTTCGAACTCCGACAAGATCTCCGAGATGCAGTTCTTCCATGCGGAACTCATGTTCGACATGGGTAAGTATGCGGATGCCGCCCGACTTTACGACACCGTCGCGGAGCGCAGCGGGTCGGCCGAGAGCATGAAGTATCGCGAAGAGGCGATGCTCAATGCGGTTGTCGCTCGGGAGAAGCTGTTGCCGTCGACCACGGCATTGGATCAACGCAAAGGCAATTCCACGCAACCCATTCCTTTGGATCCTGAGGTGGATCGATTCGAGAAGTCGGCGAAACGCTACATGGCGGCTTATCCGAGCTCAAAGCGCAACGCCGATATCGAACGAAGGCTCGCGGTTCTCTATTACGGATTCAATCAATTCGATTCGGCTTTGCCGATTTTCGAGAAGATCTTGCGCCAGGCTCCGGCCTCAAAGAATGGCCAGGCCGCAGGCGACGCGATTCTGAGTATCTACAAGGCCCGTGGAGACAACGCGAAGCTGATCGCGAAGGCCCAAGAGTTTCTGGCGATTCCAGCCATTGCAGCCTCTGCGTTTGGAAAGTCGATTCGCGATGGCTTGGAAAAGACCCAATATGTGGCAGCGCAGGATCTGGAGAAGGCCAACAAGGCGACCGAGGCCGCCAAGGCGTTCGAAGAATTTGCGGCATCCACGAAGGATGCGAAGTTGAGAATGGCGGCTCGCATGCGGGCGGGCTCAAATTTAGAGAAATCCGGCGACACCACGGGTGCGATCCGAAACTTCTTGGCTGTTCTCAGCATGCCAGCGGCCGACGCACAAATGAAGGAAGAGCAGACTCGCGCCAGAAACTCGCTTGCGAAACTCTATGAACGCAGCGGGCAAATGGAACTTGCGGCCAAGCAATACGCGGCCTATGCGCAGGCGAATTTGAATAATCAGACGGCGGTGAACGGATTCTATAACGCGGCCTTGATTTATGATGCGCTCGGAATTTCGGGCGAGGCGATGAAGAACTACGAGGCTTATCGTAAGTACTCACGCCGCGCCGATCGCAACGAGGTGCTCTTTGCCATCGCCGAGATGTTCAGTCGGCTTGGCAATCGCAAGCAGGCTATCAACTTCTACACCGCCTATCTGCAGCAAGGTGGCAATTCGCAGTCGCGAAGAATTGAGTCAACATTCCAAATTGCTGAGGCGGATCGTCTCGCGGGACGGCCCGCGGCTCGAAGAGGATTCTTGGAAGTGGCGGAGGCGTTTAAGCGCGCGCCACTGAAGACCCGCGAAGAAACCGTTCGCTTCTCAGGAGAAAGCCAATTTCACTTGGCTCAGGCGATCAAGGCCGAGCTGAATGCAGTTCGCTTCGGGACCACGGATGCATCGCAAGGAGCGGCGGCGAAGCAAGTTAAGACCTTGGAAAAGAAGTACATCGACGCCATGAAAGAGATCATTCGCTTGGATCACGCACCATCGACGATTGCAGCTCTGGCCAGCACGGGGCAGCTCTATGAGTTGATCGCGCAAAAATTCGAGCGAATCCCAACTCCCACAGGGCTTTCCGCAGAAGACGGCGAAAAATACCGCCAGTTGATCAAGGTCGAAGCCGATCGTTACAAGGGCGAGGCGATGACTTCGTATCGAGCCGCCGTGGAGCGCTCGCTTGAGTTTGAGATTTATACGGAGTGGTCGTCGATTGCACGTAAGGCCGTTGCGGCCGCCGATCCTAAGTTTCAATTTCTGCATGACGTGGTCGTGGACTCCAACGTTGCCGATTGGATGGATTTGTTATGAACGCCAAGACCTGCACAAGACTTGATTTGCGAAGTTTGCGTCGAGGGGCACTTTGCGCCTTGGGCCTAACTTTGATGAGTGCGTGCGCAAGTTCCCCCGACTCTTCGAGTTCCGACTCGGCCGCCCCAAAGCCCGCCGAAGAAAGTTCTGCGCCAGCCGCTCCGAAAGAGGAAATCGTCTCGCGTCCTGTCGAATCCTCGCAATACGCAGCGCTGGGGCAAGCGTTGCGCATGGGCTCGGGTGGCCCGGTGCCTGAAGAGGCCGCGAAGATCCTCACGCAAAGTCCGCTCGATGAAAAAACACTCAACGCCCTCGCGATGTGGCATTGGCGACAAGGCCGTCATGGATTGGCAGGGCTGATTTTGGCGCGCGCGCTTGAGCGAAACGAAAACAGTGCTCCGCTACTGAACAATCTTGGTCTGATCCGCAAATCGATGGGCGATGAGATTGGTGCGATCCTCGCTTGGCGTCGCGCCTTGAAGGCCGACGCTCGTCATCCCGAGGTCAATGCCAACATGGGTTGGTATTACGCTCGCGGTGGTGATTGGAAAAAGGCGTTGCCGCATTTGGAAAAGGCTTGGTCAGGCCGCGTACAAGATGCCTCAACGGCGACCAACTATGGTCTAGCTTTGAAAGCTGAAGGTCAGTTTTCAAAAGCCGACTCTGTGTTCAGTTCAGCGGAGAAACGTTTCCCGAAGGATCCTGGACTTCTCCTCGCCTATGCGGGTCTCTTGATCGAGAACCTCAACAAGCCCAAAGAAGGGCTACAGCTTGTGATACGTGTGAAGTTCCTTGAGACTCAAAAGAAGGACATCTTGAACCGAGCCGACGAACTTGAACGTCGGGCGGAACGTGGAAGTTAAGCCGCGAAGTTTCGCGAGTTATGAAGGCAGCATGTTTGGGCATCGAAGCGATCCGCAGAATGGCAACAGCACGAATGGGATGCAAGTGAATCGGCTGAAGCGCAAACAGCTGCTCATGCTCCTGCGTGTTTTAGGACTGATGACAATCTGGGCGAGCATCGCGGTTGCGGTGGGCGCTTCGGCGTCGGCGGACGCGCAAACACAAGACAACTCCAAAAAATCAAAACGCACGCAGATTAGTTTTGAGAACGAATTGATCGAAGGTCAGCGATCTAAGCCTGATCTCTTCGTGGTGTTGCAAAACCGTATGAATAACTCGCGTCGCTTATTCAAGCTGCGGGAAAATTTTCTTCCGGAGATGCGAAAGACCGCTGAAGACGTGGGCCGCCAATCGGGCCGGGGGAGTGGAAATTGAGTTCAGCGACATCCTCTCGACAGCCTATTGTACTTCGCGTCCACAAAGCTGGTGCTTTGGTCGGAGTTAAGCAATTCCTCGATTCGCAAATTGTGTTGGGTCGCCAGCCTGATTTGCAGTTGCCGTTGGAAGGCGATGGCGTCGCGTTCATTCATGCGGCCATCGAAGAGCGAGACGGGCGTTGGTATCTCGCGGATCTCGGCTCGGAGACAGGTACGAAGCGAAATAGCGAAGTTGTCTTGGATGTCGAACTGCAAAGCGGCGATGTGATCGAGGTCGCTGATTATCGCATTGAATTTTTCATCGGTGTGCCTCGTCCGAAATCGGCACCTCCGCCGGTGACCGCGTCTTTGCCGGTTATGCCTCCGCCACAGCCGCCATCGGCTCCGCCGCCGAAAACTGCGCCGCCGCCTCAAGCGGCGAGCGAAGCACCGGCGAAAAGTTCGGCGCCAACACCGCCAACAAGTACGCCTTCCGCTCCGACCGCAAGTGCCGCACCTCGGCCGCCGCAACGTCCTGCCGAGCCAACAGCGAAGCCGGCTCCCGGTACACCCGTGGTCAATGTCTTGGAAGGAACTCTCGGCACAGACGGTCACGCCGTGCCGACATCGCGAAGTCGATTGCCTCGCGCTGAAAAGCGCAAGAAGGCGCACCGCACTTTCGCGGCACCCAGTCGCCACACCGACATTCGCCAAATTGTGAAGCCGACTAAGGGCACAGTGATCGAGGTGATCGTCGCGTGGAAAGAGCGAATCATCGCCACACGCAGTTTTTCTGGTCAGCACGTTGTCACCGTCGGTAGCCATCCCAGTTGCGATCTGCCGGTGCCGATCATGGGAGCGAAGATTCGCAAGCTTCCGGTCGTCAAAGTCGGCTCTCCAGCGATCGTGACGATGTTGCCGGACATGGAAGTGGAAGTGATGCGAGGTCAATCCGTCCAGGTGTGGGCGGAGCTTCAACGCATCAATCGCCTCACGCGCGACGGAAACTTCACGCGTTTGTCGCTGGAGCAAGGTGAGCTTGCGAAAATTGATGTGGGTGAAGGCATTTCTATCATCGTTCGCTATGTGGCCGAGTCTCCCAAACCCTTGGCGGCGCCATTCTTTGATCTGACGAACTCTGAAATCACCGGCGTCATCTTGTCGCTGGCGATGATGGCGGTCTTGGGTCTCTATGCAAATTTCTATATCCCCGCGCAGCCCTTGCCACCCGAAGCTGGACTTGATGAACCGCTGCGTACGGCAGTTGTGATCGTCAAGCCAACACCACCGCCTCCGCCACCACCGCCGCCGGAACCGACACCGGTGCGGACCGTTGTGGAAATTCCGCCGCAACCGCAGCCCACACCGCCGCCTCAGCCGGTGGTGCGCGCGACGCCAGCGCCGGTGAAGCAAACTGTGGTGCCTCGTCAGCAGCAAGCCACGACGGTCGCGCAGAACAATCGTCCTGCGGGCCAAGCCGCGAATCCCGCGCCGAACCGAAATCAGAATGCGCCACGCGTGCAAACTTCGGTGAAGCAAGGTGGAGCGATCAAGACGACAGACAAGCCCGCCGCGCAAATGCAGTCGAAGTCTAAAGACGCATCGAAGTCGGGAATCTTCTCCACATTCGGAGCCGGAGCGAATGATCGCATTGCGGGTTCGACAACTGGAGCGGGAGCCCTCGCCGGCATCGCGGGTGCGAACACGGGCGCTTCGGGCATGAACGAAGATCGTCAAGGCACTGGACTTGGATCTTCGATTCGCGACACTGGCCAAGGCGGAACAGGAACGGCGCTGGATCGAGGCGTTCGCGGCGGTCGCGGCTCTTTGGGCTCGGGAACTGGCGCTTCAGGCTTGGGTCAGGGCGGCATCGGTAAGCTCGGAGTGAAAGTGCAAATCGGCCAAGAGGGCGCGGAAGTGGGCGGCACAATCGATAAGGAAGCGATTCGCCGTGTGATTCGCGCCAACCTCACAGCGATCCAGAAGTGCTATGAGCGCGAGCTCAACCGCACGCCGGATCTGGTCGGTAAACTTGTGATCGAATGGGACATCGGCGAGCAAGGCGTCGTCTTGCGAACCGGAGTTCGAAGCAACGAATTGGGCAGTCGCGAAGTTGCGAACTGTTTGATGGCGCGGCTTAAGACTTGGCGGTTCCCGGAGCCGCCGGCGAACGAAGTGGTCACGGTGGCCTATCCGTTCGTGTTTTCAAATTGAGAGAAGTGACGAGATCGTCAACTGACAGGGGGAGCAACAGTGGAACCGACAACAGCAGCAGGACTTGACGCCGCCATGGCGACCGAGTCGCACAATTTTTTCGTCAATGCCTTCAAGGTGGGTGGACCCGCAATGTGGGTCATTGCCTTCATCGGCATTCTGACACTCGTATTGATTCTCGAGCGCTTCTTGCAGCTTCGAGCCTTGAGCGTCGATAAAGCCGACTTCAACGAACATGTATTCGGCATGATTCTGCGAGGCGATCTTCGCCAAGCGGTGACTTATTGTGATTCAAAGCCCGCGCCGCTCACCAACACGCTCAAAGCCGGATTGGTGCAGGTCATGAATGGCCGTGCGGATGAAGAAGTTCAAGTCGCAATGGACGCGGCCGTTTTGCGAGAAACACCTCGACTTGAAGGATGGACGTCCTTCTTGGCAGTGTTTGGTAACCTCGCCACACTGGCGGGTCTCGTGGGTACGATCTTCGGTATGATCACTTCGTTTGAAGGTGTGTCGAAGGCCGGCGCCGCTGAGAAAGCCATGCTGCTCTCCAAAGGTATTTCGGAAGCCCTCCACTGTACGGCGATGGGACTGATGGTCGCCCTCGTGGCGATTCTGTTCTACGGCTACTTCCAAGTTCGAATCGGTCGACTCATCAACGATATGCAGGAATCGAGCATGTCGATGATGAACCTCGTGGTCGCCAATCGCGACAAAATGAAAGACTAAGAGGTCGAGATCATGGCACAGGTCGAAGAGAGCGGCCGCGGGCGCAGTACGAATGTCGACGTGAACTTGATTCCGTTCATCGATTTGATGAGCGTGCTGATCACGTTCTTGTTGATCACCGCGGTTTGGACCCAGGTGTCCATGATTCAATTGGGAAGTTCAATTTACGGCAAGAAGACGACGGATCAGGTTGTGCCTCCTCCCCCGAGTACGGCCGACATCGCTCTTCGACTTGACGTGAAGAACGCGGGCTTTCGGCTCATCGTCGGAACCGAGAAGTTCAATTTCCCTAAAGTTCGAAACGAGTGGGATGTCACCGAACTCAATAAGCGATTGGCTTTGGTTCGCAACAACTACAAAGACAAAACAGATGCGACGATCACCGTCGACAACGAAGTTCCCTATGACAAGCTGATCATGGGCATGGACACGCTCCTACAAGCGGGGTTTGTTGCGGTTTCGGTGGCGACGACTGAAGCGGAAGATTGAGCCTGAAGACAGAAGCGTCTCGAGTTTGAGTTCGGTACGGATTGCGGTTTGAACATGCATGCGGCGGCGGTCTGAGGAGGATCTAAAGTTATGGCAATTCGAGTTCCCGGTTTGCGCGACCGTCATCACCGCACGAATAAATCTCGCCGCAGCGTCGTCGCGATTCTGTCGCTCACGGCGATGGTCGACATGTTCACGGTCTTGGCCGTGTTTCTTCTCCAGAATTACCAGACGACCGGCGAAGTGATCGAGCTTTCCGACGAAGTGATCTTGCCAAACGCTCAGTCGGTTCGTGAATTAAAGCCCGCAATCGTCGTGGTGGTGTCCAACGGCAAGGTCATGATCGACAAGCTGCAGGTCGCGACCTTGGATGAAGTCAATGCACTCGAGGACTCTTCAATCATTCAAAATTTGAAGGATCGAATCGAAGACGCCTTTCGCGATGTCGAGCAGAAGGCCAAGTCAGGCTTGGGAGCGGTCAAGAATGTTGTTGCGGAATCCCGAGGCGCTGCCCCCAAACCCGAAGACTTTCGACGCGTGACACTCCAAGCTGACAAGGCCGTCAGTGCGGGCGCCGTCAAAAAGGTCATGTGGACGCTGACCGAAGCCGGAGCAAGTGAAATTAACTTTGCCGTGTTGCGCGTTGAAGGCAAAGACAGCAACAGTCTCTAGCGCAAACGCCGACGTCATCCCGGGGCGCAATCAAAAGTATCCAAGGGTCTGAGAGTGGCCGTGCGCGATCAAGCGGCGGCGAGATCGGACTCAATGAAGTGTCGCACGTGATCACCGATCATCGCGCGATCTTCGGCGCTGATTTCCGTGAATCGCAGCCCGCAATCGCCGGTCTTGCCGACGTAGAGCACGACCGCTTGGGCGTGCAGAATTTGCGCGAGCTCATGGCTCTTCACTGAGATCTGCACATGATCACCCGTGCGCAGGAAGCCACAATTCTTTAGGCCGATACCATTGAGTGAAACGCTCATGGCTTTCACGACATTGGCGTCGCTCTTGGTCCCTGAGCGCGTGACCGCAACTTCTCCCATCAAGGGTGCGCGGGGAACTTCACGGCGCGAAATCCCGACGAGATCGAGAATATCGGTGACCTCAAATAAGGGCGTCCAAGTTTTCAGGCCGCTTCCCCAAAGCTTAATGCCTTCGAGTTGCGAACCGAACTTCAGCTTCACCAGCTGTGCGACCAATTCATTTCGACTGATCGGCCCCGTCGGCTTTTCGCCTCTTCCAAAATCAACATACCAATTCGGCTGATGCGCCTCTTGCGTCCACTGATCCACTTGCGCCTGACGCTCGACCAAGACTTGCCACTCCGCCATCGGCGACCATTCTTTCGCGCCGCGAGCCCACACCCAGCAATCCGCATTGAATTGTCCCGCATGCATCCGATTCTCAACTTCTTCAGTCGAGTAGGGACCCATGACTGTGCCTTGCCGATGCACGAACCAAGGCTTAGCCGTTCCGGAGCTCTCACTTCGTTTGCCATTGTGATCTTGCATGTCTTCTGTATCGGCAGATTCGGCGCATCACCTAAGCGAACTCGACGCTTGTCGGGCCTTGCATTGCGTCGCCTCGGAGGCATCAGAGAGGGCCGAGGTTCCATGCGTGAGGTGCGCGTGTTAACCTTTGAATGTGAACTCGACAAATCCGCCCTCTCAACGCGCGCGTCACCGAACCCCGGCACAATGGCTGAGCCGCCGCAATGCCATGATCGGTGCGCTCTTATTTGTCGTCGTTGTCGTGCAGTTGCTGATCCTCTCACCGCGAGACTTGGGCTTACCCGACGAAGGTCAGGTCACTCGGGCCGCTCTGGCGCCGTCAGGCTCGCGAAAGCGAGTCGATTCAAAAAAGCTTCCGCGCGATTCCTCCGGCGGACAGGTCATGCGTGATCTGCATCTGATCGAAGCCAAGCCCACAGGCAAGGAGTGGGAACTTTGGGCGGAGAAGGCCGTCAAGCCCAAGGATACACCCGAGTGGACGATCGAAGTTGTGCGCGTCAGATTCTTTGCGAGCAATGGTGCCACCTATGTTGTCACGGGTCGGGCCGGCGGCGTGCATCCCGATCGAAACGACATTTGGATTCGCGGCAAGGTCGAAACTAAGTCGTCAAATGGCTATGTGTTCAAAACGGAGTCGTTGTTCTACGATTCGCAAACCAAACGCCTGATGTCCAAGGACGCGGTTGAAGTACTTGGTCCTCAGGACGGAGAAGGCAGCCGTCTTGAACTCAATGGTGAGGACTTGTTGGCCGAGTTCACATCCAACCGCATTTTGATTAACAAGAAAGTGCGAGCGAAGAAACGCGTCGCTGCTGGCCAAGGGCTGACGCGACTGGCGCAGATTCAAAGTCAGCGCGCCATTCTTTCAGGCCAAAGCAATTCGGCCGAGTTCTTCGGAAACGTCAGCATTGATCTCGACAACATGCGGATCACGGGTCCCGAAGCGCGATTTCTCTACGATGCCACGCAAGCCATCCTGGAATCTGTGCTGATCGCCGGCGGCATTCGCGTCACCGATTCGGATAAGTTCGCAACCAGTGGCTCGCTCGCTGTGCACTTCAAGGACGATCGGTATGTGTTCAAGGGCTCGCCGCGTGTGGTGCAGTCTTCGGATGAATTGATCGGTGACGAGATTGTGTTCCTAGAGGGCGGCAAAAAAGTGCAAGTCATCAATGCTCGGGCACAGCTGGATCCGCAGAGCGCGGAGCGCGCTCAAGGGCGGCCGCCGGAGCGGCCGTAATCGTGCGGCGGCGAGATTGGGCCCGCAGATGGCATGTCAGCAAAATTTCCGAGGGATGTGGAGGCACGCAAGATGAGTAAGTTGGCCGTTCGAGGAATCGCCAAAAGCTTCAAAGGTCGAAAAGTCGTCGACGGCGTGTCCTTTGATGTGGAACCGGGTCGAGTTGTGGGGCTCTTGGGCCCCAACGGCGCCGGTAAAACCACAAGTTTCTACATGGTGGTGGGCCTAGTCGTTCCCGACGAAGGTGAAATCGCACTGGGTGAGAACGGCATAGGGCACTTGCCGATGTTTCAGCGCGCGCGCATCGGCCTCAGTTATCTTCCTCAAGAGGCTTCGATCTTTCGTCGCCTCACGGTTCGCGAGAATTTGGCCGTCGCCCTTGAAGCGCAAGGCGTGAGTGGCTCGACAAAGGACGAGCGGATCGAAGAGCTACTCAAAGAGTTTCGTGTCGATCACATTCGCGACAGTTTTGGCTATGCGCTCTCCGGCGGGGAAAGACGGCGGGTGGAGATCGCGCGAGCCTTGGCTGGCAATCCCAAGTTCATTCTCCTAGACGAGCCTTTCGCCGGGATTGATCCGATTGCAGTCGCCGACATTCAGGAAATTATCCGACAATTAAAGAGCAAAGGAATTGGCGTCTTAATCACGGACCACAACGTCCGCGAGACTCTGGGAATTTGCGATTACGCGTACATCATGAAAGATGGTCGCGTTCAGGTGGAAGGACCCGCGCAGGAAGTCGCGACATCAGAACTCGCCCGGAAGTTCTATCTGGGTGAGAACTTTAGACTTTGATGTCCGACGGCTAAAGTCAGCGAGCGGGGTTCAATGTTGGGAATCGGTAACGGGATGAGGGAGCGAACGCCATGGCGATGAGTCAAAAGATGGGCATGAAACTGGGCATGGGCCTGGGAATCACCATGACGCCGCAGCTTCAGCAGGCGATCAAGCTGCTCCAACTCTCACGCATGGAGCTTGAAACAGAAGTTCGCAAAGAGCTTGAAGAGAACCCCGTGCTCGAGGAGTTCAACGAAGATCCAAGTGACGTCACCAATCCTGGGTTGCAGGCCGACTCGAACGAGAGCGGCGAGCAGCTCAATGAGATTCAAGATCCTAAAAAGCAGGACGAGATCAACTGGGAAGATTACTTCGACGCGACTTACAAGCCGATGCCCAATATGTCGGGCGGCAACGAAGAGATCATGAACTATGAGAACATGATCAGCACGACGCCGACACTCTACGATCACTTGATCTGGCAAGTGCGCAACTCGGGATTTTCCGAGGAAGAGAAGATGCTCGCCGGAGTCATCTGCGGTTTCATTAACGATGATGGTTATCTTGAAGTCTCCCTGGAGCAGATTGCTGAAGAGGAGAAGCTTTCGAAAGAAGATCTCGAATCTGTGCTGCCTTACGTCCAAGAGTTTGACCCGCCCGGTGTTGGAGCTCGCGATCTCCAAGAATGTCTTTTGATTCAAGCCAAGCAGATGCAAGAGGACACCAAAGACTTGGTGCACCTGTTGAAGAATCACCTGAAGGATCTTGAGAAGCGCAATATCTCCGGGATCGCGAAGGCGATGAATCTCACGCCCGCCGACGTCTCGGACATGGCGAAGATTATCGAAGGCATGGATCCCAAGCCTGGTCGCGCCTTTGTGTTGCCGGACACGCAGTACGTCACTCCGGATGTGTTCGTCTACAAAGTGGGCGACGAATACATGGTCTCTCTGAATGAAGATGGTTTGCCGCGCCTGAGGATCTCGGGCTTTTACCGCAATCTGTTGGCACAGCAAAAGGCCATCGGTGGCACGCGCGCTCAGCGAGCGGAGGCCGCGGCCGTCGCGGCGGCGAATGCTCCCGAGGGCGCGCCTGCACCCATCGATACACAAGACTATGTGAAGCAGAAACTGCAAAGCGCGGTTTGGTTGATCAAGTCCATTCACCAGCGTCAGCGCACAATCTTCAAAGTCGCCGAAGCCATCGTCAAAAGGCAGCGCGAGTTCTTTGATCGAGGTCCTCAATTTCTCAAGCCGATGATTCTGCGAAATATTGCCGATGATATCGGCATGCACGAATCCACGGTGAGTCGGGTCACCACGGCGAAGTACATGCACACGCCGCAAGGGATCTTTGAGCTCAAGCACTTCTTCAACTCCGGCATCGGCACGGATGATGGTGATGCTTTGGCCAGCGAGTCGGTGAAGGTGAAGATCAAGAGTCTCATTGGTATGGAAGACACCAAGGAGCCTCTCAGCGATCAGCAAATCGTGGATCTGCTCAAGCGCGACGGAATTAACATCGCGCGACGCACTGTAGCCAAGTATCGCGAGGCCCTAAAAATCCTCCCGTCCAGTCGTCGAAAGCAGTATTCCTAAACGGGTGATTTTTGCATTTCTCGGTGGCTCACTCGCGGGCCTTTTCATTGTCATCCTCATCAGCCGACTTTCGCGCGCCAGCCAACTCGCGGAAGCCGAATCAACAGCACGTCTGTTGATTGATGAAGCGAAGGAAGAAGCGCAAGCGCTTGATGAAGAACTGAAGTTGGCGGCCGAAGAGGCGCAAGCTGAAGTTTATGCGAAGGCCGAGCCGCAGATCCTGGAGATTGAAGCCAGGGTTCGCGAACTGGATGACCGAGTTCGCAAAACTCGAAGTCAAATCGATCGCGAGTTCAATCAAGACAAGCGTGAGATTGACGATCGAGTGGAGAGCCTGCGCACTTCCGAGTCTCAGGTCCGCGCTCGCGAGGATCGCCTTCGACATCGTCGAGCTCGAATCAAGCAGCTTCGCCAAAGTTTGTTGCAACAGCTGGAAGAGAAGTCCGAGGTCAAAGCCGAAGGGCTTCTGGCTGAAATGGTGCAGAAGGAAATTCGCGACGCGGATTTGGACGCGAAAAAGAAAGCCGCTTTGTACGAGGAAGAGATCAAGGCCGATGCCGAGATTCGTGCCAAACATTTGCTGACCTCCGCGCTTTCGAGATTCCCGCGGCCAGCTCCCACAGAACGTGGCATTGGAATTGTCGAGATCCCCAATCCCGACGTGCGGGCGCGGATGTTGGGCCCGAATGATGAGAATATTCGTGAGTTGGAGCGCCTGACTGGCGTGAGTCTGAGCGTAACGGAAAAGCAAACCTTTCAGCTCGCAAGCTTTGATCCAGTCGGACGCGAAATCACCACCCGCACTCTCGAAAAGCTTTTGCATGAGAAATCGCCGAACGTGGAGACGGTTCGGCGACTCCATGAAAAGACCTCGGGCGAGGTCCATCGCCGAGTTGAGAATGACGGCAATAAAATTGCGGCGGAGCTGGGATGTCGAGACTTGAATCCCGCAATTAAGCGCCGCCTCGGAGAACTGCGCTATCGGTACTCTTTCTCACAAAACCAGCACTTTCATGTCGCTGAGGTGGGTTGGCTGTGCGGATTGCTGGCCTCTGAGCTGGGAGGCAACTCGCGCCACGATGCCAAGCGCGCCGGGCTCTTACACGACGTCGGTAAGGCCATGGATCACGCTAAAGAAGGCGGTCACGCCGTGATCGGGGCGGAATTCATCGCCGAAAATGGCGAGAAGCCCGAAATTGTCCACGCGGTGCGAGCGCATCACTATGAGGAGCAGCCCGCGACGGACCTTGCTTATCTCGTGATCGCGGCCGATGCGATCTCAGGTGCTCGGCCGGGTGCGCGGCGAGCTACAGTCAGCGCCTACAATCAGAAGATCGAAGTCCTTTCCCACATCGCGGAAGATTTCCCCGGGGTCACCAAGACGCTGATCTTCAATGCCGGCCGAGAAGTTCGAGTGCATGTGGACTCGCGTCGCGTGAGCGATAAGAAGGCCCTCGAGCTCTGCCGAAAGATCGCGGATAAGATCGAAGAGGAATGCACCTACCCTGGCCAAATCAAGGTGATGTTGGTGCGCGAGACTCATGCTGAGACGACGGCTCGCTAAGCGGTCGTTTCGTCTCAAGTTCACTTTGGCCCTCTATAAATGTCCTTCATGCGATTGTCTCGAATTGAGATTCCCGTCTCGGCTTGACCACTTCTTCGCGATTCAGCCTCCGACTTCGGTCCAGTTTTGCGGCGAATCGACCGATAGGTTCTCTGTGAGGCCACTTCAGGCCTATGCGCGATCCGCGGATCGCCTCTAACAGAGAAAGGAAGTTCGATGACCGTCGATTTCACCTTCAGAAACGTGGACTCGTCCGACCTCTTGATGGCCTACATGACAGATCGACTTGAGAAACTCGACAGATTTGAAGTTAAACCTATGGAAGTGCATGTCGTGGTTTCCGGTCAGCGGCACGAGTGCCAAGTCGAAGTCACGATTCTCGAAGGGCGACGCAAGTATAAGGCGGTCGCGACCACCAATGACTACTATCGAAGTTGCGAGATGTGCGTGAACAAGCTGCAGCGACAGCTGTCCAAAGAAAAGCGTCGCATTCGTCATCACAAGAATCCAGAGAAGAGCTCCTATGGCAAACTCCAGCGTTTGACGCCGGAAATGGAGAGCGACTTCACGAAGCCGTTCCGTAAGGAAGCGGCTTAATCACCGAGTTTGCATCCAATTCGAGTTGGTCCTATTGACAGGGCGCCGCAAGGCGCCTTTGTCGTTGGGGCCACTCGTTGACGAGTCTGTGGACGGGCACTATCACTGATTCCCATGAAAAATTATTTGTTCACCAGTGAGTCCGTTTCGGAAGGCCATCCCGACAAAGTCGCCGATCAAATCAGCGATGCGGTTTTGGATGCCTATCTCGAGCTTGATCCTAAATCGAAAGTGGCCTGCGAAACTTTGGTCACTACTGGCCTGGCTGTGGTGGCAGGTGAAATCCGCACGCAAGCTGACCCTCGCAAAGTCGATGTTCAACAAATCGCGCGCGATACGATCTTGAAAATTGGCTATGACGACGCGGCCAAAGGCTTTGACGGAAAGACCTGCGGCGTCCTCGTCACTTTGCATGGTCAGAGCGACGACATTTTCCAAGGCGTGAACGAACAAACCTCGATGTCTGGCGAGCAAGGCGCTGGCGATCAAGGTCTGATGTTTGGCTATGCCAGCAATGAGACGACAGAGTTCATGCCGCTCTCGATCAGCCTTTCGCATAAGCTCCTGCTTGAGCTTTCAAAGGCTCGCCACGGAAAGAAAGTTCCTTGGCTGTGCCCCGACTCGAAAAGCCAGGTCACCATCGAGTACGTGGATGGTAAACCTAAGCGCGTCTCGGCAGTTGTTCTTTCAACTCAGCACCTCGAGTCCGCAACTTTGCCGATGATCACAGACTTTGTTCGTGAGGAGATCATCAAGAAAGTGATTCCCGCGGAGTGGTTGGACGCGAAGACGGCCTATCACATCAACCCGACCGGCAAGTTCGTCATCGGTGGTCCCCATGGTGACTGCGGATTGACGGGCCGAAAAATTATTGTCGACACCTATGGTGGCCATGGTGCACATGGCGGCGGTGCCTTCTCAGGAAAGGACCCATCGAAAGTGGATCGTTCTGCTGCGTATGCGGCCCGCCACGTCGCCAAAAACATCGTCGCGGCTGGACTTGCTGAGCGTTGCCTCGTGCAAGTGGCGTACGCCATCGGTGTTGCGGAACCCGTCAGCTTGATGGTGCAAGACTATGGCACCAGCAAAGTTGGTGGAGAGACCTTGTCGAAGGCCGTGCGTGAGATCTGGAATCTCAAGCCCGCGTCCATCGTGCAGCAGTTTGATCTCACTAAACCGCGCTACAAAAAGACCGCAAGCTATGGACACTTTGGCCGTAACGAACCCGAGTTCACTTGGGAGCGCACAGACAAAGTGGAGCAGCTCAAGGACGTCGTGAAGACACTGTCGCGAGCCTAAGGGCCGACTTGCAGCGGGCGCCCTGGCGCCGACGGTCATGATCTCCTGTGATCCAAATGCTGCGATCTCATCCTACGATCCATCCTACGTTCTAAAGACGCCCCCATCGGGGCGTTTTTTTTCGATCTATTTTTCGATTAATATGAGTCACGGAGAGAGCTGTGGGCCACTTCACTGAGCCGAATGCCCCAGTTTAAACAATTACCATAGACCTATGGCAACATAGGGTTTGCCAGGGCGCGCGTCTTCCTCTAGTCCTTGAGGACCATGACTCGAAACAACTCTCGAAACCTCACGCGACTCAGCGAACGCCCCCTCGGTGATCGAAACGAATCGCCCGGTGATCTGAATTATGGCGGATCCGGATCGCCTCGCGCCGATGGCCGAAGTGAATCCAGTCGAAAACTCGCGACCACCGTCTACATCACCGAAGAGCAGCAAGCCCTCTTGAAGGAACTCAATCGCCGATCCCGCGTGCCGATCGCCGAGTACATCCGTGAAGGAATTGATTTGGTGCTCGACAAGCATCGCGCCTTGCTGCCAGGACAGTTGGCATTTGGGAATGTTGAACCCTCCGAGCAATTGCCAAACTCCAAGACTTCCGCCGAATCTTCGCAAGGCCGATCTCAAAGTTCCCGTCCGGCCTCATCGACCTCCAACATTGAATCTACAGCCGTGAATAAGGAAGAAGAGAACTGACATGCACGACCCGCAGCGAATCCGAAACTTCTCCATCATCGCGCACATC
>DDUL01000004.1 GCA_002344785.1 Bdellovibrionaceae bacterium UBA2339
GCGACCCGCGCCAGCGCGGAACACACAAGCGCCCCCGGCCCCAAAGCGCTCGCGCTACATCCCGAAGAAACTCCGTCGCAAAATCCAGCACGAAGCTCAATACCAATGCGCCAACTGCGGCTCACAGCATGCGCTTGAATTAGATCACATACATCCCTACGCCCTAGGCGGAACGCACGCGCCAACGAATCTCCGCACGCTCTGTCGCAACTGCAATCAGCGGCGTGTGAGGCGAAGTTAAGGGACGCGCCAGAGTGTGTAGGTCGCTGAGACTTCGCGCCAGAAGGGCGCGCTGGCGCTGGGGCCTCGGTAGAAATCGTTTTCGAGGTCAGGGGCAAAGAGCACATTTTCATAGTGTCGGGGGCGCCACCAGCTGAGGACATCAAGGGAGAATGTGCGTGTGCGAAATTCGCGGTTGATCCATGCGGGTGTGGGCGCTTGGTCGGTCCACGGGTGGCGATGATACTCGCGCTTTTCATCGAGAAAGTCGTAGTTGACGGCCAACGCGTAGAGCGTGGTGCGGGGATCGGAATTTTGCGCAATGGGGGGAACTGGCGCTTCGGATTGGGCTCGGAAATCGTGGGGGACGCCGGCGTGAACAGTCCAGCGTGAGACGAAGTGGCCTCGGGCGGCGAGGCGCAAGTCTTCGAGGTGAAGTGCATTGGAGAGCACGCGCGCGCCGGGCTCGATCTTTTGCGAGATTTCCGAAGCGAGTTCGGTGCGAAACAGATTCATTTCTCGGGTGATCCACCAGCTGCGAAGGGGATTGGTCAGCTGATGGGCTAGGCCTAAGATCAACATCGCGCTGGCAAGTGAGCGACGAGGAATGGCCGCGAAAGCCTCGCCCAACAAGAATGAAAGAGGCAGCAGCGCATAGAGAAGATGCACCTCTTCGCTGAAGACTTTCAAGAAGGGGATGAGTGCGAGGAGTGTCCAGAGCAAGAGGAAGATGTGGTGGGGCGCGAGGGGAACTGTGCGACGTTCGATGACAATGCGACGTAGGGCGAGCGCGCCGGCGGCGAGGCAGGTCCACGGCACGAGATTGATAAAGTGCAGGGGTACAGTGAGCTGCAGGGCGCGCGGCTGCAGCAACTGCTCGCCGAGAAAGCCGAGTTTGAAAACACTTTGCGTGGGAGCGCCGAAGACGACCGCGCTCACGAGCAGGCCGGGGAAGAGGCTGTGGAGAAATGCGGCGATGGCCAGGCCCATGATCGGCGTGAAGCGGCGAGCGTGTCGTGGCTGAATTTGCCAAGCGCGAAAAAGTACAAGAGCGGCGCCGAGTCCTGTGAACTCGCGCACCCAAGGGGCAATGAGCAAGAGCAGGGCGAGCAAGGCGAATTGCAAACGGGGCCGGGATGCGAGTCGATGGAGGATGATGAGCTCGGT
The DNA here is from genome assembly GCA_002344785.1 of Bdellovibrionaceae bacterium UBA2339. Taxonomy (GTDB): domain Bacteria; phylum Bdellovibrionota; class Bdellovibrionia; order Bdellovibrionales; family JAMPXM01; genus UBA2339. The sequence goes on from DDUL01000004.1 coordinate 1,387, forward strand.
CGCTAGGATTAATGGCACGAGGGCTTGAATGCCGGAGGCGATGATCCAACTTGAGGCGACGAAGGGCGCTGAAGTGAAAAACAAAATTGCGCCGATGGCTGTCGCTCGGCTCGACAGGCCGAAGTCACGCGCCAGCGCTCGATAGGCGCAAAACAGTAGACCGATGCAGAGGCCGGGGATCAGCGACCACGCCCAGATGGAGCCGTCGCGTGCGAAGTATTCGATGCCGAGCTGCTGGAGGCTCGATGAGATGGGTCGATAGCCGCCTTCGCTGACGCTCGCCCATTGGGACTCGAGGATGGCAAAAAAACTTCGGGGCTCGGCCAGATCCCAGAGCCTGCGGCTTAAGCGATGTGTGTCGTCCCAAACCAAGTCGGTCGTGGCGCGAACACATGCAAACATGAGCGCGATGAGGGGCGCGAGCGCTGCCGTGGCCCACGGGGACCGACTTAAGCTCGCCCAAGCTGAAAGCATCCGCTCTTTGATGAAAGCCATGCGCGACATGCCTCAATTGTGAAGCAAGGTGTCAACTGCGTCACGCAGGAACTCACGGGTTTCTCGAGGGCGGCGAGAATGTTAGAGCTTTGGACTTTCGCGAATGATGAGGAGGAGCCGCATGCGCTTTGCGGACTTGAAACTGTCGTCCTTGGGTTTACGCGTGGCCAACGCGCGGCTCGAAATTCTCGACCAACGGCTTTTGCCGGACCAAGAAGCATGGGTGGAAGTGCGAGACCACCGGCACATGGTGGAAATCATCAAGACACTCGCGGTTCGCGGGGCGCCGCTGATCGGTGTTGCAGCGGCGATGGAGTTGGCGCACGCGGCTTCGCGCGGCGAAAGTGATCTTCGAGCTGTCGCGGCGGAGCTGCGCGCTTCGCGACCGACGGCGGTGAATCTGATGTGGGCCATTGATCGCATGCTGCGTGAAGCGGCGGATCTGACGGAGGCTTCGTTGACTCGCGTGGCGAAGGCGATCTTCGACGAAGACGTCGCGATGTGCTTGGCGATGGGCAACAACGGTGCGCCCTTGATTCAAGACGGCGATGGTGTGCTCACGATTTGTAACACCGGAGGACTGGCGACGGTGGGCATCGGTACCGCGTTTGCGGTTTTGCAGCGTGCGTTTGAGCAAGGTCGCCGCTTTCATGTTTATGCCTGTGAGACGCGACCTCTTTTGCAGGGCGGTCGGCTGACGACTTGGGAGCTGGCGAAAGTCGGCATCCCGCACACACTGATCACCGACTCGATGGCGGCGACGCTCATGCGGGCGGGGCGAATTCAATGCGCCTTCACGGGTGCGGACCGCGTTTCACGTCGAGGTGACTACGCCAACAAGATCGGCACTTACAATATGGCTGTGCTCGCCAAGTATCACGGCGTGCGCTTTTATGGCGTCGCGCCTTGGTCGACGGTCGATGCATCTTGCCCGAGTGGCGAACACATCGAAATCGAAGAGCGACATGCCGATGAAGTTCGCGGTGTCGCGGGATCTTTCGGTCAAGTGCGCTGGGCGCCTCGCGATGTGGCGGTTTTTAATCCGAGCTTCGATGTCACGCCTGCGGAATTGGTGACGGGCTTGGTGTTGGACCGCGGCGTGTACAAGCCGGAAGAGTTTCAACGTTTGTTCTAATTGAAATGCGAGAGGGGAGGCCTCATGGCGACAGGAAAATTTGCGATCATCGGCGGTTCGGGCTTTGAAAGTTTTGAGGGCGTGCAGGAGATTCGCGATTTGGATCGGCAGACGCCGTTTGGAATGGCCTCGAGCGGTCTTCGGCTCATCAAGTTTGGCGATCACGAAGTGGTGTTCTTGTCGCGACACGGTCGACATCACGAGATGCTGCCGACGGAAGTGAATTATCGCGCCAATATTTATGCGCTGAAGAAACATGGTGTGACCAAGATCGTCTCGGTATCGGCCGTGGGTTCCTTGCAGCAAGAGTTAGCGCCGGGCGATTGCGTGATCGCGACTCAGTACATGGATCGCACGAAGGGCGTTCGTCGACACAGTTTCTTGGGTGAAGGTTTGGTGGGGCATGTGTCACTGGCGAAGCCGGTTTGGGCTTCGGGTGTGAAAGCTGTCCGTGAACTTGTGGCGGCGAAGAAGCCGCAACTCGATTTCAAAATTCACTTCGACAAAACTTACATCTGTATCGAAGGTCCTTACTTTTCGACGAAAGCTGAGTCGATGAGTTATCGCGCGGCGGGTGCCGACATCATCGGCATGACGAATTTTCCCGAGTTCGCTTTGGCTCGCGAGGCGGGCATTTGCTATCTGCCCTGCTGTTTCGTGACTGACTACGATTGCTGGGACGACTCGATCGAGCACGTGACCCTGCAAGTCGTGCTCGACACGATGAAGAAGAACAATCAAAAAGCTGTGCGTTTGATCGGACAAATTTTGGCGGCCTCGCCGAAGGAAGATGCCGACAGCCGCGACGGTGGACTCAAGTCAGGTCTGATGACTCCGTCGGATGCGATTCCAGCGGCGGCCCGTGAGTGGCTTCCGACTCTCATGAGCTAATTCGCCAAGCGAGGTTTGCCTTGTCTTACCCCGTTGGTCGCGCCACCACCTGCGCCGTGATGGTGACTTATCATCCAGGTCCCGAGGTGCTCGCCTCGATCGCGGCCGTGCGTCCGCAAGTGGATCGATTGGTGGTCGTCGACAATGGCTCGCGGCCCGAAGCGCATGCTTGCTTGGAAGAGTTGCGAGCCACGGGAGAGATCGAATTGATCTCCAATCCGGAAAATCTCGGTGTGGCCAGCGCGTTGAACATCGGCTTTCGCTGGGCGATGGAGCGCGGCTACGCCTGGTTGCTCACGCTGGATCAAGATACGATTTGCGAACCTGACATGGTGGAGAAATTGTTCGCGGCGTTCGCAGTCGACAAGGATCCTGAAAGCGTGGGAGTTCTGGCGCCGGTGCACTTTGATCGCGAGACCGGTTACGTCAGTCCGCATTTGCGAAATCTGCCTGCGCCTGTCGTGCGCCGACGTTATGTGATGACCAGTGGCAATCTGATTCCGACGCGAGCACTTTTGGAAGTCGGTTGGTATGACGACGATTTTTTCATCGAGTATGTCGACCACGATTTTTGTTTGCGAGCGGGTAAGAAGGGCTATCGCGTGTTGCTGGTTCGCGATGCGCGTATGGGACATCAGTTGGGACAATTGAAGCGACATGAATTGCGCTTTGGCCCGTTCGGGATTTGGTTTTTTTCGCACAACTACGCTCCCGTGCGGCGCTACTATCGCGCGCGCAATCGCATTCATTTGTATCGCCGCTACTTTGGCTGGTGGATGCTGCAAGATTTAGGTTTTTGGACTCGCGATTGGATGAAAATCATTTTGGTTGAGGAGAATCGCATGGCGAAGCTCAAGGCCTGGTGGCTCGGGACGTTCGACGGCATCTTTGGTCGCCTCGGTCGCTTTGAAGGCGCGCATCACAAGACGCCGAAGTCACCTCGCTACTATGTGGAATTTCGCAAAGAGATCCTGCCGCTTTTACCCGAGGTCGCGGAGCGAAGTCTCGACATTGGCTGCGGAACTGGAGAAACATCGGCGCGCCTGAAGGAATTGGGGCGCGTGAAGTGGGCGGCAGGTCTTGAAGGCAATCCGGTTGCCGCCGAGACCGCAGCGAAGCGATTGGACTTCGTTGAGCGTGTGGATTTGGATCGCGATGATTTTCCCGTGGCGGATCACTCTCTCGATTTGGTGCTGGCTCTGGATGTTCTCGAGCATCTGGTGGATCCTTGGTCGGTGCTCGCAAAACTTCAGCGCAAGTTGAAGCCGGGCGGTGTGGCGGTGTTGTCCTTACCGAATGTGAGACATCATTCGGCGCTATTGCCCTTGTTGTTGCTGGGCGACTTTAAGTACCAAACCGAAGGCGTGCTGGATTCGACTCATCTCAGGTTTTTCACGAAAACCTCGGCAATTCGCTTTGTTGAAGATTGCGGTTTTGAATTACTGGCCTACGATCATACCGGAGCGAAGCGCGGTTTGGGTGGATGGGCGACGCGTCTCACGTTGGGGACGATGAAGGAGTTCTTCATCTATCAGCACTTGTTACTCATTCGTCCGAAGCCCGCCGCAGCGATCGCCTCAAAGACCTGAGGGGAATGGGACCAACGCCATGGGACGGGGACGAACACGGTGGGACTAATACGCAACACAGGACTGAATTTACTGGGACAGGGCCTGCCGATGTTGGCGGGACTTGTGGCGATGCCTGTGCTGCTCAGAACTTGGGGCGCTGAGCGAACAGCAGCTCTGCTTGGGCTTTGGGTTGTCGCCAACTATTTTTCGCTTCTCGATCTCGGTTTGAATCGGGCGTTGGTGCATCGGTTGTCGCAGCTTCGAGGTGTCGCGAAGCTCGTGGTGCCGGTGAGCTCGTACACTTGGCCGGCGGCGGCGATGACATTGGCGATGGCGGGATTGGGTGCTTTGGCTTTGGCGTGGAGTGCGCCTTGGCTTTTAGATCTGATTTTGCAAATTCCCATTGGGCTTCGCGAAGAAATTGACCTCGCGTTCGTGTGGTTGGCCGCGAGCCTGCCGGTGTTCCTGCTCTGCACCTTGGCGCGCGGGGTGATGGAGGCTGCAGGAGATTTTGTCACCGCGAATTTGCTGCATGCGGCGATGGGGCTGTTGTTGGTGCTCGCGCCCGTTGCGGCGGCGCTCTGGCCACTTGAAGTCGAGCGACCTCGGCTTGTATTGGCGATGCAAATTTTGTTTTTTGGTCGGCTGACGTTGTTGGTGATTCATGCGGTGCTGGCGCGTGCGCGCCTCAGAAAGCATTGGCCATTAGTGGCCAAGGTCAAAGTTCCTTTGTCGGCGTGGAAGTGGCGGGAGCTGGTGAACTTCGGAGGGTGGACGACGGTGACGGCAGTGATCGGGCCGCTGATGGTGTACTTGGATCGCCTTGTCGTCGGATCGCGGCTCGAACTTCACTTGCTGTCGCAATACGCGGTTCCGCACGAAGGTGTGAGTCGCGCGTTCAATATTCCCGGCGCGGTTTCGCGGGCGCTGTTTCCGGCGGCTTCGCGCTTAGAGGGCGGCGGCGTGAGCGCTGAAGGTTTGCGCGACTACCGCGATCGCGTGCTGAGTCGGCTGGCGATTTTAATGTTTGCACCTTCGCTTTTGGTGGCCTTGTTCTCTTCGACGATTTTGAGTTGGTGGTTGGGTCCAAGTTTTGATGTCGGTGTCGCGCCCCTAGCTGGTGATGTGCTCGCGGTCTTTGCGGCGGGATTCTATATGAACGCCATCGCCAACGTACCCTACACCTTCTTGCAAGCGCGAGGTCGCCCGGATCTGACCGCGAAAGTTCACATGGTGGAACTGCCCATCTTCGTTCTGGCTTTGATGTGGGCCACTTCGACTTTCGGCGCTCTTGGCGCTGCCGTCGTGTACGCCATGCGCTTGGGGCTAGATTCGGTGGCCATGTTCATTTTGGATTCGCGCGAGCGAGGTGAACGTCGACCGACTCAAGCGCTCAGCATGAGCGCCGCGCTGGGTTTGATCTTGATCGCCGTGGTGTGCATGAGGCTTGTCGCATGAGTCGCGTGGCGATTGCCTTGGCGCTTTTTGAACCAGAAATGGATCTGCTCGCGGAGCAGCTGCAATCGCTGGTCGATCAATCGCATCGGGATTGGATTCTGTTTGCACGCGACGAGTCTCGCGATGAGGAACATGGTCGTGCGGCGATGGAGCTGATGGCGCGCATGGTGCCTGCTGAAAACTTGGCGCGTGTGTGGCGCGACTCGCGGCGACTGGGACCGGCGGGAAACTTCTTTGCGATTCTCGAAGTCGCGGTCGCGGACATCACCTGGTCGCATCTCGCTTTTTGTGATCAAGACGACATTTGGTTGCCGCACAAGCTCGAACGAATGTTGACTGAGTTTCGCGATCCCGTCGTGAAGGCCGCGCATTCGGACCTGATGCTCGTGGATCGCGATTCGCGAAAGCTGGCGTCTTCGTGTTGGAAAAGCGAAGCTCGCGACTTACAGCCCGCATGCACAGAGTCTTTGCTCTGGAGGAATGTCGTCACCGGTTGTGCTTCGATGTTTCACCGACATGCGGTGGAAGCGGCTCGTCCCTGGCCTCGGGTCGCGGCCTCGAAACCGCTGTTCTTTCACGATCATTGGTTGGCCCTTTGCGCGTTGAGCGAAGGTGAATTGCGCGCGGTTGCCGAACCCTTGGTGAAGTATCGTCAGCATGGGCGAAATGTGGTGGGCGCTGCGCAGGTGAAGAGGGAGTTGCCGCCGCTCAGCGCTTGGCGAGTGAAGGCGCTGCGCGGGTTTGCCGAGCGCGAGGCTTTGCGCCGTGAGATGAAGTCCAGATCTATGGCGGCGCCAGGCTGGATGAAACTTGCGATTTGGGTGCTTCGCTCATGGCTTGTGGGACGGCGCGGCTATGGGCGTGTGCTGGGGCAGAGCCTTTTGGGTTGGTGCCTGAGTTTGGGGGGGCGGCATGTTGAACTTGCGCCACCTCAGTCGGTTTCGCCCTAGCTTCCAGCGACCCACCGACCCACCAATCCAGCGACCTAGCGAAAAAGCGCCGCTTGAGCCCAACTTCCATGCCCCATTTCCATTGGGCAACTTCGATGTCGCGAATTGACTGACGAGGCCCAAGCTTCTATCGGTATGTGCACAGTTTCTGGCTAGAGAAAATGTCTCAACGAGCGGGGTATTATGAGTCGCCTTTTGGTCACCGGTGGCGCCGGTTTCATTGGCAGTCAATTTGTGCGCACGGCACTCGAGGCTGGCCATGTGCCGGTGGTGTTGGACGCTCTCACTTACGCTGGACACTATCCGAACATCGAAGCGCTGGTGAAAGAGAATCGCGTTCGCTTTTACGAAGGCTCGATTGCGGATCGCGCCTTGGTGAGTCGCATTCTCCGCGACGAGCGCATCGATGCGGTGGTGAACTTTGCCGCCGAATCCCATGTCGACAACTCCATCACTGGCCCGCGCGTGTTCTTAGAGACCAACATCTTGGGCACCTTTGAGATGCTCGAGGCCTCGCGCGCGTATCTCTCTTCCTTGAGTGAAGAAGGCAAAAAGAACTTCCGTTTCGTGCAAGTGTCGACGGACGAAGTGTTCGGTTCTCTAGGTGCCGAGGGCAAATTTTCGGAAGACAATCGCTATGAACCGAACTCGCCTTACTCGGCCTCAAAGGCGGGCGCCGATCACTTGGTGCGTGCTTGGTATCACACCTACGGTTTACCGACGTTGATCACCAACTGTTCGAACAACTACGGCCCACGCCAATTTCCCGAGAAGCTCATCCCGCGCATGATCGTGACCGCGCTTGCTGGCGGAAAGCTCCCGATCTACGGTCGCGGCGAAAACATTCGCGATTGGATTCACGTCGAGGATCACGCGTCGGGTGTGCTGTTGGCGCTCACCAAGGGGCAAGTGGGCGAGGCCTACTGCTTTGGTGGAAACTCCGAGCGTCGCAACATCGATGTGGTGAAACAGATTTGTGTGTTGCTCGATGAACTTCGTCCGCGTGCGGCCGGCGGCTCTTACGCTGAGCAAATGAGCTTTGTCGAAGATCGCTTGGGCCACGACTTCCGGTACGCGATCGACGACAGCAAGGCTCTCAGAGAGTTGGGATATCAGCGAGCGCATTTGAATTTCGAGGCGGGCTTAAGAGCGACGGTGCAGTGGTACCTCGACAACGAAGCTTGGGTTCGAAGCGTACAGCAAAAGAAGAAAGCTTAAGGAGATCACATGAAGGGCATCGTGCTGGCGGGCGGAAGCGGCTCGCGACTCTATCCGCTGACCAAGGGCGTTTCGAAGCAGCTGCTTCCGGTTTATGACAAGCCGACGATTTATTATCCTCTGAGTGTGCTGATGCTCGGTGGGCTTCGCGAGATCATGATCATCTCCACGCCTCGCGATTTGCCATTGATCCGCGATCTGCTGGGTGATGGTTCGGATCTGGGCATGAAGTTCGAGTATGCGGAGCAGGCGAAGCCCAATGGCATCGCGGAAGCTTTTCTCATCGGCGAGAAATTCATTGGCGGCGAATCGGCCGCACTGATTCTCGGCGACAATTTGTTTTACGGGCACGATGTGCCGCGCATGGTGGAATCGGCGGTCAACGCGGCTTCTGGTCGTGGCGCGACAGTATTCGCCTACCATGTGCACGATCCCGAACGTTACGGCGTGGTCGAATTCGATCGCGAAGCGCGCGCGATCTCGATCGAAGAGAAGCCAAAAGTTCCAAAGTCCAATTGGGCAGTGACGGGTTTGTACTTCTACGATTCGAGCGTGGTCGCCAAGGCCAAGGCCTTAAAGCCATCAGCCCGCGGTGAATTGGAAATCACGGATCTGAACCGCACTTACTTGGCTGAAGGCAGTTTACGCGTGGAATGCTTTGGTCGAGGTGTTGCGTGGTTGGACACGGGCACGCATGAGTCGCTGATCCAGTCTTCTTTGTTCGTGCAGACGATTGAGTCGCGCCAAGGCTTGAAGATCGCATGCTTGGAAGAGATCGCCTACTTGAAGGGCTTCATTGATCTTCCGCAACTGACGCGTTTGGCAGAGGCGGCACCGCCCTCATCCTATGGTTTGTACTTGAAGCAGCTCGTGAAGCAGGTCGCTAGCGGAGCGGTTCGTCTGTGATCCTCATCTTGGGTCGGAGCGGACAAGTCGCCCGGCGATTGATCGAGGCCTATGGCGACCAAGCTGTCGCTTGGGGGCGCCAACAACTGGATCTTGCGGCTTGCACCCAAGACGAATTGCGCGCCAAAGTCGCGGGCCTTGCGTCTTCGCAAAAACTCCGTCTGATCATCAATGCGGCCGCTTACACGGCCGTTGATCGTGCAGAAACTGAGGTCGAAGCCAGTCGACGACTCAACACTGTCATCCCAGGCTGGGTCGGTGAGGTCGCTCGCGATCTTTCGGTCCCCGTCATTCATTATTCGACGGACTATGTTTACTCGGGTGAAGGTGTCGAAGCGCAGAGCGAGGCTTCGCCGCTTCGGCCTGCGGGCGTCTATGCGATGACGAAGCTCGATGGTGAGCGCGCACTGCTTGAGTCGGGCGCGCGCGCGCTGATCCTGCGTGTGGCCTGGGTCTACGATGCGGAGGGCGCCAATTTCATGCGCACGATGTTGCGCTTGGGACGCGATCGCACAGAGCTTCGCGTGGTGAGCGATCAAATCGGCGCGCCCACGGCAGCACGACGAATCGCGGAGTGGACAGCGCGCGTGGCGCCGTGGTGGATGCGCGAGAATCACGCGAGCTTGATTTTGAATATGGCGCCACAAGGCTTTGTGAGCTGGCATGGGTTTGCTGAGCAGATCTTCGCCGTGGCGAAGGAAATGAATCAGCCTCTGAAGGTGGAGCGCGTCGAGCCCATTGCCACTTCGGAGTATCCAACTCCTGCCAAGCGGCCGCTGAATTCACGTTTGGACTGCCGGTTGGCAGATCGGCTTGTGGGCGAGATGCTCGGTGAGCGGCCGCATTGGTCAGTGGACTTAAAGCGCGAGATGGGTTTGTTGCGATGGGAATCTCTCGGGTGAGGTGAGGCATGTGGGAAGCGTTGTTGATTGATGGACGAGATGCGGGTCTCAAGCTTTACACGCCGAAAGTTTTTGGCGACGAACGCGGATTTTTTTCTGAGCGCTTCAAACTGAGCTTTTTGGAAGAGATGGGCCTATCTCAAGTTCGATTCGTTCAAGACAACTACTCGCGAAGCGCGCAGGGCGTGTTGCGCGGACTTCACTTCCAATATGCGGAGCCGCAGTCGAAGCTTGTCACCGTCACGCGCGGGCGCGTGTGGGATGTGGCCGTCGACATTCGTCGCGACTCACCGACCTTTGGTCGTTGGGCCTCGGTGGAACTCTCGGGCGATCGTCCGCAATGGTTTTGGATTCCCGCGGGCTTTGCACACGGCTTTGTCGCCTTGAGCCCAGAAGGCGCCGACCTTTGGTACAAAGTCGACGCGCTCTACGCGCCCAAGGGTGAAGGTTCGATTCGCTGGGACGATGCGGAGTTGAATGTGCGCTGGCCGATCGAAGCGATGGGTGCCGCTGGGCCCCAGCTTTCGGCCCGTGATTTGGCGGCAGAAGACTTTGCCGCGTACAAGCGCGCGCCTCGATTCTGATTTTTCGTTCCGATCTTTAATGCAGATGGGGAGACTTAAGTGGGCTCGCACTTTGATGTGGTGATGGTGGCCGTCAGCTACCAGGCTGAAGAGGACACGCGGCGCTTGGTGGCGCGCGTGGATGAGCTCGTGGGCCAAGCGCTTCGCCAGCAAGAGATGCAAGTGGCCCTTTTGATCGTCGACAACTCATCGTCATCTTTGGCGGAGTCTCCGTATCGCGATCTTGTCGCTCAGTCGATTGCGGTGATCACCTTGGCGCAGGGAAATCTGGGATATTTCGGTGCATGTCGGGCGGCGCACGCTTGGGCGCTTGAGCAGAAGTGGAGCTGGGGAGCGTGGATTTTATCGAATACGGACTTGGACATCGCGTCCGCGGATTTCTTCCGACGCGTGCAAGACGTTGGACGTGAGGCGCGCGCGGATCTGGCCGTCATTGGCCCGCAAATTCGAAGTGAGATTTCCGGCTCCGATCAAAACCCCTTCATGCGGGTTCGTCCTTCGCGCTGGCGCATGGGATTTTATCGCTGGTGCTTCGCGCTTCGTCCTTTGGCTTGGCTCTATCAGTGGGCGGCGATTCTCAAAGCAAAACTGAGATTTCATTTTCGCTCATCAGTGCGGTCGCAAGCTTCAGCCGAACGTGAAGTCGTGTACGCCGTGCAGGGTGCGATGATGATTTACCTTCCGGCTTGGTTTCGTGCGGGATTGAAGTTCGATCACGGGGCCTTTCTTTATGGCGAAGAAATGACGACGGCCGAGCGCGCGCGCCGCGCCGGCCTTATGATCGAACATTGGCCGGAGCTCATGGTGAAGCATCGCGAGCATGGGTCCATCGGCTGGCGGCCCTCGTCGCGCATGTTGAATTGGCAGGCCGAGGCCTCGCGCTATGTTTGGGAAGCCTACTTCAGATCTTGAGCTTTTGAATTTAGAAGCGCGCGTACTTTTTCAGACTGCTCATCGCGTAGCGCGAGAGATAATAGGCACTGCGAATCGGACCGAAGCCTTCTTCGCGATAGATATGCCAGCGCCAAGAAGCCGCGCGAAGTTTGCTCGACGACCGCGAGCCGCCGACGATGCGATAGCGGCCCAAATCTTCGTTGATGCCGAGGGCTGAGCGGCCGGCGCGCAGAGCGCTGAGCCAGAGGGCCAAGTCTTCGTGCTTTTCGTCGCGCATTTTGGGCTCGCCCAGTTTTTCGCGATCCCACATCACCGTCAGACAAGCCATGCGGTTTTCGATCAGCAAATCCTGGTAAGTGATTTCTGTTGGAACTTCGATGAGGCGGCCCACTTCGTTGCCACTCTCGCTGATGCGCCGAAAGGCGGTACAGCTCAACGGACTTTGCTTCGCCTGCATGGCCTGAAGTTGCACTTCGAGTTTGCGCGGCATCCACAGATCGTCGGCATCGAGAAAGGCGATGTAACGTCCGCGAGCGACTTTGAAGCCATGATTGCGCGCGTCCACCACGCTCCGGCCATTGGGTACACTCACAAGTTGAACTCGAGGATCTTGGGCTTGGATTTCGCGCACAATGTCGGCTGTGCGATCCTTGGAGCCATGATCAATCAGCACCAGCATTTCCCAATCTTTGTGGGATTGCGCGCGCACGCTGGCGATGGTTTCGCCGATGAACTTTTCGCTGTTGTAGACGGGTGTGATGATGCTGACCACGGAATTACTCTAGGGTGAGCCGGCGGGGCTGTCCACTTGCGGATGACGGCGAACGCAGTAGAGGAGGCGGCGCGCATCGCTGGCTTGCAAAATCTCGGCGGGGATCGGGAAGCCGGTGGCCTCGGACGCTTCGAGGGCCTGCACGCAGACTTCGCGGTCGCGGCTGGGTTCGGCGCGATAGTTGAGGAGTTGGAAAGTGTTGCCGAGCGCGGTGAGACCGATGAGTGCGGGCCACAGCCAAGGTTTCGCGGGCGAATTCGTGCCTCTCAGGGTGAAGTGAATCGCAGCAAGCGTCGCTCCGACGAGTGCGATCGATGCGAGCGCATCCAAAAGCGGGGAAGACTTGTAAATTCCGAACGGGTAGACGGCAGCGAGGATGAAGACAAATGCGGCTTCAATTCGCCGCGATCGACCCGTGGTGGGTTGAGTTGCGGGCATCGGGGTGGAAGTGAGGCGTTGCAATCGAATCGCGGCGAGCACGATCAGTGCCGGGGTGAAGAGCAGATACAAGAACACATGCACCCGGTGGTACTCTTGGCCCATCAGCGCATAGACGGCACCTGTTCCTCCGGCTGCGAGTGCAACTTGCAAGCTTTGCGATTCGCGCCGACGTGTGGCGCGCAGCAGTTCGAGAAGTCCGAGCGCGGCAATCAGTGGTCCGAGAAGTCGCGACTGCGACATGAGAAAGTTGTGCAGGATTTTGATCGGTTTAACCCACAGGCTTTCGGCTTCTTTCACATAGCCTGGATGGAGCAGTTTCCATTCGAGAAATTGCATCACGCGATTCGCTGAACTGGAGATGAATTCATAGAGACTTGTCGGCAGCGGTTCGTGATGAGGTCGTTGCAGCCAGCCCATCCACAGCACGGCGATCAGCACGCTCATTGTGCCGCCGAGAAGTGGAATCCAAGTGTGGCGCCGACTTCGCCACCAAGCCAAAATCGTCAAGGGGGCAAATACGAGTGTGCCTGGCCAAGCCGTGAGGCCCGCGATGACGCCGGCCAAACTGCTCAGCATCCACTGCCAAGAATTCTGGGATTTCAGCGCGAGCCATCCGGCAATCAAACAAAAGCTCACAGTGAACTCGGAAATGAAATCCAAGTGCGTGCCGAAGTACATGTTGCCAAGTGCCGTGCTCTGCAAAGCAGCCGCCGAGAGCGCGACGCTTGAGTCGAGTTTCGCGGCGCGAGCCACACGGTAAACGAGAAAGATGTTCAGCCAAGAAAATAGCAGCGTGAAGAGGCGGTAGCTCCACTCCGGATAACCGTAGGAGGCCGAGGGTGATGCCAGCCAGGATGTAAAATGCGCGAGCGCCCAAGGAATTGTCGGCGGATGACTTCGGTAATACGCGGGCTCGGCACTTTCGCAGCCGATCGCCACAACGCCTCGATCCACGGCGAAGGGAGTTGTGCGCCAACATTCCGCGTAGGCGGTCGTCCACACGCCGCCAAAATTGTAGTGGTCGTTTCGTTTCCAAGCGTCGTTCAAGCCCCAGGCTCGCATCAAGGCGCCGACGACGATGAGGGCTATGAAAAAATGTCGAATCGTGAAGGGAGGCCGCGGGCTCATGCTCGAGATTCCGGGCTTGGCCACTTGAGTGCATCGGGCCAGGCTTGGCGCCGCTGCCAAATGGCGAGTGCGAGTGTCAGCGACCAGATCACCATGAGGTTGTGATTGGTGACGCCGGTTTTGAAGTTACACTCGATGAAACCGCCGATGTGCAGTTGTGTTTGTGCGCCGAGCGAGGCGAGGGCGAGGGCTCGGGCTCCGGCGTGAGTCGCTGGAATTTCTCGCCAAAGTTTCCACGCCATCAGGTAAAAGTAAGCGATGAGAGCCAAGTACAAGACGAATCCGGGTGCTCCCATGCCGCTCAACATCTGAATGTAGTTATTGTGCGCGTGGCCGGTGAAGGCATCAGGGTGTCCGATGCGTGTCACCCACTCGCGAGCCTGCACTTCGTTTTGTAAGTAGCCTAAGCCCCACACGGGATTTTCTTTGAACATCTCCCAGTTGGCTCGCCACAAAATCAAGCGGTCGGAGTTGTTGGCTTGTGAAAAGCTGAGCAAGCGGAATGCGCGCTCGCGCAGAGGCTCAAGAGCGAGGATGAGCGTCACAGCTCCACCCAGAATCGAGGCCACGAAGAGCTTCGCGCGTTTGGGGAACATCAACGACCACATGAGCGTTTGCGTGAGAAGTGTGGCGATCCAAGCTCCGCGACCAAAGGTCGTCACCTGGCTCAACAGCAGAAAAATCCAAGCTCCGCCGGTGAGGAACCTGTGATGGCGACTCAGGCGCGCTCTTTGCGTGTGCAGGAAAATCGCCGTGGCCAGAGCTAAGAACATGCCGCCCGCGAAGGCCCATTGATGAGGAGAGCCAAAGAAGCCGGCACTTCGCCAGACATCGATTCCCCAATTTCCGTCGACGCCTTGAACGGCGCGATTGTCGCCGCGAAGTAGGTCAATGCCGGTGAAGGCTTGGGTGATCGCGTAAATGGCAATCACGCCTTGGGTGCCGACGGAAAACATAAGCCACTTTTGAGACGGCGGAAACAGTGTCCACAAAAGCGTGTGGGACAAAAGCAGAATCACCCACCTTTGTGAACCAAAGGCGTAGATGGCGTTGGCTTGATCCGTTCCATTGATGAGAAGCCCAAGCCCCGTGAGGATCACAAGTGCTGAGAGCATTTTCCAAGGGTAGATCTGCAGGATGTCCTTCAGTCGATTACGAAGTTCAGGTGTCAGCGCGACGCCAAGGCTTGCGAGCAAGAAACTGAGCCAACCGAAAATCTCCATCCCGGCCATCGATGTCCAAGTGGCGACAAGATACAGCGAGAAGGTCACATGCGTGGCGCGGAGAAAGCGAGGGTTCATGTTGTCGCCGTTTCACTCATGGCGAGAAGTTCATCGGCGGCGGACTCGACCCGCGAGTGTTCGATGCCTTGCAGGCGGAGATCGGCGCACCAGCTACTGAACGCGCGTTTGGCTTTGAGGATTTGCAGTTCGCGCTTGGCCGCTTTGTCGCGCGGGTTTTGAAGTTCTTCGGGTTGGGGTTCGGGTAAGTGACCGAAATTGATGTTGGTGGGCTGAAAATGTTTGATCTTGGTTTCATCGGTGATCGCCGCGTGGAGTGAGCCGAAGGCGGACTCGCGCGGTGGCAACAGAGCTTCTGTGCCGCGAAGCTTGGCATCGAGAAAGTGAGCGACAAGCAGGCCCATGCAAGTGCTTTCAAAGTAGCCTTCGACGCCGGTGATCTGGCCGGCAAAGAAAAGCCATGGATCGCGTGTCGAGGAGAGATCGCGCGAGAGAAGTTTCGGTGTGTTCAGATAGAGGTTGCGATGAATGCTTCCGAGTTTGAGAAACTCCGCCTCTTCAAGGCCGGGGATCAGGCGGAAGACGCGCTTTTGATCGGCGTAGGCCATCTTGGTTTGAAAGCCGACCATGTTGAAGGCTGTGCCCTCGCGATTGTCTTGGCGAAGCTGCACGCAAGCGAAGGGCATGTTGCCGGTGCGAGGATCGCGTAGGCCTTTGGCGCTCATCGGACCAAATCGCAAAGTCAGCGGCCCGCGTTCGAGGATGGCTTCGATCGGCATACAGCTTTCAAAGTAGGGCGTATTCTTTTCGAAGTCTTTGGCCTCGATCTTTTTGGCTTCGCGCACGGCCTCGATGAAAAAGTAGTATTCTTTTTTGCTGAGCGGACAGTTCCAGTAGTCCTTTGTGCCCTTGTCCCAGCGATCGGCCTTCCATGCGACTTTGTCATTGATGGAGTCGGCGGCGACGATGGGCGCGATGGCATCGAAGAAGTAGAGGTGATCGGCTTCGCCAAAGTGCGCTTGGAAAGATCGAGCTAAGTCATCGTGGGTCAACGGACCTGTGGCGATCACCGCGGGCCGAGGAATTTCATCGAGCGAGCGGATCACACGACGTTCAAGTCGAATGCGCGGATGAGCCGACACAGCCGCCGTGAGGGCTTGCGCGAAACGCTCGCGATCAATGCCGAGGGCTTGGCCTGCGGGCACGCGCGCATCCAGTGCGGCATTCAAAACGCGTGATCCCGCGCGCTCGGCCTCCCACTTCAGCAGTCCTGGAGCGGCATGATGCGCGAGTGAGCCGAATGAATTGGAACAAACTAATTCGCCGCAGTCGGCGGTCTTGTGGGCCGGAGTGGACTCGACACCTCGCATTTCAATCAAGGTGACCTGGTGGCCGCGCTCGGCAAGTTGCAGGGCGCACTCGGTGCCGGCAAGACCTGCGCCGACGACGGTGATGGGCCGATGGGGAACTGAGGACGAGTCCACATGAGAACCTGCAGCGGAAAGCATACTCGAGGGGATAGAGCTTTGGCCGCTTGAAGTCGACCAAAATTCAACCTCTTGCGGGATGAAGCAAGGCGGCACAAATGACTTTTGCGGCCTTGTCCTGTAGCGCTTTCCCTATGGGCAATATCGATAATCCCGACGATAACTCCGGAGCACCGAAGGCCAAGAAGCCCAAGGGCCGTTTGCTCATGGGGCCGGATGGATCTTGGGTTCGTCGTGAGTATGACGACGACGATCGCACGTACTTTCGCCGCGCCAGAGGCGAGGAAACCGTTGCGACCGCGCAAGATCTTTTGCGCGGGCTGATGAGTCAGTCGAAGACGCCTTTGGCGGACGGATTTTTACGTCTGCGATTGGATGTGCAGTGGGAGCAAGTGGTCGGTGCGCGATTGGCGAAAGTGTCGAGGCCACAGCGCTATGATCGAGGTGTGCTTTTGGTTCGCGTCGCGCACCCCACGTGGATTCAAGAGTTGCGCTTCATCGAAGCTGAGTTGCGCCAGAAGATCAATGCGGCGATCGGCGCGAATTGGTGTCGCGAAATCAAGTTCGTCACTTAAGCTGCGAGTGACCTCACCAATCCCAGTCGAGAATGAAAACTGCGCCCATGCCGGCGACGATGCCGAGGCCATTGGCGGCGAGATCCTTTTCACTGACGGCTGGGTCGCGCATTTCTTTGAGAACGCCGACCATGGCCATCAGTGAGCCCGCGGCCAACATCGATTCCCATTTGTTGTAGCCCAGCGCTCTTAAGCCCACATGAAAGATCACCGTGCCCGCGCCACTGACCATCATGTGGGCGTTCTTGTCGCCTTCCGCAAGCCATTCTCTGGAGTTCGCCTCAAGCGACGTTGAAGTTGGCGCGTAGGTTGGCGCGTAAATTGGCGCGTGAGTTTGGGCGTGAGTTTGGGTGGTGAGGAGAGTCGCGGCGAGGACGATTGCGAGCCAGCAGGTGAAGTGGCGGACGGAGGCACTCGCGCAAGTGTTCACGCCTGCAATGCAAGTGAGTTTCGCGTGAGCATTTTGTTTGGCGTGTTTTGATCTCGTGCTTGGCATCTTCTTTAACTCTATCACAACTCAATTCTCGACCTTGGACCAAGAATATTAAAGCTGAGGTCGAGTTGGGCGGAGGTGAAGACTGTGTTAATGTGAGGAGATGCGGGGTTGGGTGGCCAGGCGATGGCGAAAGCAATTTGACGTGGAGTCGCAGGGCAAACCTTTGGGAGCCCGTTTGTTTTCATGGTCGAGTGTTTTAGTCCTGGCTTTGTTGATACTAGGCTCACACTCGACGGCATGGGCCCAAGCCTCAAAAGCCAAGTGGCTGACGCTTCAATCTTCTTACTCGACCTATGCAGATTTGTCGGCCTCGACGGCGACGCCAACCAAGCAGAGCAATTCCATCGATGCCGAAGTGCAGTTTCGCATCTATCACCTCATGAGCTTGGTGCTGACAGGTGGACGCGCGACGGACGATCAGCGCCAGTATGTGGGATTCGGGTTACGCTTTGATCTGCCGGGGTTCTTCACCATCGGCGCAACCCGACGTGATGCTGCCATGATGTCACGACAGTATCCTCTGAACACTTTCATTTTCAGTCACATTCTCTCGACATCCGTGAAGTCGACCAACGACGGTACGGGAGCCGTGCAACTGGCGGCGCCGATCAATGCTGTGGCGACCAGACATGGATTGGGCGTGGATCTGTTTTTGTTTCAGCGCGTGGCTTTTCTGACCGGCGCGGTTTCGATGTACACGATCCAAGGCAACTCGTTCATTCAAACCACGGCGGGCATTGGCACAGAGTTTTAGAACTCAGCTCGGCTTCGCGCTCGCAAGCCTTAGTCGCCCGACTCACCTTGAATGGCTTCACGAGCCAAGTCTTTGGCGAACTTCTTTCGATTGGTGCCGCCGAGCATATTTTTAAGTTGCTGATGCACCACGGGATCGTTGATGAGCTGTCCGAGAGTGCCCTGGCCCTTGTCGATCTTCTCCATCACATTCGCAAGCGACACCAAGGCCTTTTGCAGCTTTTGATCCTGCGGAATTTGGCCGTCGACTTTACCGAGAATCGAGTCGAGTTTCCCTAGTGTGCTCTTGAGCTTCTCAGAGGCCTCGGCCATGTTCGCCATGGTCTTGGCGGTTTTGCCTTCGTGATTGAGGGATGTGACCAAGATGTGAAGTTCTTTGACGAGGTCTACGGCTCTCGCCATGCCGTCTTGGCGATCTGTGAGCAAGCGCATGAAGTCGGTCTCATCGACGGGAATCTCTTCGCCACTTTGCAAGGCACGGCCGCCGACTGTTCCGGGCTTGAGGTAGATGTATTTGTCGCCAAGTGCACCTTGGGTTTTGATTTCGGCAAGTAAACCTTCGGTCATGCGCGGGGCGAACTCGGGACTGATGCGTAACAGGACGTTCATCTTGTGATCGTCGGACATTTCGATCGACTTGATGTTGCCGACACGAAGACCGGCCAAAGAGACGACGGAGCCGGGGAAGAGTCCTTGCACTTCACTGAACTTCGTCTTGAGCAGAAAATCGCGGGAGAAGCTGACGCGATCGCCGCCGAGAAGAATGATGGTGATGGCGCTGAAGATGAGTCCCAGGGCGACGAACATGCCGACTTTCAACTGTTGGCGCGATGCTTGGGATTCCATTAGAGTTCCTCCCCTTGAATGAACTTGGCGACCCAAGGGTCTTGTCGTTCGATTTCTTCTCGAGTGCCGATGGCGTGAATCTTTCCGTCCTTGAGCACGGCGATGCGATCGCACACGGAAAAGGCGGCGGGCATGTCATGTGTCACGAAGATCGCCGTGGCGCCTTTGGATTTCAGTCGCAACATCATGTCGCAAATGCGACGAGTGTTGTAGGGATCAAGGCCCGCTGTGGGCTCGTCATACAAGACGATGCTGGGCTGAAGAATGATACTGCGGGCGAGGCCGACGCGCTTTTGCATGCCGCCGGAGAGATTGGACGGAAACAGCTTTTCATTTCCTGCTAAGCCGAACTCTTTGAGTGTGTCGAGCACGCGTTTGCGAATTTGCTCACTGGTGAGCTGCGTGTGCTCGCGCAATGCGTAGGCAAGATTGTCGAAAACCGACATGGAGTCGAACAGCGCCCCGTTTTGAAAAACATAGGCGACCTTGCGGCGAATTTCGATCAGGCTTTGTTCGCTGTAGCGTGAGATGTTTTCGTTTTCGACCCAAACTTCACCGGCATCAGGCTTTTCAAGGCCGACGAGACTTCTCAGGATCACGGACTTTCCCGCGCCCGAGCCACCGAGAAGTCCCAGGCACTCGCCGCGCCGAACATCGAAACTGACGTCGCGATGCACGACCTTTGGACCGAAGGCCTTCTTGAAGCCGCGAAAGCGAACGGCGATGTCTGTCGTCGCAGCCCAGGCGTTCATGGCTTCTCCAGAAGTACGTAAAAGAGTTTGGTGAGAAAGTAGTCGCTGATCAAAACCGAAATCGAGGAGATCACCACGGCGAGTGTTGTCGCGCGGCCTACGCCTTGCGTGCCACCTTGCACGCTCAAGCCAAAGTGACAGGCCGTCAGCGAGATAAACAGAGCGAAGAAGAAAGTTTTGAGAAAGCCGGTGAGAAAATCGACGAGCGATACGGTCTCGAGCACTTTTTGATAGAAGAATGTCGGATCAAGGCCGAGCTCAGTGACGCCAACGATGCCGGCTCCGATGATGCCGACGAAGTTTCCGAGCACGCAAAGCAGCGGTAAGGCGATCAAGCAGGCGAGCATGCGGGGAATGACGATGCGCTTGATGGGCGAGGTGCCCAAGACGCGGATGGCATCGATCTGTTGAGTGACGACCATCGAGGCGATCTCAGATGCGATGCCCGCTCCGACCCTGGCGGCGAACATCAGCGAGCAAAATACCGGCGAGATTTCGCGAACGATGGAGAGCGAGACGATCTTAGGCACATAGAGCTTGCCGCCGAATTTCTCTAGACCAAGTCCAAACTGAAGCGCCATCACCATGCCGCTGAATCCGGCCGTCACGAGCAAGAGAGCTGAGGATTCGACGCCGATCGAGTAAAGCTGATCGATCACCAAGCGCGGATAGCGAGGCT
Organism: Bdellovibrionaceae bacterium UBA2339; assembly: GCA_002344785.1. Lineage (GTDB taxonomy): Bacteria > Bdellovibrionota > Bdellovibrionia > Bdellovibrionales > JAMPXM01 > UBA2339. Next base: position 21,561 of record DDUL01000004.1, read on the forward strand.
TGGTGAAAAGATCGCGCAAGCTCTGCAGGAACAAAAGCCATGCGCCGCCGAACATTCGGAATAAATTTCCGAAGCGTCTTGAGATTCGATCGGAAATGGCCAACACGATGGTGCTCATCAGGGCGCTCTGAAGCTACGAGTGAATTTTTCGAAAATCTCTCGATCCGAAGCATGCGACTGCGTTCGACCGATTTGGGTCAAGACGTAGCTGCAGCCATTTTTCCGATAGAGAATGGCGCGCATGCGCGTGGCCACGCCGTCAACTTTGCCGTCAGCTTCCAGGTCAATGGCCTCTCGGCCATCGAAGGGGCGTCGCTGCATTCTCGGTTCAACGTTTGCTCCTTCGGCACCTGCAACTTGAACATTTGAATCAAAGGCACCGAGCAATTCTTGAGCGACGGCTTCAAGCGGAGCTTCGGAGGCTTCACCGCAGGCGGATTGAAAGGCGATGGTGTTACCGTTTTTGGCGTTCTTCCAAGCGGCATCGGCGCGTGGAGTTTCAAGTTTTTGATAGGCCGCATCGCTCGGCGCCGCAAAGTTGACACCTTCGGAGCGCTTGGCTTGGCCATCGCCGAGCTTCACCGAAACACAAGCGCTTCCACCGAGCATCAGGCCAAGCGAGAGGATGACTGAACTGAGCGTGAGGCGAGAGCGACGGATCGCCGTGTACTGCGGGTGCACTTCATTGCCGGCACAATTCTGCTCGAGGATTTGGCGCTTGCTCATCTCATGCTGTCCATTCAAGTCGTTGATCACAATTTTGTTGCGACACTTTTGATTCGGGTCCTGCTTCGGAAGCTGGCTATTTCTCTTCGGAATTTCTGTTTCGTCAACTAAGTGATCTGGGCGATTTCTGCTGAAAAATCACACTAAAGTCGGTGTGTGAAAGGATGCGAGTGCATCGCGCAGCTGGATTGGACTTGGTGGCGACGAAGCGATCAGCTGAGGATGTGAACTTAAGTCCAAGCTCCAGATGTCGGGAACAAGGTTCGAGTCAGGGACTTGAGCTTGACCTGTCAAAGTGCAATTCGGCCTGTCAGGAATTTGTCCCTGAGTGAAGTTGCCGCTCTCGATTTTCGTCGGGCATGAAGTGTCTGAGCTGTGATCCGTGCGATTTGAATCCAAGAACTTGTGGCACTGTCTTTGAATGCCAATTGAGTTGGGTCAATGGGTGTTTCGAATTGAAGGATGAGCGGGACGCGAACTTCGATTTGAGAAAATTCAAAGACCAAGACTTCAGTCGTGGCAAAGACGTTGAAAAGACGTCGAACAGACGTCGAACAGACGCTGAACAGACGTCGAACAGGCGTCGAACAGACGTCAGACCAAAGTCGAAGTTTGTGGGCATTGTGATCAGGGACGAGTGGGGCGACATGCAAAGTACACAAGGTGTGAGTCGAACGGACTCGATTCAGCGAGCGATGCGCGCTTTGGGCGCGCTGGGGAGACGGCTCGCGGTGCAAGGCGTGGCGCGTGTCGCCGTGACTCTGACGCTGGCATTTGCGAATTCGGCCTACGCCAATGACATCAATGTCGAGTTCTCTCGCATTGGTGATGCGACACATTTTGAATTTGAAGGTGCGGGTGCCGATCGTTACAAGTTGAGTCGTGATTCACAGAGCGTGATTCTGCGTTTGCCTTCACTCTCGGAAGCTGCGGCTCGTCGCCTTCAGAATCTCCAAGATCCACAAGTTAAGTTGATCGGCATTGAGCGTGGCGCCGTCGATGGCGGAGTTGAGATTCGCTGGGCTGCGGGTCCCAAGGTGGAGTTTTTCGAGTACGTTTCGGATTCGCCACGACGTCTCATCGTCGACTTCTTTCCGAGTGAGTCGGCCGCGAAATTGGCCAACAGTCCCGCGCAGAGCCCGTCGCAGTCACCAGCATCCGCACCCTCGGCTGATCCGAAGCGTACGGCGCCGGTGAGCCTACCTGAGAAAAAACCCGATCAGCCGCATCAAGCTGCAGCGAAAGCTGAGGCGGACGAAGACGACGATGAGGATTCGGATCGCGAGCCAGCAAGTGCGGATTTCGTGATCGTCACGAAGTCTGGCCAAGTTGAGACAAGACAAGCTGTCGGCAAAGAAGCTCTCGAAGAAATTTCACTGGCGGAAAAAGTGGTCTCGCGATCCGATTTTGAGCGAGGCATCTTCGATGGTGGTGATCCTGAGTTTAAGCGATTTCTTGTTCGTCCTGGCGAGATCAAAGCCTCGGCTCAGGACGAATCGCGCGCTTTGATTCGAATCCCATTTCCGATGTTGGAGCTCGGGTTCCCCAAACTGCAAGCCTTGCTCAAGCGGCCGCCGATCTATGAGATTCGGCCTCAGGCGGGTGCCGAGAATGCTGAAGCGCGACTCTTGCTCACGCTGTTTCAGAATAAGCGACAAGCTCTGCTGTTAAAGACGGGACAAGAGTTTCTCAAAAAATATCCTCGGTCGGAATATGACGAGATGGTCCGCTACCTTATGGCGGATACGCACTATGATTTGTGGGCCTCGGAGAGACAAAGCAAGTCGGACAACAAGATTTCCATGAAAGAAGGCAATCGCCATGACACCGATTTCGAATCGGCCATGGGCCTTTACGGAACTTTGGCGGAGAAGTATCCAAAGTCACCGATGACGGAGCGGACGCTGCTCTTGATGGGCTACTCTTATCTGGAACGTGGTGATCCGGTGAACGCGCTCAAGACCTTCCAGCGCTTTGTTCGTTTGCGGCCTGATTCCAATCAAGCCGGCCAAGTGAAACTCTCCATCGCGCGCGCCTATTTGTTCTTGAACCGATGGGATGATGCGCTCAAGGAATTGGACGACGTTGAGAAAAATGCGAAGAATCCGAGGGATCGGGCTGAAGCGGCGTTTCGTCGTGGAGACGTGTTGTTCCGACAAGCGCAGTTGAACAACACTCCCTACACGGACTCGATGACGGCTTACCAACGCGCCATCGACAGCTATCCCGAGGCGACCGGACGATTTCCCAACGCCTTCTACAACTTAGCTGAGGCGCAGTTCCGCATGGATCGACATGTCGAGGCCATCGACTCCTACAGAAAGTTTCTCCAAAAATTTCCGCAGCACAAGCATGGCGGCTTCGCGATGACGAGAATTGGTGAACTGATTGAGAGCTTGGTGGGCGCTGACGATCCGCGTGTCACCGGCGCGTTCTTTGAAAGCTATTTCAGATTTCGATCAACACCCGGAGCTGACATCGCCCGTGTGCGTGTGCTGACCGGCCGTATGCCGAAGATGAAGGACAAGGAACTGAAAGACTCGATCCGTGAGATCGATGAAATCGCCAAGCGAAATGATGATCTGCCCTTGATGCCGGAATTCCGTACGATCACAGCCGCGGATGCGCTCACACATCGAGGCGAGTTCGATTTGGCCGTGAAGAATCTCGACGACTTTTACCGAGCGAATTCGCAAAGCCGGAAATTGGATCTGATCAAGTCGCGCATTGTGCATAACATCGTGGAAAAGATCGGCCGCCAGGTTCGCGAAGGCGATTTCATTCAAGCTTTGCGAACTTACTCGGCCAATCGAGATGGGTGGCTGAAAACCACGGACCGTTTGGACCTGCCTTTCTATGTGGCCTCGGCCTATGAGAAAGCCGGTGTGTTCAATGAGGCCCAGAAGCACTATGCGGAAACCCTCGCGGCACTTGAAAAGCGCGGCAAGGCCAAGCCTTCGGACCCATTTGAGCGCACACCCTCCGCGGATCGCTTGCGACTTCGATTGGCGGCTACCGCCGCTCAAGATCGCGACTTCATGGCGGCTGAATCTCATCTTAAAAATCTGCGCGCGCCGGCGTCACTTCCGGCACCGGAGCAGGCCGAGCGTGCCGAACTTGCGGCGGCAACAGCCGAAGCGCGAGGGCAAGTGGATTTGGCCCGCAACTATTTGTCACAGATGGCAACGCGACTTTCACGCGAGGCCAAGTCGCCCGAGCAAGTGGCGCGCGAGATGGCGCAACTGCATCTGCGGGAAACCGAACTTTCCATGCGCGCTAAAGATTGGAAGCGAGCCGAAGAAAGTGCGGCGCGAGCGTGGGGTGTGGTGAAGACTTCGGAAGACGAAACCCTGAAGGCCAAGGTGTTGGAGACTCAGGCCGAGGTGCTTTTGCGAAGGGGCAAGCGACGTGAGGCGATTGCCGCTTACAAGTCTTTGCTGGAGCTGAATGTTGCGAATGCGGATCACTCCCGAGGCGGTTATGATTCGGTTCGCTATCGTCTGGGAAGAATCTATTTTGAAGCCGGTGATTTAAAGTTGGCGGAAGAGACATGGACGTCGCTTCCGAAGGACTCGAAGAACATCTGGTCACAACTCGCGTCTGAGCAAATGACAAGTGCTCGATGGCGGGAAGACTACAAGAAGTACATCGATCGCATTCCGGCGGCCGAGGGACTGCGATAACAGGCATGCTCTTCATGCTGTTGACAGGAGGTCGACGGTGAAAGCTCAAGATCAAGATCGCGGCTTGCGCACGGTGAATCCGCGTATGCAACGAATCCTCGCGGCTTGCGATACCGTGGCGACAAGTCGCGCGTCAGTTTTGATTCTCGGCGAATCGGGTACAGGCAAGGAGCTGCTGGCCCGCTACATTCATCAACGAAGTCAGCGGCGTCATCGTAAGATGGCGGCGATCAATTGCGCCGCTGTTCCGGCTGGTCTTTTGGAAAGTGAATTGTTTGGACACGAGAAGGGATCCTTCACGGGTGCCCATCAGCGAAAGCTCGGGAAGTTTGAGTTGGCTCATCACAGCACGCTGCTCTTGGATGAAGTCAGTGAAATGCCGTTGGATCTGCAAGCCAAGCTATTGCGAGTCTTGCAGGAGGGCGAAATCGAAAGAGTCGGCGGCCAGGAGAGCCTGCATGTCGATGTGCGGATCATCGCCACCGCCAATCGCGACATTGATCAGCTTGTGGCCGACGGGAAGTTTCGCGAGGACTTGTTTTATCGTTTGAACGTCGTGCCCATTCAGATCCCGCCGCTTCGAGAGAGGCCAGATGATGTTCTCCACCTCGCGCATTTGTTTACGGAGATTTTTGCCCAGCGGGCGCAGCGTGAGAAGCCGCAATGGTCGGACTCGGCAATTGAAAAGCTCCTTGCATGGCATTGGCCAGGAAATGTGCGCGAGCTTGAAAATGTGATCGAGAGAATCGTGTTGTTTCATGCCGGTCAAAAGATCGAGGCTCAAGAGCTGAATTTCAATTCCGCTTCGAAGTCGTCGACTTCACTTCAGATGAAGACGGAAGCGGACGCTCAGCGATCGGAAGCTCAGATTGATCCCGGGCTTGTGCAAGTTCGCGTCGGCATGAGTGTCGCGGATGCTGAGCGTGAACTGATTCGCAAAACTTTGGAGCACACGCGCTACAACCGCACGAAGGCGGCGGCCTTGTTGGGACTATCAGTACGGACTTTGCGTAATAAACTGCACGAGTATGGTTGGATGAGTCAGTCAGAAAGCGAGGTTCAGCATGTCGGATCTCTTTGACCGCACCACGCGAGCGTTGGGGTCAGCAGCGAATTTTCGGCAGATGCGACACAATGTCATCTCGTCGAACGTCGCCAATGCCGACACGCCCGGGTACCAAGCTAAGAAGCTGGAGTTCGAAGACTCATTGGCGCGTGCGATTCGGACTGAGGCCTCGGGAGCCGAGCCGACGGCTGTCGAAACCGGACATTTCGCTACAGGACCTGGTGCAATCTCGCGAACTCAGGCCGATGTGTTTGAGAACCCGGACGCGGAACCCGTTGGCTTGGATGGCAACACCGTCAATGTCGAACGAGAGATGGCGGGCCTGGTTGAGAACTCGATCATGTATAAAGCTGCGATTCAGCTCATCAACAAGAAGCTCGCCGCACTTAAATATGCCGCGAATGACGGACGATAAGCGGGAGGGCTAGAATGGATATCTTAACGGGTATGCGAGTCAGTTCGAGTGGTATGGCCGCTCAGCGAACTCGAATGAACACGATTTCATCCAACATCGCCAACATCAACACCACACGAACTGTTGAGGGCGGTCCCTATCGACGTAAAGAAGTCATTCTTGAGGCCATTCCCGATGCGAAGAGTTTTGGCGAGATCCTGACCACGACGCCAGAAAAAGAGATTCATCGCGTGCAAGTCACCGACGTGGCGGTAGATCGCCGAGCTCCCATTCTCAAGTACGAGCCGGATCATGTCGATGCCGACGAAAATGGCTATGTGGCCTATCCCAACATCAATCTCATGGAGGAGATGGCGAACATGATTCAAGCCACTCGTGCCTATGAGGCCAACGTCGCGGCGATGAATGCGACCAAAGATATGGCGATGACTTCGCTTGAGTTGGGTCGTTGATCAGCGCTTATCTTTTTTAAAAATATCCAGAGCCTTCGTTCGTCGGATCTTCAGTTTTTGAGTTGGGTCCGCGCCAAGCCACAGCGCTGGCGAGGCCGGCTCGCCGATGCATTCACCAGCCGTTTTGCGCGGTGTTTGAGCATGAACATTGATTTATGGCGGATTGTTGACGGGACTTGAACCAAGCCCGTGTTGATTTGTGTCAGAACATCGTCGGCCAAGATGAAGTAGATGATTGGTGAAGAAAATTGGCTGTGAATAGGTGGTATTTGACCTGAGCAGGAACGCCGATTCTGGACCCAGGTCTAGCAACTTTAGTCCGTGGATTGGAGTTTGCAGAGATCTGAGATGGGAGTGCCCCAAGTTGATTTCGATTCTGAGTTTTTGGGGCCCAAAGAGCGGAACTGAAGAGCGGAAACCTTGATCTGGCGAGCGCGACTAGACTTCGAAGTGCTCGCGACTTGAGGGAGACGCGATAAGATAAGGAAAGCCCGAGGATTTTCTGAGAAGAATCCTCGCAAGCCGGGTGCCTGAGTGGGCTCGGATGTCTGCAGAAGTTTGGTTGGAAAAATGGGGACCAGAATGGTCGCCAAAAAGTGAACAGGACGGAACCATGGATGGGTTAACGATCCGACAGGGGCAAAATCTTCTCAACACCGGTCGCACGGCCAGCGAAGTTCGTCAGGGCGATCTCGCACCAGCGATGGGCTCAAGTTCTCCTTCTCCAGGCGGCGTAGCTCCGACGGGTGCGAATGGTCGCATCGACGGCGGCTCTTTCGCAAACGTGCTTCGCGATGCCATCCAAGAGACCAACGCCTTGCAAGTTGAAGCGAACCGCAAAGCCGAAGATTTGGCGACGGGTAAAACCACCAACATCACTGACGTCATGATGTCCGTTGAGAAGGCCGACATTGCTCTGCGCCTCATGACTCAAGTTCGAAACAAGATTGTCGATGCTTACCAAGAAATCATGAAGATGCAGGTCTGAGCGCTGAGCGCCGAGGGGTAAAGTGGACGCACTGATTCGCAACATACTCAATCAATTCCGAGAGTTCTATCGTGGCCTGACTCCCACGAAGCGAATGTCGATCCTCGCCGCCAGTGTGATCGTGGCGATTACGGTCGGTATGATCACCCTCAGCATGTCTTCGGCTGATTGGGCGCCGGTGCTCACGAATATTCCGTCTGACCAAACCGCCGTCGTGGTCGACAAACTTCAACAGAAGAACATTCCATTTCGGGTCCAAGATGGCGGCAAGACCATCGTTGTGCCGCAGGAGCTTCTGCACTCCACGCAGATGGCGTTGATGTCGGAAATCGGTTCTTCGAAGCTTGGCTCGATCGGCCTCGAGGTCTTCGACAAACAAGACTTCGGCACATCGACCTATGCTCAACGTGTGAACTTTCAGCGCGCTCTGCAAGGCGAACTGATGCGCGCGATTAACACTTTGGACGCCGTAAAGCGATCCAAGGTGATGCTGGCTTTGCCGCCCAAGAAAACTTTCTTGGAGGAAGGTGGCGAGGCCACAGCTTCTGTCGTGGTGGAGTTGCATCCTGGCAAAACACTCTCCGATGACCAAGTGCGAGGGATCACGCACTTGGTGGCAAGCGGTGTCGAGGGTCTTGATGCCGACAAAGTGACCGTCGTGGACACGCGGGGCAAGTTGTTGTCGCGCAAGTCCGGATCCGGGTCAGGCGCCGACGCAGAGCTGGCCGAACACAAAGCCAAAATGGAAACAGATCTTGCGGGTCGGGTGGAAACCATACTCAGCAAAGTCGTAGGTCAAGGTAAGGTCGTCGCCCGCGTGAATGCGCAGTTGAATCATCGCAAGACCTCCACCACTGAAGAAACCGTCGATGCGGATAAAGCGGCTCTCGTTTCATCGCAATCTGACGAAGAGCGATTGGATGGCAATCGTACCAATGCGGGCGGTGTTGGCGGTGCTCGCGCGAATGTGCCTGGGGCCCAAGATGGTGGTCAGGTTGGTTTCAATCAGACGATTCAAAAAGAACAAAAGACGCAAAACTACCTGGTGCCCAAAACAGTTCGCAACATTCAAGAGAATGCCGGATCTCTGGAGCGCTTGACGATCTCGGTCATCGTCGATGGTGTCACATCCATTAAAAAAGACGACCAAGGCGATGAGAAAGAGGAGTGGCAGCCTCGCACTCCGGAAGAGTTGGCGAAGTTTGAAGCCATCGTTAAGAATGCCGTGGGATTCAACGAGACCCGCGGTGACTCGGTCAAGATCGAGACGATGCGATTTGAGAAAGAAGACTTCTCCGAAGCTGAGCGCTGGATGACGACGCTGGAGAGAAAAAAGATTCTCAACTCACTGCTTCGCTGGGTGGTGTTGGGTGGAATCGTCGGCGTGTTCTTCTTGATGGTGGTTCGCCCGTTCATGAGATGGGTGACGGACTCCTTCCAAGACACAGTAGAAGACCTCTTGCCTCGCACCATCGAGGAACTTGAAGAGTTGCAAAGCGTCGATAACAGCTTGCCAGGCATGACCAGCGCTCTTCCGATCCTCGAAGAGTCCTTAGATCCCGATAAGGCCGAGTCCGAGCTCTTGCGAGAGCGCATCATGGGTCTCATGGAAAAAGATGAAGAGAAGGCGGCGGGTGCCTTCAGCCTTTGGCTTGTGAGAAAGGACGGCTGATATGACAGGTACCGCAGTTCGACTCAGCAAACCTGAAGCGATTGACTACACTCAGTTGCGAGGCTTTGAAAAAGCCGCGATCTTGGTGAATTACCTGGGTCCCAATGCCGCAAAGGTCCTACTGAAGCGTATGGACGATGCCGACATTCGCAAACTTCTGACCGTGATGAACAAGTATCGCATCGTCCCGATTCATGTGACCAAGAAAGTACTTGAAGAGTATTACGAGCTGGTGAGCGAATCCGAAGACTACATCTTCTCGGATAAGGTTTCCTCAAAGGAAACTGTGGTCGATGCCTTGGGTGAAGAGCGTGCGCGTGGTGTTCTCGGACATTTGAATGTGGCCTCGAGCCAACGGCCGCAACTTGAGTCGTTGGAAGCCGTCGACGCGAAGTCTTTGGCGAACTTCCTCATGAACGAGCATCCGCAGACGGTGTCCGTCATCTTGGCGCATCTTGAACCTGAGAAAAAAGGCGAAGTGTTGAAGCGCCTACCTGAGCCCTTCCAGGCGGAAGTGGTTCTGCGTATGGCCAATCTTGAGCATGTGGCCCCTGAGCTGATCCGCGAAGTCGATCGAGTGCTCAAAGAAGAACTCTCCAATGTCGGCACGACGGAATCGGCGGCACTCGGCGGCGTTCAGCCGGTCGCGGAGATGCTCAACGTCATGGATAAAAATACTGAGAAGGCGATCATGGCTCGGATCGAAGAGAAGGATCCGATTTTGGCCGAGGAGATTCGCAAGCTGATGTTCGTGTTCGAAGACATCGTCAAGATCGACGACAAGGGCATTCAGACACTGCTCAAAGAAGTTCCCAACGACAAGCTGCTGTTGGCTCTCAAGACGGCCAACGAGGAAATTCGCAACAAGATCTTCAAGAATATCTCGCAACGTGCGGCACAGTTGCTCAAAGACGACTTGGCGAACCTCGGTCCGTCGCGATTGTCGGACGTGGAATCAGCACAGGTCGAGATCGTCAACGTTGCTCGTCGACTCGAGGCCGAAGGCCGCATTTTGATTGCACGCGGCGGCTCCGAAGACGCGATGGTGTGATGATCGGCTGGAACTTGAACGAAGTGGCTTGAACGAGTGTAGGGAAAGAGGCAGGAATGGCAGTACCAAATCGCGCTGTGCTTGATAAAGACGAAGCTCAACAGCGGGTGGTGAGTTACAGTCCGCGACAGTTTCCCTTTCACGCCGGACAAGCGGCCCACGAGTTCGTGAAGTTTCAGTCCAAGCAAGAGAATCCTGACTTTCATATCGATCGAGTCGTCTCGCAAACGAGCGGGATCGCGGAGTTGGAGCGCCAATCGCTTTCCGAACGCGTTGAAGCCGAGGCTCTGACGCGATTGAAGGCTCTGCAAGAAGAGGCCTACGCGCAAGGCTACGATCTCGGCCGGGATGAGGGCCGCGAGAGCGCTTATCGGGAAAAGCTCAAAGAATTGGATGACCGCCTCAAGGGCTTGGATCTTTGTGTGGCTCACCTCGAAAGCATCAAAGAGAACTTGGTGCGATCTCACGAGGCGCAGCTTGTGAAGCTGGCATTCGAAGTCGCCCGTCGTTTGATGATGGACGAAATCGATCAGAATCCGCAGAGAATTCTTCCGGTGATCCTGGCGGCCGCCGGCGAAGCCTCGCAAGAAGAGACTTTGACGATTCGACTCTCAGAGCGTGACTTTGCGTTTGTCGAAGACTGCAAGGTGAAGGTCGGCAAAGAGCTTCCTAAGGAATTTGAGTTTCTCAAGAAGTCGAAGCTTGAAGCTTCGCGAGATGTGGCCGACGGGGGTTGCATCGTCGAAACGAACTTTGGTCAAGTGGATGCGAGCGTGCAAATGCGCGTGGAGCGAATGTGGAACTCGCTCAAAGATCGTCTTCCCAAAACTGCAGATCGACATGAAGTGAAGGGCGAAGATGAGTGAGGCTTGGCCGCAATTGCCTCAAGAGTTGAACGAAGAACTTGAGCTCGATCTCGATCGCTATGTCACGGCTGTCCATCGCACTCAGGTCACGCAGGACTCAGGCAAAGTCACGCAGGTTGTAGGACCGATGATGTTGGGCTTTTTGCCCGGGGCATCCGTAGGTTCAACTTGCCGGGTATTTCCGGGTGGCCAGCGAGAGTCCTTTCTGGCTGAGGCGGTTGGCTTTCGCGATCGTGACGTGATTCTCATGCCTCTCGGTGAAATGCGCGGTGTGGGCTTAGGTAGCCGGCTCGTCTTACAGAGTGGATCGGCGACGATCACCGTCGGCGATGAGCTGTTAGGTCGTGTTCTGGATGGCAGCGGCATGCCACTCGACGGGCGGGGACCGATTGAAGCCGAAGAAGAAGTCTCGATTTACAATTCAGCTGTCAATCCGTTGGATCGAGAGCCGATTCGCGAGATCTCTGATCTTGGAGTGCGCGCGATCAACTCGATGATCACCGTGGGGCGCGGGCAGCGCATGGGGATCATGGCGGGTTCCGGCGTCGGCAAGTCCGTGTTGATGGGCATGATGGCTCGGTCTTCGAATGCCGACGTCAATGTCATCGCGATGATTGGCGAGCGCGGTCGAGAGGTGAAAGAGTTCATTGAAGAAATTCTCGGGCCCGAGGGGCTGGCGCGAAGCGTGGTGGTGTGCGCGACAAGTGATACCAGCCCGCTTGTGCGCATGCGTGGCGCGTTTGTGGCGACGGCGATCGCCGAGTACTTTGCCGGACGCGGGCAACATGTGCTGCTCATGATGGACTCGGTCACTCGCTTTGCGATGGCACAACGTGAAGTTGGTTTGGCAGCGGGTGAGCCACCAGCTTCGAAGGGCTACACGCCCAGTGTTTTCGCGCAGCTGCCGAAACTTTTGGAACGTGCGGGATCCTTCCGCAATGGTGGCAGCATCACCGGACTCTACACAGTTCTCGTTGAAGGCGATGACATGAATGATGTTCTGGGCGATGCCGTTCGATCCATTGTCGACGGACACATCGTCTTAGATCGCAAACTCGCGGCGCGAGGGCATTTCCCGGCGATTGACGTGCTGCCGAGCACAAGCCGGGTCATGCGCAATATCGTGCCTCGCGAGTTCATGGATCTGGCCAAGCAAATGCGTGAAATGATCGCGGTCTATCGTGAGGCGGAGGATTTGATCAACATCGGCGCCTATCGAAGTGGCAGCAATCCGAAGATCGATGAGGCGATTCGTTTGCACGGCGCCATCGAAGAATTTCTGAAACAGGAAATTGAAGACGCCACGGGAATTGAAGACTGCGCTCGTCGCATGGTGCAGATTCTGAATACCGGACGAGGGCGATCATGAAGTTCAAGTTCTCCCTCGAGAAAGTACTGACTCATCGGCGACGGCTTGAAGACGAAGCGAGACGTGATTGGATCTTGGCGCAGGCAAGAACTCAGGAGGCGATTCGCCGTCTCGAGGCCCTCTACGCAGAATTGGATGAGGCGCGTGCACGGCAGATTCAGACTCGGCAAGGCTCCAGCATTTTAGGTCAAGCTGCGGCGACCTTACAGGCCATGGATCAGTTTCTCGATGGGCAACGTGTCCGCATTGAGCGTCAGCGAGTGCAAGTGCGTGAGCTCAAAAGTGAAGAAGAACGATTTCAAGACCTACTCGCGCAACGCGCTCAAGAGCGCCGCGCTCTTGAAAAATTACGGGAAAGACGATTGCAGGAATTCATGGCGAAGATCGAACGGGCTGAACGTCTTGAAGTCGAGGATCTCAGCGTGATGAGGCACGGGCGATTTCAGCTCGGTACTCGCCGGACGGCGAGCGCGGCAGCTGAAGGCGCGGCGGGCGCGAACTCTGGTCTTGCGGCGATGCGAAAAGCTGCGGGAAAATGAACCTAAGTTAGGAAGTATCCATGGACGGATATCAAAAGTTTTTTCTAAAGGCGAAACTGAACTCGGGCCGCGAAGATGCTCAGCGGAGTGACTTCAGCGTGCAACGTCAGGACGCTTCGGGTGATGATGCCGAAGAGATGGTGCTGGCCGAATTGCGCGCTCGCGAAGCCCAAGCTTCCCAGCGGAAGTCCGCTTCTCGTGCGAACCAACAGCCGCTGTCTCCCGAGGCGCGCCTCAAAATGGCGATCGAAAGAAAAGCCATGGAGAAGAAGTCGCGACTCAAGCGTGGCCAGCGCGCTTCGGCTGAGGGTCAAGCCTCAAGCTCAGGCCGGCGCTCCTCAAAACGGACTATGCCAAAATTCGCGGCCGTGCTTTCGGCGGCGGCATTGATGGCTGGGAGCGCGGGTGTTGCCACGACGCAGTTCTATCCCGAAGCCATTGCGGATCTCGATCAACTTCAAGGTCAAGTTCGGGCAAGCGAATGGGGTCAGAGCCTTTCGCGCCTCGAAAGCATGCTCGGAAGAATTCAGATCGGGATCTTCGGTCAAGCCCAAGCCGCCGATGTGAAATCAGGTGGTGCCGCCTCGGGTGCGGATGCCAAGGCAAAAGCTTCCGCTTCGGCAAATCCTGCCGCGTCGTCGACGACGGCATCGGCAGATTCTGCCCAGTCGGGCAGTGATCAGACGCCGAAGAAAAAACTCGACGTTCGCCAATGGACTGAAGAAGAACTGAGTTTTTTCGAGAAGTTGAACGAACGCAAAGAGGCGCTGGACCGTCGCGAGGCTGAACTTGCGAAGTTGGAAGAGGAATTGCAGCGACAAAAGGGTGAGTTGGATCAGAAGATCAAAAAGCTTGAGGCCATGCGGGCCGAGATCTCGGAAACTCTGAAGGAAAGAGTGGTCCAGGATCAAGAGAAGGTCGCGAAGCTTGTTGATGTCTACTCCAACATGAAGCCCAGCCAAGCGGCGAAGGTGATTGAGAATTTGAATGAAGACTTGGCTGTGGCAGTTTTGGATCGGATGAAGAAGAAGAACGCAGCGGACATCTTGAACATGATGTCCTCCGAGAAGGCCAAGGCCCTATCGGAAATGCTCACGGGATACCGAGCCGTGGGGTCTGCGGAGCGCGAGGCCGAAAGACGGCCCGCCGCCGCGGAGTGAGAGAGAGCGAGACAGGCGCGATTCTGTAGGTTGGCCAGGAAGGTGAACTGAAAGAATCGACAGGATCGAAGGTTGGGAGAGCGGGATTGCAAGCGAACAGGACGTTCGCGGAGGCAAGAGTGGTTGTAGGTGGACTTGGAGCACAATTGATGAATGCCGGGGGCGCAGATCGCGCTTCGGCGACATCGCGAGAGCGGCAGCCCTTGGCAGGCCAGCTTTCGTCCTCACGTGCAGAGTCCTCGGTTCTTGCGGGTCGCCCTCAAGAGAAACCCAAACTTAAAGATCAGGATTTTGCTTCGAACCTGCGTCGGCAGTCTGATGAAGTAAATCGCAACACGAATCAAGAGCCAAAGACAGAGCCAAAGACAGAGCCAAAGACAGAGCCAAATGCGAAGCTAACGAATTCGTTGCGGCAGCGAAGCGATGAGCCGGTGAAGCCCATGGCCTCGGCGTCGAATTCGCGACGCGGTTTGCCCCAAGACGATGCTTCTTTGCCTACGTCACTTCGGCGTGAAGACCTGGGAGCCATGCGCGATGTGGCTTCTTCGACTTCGCCGGAGTTTGAGCGTGCTGTTGAGGAAGTCGTTTCGAAGATGGCAGAGCTCAGCGAAGATGAGACTGAACTTCGAGCTGAGGCCATGCGTGAATTCATGTTGGTCATGAATCGCGAGTTCGGTGTTGAGCCCGAGCAAATGGTCAAGGCCTATACCCAGTTGTCTGAGTCCGAGTTGGCAGCAAGCCCCGATCAGACCGCAAAAAAAGTGATTCAAAATTTGGGTCTTGAGCCAGCACAAATTCCACGTGCCGAGCGCCTGTATCGTGAAATGTTGGTGAAGACGGGCGAAAGCATGCTGCAAGAGAAGCTTGCGGGCGCGACGGGACTTGTGGCACTCGATATCATTTCTCGTCGTGAGATGGCGGCGAAGCAGCTCGAGTCTTCGATTTCGGATCTCAATGCCGCATTCACGCAGCCTCAGCGACCTGTGTTGTCACAAAACTCGACAGGCGTTGTGGCAAAAGATGAAGCCAATCAGGCCTATCTCGACCGACTGATGATGGGAATGGCGGCAGCAGGTGCAGTCGGCGCGTCGCAAGCTGGGAATCCGGTTGTTGCGGAGATCGCCGGTGAACTTCAGGCCACAGGCATGATGCCTCAAGCCGCAAACTCTGGTGCAGCTCGATCTTCAGCGAACTCGGATTTAATGACCGAGATGCTGAAGCTTCGATCGCAAAGTGCGCCCGCGGAAATTTCGCCAGACTTGAACGGTGAAGTCGCGAAAGCGACAAACGAAGGTTCGGGGCTCGCTGCGGGTTTGGGCTTATCGGCGCTTGCGTCGATGGCTGCAGCATCGGGTGAAGCTGATCTGGGCTCGGCCGGTGACGATTCGCAAGGCGCTGAATTAAAGTCCGAATTCAATGTGAACGAGATTTCGCGAGATGCGAGCGGCGCTGAGTTCGCCGATACTTTGCAGGTCAAGTCGAACTCAACTGAGAAAGTGGCGACCGCAGTGGGCACTGGAGCCATGTTGAGTGCGAACACCAGCGAACAGCGCAGCAACGGTCCGGAGCTGATGCGCCAAGCGCAACTCTTGGTGAACCAAGGCGGCGGCGAGATGAAAATGCAACTTCGTCCCGAAGGATTGGGCGAGGTTCACTTGAAGGTGAAAGTTGAGAATGGTCAGGTTCAAATTCAAATGCTGACCGAGAGCGATAGCGCGAAGAAGGCCATCGAGGGAAGCTTGGACGAATTGCGATCCGGTTTGGCGCAAAGCAAGCTGCATGTCGACGCCATGAAAATTGAAGTGGGCACGGATCTCGCCAAGCAACGTTTTGAACAACAACAGCAAGAATCTCAGCGCGACCAAGCTCGACAGATGGCGCAGAACTTCATGGGACAGTTCCGTGAAGGCCGACAAAGCTTCCATCAGAGTTTAGGTGAAAATCGCGGATGGCGTGAGTATCGGCCAAATCGAATCGCCGATGCACCGACTCCGGATGCGGTGGTGTCTGCTTCAGCATCTGCTCGATCGGCAAGCTCGTCGCGACGATTGGATTTAGTGGCTTAAGTTTGGAATTGTAATCTTGGAATTGATGGGGACTTGAAATGGCAGTGATGAATGTTCAGAGAGGAACGCAGACTTGGTCAACGGCCGAGCAGAATGCAGCTCCTCGCGATCAAGGTCCCAAAGCCAACATCACGGCGGCGTCGAACAATGGCCCGCAACAGCCTGTTGGTGATCTGCTCAATAAGTTGGTCGATCCCAATTGGGTGGATCCAGCCAAGAAGGTTCGCGCCGTTGGCAATGATCAATTGGATAAAGATGCGTTCTTCAAAATGATGTTAGCGCAGATGAAGAACCAAGATCCCACCAACCCCATGCAATCGCATGAGATGGCGGCGCAGTTGGCTCAGTTCTCATCTTTGGAACAGTTGCATAATATCAATGCATCGATCGACGGGTTGGCCAAGGCCCAGGGTGGACAGGGCAATTTCGCAGCCCTTCAGTTCATCGGCAAGAAAGTCAGCGGTGATTCGTCAAAGATTTCTCGAGTCGCCGGCGACACAGAACATGGCTACAACTTCACTTTGGCTGCCGATGCCGCTGAGATCAAAGTTGAGATCAAGGATGCGCAAGACAAAGTTATTCGTACGATTGAAACTGGCGGCATGAAAAAGGGCGAAAACCTCATCAAGTGGAATGGAATCACAGATGATGGTCTGCCAGCACGCGCCGGTGAGTACAAGGTGCAGATCCAAGCTAAAGATGCGACCGGCAAGAAGATCTTCGCGAACAGCGCCTTTGAAGGACGGATCACAGGCGTGAATTTCACGCCGCAAGGGCCGATGATGCTGGTGAACGGTCAACCAATTCGTCTTGCGGATATTAAAAAGATTGAAGATGCGGGCATGGAGCATTTGACGCCCCCGACGCCTTTGGGCATCGGCCAGCAGTCTCCGCAGACTCAGCCTCGAGGAGCGAAGGTCGAAAAGCCCTTCATTCCCGCAGCTGAAGAAGCCGGTGCTCAGCCGATGAATTTGGATCAGGTGCCGATGGCGGGTGAACTGTTTGCGAAGTTGGGTAAGGAGCTGAAGTGAGTGAGTTGAGCGTCGGTCTGAATTCGGCGATCCGCGGCGACTCGATTGGTCGAGTCGATGGCGATCTTCGTTCCGGAAACAGCTCCGCCGCACAAGAGAAGTTGGGAGCTGACTTTCGCGAAGCCTTGACGCGCGCGTCTCAGCCGACAACGAGCGCGTCTCCAGTTTCAATGCCGCCTTCGCCTGCGATCAGTGGCTTGAAGTGGTCGGGACACGCTGTGGAGCGAATGAAATCAAGGGGCATTCAGTTTGCCCCAGACATGATGAAGAATATTGAATCAGCTGTCGCGAAAGCGGCGGGGAAAGGAGCCAAAGACACTCTGGTGTTGGCGGGCGACAACGCTCTCATCGTCAGTGTGAAGAACAATACAGTTGTCACGGTCATGGATCGTGCGGCGATGCGCGAGAATGTATTCACGAACATCGACAGCACAGTGGTGATCTGATCGCCCTTGATGACGGGGTGAGTGAACTCGGACGCCTGAATCAAAAACGCGAAGCTGACGTCGGACGAATTTCGACGAGAGCAAACTAAGAACAACGGGCTGGTCTCGAATCGCGCGACCTGCGATCGAGAAGCCCTCCCTGCGGCCGAATGACTGAGGCTGCAGATTGACCGGATTGGCAGGATGCCAATCCAACAACGACCTAGGAGGGGTTTATGGGTATTCTTTCTTCACTGTATACAGGCGTGTCCGGTTTGACGGCGCAGGGCGAAGCTCTCGGCGTCATCGGTGATAACATTGCCAACGCCAACACCGTCGGCTTCAAAGCGAGTCGCGCGGAGTTTCAAGATATCATCTCAAAGAACCTAAAAGGTATCTTGGGCGGTAACCAAATCGGTCGAGGTGTGAAGATTGGCGCCGTAAACCCAATCCTCTCGCAAGGTAATATTGACGCGACGGAAAAGGCCACGGACTTGGCAATCTCCGGCGACGGTTACTTTGTGCTTCGCGGAACAGATGGTGAATCTGTCAGTCGCGATGGTTCCTTCAAATTTGATCGCGAAGGATACTTGGTTTCAAACGATGGTCAGCGTGTGCAAGGTTTCGAGGCCAATGAAAAAGGCGAGATCATCAACAAGCTTGCGGACATTCGCTTCCCGCGCGCTCTGATCCCCGCAAAGGGCACGACCGAGATCGTCATGGATCTCAACTTGGATTCGCGCGCCGAAGCTGGAAAAGTCTTTAATCCTGAAGATCCCTACGCGACTTCGAATTATTCGACGGGTGTCGAGGTCTTCGACTCGCAAGGTAACAAGCATCTGATGACACTGTTCTTCAACAAGACGGCGGATCGTCAGTGGGACGTTCGCGGTATGGTGGATGGCAAGGAAGTCATGGGCGGAACGCCGGGAAAACTTTCCGAAGTGATGACCGGCAAACTGACCTTCACTGTCGATGGTAAACTCGACACAGAGACGATCACCAAGCAGGCCTTTAACTTCGCTGGCGGAGCTTTGCAGAATCAACAGATCAAGATCGACTTCGGTGACTCGATCACGACCGACAAGGGCAAGGGTCTGAACGGCACAAAGCAATACGGCAAAGAATCTGACCTGATCTCTTGGCGCCAAGATGGTTCGGCGGCGGGTACGATCACCAGCCTTTCGTTCAACGACGAGGGCGTGTTGACGGCGCTGTACACGAATGGTCAGGCCCAGGATTTGGCCCAGATCGCCATCGCGAAGTTCGAGAACCCGGAAGCACTCTTCAAAGTTGGTAACAACCGACTGAAAGAGTCGCGCGATTCAGGTGCGGCATCGATCGGTAAAGCGCGCATGGCGGGTCGCGGACAAGTCTTCGCGAAATCCTTGGAGCGATCGACAGTCGACTTGGCCACTGAGTTCGTGAACTTGATTCAGAACCAGCGAGGCTTCCAAGCCAACGCTAAGACGATCACGACGACAGATGAGTTGCTCAGCGAAGTGATCCAGCTCAAGCGATAATAGACAATGAGTCTTCGTGGTGAGGCGTCGGCCTGACCACGAAGACCCGATTCCTTAAGTTTTGATGCGGGGTCCGTCGCCTGGTCAGCGGCGAGAGGCGAAGTCACGTGCAGCGATCCAATGCGCCGAGCGAGCGAACTTCAGTTCGTGTCGAGGCGATCGATGGTCATCGAAAGTGCATGCTGCTCGAAACTCTCGTAGGACTCCGCCCCTCCTCAAATGAGGGCCATGCGGGTGTGTCGGCAAAAGACGCCTTCGGTGGAAAACTTGGGCCAATTGGCATCCACGTTCTCAAGGCGACGACCCTTGACGGGGTCGAAGGCATAGAAGCGACCGGAATCCCCAACAATCATCAGTTCGCCGTTCTTGCTCAGCTGAACGGATGTCGGCTTCACAAAAGGCTCGCGGATTCTCGTGATGAGTTCGAGCTTCCGCAAATCCCAAAGCAAAACTTCACCGCGATCGGGAATCGTCACCCACAGCACATCGGCATCAAGTGTTGTCGCGTGACTCTGCAGTTCGGTTTCGACACCCAAGTAACCAACAGGAATGACATTACTCACTTCGTTCTTCGCAGGGTCGTACACTTCGACAGATCCCTTGCCGAAACCGTTCACACCCAGCTCGGAGCGTTCGTTGGTCAAGAGATGCACGCGACCATCACGAGCTTTGTGCAAATGCGTGTAGTTCTGCTCGCGCAGTCGATCGTAGCCGACAAAGCGGACCTCACGCGTTCGCCAGTTCCAAACTGAAAGTGAACTCCAGCTTGGATCGAGTTCGCCAACGGCGAGTGCTTTTTGAACCGCCTCAGCCTCGCGTACGCGGCGGTGAACCAAAATGAATTCGTCACCCTGATGGTGAATCAAGTCGTGCGTAGCGCCGCGCGGGATTTCAACTCGATCGACAAGACGGAAACCGTCCGTCTCATAAACATGCGCGAGCGCCACGTCGGGCTTTCGCCATCCACTTGCGATCAAGTATCGGCCATCGGTTGTGAAGGCCGTGTGGCCGTGGAAGAACGTTCCACCTTGCAGGCGATCGACGTGTAATTCGCGACCAGAGTCCCAATCAAACAATGAGATGACTTGGCCATCCTTCATCGCCGCAACTCCGAGGCGGGCATCTACGGGGTGTGGCTCAATGGTATGTGTCGGTACGGAAAGTTTGTGGTGTTCGAATTGCGGGTGATCCAAATCGAAACGAATCACGCCCATGAGTTTCTGCCCATCGGGTCGTACGACGTGATAGACGCCGCCTTGTAGGACACCGAGATGCGAAGAAAGACGTCTTCGCTTGAGACCTTGCCAGCTCTTATTCAAGACTCCATTTTGCAACACATAGGTGCCGCCGATCGCCGCGCCCGCAAGGCCGATGGCTCCCGCCGTAATCAGTTGTCGACGCGAAATTCGCGGCTTTGGAGAACTCATACCTTGATTATCCGAAGTCCTCGTCTCGCGCGTCAATATGGGTGTCGAGGGGTGTGGCTCAAATCGCTGAAGTGGGCCTTAGTGGCCCCCGAGGTAGCTCGCAATGATACGTTCATCGTTGAGTAAATCCCGCCCGCGGCCTTCCAGTGTGATCAGGCCTGTTTCAACGACATAGGCGCGATGAGACACCTTGAGCGCCATCTTCGCATTTTGCTCAACCAACAAAATGGTCACGCCTTCTTGATTCACTTTTTGAATGATCGAAAAGATCTGCGCGACAATCAACGGCGCAAGTCCAAGACTGGGCTCGTCAAGGACGAGCAGCGAAGGCTTCGCCATCAGTGCGCGGCAAATGGCCAGCATCTGCTGCTCGCCACCTGAGAGTGTGCCGGCCTTTTGTTTGATTCTCTCTTTCAGGCGAGGAAACAACTCGTAGCAGTGATCCAAGTCTTTTTGGATCTCAACATGATCCACGCGATGATAAGCGCCAAGAATCAAGTTTTCTCGCACGCTCAGGTTAGGAAACACGCCTCGACCCTCAGGGGAATGTGCGAGTCCTAAGCGCACAATGTTGTGCTTGGCGACTTGTCCGAGGCTTTGAGTTTGCTTGTTCTTGTCAGTGAACTCGACGCGTCCCTCAAAATTCACAAGTCCAGAGATCGCGCGAAGCGTGGTGGTCTTGCCCGCGCCGTTGGCCCCGATGAGCGACACGATTTCTCCGCGGCGAACTTCAAAGCTGACGCCCTTGAGCGCCAGAATTCCACCATAGCGCACACGCAAGTCTTCGGCTTTTAACAGCACTTCACTCACGTCGCCTCCGTCGTTTTTTCGTCGACACCCAAGTAAGCAGCGATCACCGCCGGATCACACTTGATCTGCGCCGGCGTGCCCTGAGCGATGATGCACCCGTGATCCAATACGATGATGCGTTCACAGATTCCCATCACCAATCGCATATCGTGCTCGATCAACAGCACCGTGAGGCGGAAGTCTCGGCGGATTTGCGCGATCAAATGCATGAGGTCTTCCGTCTCTTTGTCATTCATGCCCGCAGCGGGCTCGTCGAGCAGGATCACACGCGGTTCGGTGGCCAAAGCGCGAACGATTTCCAGACGTCGCTGCTCGCCATAGGGGAGCGAACTGCTGGGTAGGTCGGCTTTGCCTTCGAGATTGAAAATCCGCAGAAGCTCCAAGGCTCGTTCGCGCGTGCGCGCTTCTTCCACGTAGTGGCGAGGATGTCGAAGCACGTCGTCGAGCACGCTCTGCCGAGCGTGTTGCAAGCCAGCGATGATGACGTTGTCGAGAACGCTGAGTTCCTTAAATAGGCGAATATTCTGAAACGTCCTCGTCATTCCGAGACGCGAAACTTCGTGCGTCTTCAATCCACGCGTGTTGACGCCGCGGATGATGACCTCGCCTGACGTCGGCTTATAGACGCCGGTGAGACAATTGAAGCAAGTGGTTTTGCCTGCACCGTTAGGGCCGATCAATCCGACAAGTTCACCGCGACGCAGTTGCAGGTCGAACGCATCGACGGCCTTCAGGCCACCGAATTCCATGCCGACTTTTTTGGCTTCAAGAAGAATTTCATCGCTCATCGTGAAGCTCCGCTTGGCGATGTTGAACTCGAGGAATCTCCATCCGATCCGCGTTTGAGCAATTGTGAGATGGCGCGCATGAGCTTCTTGACCCAAGCGAAGTCGCTCCACTCGCGTGTTCCCAATAGCCCGGTGGGCCGCATGATCATGAACAAGATGAGGATCAGCGAGTAAATGACCATACGCAGGTCGACCTTGGTGATCTCTTGCAGCGGACGAAGAACAAACTCCGGAACCAATGTGATGAAGATTGCGGCGATGACTGAGCCAGTGAAGCTCCCCATTCCGCCTAGGACAATCATGATGATGATGTCGACACTCTTGGTGAAGCTGAAGGTGGCCGGACTGAGGTACTTCACCGAGTGCGCAAAGAGTGAGCCGCCGACGCCAGCGAAGAATGCGGAGATCACGAAGGCGCGAACCTTGGCCTGTGTCACATTCACGCCCATGGCCTCGGCCGCGATTTCATCTTCACGTACACTCAGAAAGATGCGGCCCTTTTGCGAGTGCACGATCCGCCAAAGCGTGGTGATGGTGACCACCGTCCAGAAACTCGCAATCGAAAACTGCGCCAGATAAGGTGACAGTCCCATTTCCAGCCAACCTTCGGTTGCGGGAATTCGATTCAGGCCACGCGCACCGCCAACGGCTTCAGTGTTCAACAGTGTCACGCGAATGATTTCGCCAAATCCAAGCGTGACGATGGCCAAATAGTCGCCTCGCAACCGCAGCGAAGGCAGACCCACGATGTAACCCGCGATCGCCGCGCCTAATCCGCCGATTGCGGGTAGCAAGGTGAAGCGCAGCAGATCGGGTAGCGCTTGGAACTCGGGACGAAACGAACACCAAGCTGAGAGGTAGGCGCCCACCGCCATGAATCCCGCGTGGCCAAGGGAAAATTGGCCGGTAAATCCTGAAACCAAATTCAGGCTCGCGGCGAGAATGATGTTGGTGAAAATCCAGAGCACGACATCTTGAGTGTAGGCGTTGGTGGAGTTTTCAATGACCAGGCCCAGGAGTATGAGAGCTGCCGTCACGAGAAAGGGTGAGGGCATGCTGCGAAGAAATAAGCCTCGGGCGTGCTGATCTGTCATGGAGCTGCACTCCGGAAGTTTTGCATCAAACCTTCTCCCGAACTGGCGTGCCCATGAGGCCCGCAGGTCTAAAGAGCAGCACCACGATCAGAATTCCGAACGCGAGCGCATCGCGATAGGTGCTGGAGAGATAGGCGACAACCATTTCCTCAGAAAGTCCCAGAAAAATTCCACCCAACATCGCTCCGGGTAGTGAGCCAATTCCACCGAGCACGGCGGCGACAAAGGCTTTGATGCCGATGAGCATACCCATGAGCGGATCAATCTTGGGATACTTGAGTCCCACGAGGACAGAGCCGACCGCGGCCAAAGAAGAACCCACGACGAAGGTCCACATGATGATGCGATCGACGTTGATTCCCATCAGCGAAGCCACGGGCCCGTTCACGCTCACCGCGCGCATCGCCATGCCAAGGCGAGTGTGGTGAATCAAAAAGTGGAGGCCGCCCATGGCCAAGGTGCCGACTAAAAATATGGTGATGTCGAGAGTTCGCACTTCAACTTCAGCAACGGTGAACAGCGTGCGATCTGCTAACACTTCAGGAAAGAGTTTGGGTTCAGCGCCAAAGATGATTTGCGCCGAATACTGCAAAAGCAGACTCACGCCGATTGCGGTGATGAGAATGTTGAGCTTAGGCGCTTTGCGAAGCGGTCGATAGGCGAGGCGCTCAATGGTCAATCCCAGCACCGAGCACGCGACAATGGCGGCAACCAGCAAAATAATGAAAGACAGAACTCCAGGCGATTGATCCAAGTTCAGAGATCGGCCCGTGTAGTACGCCGCGAAGGCGCCCATCATGTAGACTTCGCTGTGGGCGAAGTTAATCAGCTGCAGGATTCCGTAGACCATCGTGTAGCCCAAGGCGATCAGAGCGTAAATGCTGCCTAGGGTGACACCGTTCAAGAGGTGTTGCAGGAACTCTTGCTGAGAAGCTTCCAAAGCTGCCGCTCCCGGTGTCGATTCAAGTGGTGAACTAATTCTAACGACATGACCAAACTGGTCAAGGCATTAGCCGTTCATCGGAGGGCTAGAGCTAGGCTCTGAGGGCCCAGCTCAAGAAGTGCAAAGCGAGGTTAGGGTGTGATCGTCGTCACGAAGCGGTTCACCTTATCCGCAACCTGCACGACAACAGCCGACTTCGTGGCATTTCGTTGATCGTTGATCGAGATCTGTCCCGTCACGCCCACAAAGTCCTTGGTCTTGGCGATCTCATTGCGAATGGCCTGTGGAGTGAGTTCGCTGGCGCGCTCCATAGCGGCGATCAGAATCTGACCAGCGTCATAGCCAAGCGCTGCAAGTCCGTCCGGAGTTTTGCCTTTGTACTCTTCGCGGTAGCGCTTGATGAAATCGACAACCTTCGGGTTGTCGCTCTCGGTTGTGTAGTGGTTCGAGAAGTAGCTTCCCTTGATGGCTTCGCCGCCAATTTCCCAAAGCTTTTCCGAGTCCCAGCCGTCGCCACCCAAAAGCGGAACGTCCTTCATGCCCAACTGTCGCGCTTGGCGAGCGATCATGCCCACCTCAGTGTAGTAGCCCGGCACGAAAATCGCCTCGGGCTTTTTGCCTTTGATTTGTGTGAGCTGGGCTTTGAAGTCTGTGTCGCCTGAAGCATAGGACTCGATCCCCACGATCTCACCACCCATGGCTTTGAACTCGCGCTCAAAAACATCTGAGAGACCTGTGGAGTAATCCGACTTCACGTCTTTGAGAATCGCGACCTTGGCTTTTTTCAAATTCTCGCGAGCGAACTTCGCCATCACAAGGCCTTGGAAGGGATCGATGAAGCAAACTCGAAAGATATAGTCGCCGATCTCCGTGACTTGGGGATTGGTCGAGGATGGCGAAATCATCGGCACTTTGTATTGTTGCGCGACAGGTGCCGCCGCCAAAGAACGCGTCGAAGCCACTTCGCCGATCACGGCGAGCACCTGATCTTGTGTGATCAAGCGTTGAACCATGGCGCGTGCCTCTTCGGGTTTGCCTTGGTTGTCATAGGAGATGAGCTCAATTTTCTTGCCCTTGATCCCGCCCGCCGCGTTCTTTTCTTTGATGGCGAGTTTCAAGCCCTCGTTGGTCGAAACACCAAAGGTCGCCTCGGAGCCTGTGAACGAGCCGTATTCGCCGATTTTGATCACATGGCTGGGCTGAGCATTTTTCTTTGTACACGATGCAAGTTGCAGCATCGAGACGGCGCCGAAAATGGCGAGCGCAAGATGCAGAAAGCGTGAGCGAGCCGAAGAGTTTGAACATCGAGTCGAAGACTTGAGCTGAAGCAAGAGGCCTCCTTGGCAGACAACTGAGAGCTATGAAACGGCCGCGCCGTTTCGGAAATTCAAACCGACTCGCTCGAGGCATCGGTCGCGGCTTTGGCCGCATTTGATTGAGTCAAAAACCTAGCGAAATTCGCATCCCTACGTCAAACAAGCGGCGCGTCGAGAGACGTCTAAGAGCTGAGCGTCTGAGCTAATTTCACCCATTCTTCAGGTGGCTTCTTCCGATGGGCGAGAACTTGCGTCAGGCTCACGGCCTCGATTCGCCCGCGAGTCCACGACATCATCGCGTCACAGTAGCCGCGCTTCAGCGCTTCCACCGCCGATGCGCCCATGCGGGCAGCGAGCACGCGATCAAAGGCACTTGGAGCTCCGCCGCGTTGAGTGTGACCTAGAATACAGACTTTGGCTTCAAGACCGGCCTTTTTTTGCAGTTGGTCTGCAAGATCATAGGCGCGCCCCGGCTTTCGTCCTTCGGCGGTGATGAGGATGGAACTGAGTTTGCCGCGCTTTTGCCCGCGACGAATGTGATCAATCGCTTGATCGACAGTGACCGCGCTATCGGAAAAGAAAATCTCCTCGGCACCGCAAGCCAGGCCGGTTTCGAGAGCAATGAAGCCTGAATCGCGGCCCATGACTTCGACGATGAACAATCGTTCGTGCGAGTCCGCGGTGTCGCGAATGCGATCGATGGCCTGAACGGCTGTATTCACGGCACTGTCAAAGCCAATCGTGCTTTCCGTACCATAGAGATCATTGTCGATCGTCGCCGGAATTCCGATCACCGGCACACGGTGCTCCAGCCACAGCAAATGTGCGCCTGTGAAAGTTCCGTCGCCGCCGATGCAAACCAGAGCGTCGAGTTTGAGTTCGCGAAAGGACTGCGCCGCGCGCGCTCGAACTTGGGCTTGGTGAAATTCCGGCACGCGCGCCGTCTTTAGAAAAGTTCCGCCGCGCTGGAGAAGATTGCCGACACTCCCAGAATCCAGAGGCTGTACTTCTTGTTGAAGCAGCCCTCTGTAGCCATGTCGTAAGCCGACGATCTCCATTCGATGTTGAAGTGCAGAGCGAACCACGGCCCGAATCGCCGCGTTCATTCCCGGTGCATCGCCGCCGCTGGTGAGCACACCGATACGATTGACGATCGCGGGTTGGCCCAGGGGCGCGAATCGATCCAAATGTTCGAGGGGATCTCGGTTCTGATTCATAGGGCTTCAGGATATCGGTTGGCGATCAAGCGGTCGATGACTGTCGTGAGGCGAGCAAAGTTTCGTGTTTGTTAAGCTCGCGCCGATTTCACCCAAAACTATATGCGGCGAAAGTCTAGAATTTCATTCGACCGAGGCCAAGGTCGGGATTTGATGTCACTCCGAGCAAAAGCCGAGCGCGAGTTGGGCCGATAAAGCATTGAGAAACGTATGAAGTTTTATCTGTTCCGAAACTCAGATCGACTTCGCTTAGGACCTTATCGTGCAGAGGTCCTCGATTTGCTTTTTGAAATCCTGCCTCCCGCGTTTCGCAGCGACTTTCAGTTTTGTGACTCGGTTCAGAAAAAGTGGGCGCCGTTTTTGACTTATCAGCCTCAGAACTTGCGAGCCGATGCGCCGCCTCCGGCACCCACAGAGGCATTGGCGATTCAACCGGCGACACCGCGGAGTGGAGATCCTGATTCTGGAGTGAGCGCGCGTCCGAGCAAAGACTCGTCGCGAAGTGGGGTGTCGGATCAGAGTAAGCCAGGCGTCGGGTCTTTGCCTCGCTTTGAGTTGACCGCGTCGCGTATACGTCCGCTGTCAACGGCCGAGCCTGCAAAAGCGGCGGACGCCGCGATTTCCGATGAAACTGAAGCACATGCTTCGCCCGCACGCGGATCACAATCTCAGGTCAGTCAGCTATCGAACTTATCGAAGTCCCTGCCGCAGCAAACTGGATTGACAGGCTCCAAAGGCGGAGCGGATCGGCGGCGGGATGATCGCGTGAAGTACCAACAACCCGTCGTCTTGATCGATGGGCTTCGCGAGTTTGTGACCACGACGGTCGACGTGTCGATCTCGGGCTTCCGCATCGAAGATCCCTTGCCGGGCGACTTCCCCAAAGTGGTTCGCGTGCAAATGGATGTTCTCGATCTGGGGCTTGTCGAGCTCGAAGCTGAACTTGTGCAATCGGCACGAGAAGCCCGCGACCGATTTCGCGTGATCGGTCAATCCAGCCGCTTGGGAATTGAAGACCTCTTCAACTTGATTCGCAAAGCGGGCTGAAGAGTTCACAGTGTCTCAGAATGAGCCGGATTGCAGGTTCAAAGGTTCCTTGAAGTTAAAAATCGAATCCATGTGGGAGCACGCACCCCTATACTGACAAGTGCGTGAGGTTAAGATGAGATCCCCAAAACAAAGTCGGACAAAGTCGAAAACTTCGATCACATCGCAAACGTTGGTCAGCTGTGCGTTGGTCATTGGACAGCTCAGCTGGGGCTGGGCGATCGCGCCCCAGGCCTTTGCTCGAGATCAGGTGAAGTCTGTGTCGGCCTCGAGTCGCTTGCCGGCGCCATCGGTTCAAGTTCAGGCTCGGCCTCAGCCTCAGGCATCGGGTTCTACAGAATTTCACAGCTTTGAGAGCTTTTTGGCGCAAATCCCATTGCCGAAATCCCAAGCGCAAGCATGGGAGGAGAAGTTGGATCGCGAGGCGTCTGGCTGGCGCGAGTGGCGCATACGTCTTGAAGACCGTGGTCGATATCAAGTTTTGGAGATGCAGTTGCCGAGTGCGACGAATTCTAGTGCGACGAGGTCTAGTGCGACGAGGTCTAGTGCGACGAGGTCTAGTGCGAAACTTGCCCCGAATTCTTCAACGAAGCCGTCGGCCTCGCGCTCGGTTTTACATGCGAGATTTCTGCTTAAAGAATTCTCGTGGGGCGAAGATCAGCGAGTCAGTTTCCGCGTCAATGGACATCGAGTGAGCTTTCATCCTGATGCCCACATTGACGAAGTTTGGTTGAAGCTCAAAGAAGATCTGCAGCCGCTCAGTGGCAGCTCAGCCGCCGCAAGAAAAAAGTTGAATTGGTCGGATGCGTGGATGGCCGAGTCCCAAGCCCTCATCTGGTTTGGCTTAGGTGTTGCGGCCGTCGTCGGCGGCATCGGCGCATACGGATACAGCGCTTATTACAATTCGGCTTGTCCGCTCTTGCGCCAACAGCTGCAGCAATGTCGAGATCCGAATTACATGGGGACGAATCTTCGCCGCGCGGTGAACACCGTCCATAAGTTCCGTCAAACAAACCTCAGTTGTGGCGAAGATCGAGATGCATTGGTGACTTGCTTGGAACAAAGAGCGCGCGACGGCGACGAGCAAGTGCTGGGTGCGCGTCAACTTCTCAACTCGGGTGACGGCACAGGCTTTGGCTCGCCCGCGGCGGGTTCGAACTCCACTCGATGAGTTTTCATTTCCTCAAATTGGGCAAAAAAAACGGCCACGTCTTACAACGTGACCGTTTCCATTCTTCGAATCAGATTTCTGTCAGACGGAAATCAGAGTTCGAAGCTTCGCCTTAGCGAACGATGTCTTTGAACTCAGCGCCCGGGCGGAACTTCGGATAAGAAGTTGCCGGGATTTTGATCGCCTTTCCAGTTTGCGGATTGCGACCCATGCGCGCCTTGCGCTTTGCTTTTGTGAAAGTGCCGAAGCCGACCAGCTTAACTTCGTCGCCCTTCTTCACTGTCTTCTTGATAGTTTCCATAGTCACGTCGAGCACGCGCTCAGTTTGTGCCTTCGTCAAGCTGCACTCTTTCGCGATCATTTCGATCAATTCTGCTTTGTTCATGTTGCCTCCTGTTGTTGAACAGACTTGTTGTTTCGTCTTGTTGCTATTCTTGTTGTTATTTTTGGCTGTTATTTCTGGCTGTTATTTCTGGCTGTTATTTTTGGCTGTTATTTTTGGCTGCTAATTCTTTTTGTTATTCCTGTTTGCGAATTCAGTATTGTCGGATCGTTTTTCTAGTCCCATGAATTCATCTTGCGACTCGTTCCATGCTTCGTCCGCAAAATGATCTGAGCGCTCAAAAACTCTCTCACCGCGCTTTTCAGGTGAATCGAACGACAGCCCCAGCTTGGGCGTCAAACAAAATCGCAAATTATTTTTTGAATTTCTCGCGCGCTGTTGAGCGTGCTTAACAATTCTGCGTGAAGTCTCAGACTTCAGTCGTCGGCATTCTCGCCGGCGCCGCTGCGATTTTGAGAAGGTGATTCGGAATCTGCCGACTCGATCAGTGTCTGTAATTCCTCGGCGTCGAGACTCTCGCCGAGATCTCGCAAGGCTTCGATCAGGGCTTCATTGACCGGCGTGGATAAGTTGTAGCGCTCCGTCGCCCAATTGCCGAGATCAAAATCTCGGCAAGCCTGTGAGCAAAATGGACGGGCGCTGTTGCGAGTTGAAAACTCCGTCGACTTGCCGCAGGCCGGGCAGCGAACGAGGCGCGTGATGCCGGCGCTCTTCGCGCCAGCTGAATCGGATGAATTTGCGGAGTCGCTTTGGCTCATGTCCGATTAATAGCGTCGGAGTGTGCCACGCGCAATCGCTGTGCCTTGATAGTAAAGCGTGATGTCAAACTGGTAGCTCGAGTCGGGTCGACCGACTTCGACGATGCCGCGCAAGCTCACCGGGGTGCCGGCGTAATCGACACCTTCGACATACATGCCCTGACTATTGTTGTAGTCGTACAGCTTGGCGCGCTGATTGAGAATCAATGCGCGCGCAAAGCCTGTCAGCGCTCCATAGAAGGGATTGTACGCGTCGGGATTGCTCGTGCCCGCACCAATGGTGAAGTTGCCCGCGTTCTGACCTGAGATGATGTTCAGGTGCATGAAAGCTGAGCTGCTCCAAGTGTTGCAATTCGCATCGCCCCAGTTCCAGCCAACCCAATACGGATTGCAGAGACCTGCATACTGAAGCATGCGCGAAAACGCGTCGCGATTGCTCACGCCGAGCGAGCCTTTGAAGTTGGTCCCGTAGCCCGCGCCATGAACTTGGTCGACCGTGATCAGCGTGCCGGGAACGCACATGCCCTGGCCGGGAACCCAGCCGTGATTGGGCTGTGTGCAACCTTGTTGATACAAGCATCCATATTGTGCGTTGTAGATTTGGCCGATTTGACACTGTGTCGCGACCACACCTGTGCCCGTCGGTCCACCCGGAGGCGGAGTCGCGACATCGCCACCACCGCTCTTTGAACAAGCGATCACGCTCATCGACATGAACAGCGTCGCGAACAGCGCGAGCGCCAAAGAGCCAACGTGAGTTCGTGAGCTCGCCGGACGGTGCGACCGTGTTTCTACGTGACGATTGTTCATACAACTCTCCTTCGATGAGCGAATGAGTCCTATCAAGGTGGCGGAGAGTTCAATGCCAGTGCCAACCTACGAAGCCTGTGGCGAGCCGCTCAATTTGTCGCGAGATGAAACAAACTCAAAAAAGTGCCGCTTTCGCGTTTGTCCAGTGCCCAAAATCCGCACCAATCGAGAACGGCCAATGCCTCATGAATTCGAACTGAGTGTACCGGCTTGAGACAGTTCAGGGACTTGCGAGCGCACCCCGCAAGAAGTTGAGCCGAGTAAAAATCTCCTCTCAAGCCAGGACCTTGGGCGTGCCGATAAAGAAAGGGATGGGGTTCGGTTTGAACTCAAGGCCGTACGTTTTTGGAGGCTTCATGAGCGCCTTTGGAAAGATGAGCGATGCCAATTCGACTTTGGCCAAGGCCACTCGGAGCATAATTCCGGCCTCAACAGATCACGCGTTCAGGCTTCGGAAGTTATGCGTTGGAATTGTGAGCTTTCTTGCGGCGAGTTCGATCAATGTTTCTGTGGCCTCGGCCCAAGTCACGAGCGAAGCCGTCCCAGGTGAAATCATCGTCAAGCTCAAGGGCTCCGGAAAGTCCCTCAAGTCACAAGCCTTTCTGGGTAAGGCTGTGAGTGAAGGCGGATTGGCGCACAAGGGATCGTGGACCGGACTTAACATGCACCACTTTAAGGTGAACGACTCGCGTCCTGTCGATGCTGTCATTCAGCAAATGCAAGCTGATCCCGATGTCGAGTATGTCGAGCCCAACTACATTCTTCGGCGACCCGACGACACCGAAGATGGCGAAGCCGTCAGTATGGCGGAAGTTCGTGCGGCGGCCAACTCATCCAGCAGTGTGGCCTCTTCGAGCTTCACGCAAAGCAATGCGCCGGTGCAGTTCCCTCAAGCTTGGGAAGCCGCCTCGGCCACCGGCACAACCATCGTGGTTGCGGTTGTTGATACGGGAGTCGACTACAATCATGCCGTGTTCGCTGACTCGGGTGCGATGTGGGTGAACTCCCGCGAAGTGCCTAACAATGGTGTCGATGATGACGGCAACGGATTTGTGGACGATGTTCGTGGTTGGAACTTTGCGTACAACAGCAACAATCCAATGGACGACGACGGTCACGGCACGCATGTCGCGGGCATCGTTTTGGGTGCGACGCAAAACATCTCCGCGTACCCGATGTCGCCCGCGCGAATTCGCATTATGCCGCTGAAGTTCTTGGACTCCAACGGCATGGGCACGACATCAGATGCCGTGAAAGCGATCTACTACGCGGTCAACAACGGCGCCAAGGTGATCAACAACTCTTGGGGTGGAGGCGGTTACTCCAACGCTCTCGTCGAAGCACTCAATTATGCGTACAACAACAAAGTGGTGTTGGTCGCCGCCGCCGGAAACTCATCCAACAATAACGATCAGTCGCCAACTTATCCCGCGAGCTATCCGATTCCGGGTCTGATCTCTGTCGCGGCAACGACGGACCTCGATAACTTGGCCAGCTTCTCCAACTACGGAGCCAACACTGTGCATGTCGGCGCTCCGGGTTCCGGCATTTATAGCACCTACCCTTACAATACGTACGGGCGCTCATCGGGTACTTCTATGGCGACGCCTTTCATCGCCGGCCTGTCGGCGTTGATCTTGCGCGAGAATCCGAATCTCACAGCTTATCAAGTGCGTGAATTAGTCTTCAGTGGCGCTGTGCCCGTCGCGAGTCTCGCATCCAAGACCACGACGCAATCGCGGATGAACGCCTACAACTCCGTTCAAGCGGCGAAGAGCGCGGTCGCAAGTTCATCTCAGCCCAACTCGCAAGCTTCGGCTCAGCGAGCTCCTGCGGCCGAGGCCCAAGCTGCCGGCTGCGGTTTAGTCAAAGCCATGCGCAGTGACTTCTCTGGCCCCGGATCAGGTGATGGCATGAAACAGCTGACCTTCTTTGGTGTCTTACTGTTGATGATGGCACCTGTGCTGATCGCCATGCGCATGCGCCGACAAGCCGCTGCGGCTTATCGACGCCGATTCCCACGCTATCAAATCGCGTCCGAGGTCAAACTTTGCGTCGGCGATCGCGAGTTGGTTGGAAGCGTGTCTTCAATCTCCATGGGCGGTGCTCAGGTGAACACCGACGCTTGGCTGGATAACGGCGGCGTGGTGGCGATGGTGATCAAGAGCCCGGATGGACGCGAAGAAATCACCGTCAGCGGTAAGGTCGTCTGGAGCGAAGAGAAGAAGCGCTATGGCGTCGCCTTCCAGGATGCCGACACAAGCTCGCTCAATTCGATTGCTCGGTGGACGAAGAGCCTCATGCGCGCCTCATAAGCTGGCACACTTGAGTGGTCGTGAGATTTCGAAGGCCCCGGGTGGATATTGCCCCTGGGGCTTTTGACTTTGGTGCACCCGGATCTTCGGCGAATTTCACGCGATCCACGGACGTCTCGGACATCCGTATTCATTTGGCCTGAGCCTAAGACTCTTTGCCGATGGCGAAGCTCAGTCCCTAAGCCAGCGACTCAGTACCCCATCTCACAGCTTGAGGGCCGCTCAAAAGCGACTACCACTCAAGTGAGCCAGTTTATGAGCCGCCCTGAGCTTCCTTCTTATTAATGTAATCATCCCGAATCCAGTTGCGGATTCCCTTGTGGAGCTCATCGCTGGCTCCAAAGAAGACAAACAGGCAACGGTATCCGGCACCCTCTTGGCGTGAGGGAATGCTGGCTGTACATCGACCCATCACGCCGTCGGCAGATCCCGAAAACAGCGGTGAAAAGAAACGCATGAAGGACTTTGGACGTAACGGCGTCGGATGTAGCACCGTCAGCCCATATTCGGAGAGCTCTTCCATTTGCGCGGTTTTGCAGAGTTGGCCCGTGATCTCGCAAGGAACAAACACAGGAGCTTCGGCATCTGCGGGACGGAACAAGGCGGGGACCAACGCCGCCAACTTATGCACGACTTGTTTGCGATCAATGGGCTTGAACAAGAAATCGGAAAAGCCCTTATGCATGAAGAGATTGGGCTGCAGTTGTGAGGCCTCTTCGGCCATGAGAAAGATTCGCGGCAGAGGCTGGCCGGCCGATATCACGCCAGCTTGGCGCATCGTCTCGTGGAGGCCGTCGAGCCATGCCGTATGTTCGCCGCGCACAAATGAAGCGTCGAGAAAGATCGCCTCGAAGCGAAGCTCATCGGTGGAAGTTTGGGCGTGCGAAGTTTTGTTGAGCTTCAGCCATGCGAGGTGGTCGATCTCGCGCAGTTCAAGTTGCAGTTCATGGCCTTCGCCTCCGGCGCTCCGCACGCGCTGACAATTGGCTTCGACATAGGACATCTGGCCATCTTCGTGCAGGACACGAAGGCCTGCGTTGCTCTCTCCGCCGGACTGCGCGTAGGTCACGAATTCATCCCAGTCGTCCCGATCAGCACTGAGGACTTGCTCGCGGAAGTCGATGCGTCGATCCAGCCAATCGCCAACGCTGCGGCCGAAGAAGCTGCTTCCGCGTTCAATGTCGGAGTCAAATCGATCGATACCGCGAGAAGCTTCGTTGAGAAAAAGAATTGTTTTCTGGCGCGGCAGCGCTAAGCCTTCAGCGGCCACGACGATGCTGGAAAGATCCACGGCGCTATGTGTGCGCTTGGCGAACGCGGAGAGAAAGCGCGAATAATTTTGAAAGCGCGTGACCTCAACGCGTTCGAAGTTTTCTTCAATGCAGCTCGCGACCTGATCCAGTGAGGTGCGGTTCATGTCGACGACAGCAAATCGGTGCCGAGGCGGCAATTTTTCTTTGCTCGCGGCAGGTGGCTTCTTGGTCAGTGGTCGAGACCGAGCTTTTGGCGATGGCATTTTGCGATTGATGATGAAGCGGCGAATCTCGCCCAGCTGTTCAGGGCTGATGCCGAAGAGTGAAAAGCGAACCAGCCATTGATTTTCAATCTGCGGATGTCGTACCGAAGCATAAGCGCGCCCAATGATCCGACCACTGGGTGAGCTGCGGGTGCCAAAGGCCCTCGAATGAATGAGTGCGTACACGCCTTCAGCGAGCGGGCGGGGATTGCGAATCGACAAGGCGAACTCGGAGAGTTCATCGATGATGGCGTCTTTGCCGATTTCGACAAAGCCTTCAGCTTTTGTTCGATATAGGAAACTCGGATTGAGGTCAGGATTGTCGGAGAATAGCAATTCGACCTTCTGCTGAAAGAGAGCTTGATCGAAGGGCTTCAAGACGAGGTCATCGATGAAGTCGCTTTGAAAACGATCATAGCGCGCGTTGGGCTCGTCATAACCGACGAGCAAAATCCGCATTTGCACTTGCGCCGAGGAGTGACCAAGCTCGCCGAGTTTCTGCCGCGTTTGTTTGACCCACTCCAAAGTTTTGGCGCCCAGCAAATCCAAGTCGACGATCAGCAAACGAATCGGTGCGGCTGAGGCCAGAAATTCGCGAGCCTTGTTCGCATCCATTCCGTCTGTCGCGTTGGGGTCGGTGATCTCGCGCAAAGGCTGTTCGTAAGCCTTATCGAAAGCTTCGATGCTGGGAAAAGAATCCACCCAAGGGTCATCGGACAATTCGCGCAACCACGCCCGAAGTTGCTGAGCCGCACGAGTATCGTTAGAGAGGACGACCACCTTCAACATAACTTCACTTCAGTCTAAACCTCGGAGAGCGAGCTGGTTAGAAGTTTTCTTGCTATGTCGAGGACTTGTGGGGTGTTCCGTGCGGAAGTGGGCGACCAGAGCGAGGCCCAAGCGACTGTGGAGGTTGTGTGAAGGTGAGTGGCCAGGCCGCTTGACCTTGAAGCCGAACTTCGACTTGTCAGATTGTTAGATTGGCTTAATGATCCCGACCTATGGCGAGAGTTGCGATTCTCAGACACAGTCGAGGCACACCACCTGGGCGCGCACTCAGTTGGGCGCAAGAGCGAGGTCACGTCGTACAAATCTACGATTTGGATTTGGGCTCGCCGCTGCCGAAACTTGAGGATTTTGATGCGCTGATCTCTTTGGGTGGGCCCATGAATTGCGACGATGAGGCGCGATGGCCTTGGCTCAGAGACGAAAAGATCTTGTTAGCGGAAGCGATCCAGGCGAAGCGAGTTGTGCTCGGACTCTGTTTGGGCGCACAACTCATTGCGCGCAGCCAAGGTGCAGCTGTTCGCCCCAATACGCATTGGGAGAGTGGATGGCATAAGGTTTCAGTGCGCGATGAGTACTTGGGTGAGCAAGAGCTGTTTGTATTTCAGTGGCATCGTGACACATTTGAATTGCCGTCGAGTGCACAGAGAATGGCGACGAATAGTGTGACTGAGAATCAGGCGTTTCGCCTCTCAGACCGAGTGGTGGGGACACAGTTTCATCCCGAAACTGAAGCGACTTGGGTTGAAGCGCTTATCGTCGATCCTGATCAGCCGCCGGATGGGCCCTATGTCCAGCGCGAAGGGCAGTTGCGGGCGGGCTTAGCGTATCTGCCGACCCAGCAAGCCTGGCTGGATCGACTCATGCGACAAATGTTTGAAGCTGCAGGAATCTGACCCGTCGAGCCTTTACTGGGCTCAATTGAGACTTTGCACCTGGGCGATGTAGGGAAGATTTCTGTAGAAGCCTTGGTAATCCAAGCCGTAGCCGATCACAAAATCGTTCGGAATTTCAAAGCCCACGAAGTCGGGTTTGAAATCTGTTTTCAGTGCCGAAGGCTTCAACAGCAAAGTGCAGGTCAAAATCTTTCGCGGCTTGCGAGCTTGCAGCGTTTTCATCAGAAATTCCATGGTGAGACCTGTATCGACGATGTCCTCAATCAGCAGGACAGTTCGGCCTTCAATGGAGCTGGTGAGATCCAAAGTGACCTTCACTTCACCGCTCGACTTCATGCCGTCACCGTAAGACGCGACTCCGAGAAACTCCGTTGCCAAATCCGCATCGATGGCACGCACGAGATCCGAGAAGAACACAAATGAGCCTTTTAGCACGCAAACGGCAACCAGTTCGTCTTTGAGATTTTCGCGATCGATGAAGGAGGTGATTTCGCGACCGAGTTCGTGAACTCGCTTAGCGATCTTTTGTTGGTCGATCAATTTGTTGTGCTTCAATGGTGCCACGTTCGCCTCCGCAGATTTTTTCAACCCAACCCAACTCAACCCAACTCAACTCAAACCGCTACTGTCGCAATTCCTACAACTCATGGGCAACTCATGGGCAACTCATGGGTGCCAGTTTGAGCAACCCGGCCTCGCGCCGGCTAAATCCAAGAGTTATTCATAATCTCGCCGAAACCACCGCCACCTGGCACGATGTATTGCTTGTCGTTAAGACCTCGTTCTTCCGACCAACGTTCGCCAGGCACGCACTTCAGGACCTCGGCAGGGGAAAGTCCCCGATCCAATCGAAGCGCGTAAACGATGAGGTCCGGGTGAGCTTCGGTCACGCGCTTGATGTATTCGGGCGTGACGATCAGATGGAGCGCAGCGAACTTGGCCGCTCGGCCGCCGACTCGCTGTTTGTAATGCTCGAGAGCTGAGACGATGGTATTGCCCGTCGCACCCATCGGGTCGGGAACGACGACATAGGCGCCGTCGATTTCTCCGCCGATCTTCGCGCTACCGAGGTGCGCGCCTGTCACTTGTTCGCGATCATCCGTCATGCGCGACGCGAGAATGTGATCTTGGCGACACGATTCCGGGTCGAGCAGCTGATTAAACATGTGATGGCAGACATGGCTCGGGAAGGTGCCAGCACGCGCGAGATTGACGGTGACGATGCGTGTGCGCGGAGCAATCACTTCAGTGGTCAGTTTTTGGTCGGGATGTGAGGCGGTCATGCGCGTGGGGATGGTGATCTTTTCGCGCGGTAGCTCTCGGGATGCAAAGCTCTGCGCCAAAGCCGCGTAGAGTCTCTCAACTAAGTCATTGATCTCGGGCTGTCGGCATTCGGGTGTGCAGAGTCGCGCCAGCCAAGCCGAGAGCGAGGGGTCTTGGGCAATATGAACTTGCGGACCGTAGTGATGTTTGAGTTCAGCCACAAACGCGCTCATGGGCTCATCAGGTAGCTGTGAGCCCTGCGTAGGTCAACTTCAAAGCTGAATGTGGGCGATGGATTTCAAGGCTTACGCGAGCTTGAGCGAGCAAAGATCAACACGACCGGATCTTGAGCGCCGCTGACCAGCACCCAACCACTTTGGTCCATGGCCTCGCGATCAATTTCAAGGACATTTTGCTGAGGTGGAAGCGATGCCGGCGTGCGATCGCTTCGATGTTTGGCTGAGCTCATGACGACTTCGACTTGCTTCGCGTCCGGTGCATAAGCGTAGAGCGCAACTTCGATTCGGCCTTGGCCGTTGAGGCTGAGGCTGAAGTTCTCAGGGACGCTGGCCTCGGCGCTGGTCGCTGCCGAAAGACTCTCCGAGTGCACGCTCAAAACGCGCAGACCCTGTCGTTGAGTGCGGAGGATTTTTTCGAGCCCCGGCACGCGATGAAATCCAGGAGCTGAGATTCCGACACTGGCCAGCCATTCAGGCGGAGCTTGGGCCGCAACGAGATGGAGTTGCAATGGATCGGCCGAGCTCGCTGCGGCTGCAACCGGCGGCTCAGTTGTCGCCGTCGCTCGCGATTTGGCCTTTGTGGGTTGCGCAGCGAGCGTCGGATCTGCGGGCAGCGCAGCGGAATTGAAGTTTTGCGGGCGAGGCGCCTCGGCTCCCAAGGAGGACTGAGACTCGCTGTTGCCCGTGCTGGCGGCGCTGATTCTCTCACGACGCTCTTCAGTTTTTCGAAGGGCTTGCGCCGATCCATCGCCTTCAGCTTTCAGTAGTTTTGCGCGTTGTGTGGCGTTTCGGAAAATCGATGAGTCAGCTTCCGAGTTCGCCGAGTTCTTTGCGGAGTCTGCGCTGAGCCCAAGCCAGGCACCTGTACCGACAACCGCCGCGGCACCAACCCATACCATTGGGTTTTGCCACCAAGCTCGTTTGTTTGTGCCTGATTTGCGAAGGCTCTTACCGCAGCTTGCGCAAAATAAATCTTCGGGCTGCAGGAAACCGCAGGCGGGGCAATTCACCTGACGTGTGGGATCCAGCTGGGCCTCTTGTGCCGAGGGCTCTGAGGTCGATCGAGAAGTGTCGCGTTCGGAATTCTGTTCGTCAGCCATTCGTCACTTCTCCTTTCTCGTCATCGAAACCGACCTCAGGCCGCTGATGAGCTAGGCTCCGGTTGAGCTAGACTACGGTTGAGGGAGGCTGGCTCTAAGGGCTTGAAAACTCTCAGCTCTTTTTATGCTAGCACAGAAGTTGAGCAGGCCCAAACCGCTTTTTTCGTGGAATGTGGTCTGGAGTCGTCTCTCAAGAGCGAACTCAAATTAAATCGTGATCGAGATCGCGCCTCATCGGCATTTCACACTTCGGATCTAGCAGTGAAGTCGCGAGAGCTAAAATTTTGCAGCCTCAGATTTTGCAATCTCAAGTGAGGCCCGTTGAAACCTGACCCCGAGAGCCTGATCCCGAGATCCAACAATGCACGCGGCACCTCGGCTAAAGTCGAGGTTGTGCCGAATCGTTCATCGAGCTTGCGAAGATGACCTGAGCTGGCTCGTGAGCAGATCGCTAAAAGTCACAATCCCGAGTCGCAAAATGAATTGTGCGAAACAAATGGCAAGTTTGCTGAGTCGCTCTCGAAGAATATGACTTTCGCGCCTGTTTCTTCAGCAATGGAGGCGATCGAGGTGGGCGTGGCGGAAGGACCCCGAAGTGCATCCGTGGTCATGCGGTCGACTCAGCCTTTTGAGCGCCGAAGATGACGGCGAATTCCATGTGGAACTGGCCTTTCTCCGCGTGAAACAAAGTCGCAAACTAAAATGGTCCGATGGACTTTGGGCGAGAAGGTTTCGCAATTGCGAAAAGTTGCGAAAGCTAAGGCCCAGAGACTGTGGCCTGTGCCTCGGCACGCA
The DNA here is from genome assembly GCA_002344785.1 of Bdellovibrionaceae bacterium UBA2339. GTDB lineage: Bacteria > Bdellovibrionota > Bdellovibrionia > Bdellovibrionales > JAMPXM01 > UBA2339. The sequence continues at coordinate 61,227 of DDUL01000004.1, forward strand.
CAGGAACTCAACGAGGTGAGGACTTTGGCAGATTCGTCCAACCGATCGACAAACACTACGAATTCGGGCAAATCGAATTCGAGTTCTTCGCCAGAAGCGGCGAATGCGCCAGTTCATGTGCCGGTGATGTTGCAAGAGATTCTCGAGCAAGCGCAAGCCGTGCGCGAAGATCTGCAGAGACCTTTGCAATGGGCGTTTGATGGAACTTTCGGGCGCGGCGGGCACGCGCGCGCAATCTTGGAGCGACACACGGATCTGCGATTGATCGCGTGTGATTTGGATCCGGCAGCTCATGCTTCAGCGGAGACCAACTTCGCCAAAGAGATTCGCGAGCGTCGACTTGTTCTGCATTCATCGAACTTCGCGAATCTGCCGAATTTGGTCGAATTGGCCCGAAATGAGTTTGCCGAAAAGTTCACGGGTTTTGATTTCATGATGGTGGACCTCGGAGTTTCAAGTCCGCAGCTCGACGAGGCCGAGCGAGGTTTTTCCTTTTACCAAGATGGTCCTCTCGACATGCGAATGGATCCGCAGGCGGCGCGAAGAACTGCAGCCGATCTGGTGAACGAATTGAGTGAGGAAGAACTTGTTGAGCTGTTCAGTGAATTGGGAGAAGTGCAGCGCCCGTACAAAGTGGCGCGCGCCATTGTTCATGAACGCAAGTCGCGACGCATTGAACGAACTCTGCAATTGGCACAGCTGATCGAACGCGTCGATGGCTGGCACAAGAAGGGCCATCATCCGGCAACGCTTTACTTCATGGGATTGCGGTTGGCGGTAAATGGCGAATTGAAAGCCATCGAGGATTTTCTGCCAGAAGCCATTGCCAGCTTAAGTCCAAAAGGTCGCCTAGCGGTGATCAGCTTTCATTCGCTGGAAGATCGCATCGTGAAGCAATGCTTTCGAAAGCTCGAAGACGCGGAAGAGGCCTGCGGCGAAAATGTGCGTCGCAAGGCGACGGTGCCGAGTGATCTCGAACAAAAACAAAATCCTCGATCGCGAAGCGCGAAGCTTCGGTGTTTTCGGAGATTTGCCGCCGGGGAGCGCCGTAGTCGAGGCAATAAGTACGCGCATTTGGCTCCGCAGCGCTCGCGAGATGATCAGGATGATCGAGGTGACGAAGAATGAGTCGCAAAGTGATTCGGCAAGTGGAACGCAATCGTGAACTTGATGCTTTGACCTTTGACCCCGCGCAAATCGACAAGTCGTCGGTTGCGGTGAACTGGTCAGCTCGAAGTGAGGCGCCGAGAACTTGGCGGCGACTTCGCTTTGCGGATCTAGCTCCGTTTTTATCATTAGCGGTGATCACATCCGGCTTATTCGCGATGGCGCTCGCGAAGATGGAAGTTCGACGCTTAGGCTATGCGATCGTGCATCTGGCGAAGGATGAAAGACGATGGCGTGATGAAGAGCGCGGTCTGAATCTGGCCTTGGCCAAAGCGATGGGACCGGAGCGCCTTGAAGCTATGGCGGGGAGCAAGCTCACGTTGCGACGCCCTCAGCAAGGTGAAGTCATTCAGATGACGGAAAATGGGGTGGCCCTTGAGCAATAGTTTCGGATTGCCAAAGCTGCTTGGTGCAGAAGGTGTGTGGCTATGACGGAAGGTTTCCAGCACCGCACCCGATTGCTCGCTGTCGTTATGGGGTTCGCTGCGCTTTGGTCGTTGCTGTTGTTGCGTGCGGCTTGGATTCAATTGACCCCGAATGAACGTCTCGAAGCACTCAAGCGACGACAATATGAAACGAGCGTCAGTCTCAGCGCCCGCCGTGGCGACATCGTTGATCGAGCGGGTCGTGAGTTGGCCGCCTCAACGGGCGCATGGTCGATCTTCGCCGACCCATCAGTGATCGAAGCGCCTCGCCGAACGGCCCGGCAACTGGGTGCCGCACTGAAAATGTCTCCCAAAGAAATGAACGCGTTGGTGAAGAAACTCACGTCGAATCCAAGGCGCCCCAAACGATTCCTGTGGATTGAACGACAAATCGATCGCGAAAGTATGGAAAAGATTTCGGCTCTCAAGCTTCGCGGCGTCGGCGTGGTCGAAGAGCCGAAACGCATGTATCCCAATCAACGTTTGCTCGCGCAGGTCTTGGGCTTTGTCGGACGCGAGGGTCACGGACTTGAAGGCATCGAGATGAAATACAACGACGCCCTCGAGGCCACGCAAAAGAAACTGGCACTTCAGCGCGATGCCCGAGGTCGCCCGCTGGTGGTCAACGGACAAGTCTTTGCGCAAGCGCCGGATGGCGCAACACTTCGCCTGACGATTGACCGCGATTTGCAGTATGTCGTCGAGTCGGAAATCGCTCGCGCCATGCAATTGCACGAGGCCGAAGCTGGAGTCGGCGTGGTGTTGGACGCAAGGACCAGCGAGATCCTCGCTCTCGCAAGTTTGCCGACTTTCGACCCCAACTCAGCGGCTAAGGCGAGCGCCCATCTCCGTCGCAATCGTGCGGTCACTGATTTGTTTGAACCAGGCTCAACGATGAAGACGTTTCTGGTTGCCGGCGCGATTGAGGCGGGACTTGTGGATCCCAACAGCAAAGTCGATGGCGAAAACGGCCAGATCCGCGTTGGCGATCGCGTGATTCGCGAGGCCGACGCTCAACACAAGTGGGGCGTGATCTCTGTAGCGGATGCGTTGGCCTACTCGAGCAATGTGATCTCGGCCAAGTTGGCCTTGCGACTCGGCGATGCCAAGCTTCGCGATATCATGATGAAGTTTGGATTTGCCGAGCGCTCCGGCGTGGATCTGCCCGGCGAAGCCCGCGGCGTACTTCACGCATTGCCTTGGCGCGATCACTTGCTGGCGAATGTGAGTTTCGGTCACGGCATCTCCGCGACGGCGCTGCAAATCGCTAACGCTTATGCCGTGATCGCCAACGGCGGTTGGCTGAACAAACCTTTCGTTGTCAAAGCTGTTTCGGATCCCGAACACGGCGAAGTGGCGGTAGGCCAAGCGCAGGCGATTCGCCGAGTCTTGTCGGAAGACACCGCAAGAAAAATGCGCGCCATGCTCATGGGTGTGACGGCGAAAGAGGGAACAGGCTGGAAAGCGCGCGTGCCAGGGTTTCCCGTCGCTGGCAAAACCGGAACGGCCCAGCGAGTTGCGGACGATGGGCGCGGCTATGAGCCCGGCGCCTACATCGCAAGCTTCGGCGGTTTCCTGCCGGCCAATGACCCGCGCTTTGTGATTTACATCGCTTTAGATCGACCCAAAAAGGAATACTATGCTAGTGCGGTCGCCGCACCTGTGTTCGCGCGCATTGGTCAGTTCGCGGTTCGCCAAGCTGGGCTTGTGCCCGTGATGATCACTGCAAAGAACGTCGTGCGTCCCGACGCGGCCGCGCGGGCTCGCAATCCCGATGCCGATGCCAAGCTCTGGCGTGAAGAGCATGGGGCGTGGACTCGTGAGGAGCGAGTCGAGGCCAAACGCAAAGCCGAAGAGCGAAGGCGCGCTTACTTCACGACCTCGGCGGGCACTTCGCTGTTGAACATGGGTGGACTTGTGGGTGATTTCGCCTCGTCGGATTGGGAAGAGTGGCGCACCTCTGCGGAGAATTCCCTTCGTCGCGAGGTCGAAGCTGAAGCCGGTGGCATTCGCATTCCCGAGGTCGCCGGATTGAGTTTGCGCGAAGCGATGGATCGATTTGTCGCTGCGGGAATTCCGTGGAGCGCGCTTGATGTTCAAGGATCGGGATTTGTCGCCAGCAGCTCGCCGGGTTCGGGGGAGAGTTGGGTGGCGGGGCGGAGGGTGCGGGTTAAATTGGGTCGCCCTTAAGCTGGCCCACTTGAGTGGTTGTGGTTCTATGAGCCCCGTCGGCGTGATCGCCACGGGGCTTTGTCGTTTTGTGGGCCAGCAGATTGAGCCGGCACGGATCGAAGATCTGCGTGTGCACCTTGTGCGTGACCAGATTTGGCCGAATTGCGGATGGGGTT
>DDUL01000055.1:0-43900 GCA_002344785.1 Bdellovibrionaceae bacterium UBA2339
GTGCCAACCTCCTCTTCCTTTCTGAAAATCAGGAAAACCGAATCAGTTCGGATAACCGGATTTTCGTGATTCTTGGTTCTATCTGAGCCGATTGGTTTGGCTGGAGGAGTTTTCCTGTGTCCAAGCCCGTTCGTAAAAAAAATCAGTCACCTTTTGCAAAGAACCTGAAAGCTATTCTAGCCGAGCGCGGGCTTTCGCAAAAGGCAGCGGCTGAAGTCGCGGGCGTCACACCTGCAACCTTGAATGACTGGCTTGCTGGCTCGGTTCCGAATGACCACATTGCGGTTCAAAGACTGGCTCGGGCTTTGGACTGCTCGTTTGAATGGTTGCTTACAGGGTCCGAAACAAAGCCCGACTCAAAAAGTATTTCGCTGACTGAGCTCTTCGAGTCGGAAATCGACCCGAGCTTCTCCGGCATCTTTGAGATTTCAGCACGGCGACTTCGCCGAAAGAACTAAGGAGGAAACCCTGAAGACACTCATTTCAATTCTGATCATCGCTTTATCTTTTTCGGTAAGTGCAAAAGAGAAAACAAAATCTAAAGCGAAAGCTGCGGTAACTACTCAGGATGAAGACAAACCGAAAGTAGAACCCGTGCCGGGTGGAGCACGAGCCGACCATGAGTTCTATAAGCGATGGGAGGACTCAATTCGCCATCAGAAGTTCGAGCAGCTTCCTCACTCATCCGTTCTACTTAAAGACAAAGACCAAATTCAGAGCGACGAGCGGAAGCGTTACATCTTCCAACTGGATACAGCAGCAATCGACCTAAAGAACGAGATTTGGGACGAAGGGTACTATCACTACGCCTACTCAACCAAAGAGCAAGGCGACTACCTTCTCCAGGTTCACCCAAAGTACCGAAAGTGTTTCGACGACCTGAAAAAGAAGTTCGATTTCATGCAGTGGGTGGTCTTTCCTCACGGCGACATTGTTGGCCGTAAAGTGATTCGGTTAGAAGCCCCACGACAATGTCTTGGTGACATCAAAGAGTCAACAGGAGCACGAGTAGCCGACTTCGGGTCTCCACTGGGCACCCAAGAAGAGATGAGAATGTAGATAAAGAGGAAGAAGATAAACAGGAGAAGCAGACAACTGCTGCGGCTACTGAAGATTCATTTTCCTGGCTTACCGAACCCTTGAATAGTGACAACGCAAAATCAGAAGTGATCCGAATGTTGGTTTGGTTTGATCGTAAGCGTGGACTCACTCAATCTATGCTACCGCAAATCTACGAGAGGATTCGACGGCAGTTTAAACTAAATGAAAAGTCCCAGAGGTACGGAGAGGTAATTGTGTCATCGGTCAAACTGACCATCGTATTCCTTAAAACCGCACGGCAACTTCCCAAAATTCTTCAGGATGACGTATCGCTTGAGTTCTATGAGCAATCATTGAAGAACATCAGAAAACCGTTCGGTGATGATCCGAGATATGTCGAAGCCTACCAACGATGCAAAGACAATACGATGACTGCAGAAGACATCGTTTACATAAAAGCCAAATCCGAAATCATCAAAGAGAGAAAGCCACTTGATTGGATTGGCGCGAAGGAAGAGCAGTTACTGCGCAAACGAGCGCATTGAGGTCGGACCGGGGCGGATTTACCAATTTGTAATCAGACCGGAAAGGAGGTTGCCGATGGGGTTTGCAAGCGGATGAACAGAAAAAATGTTCCCTATGTGGCGTTATTAAAGGCGCAATCGAATTTTACAGTAAAGGCAATCGAACCGAATCGCGGTGCCGACCTTGTGTTCTTGGGATAAAGAAGCGAACTCGGCAATTAAAAAGAGCAGCTTCAATCAGGAAGCCTCGCGGTCGTGTGATTGATATCTCAACTGTAGTCTTCACTATAGCTCCAGCACAAATCGGTCGCGCTGTTCTTGAAGAATGGACCGAGTCAGTGATGGGAGAATAGATGAAAACAACAGACTTGAGAGGTGTCGGTTACGGTCGAGCGAGCAACTACGACAATTTATTGAACAGCGATGGCTTGCGAAAGAACGATTCCACGATGGAATCCCAGGAAGCGAGAGTTCGCCTCCATGCGGACCATCTGTCCCAAACAGTCGCGAAGAAATACCGCGTTCTGGAATTTATCGGTGACGAAGGTTTTTCAGGAAAGAACTCAAAGCGACCAGGTTACCAAAAGCTTCTTCGTTTGGTTCGCTCAGGTCAGATTCAGTTCATCATCGCTACAGAGCTGAGTCGCTTGAGTCGATCCGTCATCGACTTTCTTGAGCTTGTACGTCTCTGCGAGCAAAACAACGTCGCCATCATCATCATTGGTCTGAACATCGATACCAGCAGTCCGTTCGGCAAGATGTTGGTTGTGATCCTAGTTGCCCTCGCAGAGTTTGAGCGCGAGATGACTCGAGTCCGAGGAATAAATAATGCCCTCACGAGGCTTTTTAATGATGGAAAAATTAACGGAGCGAGTGAAATATTAGGCTTGGTGCGAGACCCAAATCGCAAAGGTCACTTCGTTCATGATCCAGAGGGCATTAGAAAATTAGAAGGTGTGCTCAAGCTGCTTTTGAAATTCTCAAGCAAGAAGAAAGTGCTCGCTGCTGCTAAAGAAATTGGACTGACTGACCCGAATGGCAAAGAAATCACGATGCGCGTTCTTGATGGAGTCATCGAAAACATCCAGTGGCGTTATCGAGGTAGATGGAGAGTTGATCTCGATAAGCATTACAGAGGACAGAATGCACTTCCTACTGAAGAGAAGCAGTTGATTGTAAAGCTCCCCCATGGTCCGGTCGTCGATGAAAGCCTTCTCGATCAGGTTCATGACAAACTTGAGAGATGCGCCCGAAAGCCAATCAAGGCTGGAAAGAATGGTCACATTTACCTGCTCTCAAATTTGTTGGTGGCGAAAGATGGATCAAAGTTTCAAGGGCAACCTGGCAAAGACATTCGGTACTACTTCAATCCAACTCAGAAACTTCGAATCCGCTGTGAAGAACTCGATAGAACGATCATCACCGAAGTGAAGAAACAAGTTCATGATGACTCTCGCTTTGCGGAACTCGTAGAAGCGTCAGTTAAACGCCGGCAGATCGACCTGCCAAAAGTGGAAGATGAAATTCGAGCACCGCAAAAGTCCTTAGATGAACTCGAAGATAAGAATCAAAAACTGAGCGCACGGTTGCTTGCTGCAGAAAGCTTGGACGACAATTTGATGCGATGGATGTCAGACCAAGTCGTCGCACTCCAGAACGCAAAACAATTCAAAATCAGAGAACTTGAATCACTGAAGAACAAACGATCAGAGATTTTGGACGAGAGCGGTCTTCGCGATATCCAGAAGCAGGTTAAAAAAGCGCTTCAAGGATTTGATGGGCTAACTCGAGTTCAACAAAGAACACTGCTCGAAAAGATCATCAGCAAAATCACGGTTGTATCGGATAAAGAAATTGAAATTCGATTGTTTGATGGATCTGATCCTGGGGTTGTCACCGTCATCCCAGGGAGGACACCCAAGTTAGATTTGGGTGAAAATGGCGGGGTGGTCTCGGCGGGGCCCAGCGCCGTGGCGCTCCCCGCCTCGCTCTCACCCGCGGACGCCCAAGGCGTTCCTGAGAGTTTCGGAATCTCGATCACCGAGCGGTTAAAATAAAAAACCACCCGAGTGGGTGGTTTTTTATTTAAAATGGCGGGGTGGACGGGACTCGAACCCGCGGCCTCCGCCGTGACAGGGCGGCGTTATAACCAACTTAACTACCACCCCGCGTGGTAGAGCCGAGAGACGACGAAAGTAGCCAAAAGCCCGGCGGGCATCAAGTGTTTTCCCGCCCGAAAGCGAAGGAATTGGGATCTAAAGCCCTGAGCCGCCTGGATTTTGCGCAATACGGAGGCTTGCCTTGCAAGCCAAACGGCGTCTTAATTCTAGCTCAAGGTCACACAGCGACCGATTCAACTCAAAGGAAGGGTTATATGCGTTTGTTTTCAGCACTGGTTTTGGCGGCGGCTCTCTCCCCGATCTCGGCATTTGCAGCCGACAATGTCGAAGTGAAAGTCACAGGCATGACTTGCGGCGCTTGCGTCAGCAAAGTTCAAGACGCCTTGGCGAAACTCGGCGGCGTGGAAAAAGGCACAGTGAAGGTCGAGCTCGCGGGCAACAAAGCGACACTGATGGTGGCAAAACTCGACGACAAGATGAAGACCGCGATCACGGATGCCGTGAAAGCCGCCGGTTACACCGCGACTGAAGTGGCCATGACCACAGCCGCTGCCGCTCCTGCGACAACCGAAACCAAGAAGACCAAGAAGAACTGATCGAAAGCCAACTTTCGCCGCCGCTCGAAGTGAGCGAGCGAACTCAGCGCGCGTTGCTCGGCAGCGCGCGCTTTTTTATTTTTCTTCGTCGTGGCGGCTTTGGCGAATCGCGAACCAAAGCAAAGAGCCAAAGCTCACGCTGATTGAGACGATCAATCCGATCAGATTGAAGCGCGTCGAATCGATGGCGTAACTTAAGCCAAAGTAGAGCACGAAGGCTTTTAAGATAATCAGGCTTTGAAATGCGCTCCAGATGAAGCGAAACATCGACGCTGGTCGCGCCGGTTGGGGCGCTTCGGGCGCACCCGGTGCGCGACTTTCGACGCCCCAATGTCCCGAGCGATGAAAGTCGATCACCCAATCGCGCCACTCGCTTTCACTGGGTGCTGAACCCAGTTCGCGCTGGCGGCTTTCGAGCAGAGTGAGGATTTGCGCTTGGGCCTCGGGCGAGAAATGCCGACCTCCCGTGAGGCAAAACAAGTCGCTTTGCGCGCGGGCCTCCAGCTCAGCTCTCGTCCACATCACGGCCACCTTCACTCACCCAAGTAAGCGGTGACTTTCAGCTCCACACAGATCGGCGTGGGAAGTGCTGTCACTTCGACGGTTGTGCGCGTGGGGTTGCAGCCCCAAGCTCCGCCGACGCCAAAGTACTGCGCGTAAACTTTGTTGAAGCGCTGAAAGTCGCGCTTCATGTCAGTGAGGTAAACTTGCACATCGACAATCTTGGCGGTGGAAACTTTGGCTTCGTCGAGCACGGCCTTGATGTTTTTGAGCACAGCTTCGGTTTGCAAGACCACATCGTGGTGCAAGACTTCACCCTCTGCTCCGAAGCTGACTCCGGGGATCTCGCTGGTTCCGGGTTGACGTGGACCGACGCCGCTCAAGAACAAAAAATCACCGACACGCTTGGCGTGCGGATAAGGACCGACGGGTGCTGGCGCACTCGATGCGGCGATCTCGCTGGCGTCTCGCGCGTGCGCCTCAAACGTGACGATGTTGGGCGAGGCCGATGGCCGCTCGGCACCTGAAGCTTGAGACTTCGCCGTTGCACTTTTGGCTCGTGCCTGATCGCGCTCGCGATCCATGCGTTCCACCAAGTCAGCTTCGTCGTTCACCCATCCTGGAATGGAGCGGATGAGCTGCGTGGGCTTCAAGCTCACAAGTGCCGCACCTGTTCCGTAAATGGGTTGGTACTCATGCACCTGGCCGGTGAAGGAATTATGTTTCCCTGTTAAACCATTCAGCCACCAGATCGCGCGAAAGCCCATGTCGGCGTTAGCTTGGCGATTGTACTCGCGCGCGACTTCGCTCACGTCTTCAAGACGACCTTCGCCAAGAATTTCGAGAATCTTGCGATTCCATTCATCGTCTTTTTGCGAAGAGAGAAAGTCTTTTTCGAGGGGCAAGTCATCAGTGTGATAACGACTTGAAAGTCCCGTCACCACCACGATTGCGACTTTTTTGCCGAAGGCCTCGATCGCGCGCATGCCGGCTTGGCCGATGCTCAGCGTTTCTTGTTTCTCTGCGTACATGTTGCAAGAGACCATGGCCTCAGGCAGGCGATTGTCGGGATTCAAGAACTGATGGGCAACGACGGTTCCCGTATCGATGGGAAAGCCTTTGTAATTCACTTCGCGCACGGTGTGGCCCATGGCTTTCACTTCGCGCGCGTAAAGTGAGGCGAACGCGGGATCGACGCGCATTTTATAGCGGATGCTTCCGAGATCATGCCAATTGTGATCGACCAAAACCCACTCGGGGCTTGGGTCAGCTTGGAAGGAGTAACCAAGAACCGTCAGCCACTGTGTGGAGAAGTACAGAATGTACTCGGCCTGACTTTGCTGAATTTCTTCACGCACGCGCTGAAAGGCCTCGGCGAGTTTTTTGTAACCCGGATTACGATGGGCCGCGAGATAAGGGTGAGGCAATCCCGGAACGATGTAGCAAGCCGTTACGAGTTGATTCATGCTCGCACCTCCGAAACCTTGACCTCGCCTTGCGCATGCGTCCAGTGATCCCACTCGACCACGGCATTGCCGGTGCCGATCACACTGCCGTAGGCATGCACTTCAGCCGGATAGCTTGGAAAGCCGAGCGAAGAAAGCATCCACGTCAGAGCGCCGGCCTTAACTTCGGCCAAAGCCATATCCATAAACTCAGGCAAACAATCCACGAGCTCGCGCGATCGCCCTTCGCGCATGAGCTTTAAGATTTCCATATCCCAAAGATACTGACCATGATGATAGATGTGCTCTTTGCTCATATCTTCGGGGATCTCAGGCTCGCTGGTGAAATGTCGATGCGACATGGAGTTGCTCGCGAGCAATACGGCGCGCTTTCCGCTTCGCGCGATGGCGCGCGCCGTGGCCTCGCCCAGGCGTTCCATCTGCTGCTGCCCCACTTCGTTGGAAAAATAGTAGGGCGAGTTGTTCGATGAAATGCAGACGACAGGAATGTCGAATGCAGGATTGGCGAGGTAGCAACTGGTGATCGCGCCGTAGTCGATGCGGAAGTCAGGGTTCTTCATCACCTTCATGATGAGACCCGACTTCTGCCCCTCTTCGTGAATCAAAGTGGAAAGCTCCACATCGATCTTCAGGTCATAGTGAAAGCGAAACAGATGCGGGAAAATCGGATCAACGGAAAGACCTTTGAAGTGAGGAAGGCCCAGCACGTGATGTCCGACTGTCGTCATCCAGTGCGGCGAATGCACGAGCAGCACGTCGGGTTTTTTTGCAAGAATGCTTTTTTGCAGGCGCTCGTATCCCCAGCGCAGAACTTCCCAACCGCCTTCGGAGCGAGGCTCGTTTTGCGGAGGGTTACTGGCGTACACGAGATGCGGAGGATGCGGAGCCAGAACACCGGCAATGATTTTTCCATCGTGACTCATGTGGCGTCTCCGTAGCGAATGGTGACGGTCTTAGGTTCAGTGAACAGATGCAGGCTATCGAGCTGACCTTCGCGCCCAAGGCCTGAATCTTTGACGCCGCCAAACGGCAGGCGCAAATCGCGGAGCATCCAGCCGTTGACCCACACTGTTCCCGCGTGAAGTCGAGCGGCCGCTTCATGCGCACGTGACAGCGACTCCGTCCATACGGAAGCCGAAAGGCCGTAGCGCGTGGAATTGGCTTGAGCGATGACTTCGTCGAATGTTTCAAAGGCGCTGATGGTGACCACGGGTCCAAAGACTTCTTCTTGCTGAATTTTGTTGGTTTGATCCAAGCGCTTCGTCGCACTTGTGATGACAGTGGGACGAAGGAAAAATCCGCCGCGCAAAGCTTCGGGTAGGTTCACGGGTGCTTCCCCGCCCGTGCGCACTTGCAGTCCCGCATCTTTGGCCCACGCAATATAGGATTTCACTTTAACCAAATGCTCGCGCGAGACCAAAGGCCCCATGAAGGTTTCAGGATCTCGAGGGTCTCCCACTTTGAGGCTTTCCACTTCGCGCACAAAGCGCTCAACAAAGCTCTCATAGATCTTGGCGTGCACATACAGGCGAGAGCCGCACAGGCAAATCTCGCCCTGATTAAGGAAACTGCTGCGAACAATGGCCGCGAGGTCGCGATCAAGATTCGCATCATCAAAAACGAGTGTGGGATTCTTTCCACCCAGTTCCAGCGAAAGTTTCTTGAGAAGTGGTGCGGCGGTGATCGCCAGCTTCCTTCCCGTCACCGTGCCACCGGTGAATGAAATCACGGGAACATCCGGATGCTCGACCAGAGCTTGCCCCGCCTCTGCACCCAAACCAAAGACGAGATTCGCTACACCTGGCGGTAGCCCCACATCGCGAAAGACTTCGGCAAGCAGCGATGCCGTCAGTGACGTGAGCTCGCTGGGTTTTGCGACAGCTGTGTTGCCATACGCAAGAGCCGGCGCGAGTTTCCAAGTCAGAAGATAAAGCGGCAAATTCCACGGCGAGATGAGACCCGCAACACCGATCGGCTCGCGGCGCACATAGGAAAATGTGCGCGCATCCAGTGGCGCGGCCACACTCAGTTCTTGGCGAACGACACCTGCAAAGAAGCGGAAATTCGTGGACGCGCGCGCGATATCCATCTGGCGCGCAAGTTTCACGGGCTTTCCTTGATCCAGACTCTCAGCTTCAGCGAATTCTTCCGCCCGAGCATCAATCTGATCGGCGATGCGCGTGAGCCAATCAGCTCGCTCTTCAGCGCGAAGTGCGCTCCAAGCCGGAAAGGCATCGCGCGCCGCCTGAACGGCTGCGGCCACATCAGCCGACGCACTTCGCGGCACGCGAAGATGAGCTTCGCCGCTTGAGGGATTGTCGCTCGTCAAATAAGCCGCACTTTGCGGAGACACAAAGCGGCCATTGATGAAGTTTTCAATTTGACGAAGCGAACTCATCGATCACTCCCGTGAAGCGCTTGAGACTCGAAGCTTGCCATCCCACCTTCGTGGGGGCGCACATAATTTTCAAAGTTGAATTCCCAACGATCCTCATCGGGATCCCAAGGATCAAAGGGTACAATTTCCTGCATGCGAGGCCTGAGGCGCTCAGGAATCAGATCCGGCACGACGTGCGCCTTTTGCCGATCCAAGCGATACGGATTGCGTAATTGAAATCCCAAAACACCCAAGCAGTAGCGCGCGACAAACCAAGTCGCCGTCGTGTCCCAGCCGTGAGCGATCTTGATCACGATGCCAAGACCATCGGGAAATTCGGGATGGCGAATGGCAAGTCCCAACAAGCCATCGGCGCCTTCTTTGGCGATCACTTGTCCGCCGCAAGACTTGAGGATCGTGGAGTCGAGGCGATTGAAGCCGCCGACCAAATCCGGCTTTTCCACCATGGCCTGCCAAATCCAGTCTTCGTCCTTTTGCACAGCGAGCGAGGCGTAGGTCTGCGCCAGTTCCGTCACCGTCATTGAGACGGTCGGCAAGCCGCAACCATCTTTGGCCGTGACCGCCGGCGACCAATTTTCGCCGAGGGCTCGGCGCATGACTTCCAAAAAACTTTGGTGAAAAGGATGATGAGGCCAGGTGTATCCCACTCGCGACCAGCCGCGAATCTGACAGCCACGCAAAATCGCCGCATGCTTGCCGCTACAAGGATGATACCAACGGCGCGCACGTCGCATCTGTCGACCGAACTGCATGAGCGGCAGCGAAAATGGTGTTTGCATCAAGCCCATCTCGCTGGGCTTGAGAATCGCCTGGATCGCCGCGATGTGGTCGGGCTCGGCGTTGTGCGAGGCCACACTCACCGCTTTTGACTCGACAGAAAGAACCTGATCCAAGTCCTTGGCGAAAACTTTGAGTTGCAAGGGCTTCATCATGCTTCGCCCATAACAGAGTACATTGCCGCCCCAGGCGTGAATGACTTTTTTGCCGCTCACCCAGCTCACAGCACCGTGGATGGTGACTTCGCTCACGCCGTTTCGCCGATAGTCGACGAGTGGGACCCAGACGTCGCTCATGTGCACTTCTCCATGAAAAGCCGCATTGATTTTTTGACTCGCTCATTGTCGTGATCGTTGAAGTCAAACCAAAGCATCAAGCGATCTTCAGGATGAAAGCGCTCGCGCATTTGCGCGCGAATCTCTGCTGGCGTTCCCGCCAGTGCATTGCCAACAGCTTGCTGAACTTTGGCGGCGTCGAGTGTGCCTTCGACAGCCGTCCAGTAGTTGGCAATGGCCCGTTCCGCACGAGCGCGCGCTTCGTTGCCGTCTTCGCCAATGAACACAAGGCTTGTGCGCGGCATACGCGCCCGCGACCATACGCCATCCGAAGCGCCCCATGGCTTTTTATTGTAGACCTGAGTCATGCGTTGATGTGTCTCTTCGATTTGCGCGGACGGCGTGATCGACAAGTTGAACACACCCACCGGCAAGAACTCGTTCGCAAGCCGCTGTGAGGCCGCATCGTGAGCGCCGATGGTGAGATTCAAGTACTGCATGGGCGCCTCGAACGGAATCAGGCCGACCTCATCAAAGTTCCAAAGCGGTGCGACGCGGAAGGCGACAGCGTGGCCATCGGCCTCGATCGCGACGGCGTCGACTTCGCGCTCTCGAGCCGACAAAGTGTTCCAAGCCGCCACGCATTTTTGCCAGTCGGCTTCGCTTCGGAAAAGTTCGCGCGTGAGAAGTTTCGGACGAACGTCGCGCGCGGCGAACACATCACCGCGCAAAGCGCGAAGGAAGATCTCTGTCGCTTCTTGGAAGATCAGACCTTTGAGAGCTGGCCATGCGGCCACCTCAAAAGCGTTTCGCGGGCGCCAGCCATAGGGCTGATTGGAAAACGGAAAGCGTCCGCTCGCAAAACCGATTTCGAGCAGGCGCGACTCGTCTTTTCGCAGACCGTGCAGAGTCATGAACATGCGAATGGCTTCGGCATGAGCCAAAGGCCCGCCGTTGCAAATGATGTTGCGAATGGCACTGCCCACGTGAATGCGGCGGGTGCGCGCAAAGATCACATGCGCCAGTTGCAGAATATCCGTGTTCAAACCGATTTCGCCCTGAAAGTGCGGAATCACGGCACCGGGGTTTCGTTTTTGCACTTGGCAGGAAAGATGCGTTTCCGCCACCCATGCGCAACCAAATCCCAAGGCGTCGGCGAGATCCACTTGCGAAAAGAAATTCTCGAACATGCCGCGCTCATTGGGCGCGTGGCCATCGACAGGAGTTTGGCAGATCGAGAGAAACAAATCGTATTTCAAGTCATGCACCTCGGTTTAAGTCGAAGTTCAGTAGCCGGGCAGTCGCCCACCGTCGACGGCCAAAGCTTGGCCGGTGATGAAGCTTGCCGCTGGCGAAGCGAAGAAACTCACGGCCGCCGCGATCTCTTCAGGCTCACCGAGGCGACCCATGGGTGTGGCCTTCTTCCATTCTTCGACAACCTGCTCAGCGCTGATCCCTCGTCGAGTGGCCGCGGCCTCGGACAAATCCTTAAGTCGCGAAGTGGCCGTGTAGCCCGGAAGCACGCAATTCACCGTCACACCATATGGAGCCAGTTCGCCGGCCAGTGTTTTAGCCCACGAAGCGACAGCGGCGCGAACAGTGTTGCTCACGCCGAGGCCGGGGATGGGCGCTTTCACGGAAGTTGAGATGATGCAGACGATGCGACCGTAGGTTTTGGATTTCATGAGTGGCGCGAAGGTCTGCACCAAAATTTGATTTGCGAAGAGATGCGGCTTCAAGGCTTCGGTGAAATCCGCGGGTGCTGCGTCCAGCACAGGGCCTGACTTCGGGCCGCCAGCGTTCAATACGAGAATGTCCATGCCGCCCAATTCTTTGACCAGGCCACGCAGAGCTTCGGGAAGCTTTTCGGTGTCGCTTAAGTCACAAACGAAAGCTTTGTGGCCTTTGACAACTCCGGGGGCGATTTCAAGAAGCGGCAGTTCTTTGATGAGCTCATCCAACTCCTTGGCGCTACGGCCGCAGGCCACCACGCGCACACCACGAGCTGCGAGAGTTTTCGCGACCGCGCGACCAATGCCTTTTGAAGCTCCGCCCACAAATGCTGTGCGCAGAACTCCACCGGGGACGATCACGCCCGGCGCTCCAGATTCGGCGGTCGAGGCCAATGGCGAGCCGGGTGTTGATCCGGATGATGAGGCCATGATTTCCCCCTCGTTCAGGTCAAAGAATTGCGATGGGAAAAGCCTAGCCGCGACCGGCTTGAGCATCAATCTCAGCTTGGAGAATTGAAAGGCGTTCTTGCTGCTTTGGCATTGGCTTTGGCGACGGGGGCTTCGGCCCTTGACAAGGCCCTTGGATGACATTGGGGTTGAGCCTATGTCTCGACTTGCCGACTACGTCCAAAACGGACGCACATTTTACGTTTCCATCACCGGGCTCAAGCCTCGTGGGCCCTGGGCCTATTTGCTGTTTCTTCGGCATGCAATCCCCAGCAAAATCCAGGCGGATCGCGCACCGGGAATTCTGTTTTCCGAGGTTCGACGCATCAATAAAATCGAACACACACTGACGGCTTGGGAGAGTCGCGAGGCCATGCGCGCCTACATTTCCAGTGGCGCGCATCTGAAGGCGATGAAGGCTTTTCGTCGGATCGCTACGGGTAAAACCATCGGCTATGAAGCTCGAGAGCTACCGAGCTGGGACGAAGTTCCCCGCATTTGGCAAGAAAAGGGGCGCGAGTATTGAGGCCAAATCAGAGCGGCCGGCGCGCGAAGAGCTGCACCGTTGCCGAGCGACCTCGATGACCTGTGCCCTCTTGCACGTCGCGAAGCACGGACTTCAATTCAATCACTTCGAAGTCGCCAAAGGCCTCGCGCAATTCAACTTCTGTCGTCAGCAGATCCACGTCTGGCGGTCCACCTGTGCGATAGTTGAGTTGTTCGGGACGATAGTGTTCGACGATGACATGCCCGCCGGGCTTCACCCATTCGCGCATGCGCTGCCACATCTTTAGGCGCGTGGCCGACGGCATGTGCAGCCAAATGTTGACGACCAGATCGAACTGACGCGGCGGCAGCAACGCGGCCGACAACACATCGCCAACTTTGTAATCGAGCTGAAAGCCCTCGCGCGCCGCCCATGCGACAGCCTTCTCGCCCGCAACTTTTGACCCATCGATGGCTGTCACTTGAAAGTTCTGGCGTAAAAGCTCGAGGGCATTTCGACCTTCGCCCTCTCCCAGCGTCAGGGCGGATCGCGGTGATGGCGAATTGGCCTGCGCATCCGTGAGCTGATTGAGCTTCGCAACGAGGTAGTCATTCGCGGCCGAGCCGTAAAAGAGATCATGAGCCCCATAGCGAGAATTCCATTTATCGAAGTCCACTTTTGCCCCCGTTTCGTGTCGCGACATGTTATCGACATTCGAGGACGAAGTCGATAGCTTCAGTCGCTATGCATCCATGGCATGACGTTGAAATTGGCGATGAAGTTCCCTCGATTGTTCCTGCGATCATCGAGGTTCCCAAGGGCTCGAAAAATAAATACGAGCTCCATAAACCCACGGGCTTGATGAAGGTCGACCGCGTGCTGTTTTCCAGCGTGCACTATCCGGCCAACTACGGATTCATTCCGCAAAGCTATTGCGATGACAATGATCCGTTGGACGTTTTGGTCCTGGGGCAAGATCCCGTTCCGCCCTTGACCATTATGTTCGCCAAACCCATCGGCGTGATGAAGATGGTGGATCAGGGCGAGGCCGACGACAAAATCATCGCCGTGCATGCCCATGATCCGGAGTATTCCGACTTCGACTCCATTCACGATTTGCCCGCGCATCGTTTGCGCGAAGTGCAGCGCTTTTTTGAAGACTACAAGACGCTCGAGAAAAAAACCGTGAAGGTCGATGGCTTCTTGGATCGCAAAGAAGCTCATGCGGTGATCGAGGCCGCCATCAAGCTCTATAAGCAAGAGCGCTTGCGTCTGCTGCAAACCGTGGCGCCTGAGCGCCGCACTTAGGATCAACAATTTTTCTGGCGAGATTTTGAATCATGAACTCTGAGACTGCTCCGACCGAGGTTAAAGCTATGTCCACAACTCCGCCCGTCAATCCTGCGCGCCAGCTTCGAAAGATGCAGGTGACGAAGATCGCCGACTACACGCCGCAGATTCGCGAGCTGTTCATCGAAACGCGCGAGCCGGCGGACTTCAGCTTTCGGGCGGGTCAGTTTGTGATGTTGCATGTGCCTGTCGAAGGCGCGCCGAAACCCGCGCTTCGTGCTTACTCGATCGCCTCGACCGACGCGCGCAAAAACGGTTTTCGTTTAGTCTTTAAGTTTGTCGACGGCGGAGTGGCCTCGAAATATGTTTGGTCGCTCCAAGAAGGCGCGATGCTTGATTTCACCGGACCTTTCGGTCGGGTGTTTTTCAAGGAGCCACCAACTGAGCAGATCATCATGCTCAACACCGGCTCGGGAATTTCGCAGCACTTCTGCTTCCTCGAGTCCAATCTGCAAAAGTATCCGAACCTCAAGTATCGGCTGCTCTTTGGCGTTCGCCACGAAACCGACATTTACTATCGTGAAGAGTTGGATCGCCTAAAGGCCGCCCTTTCCAACTTCGAGTATGACTTTGTGCTGTCGCGCCCAACTGAGTCTTGGCAGGGTCTGCGCGGCTATGTGCAGAATCACATTGATCGTTACGACTACCTGAAGACGCCGACGACGTTTTATTTGTGCGGTAACGGCGCGATGATCAAAGACGTGAAGGCGAAGCTCGCCGCCGAGCAATTCGATGCCTCGTTGATTTTGGCTGAGGCCTTCGATTGATGTCGGCGCATGCCCCAGTGTGAAACGTCTCAGAATGAGATTCATGCTTGCGGCGCTTTTCGACGATAGGATGAAGAGACTCGGGTGTGTGAGACTTTTTGCCTTAGGCCCGGGCTTGGGCTTTGGCTTGGACTTGGACTGGGACTGGGCCGGGGTCATTCACCGCCACGAATCGAGGAGGCCAACTTGTCGAAACTTCCCGCAGGCGCAACTTTGCGTACAACAATCATCGCAGCTTTTTTGGTTTCGACGATTTGGGCTCCGACTGCGTTTGCTCAGGCGCCGAGTGGTTCGCAAGCTGAGTCGCAAAAGGCCATGCAGGAAGCCTTACTCAAGACTCAGCAGATGCTGACAAATCCTCAGCAGAGACAGCAGGCGATTGCGGGCGACAAGAAAGCGCAAGAGACGGACAAGAAGGTGCAAAACCTTTTGGGCCAGGATCAACAGAAGGCCTATGAGATTTCAGCTCAGGTGCTGCAAGTAATTGTCGAGCGCAGCAATGGCGATCCCGTGCAAATGCAGAATTTGATGAATCAGCTGATGGCGAATCCGGCGCTGCTTGAGCAGTATCTGACCCCGGAGAATCGTCAGAAGATTACCGAAATGGGTAAGCGCATTGAGGCTGAGAAGTCGCTCAGCAAACTCAACCCGCCCAAACCCTGATTTGACGCACCGCTTTCTCGGCGCCACGGATTTTTGATTTGTCCATTTCAGGCCTATTGAACGAGGCGTGAAAATTCCAGAATCAACTTCTACACTCTATTTTCTGTGGGGTGATTGCATGATGTCGGCATCACTTTGGTTGAACATTCTCGTGCTGATCCCTGTTTGTCTGGGCTTGCTCTTGGATCGGAGTCAGATGCAGCCAGTGTTTGGTCCGCGCACGACGGCCCGAGAGATCTTACTTTGCATTTATCTGTGTATTCTCGCCGGCAGTATTTGGTTGCTCATTCAGCTCTTTGGCGAAAACGTCGAGTCCGCTACATACCAAAGCCTGACAACTCTTCTTATTGGACAAATCGTCTACAAACTACTCTCCGTGATCTTGGTGAGGGACAAAACAACACCCGTCATCTGGTTCAATCTGGGAATAGCTCTGTTCCACGCCACAACCCTTTGGATGAACTAATCGGCCAAATCCAACCCGCCCAAACCCTGATTTGACGCAACGCTTTCTCGGCGCCGCGAATCTCTGAGTTGAGCAACCCTGATCCACTCCCACGCGCCATTGCCCTTCGATCATCAGCTGGACAAGCCATGGGCGTCTTGCGCCAGAATACTCCAATGAGCGCGATTCAACTCGATTCATTGCATTGGAAGCTGGACGATCGAAGCACACTTCGCAGTATGACGAGCGAAGAGTTCGATCCTCTCTTTCAACGTTACACTCAAGAATTCTTCGACGATGCCACGCAAGTCTTCCGGCTCCGCGAGGCACTCTCGCCCGAAGAGCGCGAGCGCATGAAGTTTCTCCGCGAACAAATGAATTTGGCTCATCCCATTCAGCTTCAGCTGGGTCTGTTTGTCGATGGCGAGTTCGCGGGTTGGCATTTCGGGCGACAAGATTCCGTCTCGTCTTTTTATATGCAGAACTCCGGCGTGCTCCCGAAGTTCCGACGCCGAGGTTTGTACACGGAAATGCTCAAGCGCGTGCTGGAAACCACCACGCAGCTTGGCTTTCTGGAGATCTGGAGCCGGCACAACGCCACCAACAACGATGTGATCATTCCGAAACTCAAATTGGGCTTTGTGATTTCAGCACTTGAGGTCAGCGACATCTTTGGCACCCTCGTGCATCTTCGCTACTACCCGTCCGCACTCAGGCGGAAGATGGCCGACTATCGCGTCGGTCAAATCAAACCCGATGCCGAGATCAAACGACTTTTGAAGATCGACTGATGTGGCGCCGTCGCAACCCAAAAACTAAAACCGTATGCCAAAACCTACGAAAGTCTTCGTCGGCACATGCAGGCCTGCGCGGGTGAGGCGATAATCGCGCATGAAAATGGAGAAGTGCCCCAACTCAATGCCGGCCTCGGCGTAACCTGCACTCAAGAATTTTTTGACGCAGATCTCTTCATAGCGGCCAGTCTCTGCACTCCAACCCATGCCGCACTCCTTGGTATCGCCCAAGTAGCCACCGAGGCCTGCGAAGGGCTTCAATTCGCCAATGGGCAGACGCACGCGTAGGGATGCATCCACTCCCGCGTAGAGATCTTTGGAGGCGAAGATCGATAGACCAATGCGCGGCTCAAAGTAAGGCGAATTGTTGAGACCACCGTGCACACCAAGATGCGCATGCCCATCAGTCAGCGCGGCCTCGAGCCCGACACGCACCGGGCTTGTGGCACTCAAGGAATTGGCGATGGGTGGTGTCGTCGGTGCCGACTTCTCATAGCTTGAAGTCGGCGCGATCGGCGTGGGTGTTGCCGAGGGAGTGGGAAGAGGTTCGGGCATCCACGACGAGACAGGGCGTTCACGTACATAGATGGTCTCGCCTTCGGCGTTTTTGGTTTCGCGATAGCCGCTTGTCGTGTCGCGAGGGTTCGAGGCTTCCATTAAGGTGTTGCAACCCGATGTGAGCACAATGAGACCAAGGAGAATTCCGATTCTGCTGAGGCGAGACTTGGGCCGATTCATGTTGAAAGTCATGTCGTTGATCCTATTTCTTGTGACTTGGAGATTCATGCTTCGTCGGCTCAATTTGATTTCAGCATGAAGTTTGGAGTTCTGTCGACGAGGCTGACACAGGCGATGGAACACTTTGTTCCATCTTCGGATCATCAGCACCGATCTTGGCTCGACTTAGGGCGAAGAGCTGAGGCCCATCAGCTTGATGAGAATTCGTTTGTCTCGAGCTCCGTCGAACTCGGCATAAAAAATCTGCTGCCAAGTGCCGAAATCCAACTCGCCTCGAGTGATGGGCACAGTCACCATGTGATGCGTGAGCAGCGACTTAAGGTGCGCATCCGCATTGTCCTCGCCAGTCTGGTGATGAAGATAATCCGGCTTTGCTGGTGCAAGTCGCTCAAACCAAGTCGCCAAGTCTTGGAGCAGACCGCTCTCGGCGTCGTTGATGTAGACTCCGGCGGTGATGTGCATGGCCGAAATCAGCGCCTGCCCATCCCATAATCCCGAGCGTGCAATGGCTGATTCAGCTAAGCCGGTAATATTCACGAGGGCGTAGCGTGTTGGCGTGCGCACATGCCAATGCTCAGTGTGGTGGATCCACGAGTCTCGCTCGACTCGGTCGATCACTTCATAGCGTTTGAAGCCGGGGCACTGACTCGTATCGAAGGTCCAATTTGGATTTCTCATAGTTGACTCCAGCATGGCGCGAAGGCCTTCGCAGAGCAATTGAACCCGAGTGATCGCGCGGGCCGCCGATCCCTCATTTTGTCGCAGGTCGGGCTTGCGCCAATTTGGGACTTGGAATTGAAAAGCTTGCCCGATCGTCCAACTTCCTCACGAGCTGTCGAGTCGCCAACTCAGTTAATCTCATTTTAAACTCACACAAGAGGCTTCCGCCTCGCTGGCCCTGATCTTGCCCAATTCGCGATTGTTATTGAATTTTTTGAGCGCGTTCAGCGTGGCGCGCGTCCAAGGGTCGTTCTGTTTTGTATTTTGATTTGTATTTTGAACTGTCAATCTGACTGTGATCGGACGTTTGCAGCCGAGGCATGGTCCCGCAAAAATCATCGTCGTGGGTGATCGGCGCGGCTTTCATAAGGTGGTCCCCATGTTGCGTCTTCGCGAAAGAGCTGAGCTCTTTCCTGCCCCGGCCTTGCGTTCATTTACCGTTGCAGCAAGGAAATTTGGATTTCGCTTTGCCGGCCTAGCGATCAGCTTTGGTCTTCTGGCCTCGACCCCAATCTTTGGAACTTCGGCTTGGGCACAAGCTTCCGGCGTTGCCACGACTCCTCACCCCCGCTCGTCACTTCTTGAGAGTTTGGCACCTTCAGCCGTGGCGTCGAGTCTTAGAAATCGAATCGCCAGTCTCGACGTTCGATTGGGCGTGGATCTTTTGGAAGGCGAAGTGATGGAAGGCGTGAACGCCGCCGTTCGCTACTGCTATCAAGTCGAGCCGTCTTACAAAGGTGATTATCACCTGCGTATGGATCGTTGGATCATGCAAGCGGATGTGAATCCCGGTGATTTGCTGGGCGATTATGATTTGTCGCCGATCGGACTGAATCTCCACAAAGGTGCGGAAATTCTGTTTGTTCGATCCTTTAAGAAAAAGTCCGAAGCCTTCAAGGCCCTCCCCTACACTCCCGCACAAATCCCCTTCACCGCCGATCGGATCATTGAGAAGCTTCAAGTGGGCGACTTTGTGAGTTTGACCTCGAACATGAACTTGGTCGTGAGTGCGTCGACGGCTTTAGCGTCATTGAAATTTCCGGCCTCTGCGGCCACGCACTACATGATCAGTGGTCAGTTTCAAATTCACGTGTTCAAGATGGCCGACGGCAAGGCTCGCCTGAAGCTAATCGCGCTTCGAAAGAAAGAGACTGGCGGTCGCGTGGCCTTTGGCTTTGCGCACAAGCTTCGAGTCACAGGCCTTCGCGTGGTGGATCGCCGCATCGAAAAGATTCTCGACTTTCATAGCGACGCCTTTCAATTGTCGCTTTCGCAAGGCACTTCGAACTTGCTGATGGTCGATTATGTGATCGACACCCGCCATGAGGAAGTGCGCGCGGCCTATGACTCCATCCTCGCTTCGGTGTTGAAGTTCAAAGTGCTGGGCATCTCCAATCCATTTCAAACTGATACGGAACTCACCAGTCAGCTGATCTCGGATGTGACGCCACTCGAAAACATCTTTGAGATGAATCGCGGCCGAGCCAACGCCGATCGTATCGTCGATCGTCGTTTCAAGGGCAAAAATGACGTGACCGCTGCGGCAGCTCACGGATTTGGATTTGGCCTGATGTTGCTTCGCTTTGAAAACGATGCGGCCTTTGCCGACAACATTCTCACCACTGTCGATGATCAAGACGTCGCGAAGAATTACCGCCTGCACACCTTCACGCGACGAGAGATGTCGAAGTTTTTGTTTGGTTACTACAAAGAGGAGAAAATCAGCCGCGCGACCCTCTTGATGGACGCGGATGAGAATCGTGAGATCGTCTCGCTCAAGGATCTCTACTTTGAAATGGACTTCCGGGACAAATCTCATAGCCGCCGCGAGTTCCTGGCGCTGCAAAGCAAAACCAAACAGCTCGTACCCAGCTCCATTTATCGAAAGATCAACTGGAAGCCTTGGTACCCCGCACAGGATCGCGACAACATACGCTTTCTCTATCGACTGATGATCCACCCTGACGCCTTGCAGATCGTGTCCGGCATGAACGGCGGTCAGTTGTGGACGCGACTTGTGCGATACTTGAAATCCATCCCCGCTCCCAACGCAGCTTCAACGAATCCGTTTCAGGACGGCGAATCTCTGCATTCGCGACACATTGAGGACAAATACAAGTATGACTTGGAAGTCATCACGGCCAAGCTCGTCGTGGCCTTTGATCCTTCGCGCCCCGCCGCGGAACGTGCGCATGCGTTTTCGGAACTGCGTTACACGCCGCTGTTTATCGAGATTGCGCCGGGATTTTTGACATCGCTCATTCCTGAGGCGGATCTCAATCGGTGGGTGTATTTTAGCCTCAGTCTCACGGCCGATAAGTCTAAGCCTATCAGCTTTGAGTATGGCCAAATGCCGGACCGCAAGCTCTACGAGGCCGCGACCTACATTCAAAACATTCTCAATGACCGCGACGTGGACTTGGCACTTGATCTCGCTCGTTAATGAGGCAAAGGCGCGCCAACACTGGACGGCGGCGCACGTCTTTCGCTACACTCAAAGGTATGCAGGAGTTTAACGGAAGAAGCATTTGGGCCGTAGGTCGAAATTACGGCGCTCACGCCAAGGAACTTGGCAATGAAGTTCCAGATTCACCGATGATTTTTTTGAAGTCGGGAGCGACGGCAGTCCCAGCGGGCGTCGTGCAACTGCCGGACTTTTCCTCGGATGTGCACCACGAAGTTGAGCTCGCGCTTCGCTTTGGCGCGGACTTTCAGTTTGATGCCGTGGGTGTAGCTCTGGATTTGACGGCTCGGGACCTGCAAAACGTCCTCAAAGAGAAAAAACACCCGTGGACTCTGGCCAAGAGTTTCCGCGGCAGTTGTCCTTTGAGTGGCTTTCGTCCAATTCAGCTCGAGCGCAATCAGCAGTTTCGCGTGCAGCTTTGGATCAACGATGTCCTTCGACAAGATGGACACACCAAAGATTTGATCTTTCAGCCTGAAGTTTTACGTGAACATGTGTTGCGACATTTTCCGGTCGAGCCCGGCGATGTGCTGCTGACAGGAACCCCTTCGGGTGTGGCCAAGCTCGAGCCCGGGGATCGAGCGCGTGCGCGCGTGACACTCAACGCATCTTGGACTGTCGAAGCTGAATGGAGCTTCACTTAAGTTCGCAGGACGGCTTTCGTCCACGCAGCTTAGGCTCGATCACCAAACCCACACAGCCAAAGCTTCGTGCCGCCGCCGCGCCGTAGATTCGGAACTGAAGCTTGTCGCGAACTTCGCGAATGGTGTTCGGCGCGTTTTTGAATCGCCACGCAAACTCCACTTCATAGAGACCTGAGTCCACCGGCCGGATCGAAATCAGACGCGTGGGCTGAGCCTCATCCAAGGCTCGTGGCGCGGCCTCGCCATCACTTCCACCAGTCTCCGAGATCTCGACAAAGAGATGCTGAAAGTCTTGTTGTTGCAAACACGCGGGTTGCAATCGCGGCGATCGCCAGCCCGCGGCCTCGGCACGAAGTAGCTCATTCGCTGCCGCTTGTGGAGTCGCACAAGCTGGGGCCACCTTCGTTTGTGCTGGCTTGCGCTTTTGATTTTGCGCAAGAGCCGTCGTGCCGACGAATGCCGACGACAAGCTGAGGCACATGAGCGCGAAGAAAAGTCTGCTCGTCATCGCGTCCTCCCATGCGTGCAATCTTGCACGCAAGTTTCGCCTTGCACGACACCGGGTTCGCTCTCACGACATCCCGGCACGGAATCTCCGACATGGCGAACAATCGCAATTTGTCGTCGCGACCCATCTGGCGTCATGCGCATGGCTTCGCGCGCCCGGCCGAACTTGGCTTGGCAGGCGATGATCGCCATTTCAAAGAGCTGTGCGCCGAAGCTTCCTTGTTCGCGAACTCGAGATCGCGCAAGCAGATCACGAGCTGTCATGCGATTGAGCGCCGGATAGCCCGCGTGGCTTGAGCTTTGAATCACGTTGAAATCAAACTGCGCAGGATCAAGATCGCGACTGCATTGGCGAACGTCGGTGATGCGCGAAAGGCCGAATGGATCAGGGCCGACACTTTCAATGATCAGCGAGTGTCCGTAGGCATCTCCGGGATTATGTTTCGCGAACACGTCTCCGGCGCGAATGCTCTGATTCGCGGTGAAACTCACCACGTTCATACAGTCTCCACTTCGTCGCCCGAGATTGGTGTATTCGGCCGCACTCAACTGATAGGCCGAGCGCGTGTCGTCGGTGGATCTCAATCTCAGGCCCGCGGCTGCAAAGGTCGCAGACAAGTATCCCGAGCAATCCAAAGTCGTGAGTTGACCGCCGGTGCGATTGCGACGCGCATTGAAGATGTCGACTTGCACGCGTCCGTTCTGACGTTGAATGTCGGCTTTACCTCCGACATGAAAGACGGGCGGCGCTTGACGCATGTCCTGACAGCCCGGTCCATACTGCGATTGCAGATAGGGATGTGAAGCGCGCACTTCACCGACATTGAAGAATCGAGTGGCGGGATGGTGATGCTTTTGTGACTCGGGAATTTCGGCGGGCAAGCTGTAGCCGCGCATGCTTTCGTGTGCTGGGATCTGGCGATCCAGTGACTCACACGATTGATGAAGTGTCGCAAAGATTCGTCGAGCGGCGTCGCTGACGGGATTTCCTGTTGGACCTCGGCCCGCCATTCTAGCGATGTCTTCGAGTGGACCTCGCGGCCGAGGCGGCACGACTTCAGGTTGACCGCAGGCGATACAAGGCGGCTGCGCTTCAAGCTCAGCGCGCGGATCAGGAGTCGGCGACGGACGCGGCGTTGGGGATGGCGAGGGCGAGGCCACGGGTGCTGGCTCGTCACGCCGACCTGGAAAGCGAGCAGGTCGCGACTCCGGTGGATCGGCGCGAAACACTTCTTCCAAGCTCGGTCGATCCCGATCGACGTAGGGATCTAGGCGCTCGGTGCGCTCTGTATCTCGTTCGCGATAGGAGTATCGGCGACGACGGCGACGCTCAGGCTCCGCCCAACCATAAGGTCCCATGGGAAACATCGGCATGTTCCAAAAACCCATCATGCTGAAGTTCGGCGCGACCGGCATGGTCGGCGGCATCATGAAGGGATAAAAGAATTGCGCCTTCACCTCGAGCGAAGTGAACAATAACGCCAGCACCAGATGCAGTCCGAATCGAAAACGCATCGTCTCGTTATCGGACGTTTTGCGGATTGTCTTGAGTTCGCGCGGAGATGGTCTCGTTGCGTGTTGCGAGATCGGGGACTCAGCTGGATCTTGCCTAGGCAAAGGTGCAGGCAAAGGCCGAGCCTCCATAATGCGCTGTTTTTAAGCTTTCCGACTAATTGGGATTTCCAGGTTGTTTCATTGACTTAAGTCAACTCTGAGCCAAATCGCAACACTCACCGAGACCAGGGCCAAAAGAATCCATTCATTTTCCTCACAAGCCTCCAAGGCCCCCACTGTGTCGGCAACTGAGCACTGCGGAATAAAGTTTCAATCATCGCTGCAACTTAGCGCCACGAAGATCGAAATCGAGACGCTGTGGACTCGACACTCTGTCGAATCGACTCACGCTCAATTTGGCTTTGAGGCTGGCACACCACCTGCTCTCTACCTAGCTTGTCAGGTCGTTCAACAAGGAAACATCGAAGATCACAGCACGACGAGCAGCTTGATGTCTGATTGTTGCCTGAGGCATGTCGCAACTTGAGACGGAAAAAGTAAAACAACGTGAGTTCAAAACTGAACATCACAGAAACAGGGGGAAAGATGAGCACGTCACAACTGAGAAAACATCTCGAGCTACAACTTAGAAATGCAAAAGCAGGACTCAAAGTCAGCTCGGCACTGCTGGCCGCACTCGCCTTGTGGGCCGGTAGCGCATCTGCAGGCAACGGCGCACCGTCGGGATCACATTACAATTTGAACATCATCGGTGTACCCAAGGGTAAGTCGGCATCGATGACAGGCAACATGGGACACCGGATCTTTATGCCTCTGTATGGAAAATCAAAGATCCTCCTTAAAGAAGGTGACTTTCAAGTGCTCGATGCCAACGGCACGGATGGCTCCGCCGCATTTCAATTGCCGAACCCTGACCCGACGAACTCCGGCATCGCGGTCTATTCAGTGTATGCGCGCGCACTAGGAAAACCCGGTGGCCAAGCTCGGCTGGCGACTTGTGCGACAGATCCGCTGACGATGGAAGAAGTGTGCAGCACCTTGAATTTGGTCTCGGTGCGATCCACTGGTAAGAGCAGCTTCAGCAACGTGACCGCAGAACTTCTTTATATTTACGCGGATCTCGATGGTGACGGTGTGACAGAACGCTACCCGCTGTTTGACGATCGGCTGCAAGATTACTTCTGGTCGTATGACAACAACGGCCTCAAGTTACTCCAACTGCGCTTCTACCCGATCGCGACAGTGGTTCCATAACCCAGTGAAGAACGAGGCGAACTAGTAAGGACGACTTCTAAAGAAATTTTGTAGACGCAGGGGCGACACAGGTCGCCCTGCGTATTCGTTGAAGGTCGAGAGCGCGCCGTCAAAGTCTTCTTCGCATCGCATGGCGAGCGTCGAATCCAGCGCCAAAAAGGTTTGCGCCATCATCGATTCAAAATACGCATTTCGCCCCATGAGCATAAGCCCCGTATTCGGCGCCACTCGTCTCAAACCATCACCAAAGAATCTCTCCGACTCGCAGGCGAACATACCCATGATTTTAGGTGCACGACCGCTCAACTGCGCGGCCTGAAGTTCGGTGAGGAGTCGATTGTAGCCGGGACGCTCGCGACGGTAGTAATCAAAGTCCGTGCGGCGACCTGCATTGAGCACAGATGGTGAGAAATCAGGCCCCCCACCCTGTCGAGCATGACCCACATAAAGCAGGAAGTCGGCTTCGCGCAATCCGCTATAGAAGTTGTCCTCGGCACGCAAAGATTGAATCTTCTGGTCGAGGCCTTCGCGACGATTGATGGTTTCAGAATTCGAGTAGGAGCTGGTCGACACTCTTAGCTTCACGCGATGAGTTCGGCCATTGGGCCCTGTCACCGTCTTCGTCAAAAGTTCCATGTCGTCGGGATCGCGACGGAAGCCACATGCCGCCACTCCGGGCTCGCAAGGTTTGGTGAGTCGCTCGATCAAAGCCGCTGCTTGCACGCGATCTTCAGTCGTCTGAAACGCGTCGAGATAACCAAAGGCGATGCGCATATCAATTTCGGGCTTCGAATAGAAATTCTCCCAAGACCGACGGCAAGGTGTGCGCGAGTCAAACACGCTGTCAGCTGTCGTGGCGCCGCAATCCATGCAGCTTGGCTGCATATCACGAACGGCATGATTGGCGAGATCGACGATGTTGGTGTAAAGCTCGCGCGCTTGATTTTCAGTGAGATCAATATTGGCTCCGCCACTGCCTGTGCCAGCGGATGGTGGCTGCGTGAGTGGTGTGGATCGAGGACGAGGGCGCGGAGTCGCTGCAGTTCTTGTGGCGGGAGCGGCAGCGCCGGGCGTGGGACTCGCGGCGGCACGCGCGCGCGGCGTGGGAGTGGGAGATGCCGCATTTCGAGCCCGAGGCGTCGCTGAAGCCGGCGCACTGGGCGAGGCCCGCGGCGAAGCGATCGGACGAGGTGGCGGCAAAGGTGCCGTCAGTTGCTGTGCGGGCACAAGCTGAATGGGTGTACCTAGCACGGCGGGTGTTGGTGTCGCGCGTGCTGTCGAATCACGACGCGCAGGCGGACTCACCAGCGGCAATGGCGGAAGCTCTTGCACTTCGATGGCTCCAGTGCGGCCTTGGGCCGTAGCCTTCGATGAATGACAATCACCCAACGCCAACATCGCGATGCTGATGATCGCGAGCCGTTTGCCCAGTTGCTTATTGGGGCGTGGAGCGAAGATCGAGGTCACGGCTCGCCTCCGGACCACTTCTTCAGCGCTTCTTGGCAAGCCTTCACTACATGAGCGTCATCTTTGAGATTACAGTTCTTAGGCAAAGCGCGCTTCAATGACTTTTGATAGGCGGCCTCGGGCTGATCCCAAGACGCTATGCTTCGGTAAACTCTCTCGCGAAGTTGCTTGGGTTTGGATTCGCGCGCGGCTCGCAAAAACTTTTCGACATGCGCAGGTTCCGTCGGCGAGATTCGCAACCAATCTAGTGCGGCCAAGCGAAGCTCAGGATCCGGAGACTTCAATAGCAGATCCAACTCTCGCGCATCGGCCGGCACACCTGCGTCCATGGCCGCCGTCACAAGTGACAAGCGAGTCACAATCGACGAGCTCGAAGTGTTCATGACATCAAACAGCGCCCGACGTCGAGCGGCGTCCAGCTTGCCAGCCTGCGCGCTCGCCGCAGCCCACTGCGCCCAAAGTTTTGAGTTGGCCGCGTGACTGGACTTCACATCGTCCTTGGCGACATGGTCGCCGCTCGCGTGCGGCGCATGGGTAAGCGGCGCCAGCTGGGCCTCCAAGGCCGCCCAAAGCGTTAAGTTAGCGGGTGTCGGAATCCCCACACGACGCCAACGTGCTATGGCATCAAGCGCGTAGTGGCGATCGTTTTCATCCTCACCGCGAATTTCAACGGCAAGCTGCTTGGCCAAACGATCCACCTCAGCCTCGGGCAACTTGCCGAGTCGATTCTTGATCGCATCTTCGGCGGCATCGTCGGCACGCAAATCACCCAGCAGTGAGCGAACCCACTTGTAGTCTGCAGATTTCGCCGTGGTTGGCGAAGAAGGTCGCTTCGCTGGAGCCGCTGGTTTTGAGTTAGAGTCGGCGCGCACATCGGCCCGCAAACTGTGTCCAAAACCAAATGCCATCATCAACAGAATTGCGAAGCCGAGCGACTGATTCACTGCTTGGCGACGAAAGCTCTGCTGACGTCTCACAGTTTTATTTTGGCATGCCGAGTTCACAACGATCTCCATCGATCTCAAATACTACGACTCAATGATCCAAGCTCTTCTCATTCCAAGAATGCGCACAAGAATGACTCAATTGATCATCGGTCCTCGATGTCTTATCGGATGTTGAGCAAAGAATTGAGAGGCGACTTTGCAATCTTGAATCAGGACTATGGTCGATGGCGACTTGGAAAGCCGAGACCAGCACCCTAGACTCAAGTCATGCACAAGAAGCAACGCGATGATCGCTACCCCGAACTTGATCTGCATGGTCGTCGCGTGGACGAGGTCGCCGACTTGGTGGACGCCTTCATTCGCAGCTGTCAAAAGCGAAGCAAGGCCCGCGCACGCATCATCACCGGACGCGGCACGGGAGCCGTCGAGCGCGCGACCTTGGAGTGGCTTAAGCTCGGCGGCTATCCCGCCAAGCGTGAAAACCCCGGATCGTGGATCGTGTTCATCGACGACTAAGGCGATTCGCCAATACATCACGAGCTCCACACGAGCATCGCCTGCGCAATGACGTCGATCCAACAAACGTGGACGCACCAAAGAAATTCCACTAGGCTTTTGAGTATGGCAAAAGCTCCGAACTCAATGTCGAAAATGCTTTGGTTAGATATGGAAATGACGGGCTTGGATGTCGCTCGTGAAGTGCCGATTGAAGTGGCCGCGCTGGTCTGTGATCTACAATTTAATGAAGTTGAAACCTATCACGCCGTGATCCGTCAGCCGCAAACATACATCGACAAGATGGATGACTGGAACCGCGAACATCACGGTGCCTCAGGTTTGATTGCGCAAATTCCTCAAGGCCGCGATCCCGCCGCCGTCGAATCAGATTTGGTGCAACTTATCGACCGCCATTTTCAGGGCGAGCCCGCCGTGCTGTGTGGAAACTCAATCAATCAAGATCGCCTCTTCATCAATGCTCACTTCCCCATCCTCGCACGCAAGCTTCACTACCGGATGCTGGACGTGACAGCGTGGAAGATTGTGTTCCAGAGTCTTTATGGGGTGAAGTTCGAAAAGAAGAATCAGCATCGAGCCATCGACGACATTCGCGAATCCATCGCTGAACTTCGGCATTATCTTCAGTTCGTCAAAATTCCCAGCTCCAATGCGGGATCGCCGACTTGAGCCCACAGGCAACTCGGCTCGGTTCGAACGAGCGTCCACGCACAAGCCTCGCGGCGAGCCTCAGCACGATTTTGAGTGTGACCCTCTTCGCGGTTGCGAGCTTCGAATTTCTAAGCCCTCTGGCACACGCCCAACTTGTGCAGATCACACAGGTGTCTCAGCCGCCACGTCCTGCCTGTGCGACCAAGGAGCTACGCCCAGCAAAAAATGTCCAAGTTGAATTGCTCGAGAATCGATCGCGTGAAGAACAGACCGAGACTCCGGTTTGGAAAGTTCAAGTCTCAGCGCGGGCCGTCCGCCAACGTTGGAACAGCCAGCGCGAAGTCTGTGAACTTCGCATTCGTTTTGATGAATCCAAGGATTGCTGGCGATGGAATCGCTGGCTGAACTCACAAGCCCATCGACTGAGCTGTGAAGAAGGCGAAGTCTGGCTCACCCAGGAAAGCGATTGGGCGAATGCGCCACGCGCTGCTGGCGAGGCCTCAACGAATCAAGCCGAGACGAGTGAGCAAAATCATGGCGCATCGGCCTCGGCCATCAACGCGCGACCTCGGTTGGATAATTGTGGACTCACGGTGGCCCGGCGCCTTGGGCCTCGATCCGCAGCGAAGTCGGCCTTGGCCCGCCAGGCCTGCGTCGATCGCGAAAGTCGTGTGTGGCGAAGCCGAGATTGCCGACACAATGTTTGCGCCCCCAGCCTGAGCCCCCCACGGCCTTGGCCGCAGCGGCGCGGCCTCGCAGAAGGGCTTTGTCAGAGTTTCGGCGGAAAATTGTCCGTCTTCAATGTTCACCCGCAGCCCATTGCGATTGAGTCCTGCGAATTCGGTGAAGAACAATTCATGAGTCCGAGCTTGATTCTCGATCGACTCAGCTTTGCCGTCGGCGCGAGCCTGCAATTGCGCCTTCTTGATACAAAAAAATAACGGGCGAAAGCTCTCGCCTTCACCCGTTGATTCAGATCCCTTAACCGACGGCCCAAAATCACCCGAAAAGGTGATTCGCGCTCAGTAGCGATAATGCTCCGGCTTGTAAGGACCATTTTTGGCAAGTCCGAGATAGCCCGACTGCTTATCGGAGAGCTCGGTGAGTTGCACACCCAACTTCTTCAAGTGCAGGCGCGCCACGCGCTCATCCAATTCCTTCGGCAAACGATAAACCGCGATGGTCTTGTACTTCTCGCGATTCATCCAAAGCTCCATTTGCGCCAACACTTGGTTTGTGAACGAAGTCGACATCACAAACGAGGGATGCCCTGTCGCGCAGCCCAGATTCACCAAGCGGCCCTTCGCAAGAACGATGATCTCGCGACCGTTTTTCAACGTGTGAATATCGACTTGCGGCTTCACCTCGCGCTGCGAGGAGTTTTTGTTCAACCATGCCATATCGATTTCGACATCGAAGTGGCCGATGTTGCAGACGATCGCCCGATGCTTCATGACGGAGAAGTGTTTCTCCGTGATGATATCACAGCAACCTGTCGACGTGACGAAGACGTCACCGACGGGGGCCGCTTGTTCCATCGTCGTCACTTCAAAGCCTTCCATCGCCGCCTGCAACGCGCAGATCGGGTCGATCTCGGTGATCAAGACCCGCGCTCCGTAGTGGCGCATGGAGTGAGCACAACCCTTACCCACATCGCCGTAGCCCGCGACCACAACGACTTTACCGGCCAGCATGACGTCAGTTGCGCGCTTGATACCATCAGCGAGCGACTCACGGCAGCCATAAAGGTTATCGAACTTCGACTTGGTGACAGAGTCGTTGACGTTGATCGCAGGAATTTTCAGCTTTCCTGCTGCCAACATCTTTTCGAGATTATGTACGCCGGTGGTGGTCTCTTCGCTGACGCCAATCACTTTCTTCAACATCGGCGCAAAGCGCTCTTCGTGCATCATGATGGTCAGATCGCCGCCATCGTCGAGGATGATGTCGTAACCATCTTGGCCCCAGCCGGTGATCGTCTGTTCGACACACCAGTTGTACTCTTCTTCAGTTTCACCTTTCCAAGCAAAGACCGGAATTCCTGCCGCCGCGATCGCCACGGCCGCATGATCTTGCGTGGAGAAGATGTTGCAGCTCGACCACCGAACCTTCGCGCCCAGGTGAATCAATGTCTCAATGAGAACCGCGGTCTGAATGGTCATGTGCAGACAGCCGGTGATGCGGGCACCTTTCAAGGGTTGCTTGGCGCCGTACTCCTCACGAAGAGCCATCAAGCCGGGCATCTCAGTCTCTGCAAGGCGGATTTCTTCTCGGCCCCAGCGTGCCAAGTCCTCGAAGGTCTTGGCGTCGTCCATAGCGGCCCGACAGACGCGATAATCGGGGCTACCGTCGGCCTTCTTGGGCACACCGGCCAAAGCTGAAGTTGCGGTCGAAGACGACAAGCCTGCATCGAATGCCACATGATACGCCATAATCCACCTCGGACTGAGAGTTTTTGAGACACTAAAAGTGCAGCACAAATTGGTCAAGTTGCGCTGACCCCAGCTGCTCAGGTTTCACAATTTCGCGGATTCAAGGCTCAAAGCTTCAGGCCCTAGCCGCACGCCCCACTGGCCAGTCGCTTTGGCCAGCACAAGATCGCAACCCAGCAGCGGATCGAAATCCGACACCCAAGCGCCCCTAGAGCGACGGCAAAGTGAGAATGCGTGGACCAGCTTCGGTGATCAAAACCGTGTGCTCAAACTGCGCTGAGAGCGTCTTATCGCCTGTGGCGTAGTATTTGATCGTTGAGTTCGGAATCGAAAGCTCGACCAGCGGAGCTGAGGTCTCGTTCACCATTGGCTCAACAGTGATGCATCCGCCCGGCAGAAGCTTATCGCCCTTACCCTTTTTACCGACGGATGGCACAAAAGGCTCTTCATGAAACTTCCGCCCAATGCCGTGCCCGCCGATCTCCTCAACAGGATAAAAACCATTTCGGGTCACAAACTTATTGATGGCAAAGCCGATATCGCCTGTCGTGCCGAAGGGAGTGATCGCCTCAATGCCCTTTTCCATGGCTTTGAGCGCGATCTCGGTCACTCGTTGCGCGCGCTCGGAAACCTGGCCAACGAAAAAGGTCGCCGATGTATCGCCATGAAAGCCATTGAGCAAACAAGTCACATCGACGTTGATGATGTCGCCTTCCTTCAAGACTTCTTCGCCCGGTACGCCATGGCAAACCACTTCATTGATGGACGTACAGATGGACTTGGGAAATCCGTGATAGCCCAGAGGTGCTGAGCTTGCGCCATGCGAAAGAGCATATTCGTGGGCGATGTCGTTGAGTTCGTTGGTGGAGATTCCCGCCTTCACAAAACGCCCTGTGTGCTCTAAGCAGCGGGCCGCGAGCCGACAAACGGCTTCCATGGCTTTGATTTCGTCTTTGCTCTTAACTGTCATGGGCATGACGAATTGTTATCACGAGCCTAACGAAAATGCCCCAAAATTTCCCGTCGCTGATCCTGAGTTCAAGCTCGCGCCTCAGTTGTAGGCACTGCTCGCACAATGGTCGTACCAAGCTCGAGGGCACAGCGACAAAAAACAAAACGGCTGAGCCATCTGCCCAGCCGTTTCAAAGCTTTGAAGTTTCGGATTGGCCCAGATTACTGTTCAGGTCACTGTTCAGATTACTGATCAGTTCCTTGGGCCCATCACGAAGCCACTTCAGCTCAGCCTTTCGAAAGGTGCTTCGAAGCGAACTTTGTGAGTTCGAACATAGTCACTTTCGACTTGCCGCCGAAGATCGGCTTCAACTTGTCGTCAGCGTGAATCATGCGACGGTTAACTTTGTCCTGCAGGCCATGCTTGTGGATGTAGTCCCACATTTTCTTGGCAACCTGAGGACGGGGCAACGGCTTCGAGCCGACGATCTCAGCGAGTTGTGCGCTGGGTGTCAGCGGCGCCATGAAGGCTGCATTCGGCTTGCGCTTCGTTTTCGCCTTCTTGGGGGCAGCTTTCTTAGTGGCTTTTTTAGTCGCTTTTTTTGCCGACTTTTTTGTCGCCTTCTTCGCTGCTTTCTTAGTGGCTTTCTTCGCCATCGACCTACTCCTCGGCGCAACTGCGCCTGAATATCGCTCCGAAACTTCGGAGTTAAAGAGCCAAGGTTGCCCTCAACTCTGGTTTAAAATTTTCGGCGCCCACCGCAAGTTCCACTTTTCCGTCTCAGTTTCCCAAGTCCACATTGAATCCGAGTCTTTCGACAAAGCTTCAAAGCCAACTCAAGCAACGCACGTCCGAGCAGTTCCCGACTTCCTTAGCACCTATTCTTCTCCCCTGCCTCGCATGAGGCATTTCAGAAATTCGCCTTCGATTTTCGGCTCGTGAACCCTGTGCTGATTCTAAAATCCGCCTAGGTCCCTGATCCGCTTTTCGAGTTCGAACTCCCAATTTCCCTAGGGAGTTTTAACTTTTAACCACCGTGTTCCAGCGGCCTTACATAGTGGATGATAGACAAGTGAGGACGCTTGTCCAAAGTTTTTTTCAAAAAAGATGCGATTTTCCCCTAGGGAAGTCATTCGACACAGCAATGGGGAGGTCAATTCGCCCTAGGGAAACTCGTTTTGACCCCGATTTTCCCTAGGTAAACCCGAAAAGTTATCCACATTTTGCCCTCCCCGAGCGGATCAGCGCACGCCGCGAAGGCCTCGCGCGGAAGCCTAACAGGCTAGGAAAATGACCCAGAATTCAAAGTCAGAGCTTTGATTTTCCCTATGAATTTCCAGGATGTTGAGGTGGCGCAGGGGCTGGAGGCCCTGCCGCTTTAGCCTCGCGGGGCCAACGGGCTTTGTCGGAGTTGCCGGCGTAGCGGCTCGAGCAGCGCAAGAGCGAGGACGAGACTGCCGACGGAAATCACCAAGAGCGCCTGACGAAGGCCATAGTGATCCGCACCCCACCCCAAGAGGAGATGCATCATCATAGCGGCTGCGGACTGCAAAGTGACAGCCAAGCTCAGCACACTTTGCCGACTCGTCCCGAAGGCTTGCGCATACCAGGTGATGGCCAAGGGGTAAGCCATCGCAATCGGAAATCCGAAGAGGACCAGCGCCAGCATCGACCACTTCGTCGGCCAACCGAAGTCCACAAGCCCCAATAAAAGGAGCGGCAGCGCACATCCAAGCACAAGTCGCAGGCGGCGGCTCGGATCATTGGCCTCATTAGAATGCTCAGCTTTCCCACTCCGCTGGTGTCTCTTGATCTGCCGCAATCGCGACGCGATTTGATCCCAAGCGCCGATGGCCAGGCTTAAGCGAGCAAGAGTCAAGGCGACAAAGAATCCCGTCAGCCAGAGCCCCGCTGTCGCCTGCGGCCACTGACTTTCTTCTGCGAAAATCACCAAGCGACTGGAGATTGAAATTTCAGCGACCACCATGGAGGACAGAAGCAGAGCCGCTGACCATGAAGCGCGGGTGGGCCGGGCGCTCGCTTGAGGCGTCGGCGCCATCGTCTCGATGGATTCGCGCGCCGAGGAAGCCTTTGATTCAGTCTGTTGGGAACTTCGCAAGCTCAACTCTCGAAAGACGATGGGCAACAGACAAAGCGCCGGGATCGCACACACCACGAAACTCAAGGACCAATTCGACGCATCCTTCGCCACTCCCCAACTGCGAAGTTGTACGATGAGAAACGGACTACTCAAGCTCGCCAGGCCATACATCGCGTGCAAGAGAGCCGTGCTTTGTGCTCGGTATTTGTCGGGGGCCTCCTGCACGCAGGCGTTTTGCGCGACGCCGAGGCCGCCAAAGCCCACACCCATGCAGATCGCACCCAATAAGAAAATGCCATACGAAGATGAAATCAAAGGCGTGATTCCCAGAATCAACACACCAGTCGCCATGATCGCCATATAGAGAAACAGCATTCTCAATGGCGGTGCGTGACTGAGGAATTTGAGAAAGACGGCATTGTGTATGAGGCCCGCACCGGAAGCGAGAAAGAAAAACCAACTGGTTTGGGTGTGATTCAACGCATAGGCATTCATAATGGCCGACAACATCGGCCCTCGAGCATTATCGACAAGCCCCAATGCCAGAAGGCTGGCGCAAGCCAAGCCCACGACAAGCGTCCAGGGGTGCTGGCGCAGAACCTGCCGCGATCGAGCCGAAAGACTTGGCCGAGGCCCGCCCTTTTCAGGCGTAGGCTTATGAGCGTCATGCGACGTGAGCATTTGGGCACGCTACCGGTGAACAACGAGAAATCCTTTTGATTCCCCTCTTCCGGCCCTCGAGTTTGTCTCAAATTGTGCCGTTAGAAAGAGTATGAAGCCAGCGCCGCGCGAAGATTTTTTCGACGTTCTCCTCGACCGACTGGTCAAGGATGTGGCGTCGGATCTTGCTCGGCGATTCAATCTTGAGCCCGCAGACTCGCGCTCCGACACTCAGGCCAGCGACCGCGCACGCGCCATGGAAATTGATGCTACGGACCTAGCCGCCCGAGTGATGGACTGGCGGGTTCGCCGCCAAGGCCCGGCCGAGCGACCTGCGCTGCAATCTCCTCGGCTCGCACAGATGGAAATTGCAGATCTTCACGCTTCTGCGGCGGAACGCGCCCAGCACGACGAAGCTCAGGCCACGCAAGATCCTTGGATTGCTTTACGTTCAGCCCGAGCACTCTTAGCTCTGAGAATCCTCGAACGAGATGGCTTGGCCTTTACGGCCAACGAACGAGTGGTGCATGAAACTCATGTGAGTGTTCAGCTTCGAGCCCTCCGGCGTGAACGCCGTCGCGTGCTCATGCATCTCCACCCAGATCGCCGCCAAGCCGAAACCACCAATGAGTTGGAGCGCCGACGAATTCACGAGCGCTTTCTCGCCGCACATGAGGCCTTCGTGAGCCTCTTTGCGGAACTCGATGACTTGACTCAATCCCACGGTGCTCACGCTCAGGCTGGGCCTAGCAAGAATCCCGGCCGAAGTTCGCAAGCCGCCTGAGCGCTCTTTCAGCAGCCCTTAGGATAAGTCACGCGAAGTTTCCAATGACCATCGCGATCCAAAAAATCCCGAAGCGGTAAAGTTCGCGCCTTTGGATAAGGCGCATCGGCCTTGGGAAAATCCGGATCATCCTCTTCACCGCATGGCATGTCGCGCGGATCCGGATCGCGGTAGCGAAGCGTGGCCGTTTTCGCATCAAGTCCGGCGACCTCGATCAAAACAATGTCATGTGGTGTGCCACCGAGATCCGCCGTCCATACTCCGCCTCGTGACAAGGCCTCCATCAGATCAGGCTTCTCCTGCCAGTCTCGTCGAATGTTGATCCAAACATCCTGGGGAAACGGACGACGAGGCAATTTGATCCAGTCCCCCTGCCGTCCCCGAACGGACTGATGCGCATAGGGTCCATAGCCCCAATCCTCTTCGTAAAGATCAGGCTTAAAACCTTTGGCCTGACCTTTGGCATCGACGTAGGAGAACACAAAGCCGAGGCCCGGCGTGGCTTGCACGCGAATTTCCCCAAGGCTTGTGGATGTCGAATCATCTTGAGGCGACTTGTGGAGACTGAGCTTCCAAATCTTCGGCTGCAGTTTTTCACGTCGACACGCGGCCGGATCTGCGGGCGCGGGACGCGCTTTCGGTCCACAGAGGCTTTCGATTAAGTTTTTGTTCTCAAGCCAAATCGGCGCATCTTGTGGCAACAGACTCACCCACTGAATCTGCGAATCACTTGATGCCGCGATCTCGGCCGCTTGTGCCTGAGCGGTCGGCCCCCGTGGAGCAGGCGCGAGTGCGGCGAACGCGCTGAGCACGAGTGCGCATTGCCCGAGTCGAAACTTCACTTGGCGAGTGCTTGTCCTCATCCCGTGACCTCCATCTCCATGGAGCAGATTTTCGACTCCGAACTTTGTACCCCTGATCATTGCAACTTTTTGTACTTGAATCGCTTGGGCTGAAGCGCGGCTTCGCCAAGTCGCTTTTTCCGATCCTCTTCATACTCGGTGAAGTTACCGGGGAAGAAGGTCACCACGCCTTCGCCTTCAAACGCCATAATGTGCGTGCAGATGCGATCCAAAAACCAGCGATCGTGAGAAATCACAACCGCACAGCCACCGAACTCCAACAGCGCCTCTTCGAGCGCACGCATGGTGTTCACATCCAAATCGTTGGTCGGCTCGTCAAGCAGCAAGAGGTTCCCGCCCGACTGGAGGACCTTGGCCATTTGCACGCGATTTCGTTCTCCGCCCGAAAGATCGCCCACCTTCTTTTGCTGAGCATCGCCTGCAAAATTAAAGCGCGAGACATAGGCCCGCGAAGGCATTTCGCGAGTTCCCACCATCATCAAGTCATTTCCGCCGGAGATCTCTTCCCATACCGACTTGTTGGGATTGAGATTGTCGCGCGACTGATCCACGTAGGCGAGCTTCACCGTCGAACCGACTTTGAATTCGCCCTGATCCGGCTTCTCTTGGCCTGTGATCATGCGAAACAGCGTCGTTTTACCAGCACCGTTGGGGCCGATCACGCCGACGATCCCGCCTTTCGGTAGCGAGAAATTCATATTCTCGATCAGCAGCTTGTCACCATAGGCTTTTGAAACCCCATGCGCTTCGACGACGATGTCGCCCAGGCGCGGACCTGGCGGAATGTAAATCTGCAGCTCCTGCAACTTCTCGGGCGACGGCTCTTTGAGCAAGCTTTCATAGTTCGAGATGCGAGCCTTGGATTTAGCCTGGCGCGCTCGCGGACTCATGCGCACCCATTCCAACTCGCGCTCGAGAGTCTTGGCGCGCTTTTCGCTCGCCCGCTCTTCTTGCGCCAATCGACGGTCCTTCTGCTCAAGCCAAGAGGTGTAGTTCCCTTTCCAAGGAATGCCTTCACCGCGATCCAATTCCAAGATCCAGCCGGCGACATTGTCGAGGAAGTAGCGATCATGCGTGACGGCAATCACTGTACCGGGAAACTCCGCAAGGAAACGCTCCAGCCACGCCACGCTCTCAGCGTCCAAGTGGTTGGTCGGTTCGTCGATCAGCAAAATGTCGGGATTGGAAAGCAACAATCGGCACAAAGCCACACGGCGCTTTTCACCGCCAGAAAGCTTATCCACCGGCCCGTCGCCCGGAGGACAGTTGAGCGCATCCATCGCCTTTTCGAGCTTCTGATCCACTTCCCAGCCGCCTTGGGCCTCGATCTTCTCTTGCACCTTCCCCTGGCGCTCGATCAGCTTTTCCATTTCCTCAGGCGTCATGTCCTCGGCAAACTTCGCGGAAATTTCTTCGAATTCCTTAAGGAGCTTCGGCAATTCCCCCAATCCATCCATGACGTTTTCTTTGACGGTTTTTTTGCTGTCGAGTTCAGGCTCCTGCGGCAGATAGCCCACTTTGAAGTCGCGCGCTGGAAAGGCTTCGCCGACAAAATCATGATCCACGCCCGCCATGATCTTCAAGAGCGTGGACTTTCCCGAGCCGTTCAGACCCAAGACGCCGATCTTGGCACCGTAGAAATACGAAAGATAAATGTCCTTCAACACCCAGCGGTTCGGCGGATAAACTTTGCCGACGCCTTTCATGGTGTAGATGATTTCTTGTCCGGCATTTGGTGCGGCCATGCTTGTCTCCTTCGCGAACGCTCGTCGCGATCTTACGTCGCAATCTTACGTCTCGGTCTGACGTCGCGATCTTATGTCGCGATCTTAAGTCGCGGGTCTCAGTCGGCATTCCCGAGGCCATGATCTTCAGAGAGTGCTCTCGCGGAAGCTGCGAGTGTGGCCCATAGACTAGCATGGGGTCAATTCCCTGAGCGCCAGGGCCACTCAGCCGAGTCTCGTGATGCATATTTCTTGGCCTTTGAAAAATCGAGGCCGCCTCGAGCAAATTAGGTGGGCAATCGCTGAGAAGAGCTTGTCAAAACGACTGAAGCAGCGCGACACTTTAGGCGATGCACGACGACTCCACCGAGGATCGAAATTCGAAGCTTTCTCAGCAGGGACCATCAGAAGCCCTGCGCCCCGAACAGGCGCAAACTTCTTCGGCGCCCCTCAGTGAGTTGAAGTCGAGTGATCGAAAAACCAAGTCCGTGGCGCAGTTGGCTCATGCATTGCGCGAACTTGAAGGCGCTCTTTCGGCTTGGGATCAGGAAAGTTCCGCAAAGGCCGCAGCACCTGCGGAATCACTGGCCTCAGATCGTCGGGATCTGAAGCGTGGAATTTCACCTGAAGAACTTCGTCGCAAAACTCGCGAACTTTTGATCGAGCTTAAAGCGCAAATTGACGAGCTGTAGGTCACTGCCGGATTCACTTCTGAGAAGTTGACTTCTCGCCCCCTGCGCAAGGTGGCGAAACAAAACCCTCTGCTTGCCCCTTGGCTTCTTTTTCAGGCGAAAGTGCGCGAAGGCTCAGTGCGTGAACGCCGGACTTCATCAAGGCATCAAGTTTCGACATCACGGCTCGCGTACGCTCCACTCGCGTCCTCCCCTCAAAGGCTTGGGCGACAATCAACACTTTGAAATGCGTCTCTGAGCCAGCCGGAACGGCATGCTGGTGCGACTCATTGATCACATCCAGGCGCGAAGGCTGAAAGGCTTCGCGCAAGATCTCGCGGATCTGATGTTGAATGGTGTTTTGTGGCGCCACGAGGCTCCTCGGCGTGAAATCGAAGCTTAAGCAATGCGAGCTGAACCGACGGATGCAGCACTCTCGGCCAGCTTATTGAGTTCCAACTGACAAACAATCCAGTAAGCCGGGCTAAACAAAATGTACAGAGCCAGGCCCAAAAGTTTGTTGAGGCTCGACTTGGAAATCACATCGAGCTCAGAAGCATGCACGTACATCGCATAAAAATTTGCAAATGGGATGAACAGCAAAATCGTCATCAAGGCCGCGTTGGTCTTCGATTTATTGGCTTGAGCCATTTCGGAAATCGTCGAGTAGTGCCAGTAGATGCAGTAAATGCCGAAAGTCACGATCGCCAAAAGGAATTGGACAAGCAGGTTACGGCGTTTGATCGAAGTTTGCGTCATGTTGATGTGGCCTCACAAAGTTATGGAAATTCGCTTTATGGGCTTCATCTCAGCATAGGCGCAAGAGCAATTCAAACTCGACCTTCTGAGCTTAACAGTTCGGTAAAACAACAGGCCGAGCGCAGGGCGCTTCGTCCGTCCATTCGTCAGCCAAGCGATCCGATTCGGCTGGCATCGAGCCAAAAGGTGTGGACCAATAGGTGCCGTAGGGCGAAGGG
This sequence comes from Bdellovibrionaceae bacterium UBA2339, assembly GCA_002344785.1. Lineage (GTDB taxonomy): Bacteria > Bdellovibrionota > Bdellovibrionia > Bdellovibrionales > JAMPXM01 > UBA2339. The sequence goes on from DDUL01000055.1 coordinate 38,972, forward strand.
CTGACACTGACCTGGCCAATGCCGATCGCCTGAAATTGTGAGCGAAGCATATTGGCGTTGTGGCCCGCCGAATTCTTCCATTGGCAAAACGTCGCCACGGCATCGCGATTGCCGGCGGCCGCATTTTCGCCTTGGCATCCAGCGTAGCCAAACTGCGCCGTTCTCTCCCAAGGACCACGTCCCAAAGAGTCGGTATGAGAAAAGTACGCTTTCTCGCCCATGTCCTGCGAGTGCCAACGGGCGGCCTGCGTGGCGGACTTTGAAACGCGCAAGGGACCTACGCCATTTTGCGCTCGATACATATTGATCAAGACCAAGAATCTTGCCTCTTCGCAGTTGAGAAATTTGGGCGCTAGCGAGCCAGTTGGGGCCGAGGCCTCGGGCTCTGAGGATGTGGAGCGCTGAACAATCTCGCCACCCAACAAGCCTTTGGCGCCGCAACCCGTAAGCAAGCCGAAGCTCAGAAAGATCGCGCCCAGAAGCATGCGCATCGCGATCGAAGAGCTGACGACTGAGGTTTGCCCCTGAGCCGGGACCAGAACCCGGCCCGATCTTGCCGCATGATCTAAACTTCGCTTCATAAGATTCCTCCGCCCTGAAGACTCATCATGACCTTGAAGCGCTGGGTGCGGCCAAGCGTGAAGGAGGCAGGACGTTTTCGGGTCATCTCGAAGCGCTGGTCGATGAGCTGTAAAATCTGTGGACACTTACAAAGAAATTTCCCCGCGACCAAAACCGGCAGCTTGGAGCGTAAGCCTTTCGCTCTGGTCGGCGGGCGACCTCCGTAAATTTGCGCGAAACGCAGCAGAAGCGGCGCAGGCGCGGGATCGCCCTGAATTCGACCGAGTCCCCGATTTTGCTAACTCCTTTCGAGTCGAATCGACGGCAAGATTGTTAAGCCAGCTTGTGTGGCCAGTTTGCGAACCCCTTGGGCTTCGGAGCACTTGCGATGTCCCGGGTCGCAATTGCCGCATGAACCGGCGCACGGAATGGGAATGGGAGGATGATTGTGAATCGAGTACGGCCGCCAAAACGAATCACAGCCTCTCGCCATCAGTTTAAGTTCTCGCTTTTGATCTGGGCCATCAGTCTTGTAGGTCAAATGGCAGCACCTATCGCGCTTGCGGCGGACGAGTCTCACACGGACCACTCAAATGCGGATCAACCCAGTCGCGCGATCGAGCGCAGCGCGCGGCCCGCAGCCACGAGCGCCACACCCCGGCCAACTGTGAATGCGGCCCGCCCAAGTGGCACTCCGCGGCCCTCAGCGCCGCGGCCCGCCGCATCGGCTGGACAACAAGCTGGCGCCCAACAACCAGCTCGTCGTGCAACACCACGACCGGCGGCGACCCCGAGAATCGAAACACCGGCACAAACTCTCGAGCGACTTCGCGGACCCCTGACTGAACTTCAGCAACTCGAACAAAATCTCACCGGACGCCTCGAAGCGCTTCACCTTGCCCAAGTCGATGACCTTGAGGGCATGGCCAATTCCGCCTTCCTGGGACAAATTCTCACGCAAGTCTTTAATGAAGCCCGTCGCCGAAACTGGCGGCAGAGTGAACGCTTTAGAATTTTCCCGGTGAGCTCGCTCTATACCGAAGAACTCAATTCGCGACCCAGTTTGTTTGCGCAAGGCCGACCGGTGAATCAAGAAAGTCTTCGCGTCGGAATCATGGGCCTGACGGTGGGAAGCACGCAGCGCGGATTGATGCTGACGGCGAGCTATCAAGGCGGCGATGCCAATGAAATCAAAGCTTACTTGAGAACGCGCAAGATCTCGGACCTACTCGTTGAATCTGAGCGCGAGTTCCAAGCCTTCGCTGTTGATCTTGTCGACCGATTTCGCGATGGAAACAATCGCATCAGTCGCTATCTGCCCGTGGCCGGAGACACCGCCACCTGGGTGTTGGGCTGCGAAACTCTGCTCGCGGGACGATTCTGCATTCAAGCACGCGTTTTCGATGCCAAAGATACGAGCTTGAACGTTTTCATCGACGCCCTCTTGGGAGAAACCGCCAGTCCCCAGAATCAATTGATCCAAAGCATTCGCGAGACCAATCTTCGTTGGCCCATCGACAGCACTTGGATTTCACGCGGCTATCGCGTCTGCGGATGCACAGGCCAACATTACGGTTTGGATTTGGCATCGCCCATCGGCACCATCGTCCGAAGCGTGCAAGATGGCGTGGTGTCGCGGGTTGCGAATCTCCCCGGCTGGGGACGAAGCGTGGTGATCGAGCACACGCTGCCCGACGGCCGAAAATACATTTCGCTCTATGCGCATCTCTCGCGCTTCGCGAAAGGTTTGCGGGCCGGACAAAATGTTCGTAAAGGCGAGATTGTCGCACTCGTGGGCAACAGTGGACGAAGCTCAGGCCCGCATCTGCATCTTGAGATTCGGCCGTTGATCGAAGGACGTGATCCCCTGCTTCTACCGTCACGTGACAATCGGCCCATCGATCCGATGCGCGTGCTCAATCTGCTGCATCTGTTTGTCGACACAAGCCCTGATGCGGTCAACGCACTTTGATTGAAGGCTGGAAAGCGCGGTTAGCGCGGTTTCGATGAAGTCGATGTCGGTGCGCCCTGCGGCTGGCCTGCCGGTGCACTGGCAAGCTTCTCGGCTGCAATTTCTGCGGCTTGTTCCGAGGCCAAAGCCGCCACACGGCTATCGAGACGCGCAAACAATTGCGCCAGTTTATCTTGGCGAGCGGCAGCCGCGAGCGGCCTTGCACCATCTTGATAGCGAATCAGCAAGTTTTCAGGAATCTCGACGACAAAGCGAGAAATGCTCACCGGCTGGAGTCGTCCAAAGCGTCGCCGCTGTCGAGCTTGGGATAAGACCAAATGCTTTCGGGCGCGAGTGATCCCGACATAGAACAAGCGCCGCTCCTCACTCAAATCCCCACCCAGTGTTCGATGCGGCAAAAGATCTTCCTCACAACCAATTAAGCAGACCGCATCGAACTCAAGGCCTTTGCACGCATGCAAAGTGAGCAGCTGCACTTTCGGCGTGGCCTCGCCATCCCGGCTTTCTTCAACTTGATCGCGAAGCTCCATAGAATCCATGAAGCGCACAAGACTCGACTCATCTAAGCTTCGTCCGGCATCGACTTCGCGAGCCAAAAACGAGTCGAGAACTTTACCCAGCACTTCCAGTGCGAACCAACGCTTCTCAAAGGCTTCCATCTCGCGATGTAAGCCCCTCACATAGTCGCGATAGCCCAACTCATTGAGAAACTGAATCAGCCGGCGACCCGGAGAATCGACGGCGTCTTCTCCGGCACGCGGGGGTTTGACAAGTAAAAGCCCGGGCAAACGATCCAGATGCGAAAACAGAGTTTCAATCGACTGACCGGCCGCCTCGGGAACTTGGGCCTGTTGCCATTTGCGAGCGCTGACGTGAAAACGGATGCCTTGCTTTTCGCTCCACGCTTGAATTCGTTCGATTGAAGTTTCACCGACTCCGCGAGGCGGCGTGTTGATGATGCGACGAAAGGCGACTTCGTTGGGCGCCAACGAGCAGCGCATGTAGGCCAAGACGTCTTTGACTTCTTTGCGATCGAAGAAAGCTTGGCCACCGGTGATCGCGTAGGGAATCGCCTCGCGCCGCAACTCGCCTTCCAACAGCCCGCCTTGACCATTTGATCGATAGAGGATGGCGATTTCGTTGGCTGAGACTCCCTTTTCCATGAACTCGCGAATGCGTGAGATGGTCTGCGCCACCTCGACGTCTTCGCTGTCGTAGACAAAGAACTCCGGCGTCTCGCCGCGTTCAGCTTGCGGATCACTTCGCAATCGCTTGCCGTGTCGCTGCTCGTTTTTCTCGATGACAAAATTGGCGAGGTCGAGGATCGCAGGCGATGAGCGATAGTTTCTCTCGAGACGTATCACTTGTGCGCCGGGAAACTCCTTGGGAAATTCGAGGATATTCGCGACGCGCGCACCCCGCCAACCGTAGATGGATTGGTCATCGTCGCCGACCACAGCAAGATTTCCGGTGCCGCGCGATAGCTCGCGCACCAATTCGAGCTGCGCGCCGTTGGTGTCTTGAAACTCATCGACCATTAGGAAATCAAAAATTTCGGCGAACTCGCGCTGGAGCGCATCGCTTTCGCGCAGCGCTTGCAGAGGCCGAGTCAAAAGATCGCTGAAGTCCGTGACCCCAAGAAGTTCAAGTCTTCGCAAATACTTGGGTAGCAAAGCGCTCGCCATGACTTCGTACTCATCGGCGTCGTTGCGTCCGAGCTTCGCTGGATCCACACCGCGAATCACCGCTTCTTCGCGCCATTGGTTCATCAACTCCAAGAGCTGATCGATGCGGAATGCATCCTTTTGCGCGCGAGTCTCCTTGAGCAGTTCTCGGACGATACCTTCAGCGTCCGATGAATCGATCACGCCGAAGCTCGCAGGAAGCTTCATCGCGCGATGATGCCGACGCATCCATTGTAGTCCGAAGGAATGGAAAGTTCCCGTCCAAATTTCTTGCGCCGATGCGCCCAACTTATGTGCCACGCGATGCTTCAGTTCGCGCGCGGCCTTGTTGGTGAAGGTCAGCACGCCAACCCGCGACGCCGGAACGCGCTCGACGTCCAACAAGCGCCCTGTGCGCGACACCAGCACCGTCGTCTTGCCTGATCCGGCACCAGCCAAGATCAAAAGCGGCCCTTGCACGTGCCGCACGGCCTGCACTTGTTCGGGGTTCAAACCCTTGATCCAACGTGAATCGCTCGAGGCGGATGGCGCCTTGGGTTTATCCGCCATAGCTGGCCCAGCCCTTCAATATGAATCGCACGCCAAGAACGAGAAGTATTGTCGACACTCCCGCCACGCGGACTCGATCTGGGAGTTTGCCTTGCCAACGAAGTCCAAAGAAGGAGCTCACAAGCCCGCCGACAATCAACCACATCACACAGTCGTAACGGA
>DDUL01000055.1:44235-70939 GCA_002344785.1 Bdellovibrionaceae bacterium UBA2339
ACGGCACCACTCAGACTCGTCATAGCCAACGCGCCTATGGAAGTCGGCACCGCTCGATGTGCGGCGAGATTTTTAAGTCGCAAGAGATACGGCATCATCACCACGCCACCGGAAAGACCCGTAAAGCCACTCACAAGGCCCGCGCCCAAGCCGACGATCGGGTCCCAAATGCGACGCGCTTCAAACTTCGATTTCGGTCGAAACAGCACACTTTGCAGACCCATGATGGCGACCGCTGTACCGAAACTCAGCTGCAAAATGGCTTCACTCACCCAGCCCGTCGCCCGCGCCGCAAAGGCCGCACCCAGCACCGAGCCCGCCGCGATGCTGGCCGATCGGGAAGGCGCCATCGTGCCGTTGCGAAAAGATCGAAACGCATTGAAGAGCGCGATCGGCGTCATCGTCACGAGACTTGTGGCAATTGTCTCACGTGTGGTGAGCGTCACCACCAGCGGCAACAGCGGCACGATCACAACGCCGCCGCCAAAACCGAACAAGGTTTGCGTGAAGCCAAACAAAAGTCCGACCGAGAGCAAACCTGCAATCGTCATCGGATCCGTGATCAACTCCATCGCACCATCACTCCAAAATGATCGCTGGCACAAAAACCTTCCGCATTAGGTCGGTCAAACACCAGCTGTGCCCGCGCGGTCGCGCGAGCCAATTCACCCTTCGCCCAGAGATAGTCGATTCGCCGAGGCCGATCGTCAAAGGCTCGATACAGTTTTTGCAACTCAGGATTGCCAAATGTCGGGAGCGGAAATTCAAAATCCGCTTGCAATTTGTGATTGGCAAAATTTCGCGTGGCATCCCAAGTCGGCTCCGCCGCTCCCCGAGCCGCATGCAAATCCAACCAGCCCTGCGCGGCCAAGCCCTTGGCGACCACACCTTCCGGCGGCGAATTCAGATCGCCTCCGATGAGGATCGAGTCCACGGGGCGACGTCGCTCCACTCGATCGACAAATTCCAAAAGACGATCCAACTCGAGCAATCGCCGATCCCTCGCCTCAGCCAATGCGACCTCAAGGCGCTCCAGTTCAGTTTGGTGAACTCGTCCGTCGGCATGGGCCTCGCGCAGAAGTTCACGCAAAATTGGCGTAGCTTCAAACCCATGATGCAAGTGTGTGTTGATCACCAAGATTCGGCCGCGGTCGGGATGATCCACCCAAGCCGCGATGGCCGAGCGAATTTCGCCGAGATGCAAAGAAAAGCGCGCACCACTGAACCCAACGCCCGAGAGTTGCAGACTTTCGGAGTCGACAAGTCGAACACGGGAACTGAACAGCAATCCCAATCCCGTCGATAAATTCTCAGGAAGTCCTCGACCAAAGAACTTCACTCCGGCTTGGTCATGGCGAATGAGGATGCGACCGCCCAGTTTTCGCCTCAGCTCCAGGGCCCGTGTTTCGAGCGGATTGAGTTCTTGGAGGAGGACCAGATCCGCTTGGCGCGCGCTCAGTTCTTCGAGAATCATTTGCCAGCGAACTTCGCGTCGGGCCGAATTCTCAAATTCCCGAAAACGAACATGGCCTCGTCCCGCGAGGCCATGCCACACATTCATGGTGAGAGCGATCATAGGTTATCCGCGATTGTGCACCAGAGGTTTCACGCCTTCGACAAAGGCCACTTCGATGCGATCGCTGGATGCCGAGGTCACAAAGCCCAGACCAAACTTGGCGTGCTGAATCGCATTGGCCACTTCGAAACGAGCACTAATTTTGTAAGGAATCACTTTGGCCGTGCCGATCTGATTCTTAAGCGTCTCATACTGCTTTTCGTATTCGGCGCGCAGATCAGCTTCTTTCTTTGCGGCGACTTCGGCTTTCTTTTCGGCGAGGGCCACGCGGCGCTTTTCATTGGCGGCCTTTAGGCCATCCAGGTTGCGTGGCTTTTTCTCTTTCGGCTCTTTGGCACCCTTGGCTTTCGCTGTCGGTGCAGCACCTTCGTTTGCCGATTCATCGCTCATATCTTCTCCCACTCGAAGAGTTTTAGAACGCCCGCAAACTTCGCATTTGGCCTTAGCCGCCAAGTTACTGATGTGGGCAATGACTTTGAAGAAACGTTCGGCATCGCAATTTCCGCAAACCAGGGGGATGCTGCGAGCCACGGCCGGAAGAGTCTCTAGACGCATAGACCTTAACTTTACCCTGATTTTTGCTCGGTCGTCACGGCAAGATGCTGAAGCGACTGTGAAGATTTCGCCCTGGCCTTGCGAGCTTCCGGTGCTGGCCTTCTGTCGAGCGAAGACTCCATGGGGTTATAGCCAAAGGCCGCTGTGTAAAAGCTGTCGACCTTGGCTCACGGCGTCGCCTTTGAGCCGAGTTTGTGTCACACCCTGAATCCCAAGCGAGACATCCCGCCCGCGAATCACTCTCGAGCCCAGCTCAGAGTCAGGAGGACTTCATGACCCCATTTCCAGTGCGTGGCCCCAGTGTTCGCAATGTGATTCAAACCTGCGCCGGCGCGCTGAGCGCCGCCATCGCGATCTTCGCGACCACAGCTGCCTTGGCTCTGCCGACGGCGGTCTACGAGCGCTTTGATTGCCGAACGAACACTCCCATGCATGATGGCGTTCACCACACGGTGAGTTTTCTCTTGGCCGACTTCGATAAACCAAAAAAAGTCGACGCCGTCTACGACGACAACATTATGCCGGCGATCAAGTCCGCACCGCAGGGCTCGCAACTGCAATTCTTGTTTGATAACGGCCGCGTGCAATTCACTCGCGATCGCCTGGTGATTGATGGCGACGCCGACGGCTTTGTGCTGGTGAAACTGCATCTTTACAAAACATCCAACTACACGCGCGGCTTTGTGCGAGTGGATGACATTTCAGGTGTGACGGTCGATGACTATGCGACCATCACCTGCCGTCGCCAAACTGTGAGTAGCCCACAGCTGTAATTCGCAAATTCAAAGGGCCGAATCCGCTTGTGCACTCGGCCCTGACTTCAATCCCCAAATCAATTCAAACCCGAAAAGAATCGCTGCCATTGCACGCGCTCTTCGTTCGCGCCGCCAAAATCAAACGACATCAAAATTCCAAACGCTCTGCCAATCAACAGCTCGCGCGGCACAAGTCCCCAGAATCGGCTGTCTTGGCTATTGTCGCGATTGTCGCCCAACATGAGATACTCACCTTCGCCCACCACAAAGCTTTGCGTCGGCAGTTTGGGAGCCAAGCGCAGGCGTTGCACGAAAAATTTCTTGTCGCCCATCACCTCGGGGTAAGTTGCCGTGGCTCGCTCAAAGTCCTCAGTCAGTTCTTCGAGTCTTGCGGTCATCTCGCCATTGAGCTTCACAAGCCCGTCATCGACCTGAATTTCATCGCCCGGAATGCCGATCAAACGCTTGATCATCACTTTGCCGTCAGAAGGATTCACAAACACGACGATGTCACCCCGCTGAGGCTCGCCGAGGCGAAACAGCGAAGTGTTCATCAATGGAAGCTTGAAGTCATAGGCGACGCGATTGACCAACACCCGATCGCCCACGATCAAGGTGGGGATCATCGAGCCCGAAGGAATCAAATATTGATTCACGATCGAGCCACGCACAAACAGGATGACCGCCAAGGCGATGAGCAGTCCCCGATTGACTCGAAAGAACTCACGAAGCTGATACTTGAAGCCCGACTTTTCCGTTTGCGACACGATGTTATCCTTTGATGCGTTTGCGACGATACACGGTCAACGGCTCGCCAATTTGTTTTTGAAGAGTCTGTGCGCCGTCGATGTAAAACGGCCCTTCTTGCGCCTCAAGGCGACGTTGAAAACTGATCAACGAGTCTTCACGCGTGGGATGCACGTCAAAACCGGCGGGCTCATAGTGATGGCCAAAGTCGCGCGCTTCCTTTTTGCGGAAAAACTCGCCCCAGATCCGCGTGTCGACTTCAACACGGTAGGTGAGCGTATGCGCGTAGGAGTGCACGGGCGTGTAAGCCGTCAGCACTTCGAAGTCCCCATAGTGCGCATGCAAACGCACCGACGGCGAAGTCCATTGGGTCATGCCACAACAAGTTCTGACGTTCGCGTGCCAAAGCCCGAAGGCCTTCGAGACAAACCCAATCCCATGATACTGAAGTTCCTTGGGTAGGATCGAGTTCACGGAGCAAAGATTGTGCGCCACCCACTCGCCTTTATCAGACATTGTCGGAATGATGATGAAAAGTGACAGAGGCGTCCACTCCTCGTCGCGCACGGCTTGATCTGTCCCCACATCCAAAATCTCGCGAGTCTGCATCGGGAGTGAGGCCGTTCTTGCCGCAAATCCGGCAACAAATCCCGGTACGATGGCGCAATCGTAGAAAACCCATCGAGGCATGGCCATGCCGCTCGGACCAAAGGCCTTCGTCTCGAGCGTGAGAATGCGATCTGCGAACTTCACTTGATCCATTTCAAGCGGATTCTTCAGAATCGGCGCATGTCGGAACCAATCCAGTTCGTGATGCAAACTTCCCGGATGGTGAATCGCATTTTCTGGTCGAACAAAAACATAAGGACGGATGTTGTCGTCTTTGAGCCAAGCCAAGCGCGGATTGTCGTGAATCGGATGCGAAGCCGTCATGATGATTCTTTCTGGCCAGGCGTTGTTGGTGAAGCCTTCGCCCGGTGCGCTCTGGTTAACTCAGCACCAATCCGATCGATGGCTTCGACGCCGTTCCGAACCACTTCATAGAGCGATAGATTCTCACGGCGAATCACACGTTGCTCGACAAGTTCCTCGAAGACGGACAATGTCGAATTCCAAAAGCCATTGAGATTCACAAACACAATCGGCTTATCGCCGAGCTCACCGAGGACCTTCCAGGTGATCACTTCAAGCGCCTCGTCCAAAGTTCCGAAGCCGCCAGGATAAATCACAAAGGCATCGCTTTCACGAATGAACCAACGCTTTCGCTCAAAAAGATCGTCAACAACGGCCAGCTCATTGAGCCCCGTATGCCCAACTTCGGAATTCTGCAGGCCCTTGGTGATGCAGCCCCGCGCGACCACACCGGCGCGAAGCGCGTGGTCGGCAAAAATTCCCATCAGACCGACGCGTCCACCGCCATACAGAAACTCGCCACTTCGACTCTTCAGCGCCGAAATGAAGTGCGGCACATCCGCTTCGATTCGCGGGTCTAGGCCATCGGATGCTGAGCAGAACACGCAAATTTTCATTTTCGGATTGGCCCCAGCATGTCCTCAGGCCGCACCAATTGATCAAATTTTTCCGGCGGCAGCAGGTTGAGCTTCTGAGCCGCGTCTTTGAGCGTGGTGTCGTTTTCATGCGCGTACTTTGCGACCTTTGCCGCGTTGTCATAGCCAATATGCGGGTTCAAAGCCGTGACGAGCATCAGCGAATTTTCAAGATGCCGCTTCACCTGCGCCCGATTGACCTCGATCCCTGCCACGCAATGTTCGTCAAACGACACGCAGGCATCGGCGATCAGTCGAATCGACTTGAGCACATTGTGCACGATCACAGGCTTAAAGACGTTCAGTTCAAAGTGGCCGTTCATTCCACCCACTGCGACAGCCATGTCATTTCCCACAACCTGGGCACAAACCATGGTCATGGCTTCACTCTGCGTGGGATTCACTTTACCCGGCATGATGCTGGAGCCAGGTTCATTGGCTGGCAAATTCAATTCACCGATGCCGGAGCGCGGGCCACTGCCGAGCAGACGAATGTCGTTGGCGATTTTCATCAGCGCGCAAGCCGTCGTCTTGAGCGAACCGCTCAATTCCACCAAAGGATCATGCGAGGCCAAGGCCGCAAACTTATTCGGCGCGCTCACAAAAGGAAGCTGAGTTTCTTGAGCAATCCGAGCCGCCGCTTTCACGGCGAATTCGGGATGCGTGTTGAGGCCGGTGCCGACGGCTGTACCACCAAGAGCCAACTCATAAACATGACTGAGGTTTCGCTCAAGGCGCACCAAGCACTGATCCAGCTGAGTCACATAGCCTGAAAACTCCTGACCGAGCGTCAAGGGTGTGGCGTCCATGAGATGCGTTCGCCCGATCTTGACGATGTCTTTGAACTCGGTCGATTTTTTGGCCAAAGCATCGCGAAGCTGTTTCACCGATGGCAAGAGCAAGTGTCGCACTTGCTCCGCCACTGCAATGTGCATGGCGGTCGGAAACGTATCGTTGGAAGACTGCGCTTTGTTGACGTCGTCATTGGGATGCACACCCTTGGTGCCTCGCTGCCCGCCCATGATCTCAATCGCGCGATTGGCGATGACTTCATTCGAGTTCATATTCGTCTGCGTGCCGCTTCCCGTCTGCCAAACCACCAGCGGAAATTCGTCGTCCCAACGACCTTCGATGACCTCGTCGCAGGCTTTGACAATCGCCTCGCCCTTGTCTTTGGCCAGCAATCCAAGCTCCATGTTGGTGAGTGCCGCGCATTTTTTCAAAATTCCCAACGCGCGAATCATTTCTCGCGGAAAGCGATCGCCACCGATTTTGAAGTGCTCCAGCGATCTTTGTGTCTGCGCGCCCCAGAGGCGATGAGCCGGCACTTTGATTTCTCCCATGGAGTCTTTTTCAACGCGAAACTCAGCCATCACATTCTCCTTCGATTCGTCGAAATCACTTGCGATCAAAAAATAGCGCCCCAGCTTGCGCCTGAGGCATCAAAATCATTTCATGTACGTTGACGTGCGCTGGGCGATTGCAACTCCACACGATGGCGTCGGCGATGTCGCGAGGCTGCAAGGCCTCGACACCCGCGTAGACCTGCGCCGCCTTAGGCGCATCGCCTTTAAAGCGGACCAAACTGAAATCACTCTCCACCATGCCGGGTTCGATATTGGTCACTCGAACTCTGTGTCCCATCAGATCTAAGCGAAGTCCTTCGGAGAAAAGTCGCACGGCCGCTTTAGTGGCACCGTAAACCGCCCCGCCCGCGTACATCCAAATTCCTGTGACACTGCCGATGTTCACCACGTGACCAGAACTCTGGATCAGTTGCGGTAGCGCCAGTCGAGTCACTTGCACGAGGCCGCGCAAGTTAGTGTCGAGCATTTGCTGAATGTCGAGCCACGAGGAATCTTGCAGAGCTTGGCGCTCAAGCGCGAGTCCCGCATTGTTGATCAAGTGCGATAGGCCTCGAAGTTTATCCGCATGCACTTTGAAGAATTCATCGACGGACTCGACATTCCCCACGTCGAGCTGCGAGCATTCGACCGCCGAAGCGCCAAGATCACGACATCGTTCCGCGATCTCGCGCAGCTTCGCCTCTCGACGCGCGACCAAGATCAGCGAAGCTCCTTGCGCGGCAAAGGCCTCAGCCGTCGCCGCGCCAATACCAGAGGACGCGCCGGTGATGAGCACCTTGGCGCCAGCCAACGGGGAGCGGTTTGGTGTGGACGAAGCGACTTGATGGACGGCCATGGATGCGCCAGCTTCACCGCAACACGAAGCGAGGGTCAAGTTCTCCTCGCGACTCGCGAATTCCTCACTTCAACGCTTGGCGCAAGACGCCGAATCCGCTACAAGTTGCGGGCATGGCGAACTGGCTTATGAAGTCCGAACCCGAGGTCTATTCGATCGATGATTTCCGAAAGGATCAACGCACGCTTTGGACAGGCGTGCGCAATTATCAAGCACGTAACTTCATGATGGCCGATCACCCAACGGCCATGAAACTCGGTGACGAGTTCATATTTTACCACTCCAACGCTGAACCTCCAGCCGCCGTTGGCCTCGGCCGCATCATTCGACTTTCTGTGCCAGATCCCGAACAGTTTCAAAAAAAGTCCGAGTATTTCGAGGCCCGCGCGACCAAGGCCAAGCCGATTTGGTTCTGCGCCGAAGTGGAATATGTGCGGCACTTCACGCGCGCGGTGAGCTTGGAACAGATGCGCGGCGAGAAGACTTTGGCGAAGTTGGAACTGCTCAAGCGCGGCACTCGTCTTTCGATCTTCCCCATTTCGCGCGCGGAGTTTGAGCAGATCCTGAGGATGGGTTCGGGTGACTGAGTTTCACACTGACGTCTTTGAGCGACGGAATTTCTTTTCGCACGAAGCGCCCCCGCGCACAGTGCTCGCACCTATGGAGGGAGTGGTCGACGCCATGACCAGATCCGTGCTCACCGCGCTCGGTGGGATCGATCTGTGTTTGACGGAATTCATCCGCGTGACCACGCAGCTTTTGCCCGAGCATGTGTTTTACAAGTACGCACCGGAGCTACAGAACGACTCGCGCACCAACTGCGGCACGCCGCTCCTGGTGCAGCTTCTCGGCAGTGACCCGGCTTGCCTCGGCGACAATGCCGCGCGCGCCATTTCGCTGGGCGCTTACGGAATTGATCTCAACTTCGGTTGCCCCGCCAAGACCGTCAATCGTCACGATGGCGGCGCCTCGCTTCTTAAAGACCCCGAGCGCGTAGCCCGCGCTGTCGCCGGTGTTCGCAGCGCCTTGCCGTCCACCGTCAGCGTTTCGGCCAAGGTACGCTTGGGTTTCCACGACAAGTCTTTGCACCGCGAAATTGCTCAAGCGGCTGAGAGTGGCGGCGCGGACTGGCTCACCGTCCACGCGCGCACGCGTGACGAGGGCTATCAGCCACCGGCACATTGGGAATACATCGCCTCAATGCGCCAAGCTGTGCGCATTCCCGTGATCGCCAATGGCGAATGCTGGGCGCCCGATGATGTGCGGAGGATGCGCGAAGTGAGCGGATGTCGCCACGTGATGCTCGGGCGCGGCTTGCTCGCACGGCCCTCACTGGCGCGCGAGATTCGCGGCGGCCACGAGCTCACTTGGCCCGAGAGTTTGCAGCTGTTACGAGATTTTTATTTGCAGTCGCTTGCAGCGCGAGGCGAGTCCTTCGCGTCCGCACGCCTGAAACAATGGCTCAGATTCATGTCGCGTGAATCTTCTTCGACGACGGACACCACGCGTTCGTCCGTCTCCGGCACACAACAGCTGGCGCGCGAAGTCTTTGATCGGCTCAAGAAGCTTGAGCCGATTCGCTTAGGTGATCTCGAGTGTCTTTCGACGAGGGTGAACGACGTCGACGAACTTGGTAAATCACTGCAGGCAAATGTAGTTCATGGAGTTACCTGAACCAAGTGTCGTGGTGAAGTTGATCGAGATACTCGCATTTGTCGTCGAGGCCACAAAGGCCTGGTTCCCCAGCGTATTGTAAGAGACCACACAGAACGGCGCCGACGAATACGGCGAACTGAAAGTTAAAGTGCAGGTCGCGCCACCACCTGAGAACGTGATGGTGCCTCGCGTGTCCGAGCTTCCTGCCGCCAAACTTCCGCAGCTTGCTGACGGCATGCTGCCGGTTGCCGCGATCTTTCCGTTCACATGCAACTTAGCGGTGGGCGAACCCGTGCCGATGCCGAGGTTACCCGATGTGTCCAATCTTGCTTGCTCGACGTTGTTCGCACGCAAGACCAACGGGCTATTGGAGTTCGTACCGATGAAGCCATAGCCACTCGAGTCTTGTACACCCCAATCCAATCGCGTCGCACCGGCGTTCATGATGCCTTGGCAAAATCCGGCGGCGGCGCAGTCGCCGCGCATGATATCCACTGACGAACTTCCACTCGAAACATTGAGGTTTGCCATCGGGGACGTCGTGCCAATGCCAACTTTGCCATCAGTCGCGACTGTCATTCTTACCGTACTGGGATTGGCTGTGGATGTTGCAAGGTGAACTGGGCCGATATCATTAGCAAGGATGAGTGAGTTCGCTTGCGAGCCTCCTGAGATTTGCCCCGCCGACGGAGCGGACATACCCAACCGACCAGCATACCCACTGGTCGGACCGATTTTAATTTCTGGGTTTGTGGATCGCACGATGTGAAGTGCGGTATTGGTAAACGGAGATGTGGTACCGATGGCAACTTCGCCGTTTGCTGTGACTCGCAATCGCTCAATTCCACCCGTTGCGATTCCCATGACATCGGCAGTCGGTGAAAAGATGCCGGTATCGGAGTCACCCACATAACTGATTCCAGGCGCTCCGGCAGTTCCTCCAGAGGCCACAGGCAAACCCGACGGTCCCGTCGGTCCCATGGGACCGGTCGGACCCGCAACACCTGTCGGACCTATCGGCCCAGTTGGACCAGTCGGGCCCGTCGCACCATCCGCGCCATCCGCACCATCAACTCCAGCGACACCTGTCGCACCCGTCGCACCCGTTGGACCCATAGGACCCGTCGCACCATCAGCTCCGGCGACTCCCGTCGCGCCCGTAGCTCCCGTCGGACCAACAGCGCCGGCAGCACCCGTCGGTCCCATAGGACCCGTCGCGCCCGTTGCTCCTGTCACACCATCCACACCTGCGACACCTGTCGCACCCGTCGCACCCGTCGCACCCGTCGCGCCCGTTGGTCCGACAGCGCCCGCCGCGCCGGCAGCGCCCGTAGGTCCCATAGGACCCGTCGCACCTGTCGGTCCCGTCGCACCGACTCCGCCGCCCGCGATAATTCCAAGAAGCGTGGTGTATTCCGACGAGGTCAAAGGTGAAACAGAGCCCATCGTCGAACCATCTTGAACGCGCACCAACGAAGAGGGAGAGAAACCCTGAACCGTGTCCGCATAAAACGCATAGGGAGTTGCCTGTAAAGTCACATCAGGCGTGAGTGACGTCGTCGTTCCGCTAATCGTCACCGCAATTCTCGCACGTCGCGTGTGACCTGCCGACGGCGTGTAAGAGCAAGCCCCACCGCCATCTTCTTCACCATTGATGGATTTATGATTGGCGAAGGCCACGGGTAAGCTCGAACCCACCACGACGCTTCCCTTACCTAAAGAGACCGAAAAATTTCCCTGCGTGGTGCTGGTGTCGACGACAAAAGTCTCTTCATGCAATCGACAGGTTGATGCGGCGACGGCCGCGGCATCCGGATAGATGCGAATTTTCACGGTGACGTTTGAATTGAGAATGGGGTTGTTGGAAGCATCGAGCAGTCGACCCTCGTAGAGAAAACTTGAGGGCGAGCTCAAAGCGCCAGCGATCGGCGACCACCCAATGGCCACAGCGAGCAAGAGCTGAGCGCTCCAAGAAGTTTTCGTTCGCATGTCGAACCTCCTACGTCCCGCGTTCCAAGCCAAACTCTGTAAGCCACAACCGTCGCATCACTGAGAGACGACCGGTCGCAAATCCACTTTGATTCCCGCACCCTGCAATTGAACGTTCTGGTTTTCGGCGCGGAAGCCGCCGTCTAACACGACGCCACCGCCTGAGTGGCGAGTCCATGCGCCTATGCCGGTCGAAGCCGGGACTCGACCCGCCAGCGACGGACTGGTCGAACCCGCGCAGCTCGTCGGTAGTCCTTCTTGCGAGATCAAGGTCACGCCTGCAGATGGCGCTTGCACCGTCACATCGACATCGACATTGGCTTCATTGGTATCAAAGCTCGCAACACTTCCTACGCGCACGACTCGCGAGAGATTCAAGGCCGCGAAGCTCTCAATATTCGCTGGGCATGACGGCTCTGTGCTCGGACGATTGTAGACATAAACTTCCAAGCGCCGCTGAAAACCGCGCGGCACATTGATCGACAAACTGCCCCCAGGAGCAACCGTACCCGCGAAAACGCCCATCGGCAGATCACAATTGCTCGGACGTCGAGTGGGCAGATCAGCGGCCGTGATGTTGACCAGGAAACAAGCCTGCGACCAATTGTAGCTCAAGGCGGAGACACTCTGTTGGGACTCCGACTTCTCCGAAGCTGAACCTGAAACTGTCGAAGAAGGAAACTTGAGCAGCACTTGCGACGTGTTCGGGTCTGGAGCTTTGGTGCACGAGCCCAATGCGAACACAGCCATCAACTGGGCCATCACCACGAGGACGCGATGAGTCCTCGTGGACCAATGGCGAAATGCAAATAAAGAGTTTCCAAGGGTCGGCCAACCCTCACGGTCCACAGACGTCTGCATGTTGAACATATCGGCAGACTCGACGCGAAACTCATTGTCTCAATCAGTTCTCAACAACTTCCATTGGCCGCACCACCATGTGCCGAATGAGCTTCGCGATTCAAACTGAGACATCACACGCGGGTTGAACTCTGGGCCTCAATAACGAAGTTCAGTTCGCGCGGTCATGGCGATCTCTTGACAAAAGAAGTTGCGCACGGTCTGGCGAGCTTCCGCCATTGTTTTACTTCGAGACAGTTTGGCCTCGAGATCCAAACCGAAACTCAACCAGGCGGCGCCGTTTTTCACGAAGAATCTGAGCTTTCGCAAAAGCAGATCCTCACTCCAGTTGGGCTTCGCTCCTCCGGTCACACGGTTGGACCATTCGGTTTCGGACTCTCCATCGATTGGGAGTGGGTAGATGGCTTCCAGCGCATCGATGAACTTGAGCAACATGCGCCCATACTCTTGCCCCTCTTCAAGTGCGCCCCTCGGGGCGCGTTCTCCTGCTCGACCTTCAGGCTCGGGCCAGCCCCACTCTTCTCCCATCTGCCAAAAAATCCATGGACGCGCCGTCGCCGCTCGACCGACCATCACCGCGTCGACTTCGGTTTCGTGCAACATGCGCCGCACATCTTCAGCAATCTGAATATCGCCATTGCCGATCACCGCGACGTCGACATGCTCGCGTAACTCACGAAGCTGCGACCAATCCGCGCGACCGCGGCGCTTTTGTTCCGCCGTGCGAGGATGCAGAGTCAACCACTCCGCGCCTGCGTCGACCAATCCCTTGGAAAAGCGTTTCATAAAATCGCGATCGCCCTGCGGACCAGCGCGCAACTTCACGCTAATCGGGAGCTTCGTCGCGGCTCGAGTCATCGCCACGACCTCGCGTGCGTAGCCCTCGTCGCCCATCAATGAAACGCCGTAATTATGTGCAATCGCCTTGCGTACAGGACAACCCATGTTGATGTCGATGCCGCTTGCACCCCACTCCGACTCAAGACGCGCGCAGGATCTTTGAATCGGAATGGCTTCGTTGCCGAGAATTTGTGGCACAAGATTCGATTCATCTGCGAACTTGCGAACCTCAGGCACTACGGCGAAATTTTCATTCGGCAAGCGCCGCGAGTTGAGCATTTCGGTCGGCCAGAGTGTTTGCGCGGACTTCGGCATATAGCTCTTCACCACTCGGCGGAGAGCCGCGTGGCTGAGCCCGACCATGGGAGCCAAGGTCAGGGGAAAATTCACATTGCCGCGCAAGATAGGACGCTTCAGCATCGGCGACCTTCTTGACCCGAACCGCGCCCAGTGTCAAAACCGAATCATGCCAAATCGATTGGGAATTCTGGGTGGAGGTCAGCTCGCACGGATGATGGCGCTCGAAGCGCATCGACTTGGCATCGAAGTGGCCGTGTGCTCGGAGTCCCCCCACGATCCCGCCGCACAAGTGGTGCGCCATCATCACGCCGGGAAACTCAATGACGAGTCCACGCTCAAAGCTTTCTTTGACTCCTGCGACAGCATCACTTTTGAAAGCGAATTCTTGGATGCGGACCTCATCGGTCGCTTGAGCCAAAACCAAGGTACGCCGGTTTTTCCCGCTCCCAGTTTGATGGGAAAGATCCAGGATCGACTCACGCAAAAACAGCTGCTCGAAGAGCATGATCTGCCGACCTCACCTTGGCGCGCCGTGGACAACTCGCACGACGCGATCGCCGCATGGGTCGGTCACAAGAATCGAAGCGTGTTCAAGAAGCGTCGCTTCGGCTACGACGGTTACGGCACTTACATCGTTAAATCTTCGGAAGACTTTGACCACTTAATCAAAAGTGTTCCGGGTCCTCAGCTCAATCTCATCGCCGAACAGTACGTCAACTTCGATCGCGAACTGGCCTTGGTGTTGGCCCGCGATCTCCGCGGCAATGTCTTTTGCTATCCTTACGTGGAGACTCGCCAGAAGGACTCGCGATGTCTGTGGGTCAAAGGACCCATTCCGAATTCGCGACGCATGCTCAAGCTCCGCGAGCAGATCGCCGAATTCGCAAACCAGATTAACTATGTCGGCGTCATGGGCGTTGAGTTGTTTGAAACTGAACGCGGCTTGCTCATCAACGAACTCGCACCTCGCGTGCACAACACTGGCCACCATTCGCTCAATAGCTTCACGGTGTCGCAGTTCGCTTTGCACGTGCAAGCCGCCAGTGGCCTCGAGATCGATCTGCCCCAGCCTATTATGAAGGGATTTGCGATGTGGAATCTCTTGGGCACGCGGGACCAAGTTGAATCGAGTGACCCCGATACGCAATTGTACCCCGAACGCGCCTCGACGGCCGTACCGCCTCGAGCTGACACAGGCTCGGCGTTTTTTCATTGGTATGGCAAATCGCAGACTCGCCGTGGACGCAAGATGGGTCATGTGAATACGGTGTCGCGTGATGCGGATCTGGCACTTGAGCTCGCCAAGCGTATGGGCCAAAAAATTCTTCGCGACGTGAATATCTGAAGGATCGCTTGTCGATACAAAGGACGAGCTCAGCAAAGGGAGTGGACGTGAAGAAAAATCAGAAAGCCCAGAGCCGAGCTTCTCGAAAGTCCGCGGCGTCCAACCGGGGCCCGCTTGTCGGTGTCGTCATGGGAAGCGACTCCGACTGGCCGGTCATGAGCGCCGCCCATCAGACGCTGGATGCATTTGGCATCGCCCATGAGGTGCGAGTCGTCTCGGCCCATCGCACGCCCGAAGAGATGTTACGTTACGCACAGGAAGCCGCGGGACGCGGACTGCGGATCATCATCGCTGGCGCGGGTGGCGCAGCCCATTTGCCGGGTATGATTGCCTCGGCAACACCACTGCCGGTCATCGGCGTGCCGGTGAACATCACCGCACTTGATGGTTTGGATGCCTTGCTGTCGATTGCCCAAATGCCTAAAGGCGTTCCTGTTGCTTGTGTCGGTGTCGATCAAGCAGCCAATGCAGCGCTACTTGCGGCTCGCATCCTCGCCGCAGGTGATTTGAGCTTTTCTGATCGACTTTTCGCCGGATTGCTTCAGCATCGAACTCAGAGCCAAGCGAAAGTGAAGTTGAGTCAAATGCGCTTGCAAGCTGAGTTGAAAAAACACAGCCGCACAACGGTCAGCCAGCGCGGCAAGAAGAAACGGATCGCAAAGAAGTGAAAGTCGAATCGCAATGCCCAGCTTGTCTCTCGACTTCCCAAGGTCGGCCAGAAACATGGTCGGGTCAAAATTGGCAAGCTCAGCAATGTCGCGAATGCGGCCATGTCTGCATTCACTATTCGCAACTACGCGCGGAATCCGGCGATCTTCACGATGAGTACGACCAAGGCGCCTATACGAAATCTCTGAAAGCCACACGTCGGCGACAGGCTGAACTGATACTTGAAATGCTCAAAGAGGCTCGATCGGAGCAAGAGCGCGTCGCTGTCGACTATGGGGCTGGACTCGGCGTGATGACCGCAGCCTTGCTCGTATCCAAGCGCTATCGTCGCGTGATCGCGTTGGACACTTCGCCAAAGTCGCAAGCACTCACTCGTGAACTCGGCGCCGTTTCTCTTCCTGCTCCATTGGTCTTTCCAACACCCTTGATCGAGATTCTACGCGAGCATTTACCCGAAGATCCCTCGCAGGGTCTTGATGTTTTCGCCTTGGACCTCATCGAGCACTTTGAGTCCTCAGATTGGACCAGAGATTTACATCTACTTCTTAAGGGCCTGGGTCGAGGATCAAACGCGGCCCGAATGGCCGGTCGATTGATCCTCAAGTTTCCCAACGCCAACGGTTTCTTTCACGGCTTTGCGATCGCCGCCGCCCGTTTGGGCTGGTCACTCCCCTTTCATCGATTGGCCTTGGCTGAATCCAGCTTTCCGCATCGACATATCTTCACTCCGAAGTCCATTCAATGCGTAGCCGACCGAGCGGACATTCGGGTGGAGCGAATTGAAAGTGATCTCGATTTTGAACCTGAAAGCTTTTTTGATCGACTATGGTCAGGCCGCCCTTCAAGCTCGACGGTCACCACAACTCAGGGGCTTTGGCAGTCAGCCCAACAGTTTATCTCGCAACTGCTGCGATTTGCGACTCCTCTGATCAAGGCACTGATACCGGGTGATTCGCTTATTGTGGTTTTACGGTGGGACGCATCGGTCGGCAGACCGGATTCGTCACGATGAGCGACTGCGGAAAGTGCTTTCGCAACATTCCAAGATCCTCCTGAATGTTTTTTCGAGGAATCACGAGGATTCGTTGCATCAGATTCTTGTTATTCGTGAAAGCCGCACAAACTTGAATGTCGCTCGCGCGAAATGGCGAATCGGGACGCATGAAGGTGACGCTGGCGGCTTTCTCATTTCCCGACGTCCAAGGCCGATCCAAATCTCCCGAGAGAATCTGAATGAATTTGCCCTTGATTCGAGGCGCTTCGCCGTCCAGCTGAAAGTCCTCTTTGCTTTCTGGCACGGGCAAGGTCGCGATGGCGCGATCGATCGCGTTGCCAACCGGCTCCGACACAGGTTGCGGTGACACAATCACCACAGGACTTGAAGCCTTATTCTTAAGCTCCTCAACCTTTTCTTTCACACCTCGCACACCGGACTTGAGGTCCTCAAGTCCGCGATTCGACGAGCCCACCAAACTCTCAACCTGCTTCACAGCGGCCAGAGTCTCGGCATTCATCTGTTCTTGACGTCGCTTTTCGTCCGCGAGCTTGCCAGCGAATTCCCTCATTCCCTGCACGCGCGTGTTCACATCATTCAGATCCGTTCGCAGCTTGGCGTACTCCACCTGTGTTTGATTGAGAATCTCTTGGATGACTTTGACTCCGACCAAAGTCTCTTCGCGAGTCCGCTGAGCTTGTTGGCGATCGCTTTCGGCGCGCTTCATCAGCTCCTCGGTGGAGATCTTTAATCCCGTGATTTTCTCCGCGACGTTTTGATTCGTGGCTTGCACCTGCGCGGACAACATTTCAACACGCTTTTCTGACTTTTCCGTCGCCGCCTGCAAGACTTGAATCTGCTTTCGCAGGTCGAGAATCGCAGAAAGAAGAACATCTGCGTCGATTGAACCTGGAGATCGCTGCCCTTGCCGAAGCCCTTCAGCTCCCAAGCTTCCGCTGCGCAGATCACGTGCAGCAGCGGACTCCGCCAAAAAGTCGATGGATTTTAAGACCACGTTCCACTGCGCATAGGTTGTTCCACTCTGCTTCAGCTCCGCATCGAACACGGGTTTGGCCGGAACGATTCGTCGATACGGCACATGTCCTGGCGAAACAACTTCCACGACTTGCGCACGATCCGTCACCTGAACACGCGCCTCTTGTGCGCCATGAAATTTCGAATCGACATAGATGGAGGATCTGGGCGTCGAGACTCGAATGACGACACTTTGCTCACTCTGTTGTTCACCCTGTCGTGCAATTTCAATTTCGCTTTTGACCAAATTTTGTCCGGCGACCACGCCGGAACTCTGTGACCGGCTGGAAGGAGACGCCAGTTGACCGCGTTGCGTGGGATTCATTTTCTGAGGCAGGGAATTCACCACTTGCCGAGACGGCTTGCGGCCCGCAGCATCCTTAACATCTTGTGCTAGCGCCTCCAAAGGCATGGCGAGACTCAAGACCACGAAACACAGCATGAAGGAATTGAAAATCCTCAACGCTTGTTGAGCGAGTTTCGATTCACGCAACGCGACCCGCGCACGATGGTGCGGAGACTTTGACGCGCTCGCATGTGTCTTCCGATTCCTCAACATCTCGAAAATTCTCACGAGGAAAAAGTTAAGTGACCGCAATTCCTCAAGTCTCTTTTCGGAACGCAAGCTGGGCTCCTTTAAGAAAACTAAACAATTGCTCATCGACATCGACCATGGTCGCGTGGCGCTCGCCAAAGGTCGGGCGTTGTCGACGAGCCGAAGGAGAGTGGCGTCCGCGATTGCATTTGCGAATTGAGACTTTGGTTTTCCGCCAATCCGAACTTCACGGGATGAAGCTCTAAGGTGCAAACGTCCCCAAGTCTTGCGTCCAGAAATCAACTTTCCTCGACTCCGGCAAAGCCGCTTCACACGCGGTTCAACGCTAATATGAAAGCATGTCGCCAACCGTCGACGAAAAGGACACGCCCAAACTCAATCGCATGCCGACGCCGCGAATGACGGTGGCCGTGGTCATTCCGTGTTTCAAATGCAAATCGCAGATCGCCGAAGTCTTGCAGCGAATTCCCCGACGAGTGGATCGCATATTCGTCGTCGACGACGCTTGCCCCGAGGGCACGGGTCGATTCGTTAAATCCTGGCTTCCGAACAACGATCATCGAGACCCCGCGAACGCCCACGGGTCAAATCGAATTCAGGTTCTCTTTCACACCCAAAATCAAGGTGTCGGCGGCGCCGTCATGACGGGATTTCGAGCCGCCCTGCAAGAGGGTTATCACATCGTCGTCAAAATCGACGGCGATGGGCAAATGCTCCCCGAACTCATTCCCGCGCTCACGCAAGCGATCGAGGATGGCGAAGCCGACTACGTCAAAGGCAATCGCTTCTACTCTCCCGAAGATTTGAACGAAATGCCTTGGGTTCGCGTGATCGGCAACGGCGCACTTTCATTCTTTGCCAAGCTCGCCACAGGCTACTGGTCCTGCATGGACCCGCACAATGGATTCATCGCCGTTCATCGTGCGGCCCTTGAGCGATTGAATTTCGATCACATCGAAAAGCGATTCTTCTTCGAGGTCGACTTGCTCTTTCAGATGAGTTTGCAGCGAGCCAAAGTCGTGGAGATGCCCCAAGCCTCGCGCTATCGCGATGAAAGATCGAATCTCAGCGTGTGGAAGTCGCTGTTCACCCTGCCTCCCAAGTATCTGAGCCGTTTGGCTCGGCGGCTGTTCTACACTTACTTCCTGCGCGACTTTCACTACGGAAGCCTCGCCATTCTCGCGGGCGCTCCACTGCTGAGCTTCGCTATTTTCTTTGGTGGCTATCATTGGTATCTGAGCTGGGCGCATGCCCGCACCGCAAGCGCGGGAACCGTCATGCTCTCGGCTTTGACCTTCCTCGTCGGATTTCAATTCTTGTTGAGTGCACTTCAGCACGATGTCGCGTCGCAACCGCAAAGACCTTTGCAAAAAACTTGGCGACAGACCCGACTCAGCGACCTCGGCGCAGATACCGCCAAAACCGAGGCCGAACGAGCAGACTCAGCGTGAACACGAGAGTTGCGATGAGCCCCCGCCAATCACTGCGATCGATCTCTTCGGAGTCTTGAAGCGCGTCGCTCCACCATTTCCAGAAATTTTCGCGTTGAGGGTCGGCAATCCAGCGCAGGACGTCCCCCGGAATCCACCACCGACAGCGCACGCCTTCTCGTGAGATTTTCGCCGAGGCCAACGGAATTCCCATCGCACTCTTGACGTACTCCACGGGAAAATCGGCGCCGGCGCGGATCGCCAGCTCAAGACTCCCCCAGAAACGACCGTTGATTTCCATAAGCACGAACTCTTGAGTTCGCGGATCTTGCTTCCACTCCACCATCGCCACACCTACCCAATCTAACTCACGGAGCAAGGCGATCGACGCTGACTCAAGATCAGGCCTGCGGCAGCTTTCGCGAAGTGTGCTAGGACCGCCGCTCAGCGGATATTGGTGCAAGCGTCGGTGCGTGTGCTGCACGCAAAGTTCCGAATCGTGATCAAAGAGCGCCGAGACGCCATACGCAACTCCCGATCCTGGCACTCGCTCCTGAATCAGCAGAGGACCGAATTCGCCGAGCAAATCCATGGTGGTTTCTTCGAAGCCCCGCGCATCTTCGGATGACCAAATTGAATTTTCAAATCGCATGGTCCAATAGGTCACGCCCAAGGCACTCTTACCCTGCATCGGCTTGATGACCCAATCACGAATCGGCGAGTTTTGCGCGGCCAACCCACGCAGAGTTTCGATTCGATCCGGCAATTCCGCCACATCGCGGATTTCGAAACTCAGCGGAGTTCGGCATGGGCCGGTCAACCGACCTGCGGCGAACCGCAAGGTGCGAGATTTATCTTCGACCACGGAGAGGCTCTCGACAGTCGGCGCCAGCCAATTCAATCGCGGATGGCCCGGATGCTCTGCCAACTCACGAACGCATGCCTCTTCCATCGGCAAAACGACAAAGGCTTGCACGCCGAGCCGGTCAAACTTCGACCGATCGCGATCGAGAAGACGCTCACAAGCTTGCAACAGCGTCTCGCCCTCAGAGCGAATCAATGAAAACCCGCAATGCCGGGAGTGCAGCGCCGGCGCCAACACATCAGAATCAATCGCCGCCACCTGGAATCCGGCCTTTCCCAACGACCGAACTGCGCTTAGACTCTTTCGTGAAGAGGCATTTGAAATGATCGCGAGTACTTGATGCGGATTCAATCAGCCAATCTCCTCACACTCGATGTCGAATCATGGTATCACGCCAATTACGCATCGACGCAAAAGTTTCCTTCCCCTCCGACCGACCCGGCCGATCGAGGCGTACATCGTTGGATTGAACTGCTCGCCGAGTTCCGCGTCGAATCCACTTGCTTTGTCCTTGGGGAGTTCGCAGATCGACATCCTCATTTGGTGCGCGCTCTGTCCGAAGCAGGCCATGAAATCGGCACGCACATGTGGTCTCATGACCTTTGCTACGAAATGTCGGCCGATCAGTTTCGAACCAGCCTCCACCGCAGTAAATCTCGGCTTGAAGATCTCACGGGTCAGCCCGTGCGCGGGCTCCGCTGCCCCAGTTGGTCCTTCAATCCCGAGCGCATGCCTTGGTTTGAAGATATCGTGCTCGCCGAAGGTCTAGCTTACGACTCCTCGGTGTTTCCGTTTCAAACGGGAATGTACGGCAGTTCGTCTTTCGCAGGATTCAAGCGCGGCCTGCGCGAGGTCCAACCGACCGTCGCCAAGTTCGGCGCTTGGAATTGGCCCATCACTTCCGGCTTTTTCCTGCGCGTGCTTCCAACGCCGGTGTTTCGCTACGTTGTTCGCCGTGAATGGTTGTCGAATCGAAACACAATGATCGTGCTGCATCCCCGCGAACTCGACCCACAGCATCCGCGCATGCGACTCAGACTTGATCATTCGTTCATCCACTACGTTGGATTGAGAGGCGTCGAGGCCAAACTGAAGTGGTGCCTCGAACAAGCGTCCTGGACGTCGATTCGTCGGCACCTCGACCTCAAAGCCTGACTGCGGTCTTGCGTGACTTTGCAGACGCGCATAGCATGTGAGTCAGGGACCATCAGCA
The DNA here is from genome assembly GCA_002344785.1 of Bdellovibrionaceae bacterium UBA2339. Lineage (GTDB taxonomy): Bacteria > Bdellovibrionota > Bdellovibrionia > Bdellovibrionales > JAMPXM01 > UBA2339. Next base: position 65,371 of record DDUL01000055.1, read on the forward strand.
CGTTTAACCAAGGTGATTCATCGCATGAGCCAGTCTCACTTCCGCCACAACTCTGAATCGTTTCGCTTCACGAAATTCTGCATCCTTGCACTTTCCGTGTTGCTCACCGCGCATCTCAGCTCTTGCACCAAAAAGAAAACCGGAATTGAAAGCAGCGACAATCCTCCGACCTCACAAACCGAAGTCAAACCCGTCGCCCCTTCGGGCGAAGGCCAAGCCCCGAAAGATGCCGTGAGCTGCCCGAGCGGCAAGACGGCAAAAGTTTATGAAGGCAATTGCTCAGGTACATGGACGACGGTGAAGAATGCGCAAGGACAAACCGCCTGTGTGTTCAATTGGGGTCCGCCGGTCGAGTGCAAAGCCGGTGCGACCGCCGTCGGCATCAAGACATTCTGCTATGGAGCGCTGGAGAAGCCGGGTTCAGGTGGTGGTACTCCCGGTGAGTGTTCGTCAGCTTACGGAACACCCCCGCAAGTTGCGCCGTACAAGCTCACTTGTTGTGAGTGATGGGTCGCACAATGGATCGCATCGTGGATCGCATCATGGATCGCATCGTGGATCGAATTGATGTTCAAGATTGACGAATTCGGCCCTCGTTGGCGGCGCTTTTCGTTGAGACCAGATCGCGACATCGCATTCACGCTCATGCTTGTCGCCATCTTGACCTACTTTCGCTCCTGGCACGTTCCATTTCACTTCGACGATTCACACTCCATCGCTGAAAACCCCGGTGTGCATAGCCTGCAGCATATCTGGCGGTACTGGGTCGATCCCACTTGGACGTCCGTGCTACCCGACAATCGAGTGTTCCGTCCTCTGACATTCACCTTCTACAATCTCTTATGGTGGATTGGCGGCGGAGAGGTTTGGCCATTTCACGCCTTCAAGATCCTCTTACATGGCGGGCTGACTTTCACAGTCTTTAAGCTTGCCGAATTCCTGTTCAAGGCCCCTCGTCTTCAATTCAAATTTAAGAATTTCTCCTCTGATCAAGATGAGCACGCTCGCTCACTGGCACTACTTGCCGCCTTGTTTTTTGCTATTCATCCCGCGCTCAGTGAATCAACGGTGTACATCTCATCGATGTCCTCGAGCTTGGCGAGCTTCTTTGCGCTCATTTCCATCATCAGCTTTCTCAGCATTGATTTCGCCAAGTTTCGCCTTCCACAATTGCTGACGTTGATCGCCTCGCTCCTGGCCTATGCCGCAGCCGTGATGAGCAAGGAAGAGGGGATCGTCGTGCCGGGCCTTCTCGTGATCTTACTATGGGCGAATTCGACCACCTCTTCATCGCTTTCAGCCCGCGATGCGATCAAAGGCCACCTCCTCAAAGGCCAAGTTATCTATGGCTTGATTCCCTTTTTTGCGACGGCCGCGATCCTTGCGTGGATCGTGAAACAAGGCATTCCATCGAGCATGGCACTTTCGCGCGGCTCGATTGAGCCGCATCTCTATTTAGCAACGCAAACTCGAGCTTGGTTGCATTACTTGCAGTTGGTCATCTGGCCCAGCGACCTCAACGCCGACAATGTCGTCTTTGGCTTCAACCAATCTTGGTTGGATCATGACGTGATCGAAGCTCTCGTCGTTTGGTCCATCATCGGCCTAAGCGTTTGGGCCCTACGCAAACAAGCACCGCTCCTCGGCGTCAGTTTACTTTTGATGCTCGTGAGCTTGTCACCCACATCCAGTATCGTGCCGCTGGCCGAACCTGTGAATGAACGGCGAATGATTCTGGCTTTCGCGTTTTTGGTTCCTAGCGCTGTTGGGATTTTTCACGCACTGACTCGGGCGCTACATGTGCCCAACTTACGCCACATTTTAATTTGTGTGTTTGGCTTCGGCTTTTTCGCATTCACGCAATACCGAGTCCATGTCTGGAATGATCCGAAACTGCTCTGGCAAGATGTGGTGCAAAGAAACCCGCAAAATGGCCGCGCCATGAACAACCTCGCGCTTCAACACATGCGAGTTGCCGACTACAAACCCGCTCTCGATCTTCTACAAAAGTGCCGGCAAGTTTGGCCGGCTTACTACGTGTGCGCACTTAACCTCGGCATCACATTGGATCACATGGGACGAAGCTCGGAGGCTGAATCGAGTTTTCGCGTCGCCATTTCACTCAACCCACGCAGTCACACCGCCTACTTTTACTTTGGTGAATTTCTAGAACGACATGGACGATGGCGGGATGCCCTCGACAACTTCACCACTTCATTTGAGTTAACCCAAAGAGTCTTCCGTCCCGCACTCATCAAAATGATTCAACTGGCCGAACGAGGCCAAGGCGCAAACGCACTGCCAGAATTGGCCCCCGCAATCGCGAGTCTTCCCACGTGGCGCGATCAACTTCGCATCATCGATGCACGCAAGTGATCCGAGCAGCATAGATTCTCTGGATTAAAAACTATTGCACTGAAGAATGACGTAGCCCGCGCCGCCTGCTGTGCCCGAGCTCGACGACGCTCCCGCGTTGCCACCGGCCGCGCGACCGCTCGGCAAAACGCTGTCATCATTACCAGTCGGCGTCTGAGCTGAGCCGGCCGTGTTCGCCACCGTCGTTCCGGTCACACAGCTTGAACCGCCACCACCACCAGCTGAGCCTCGAGATGTCGTGATCGATCCGTTTCCACCACCACCGCCAAAGCAACCACCACCACCGCCTCCGCCGCCGCCGTAAGATCCACCACCCGCAGCACCTGCTCCTCCGCCATTCGTTCCACCCGAGCCACCCGCAGCCGTCGCTGTTCCTGAACGCCCTCCGGCTCCACCCTGTAAGGCACTTCCGGCCGTGGGCGCAGTCGTGTTGGTGTTTGTGCCGGCCGCACCGCCCGCACTGGCTGTACCGCCTTTTCCGCCAATCCCTCGATCCGTAGGCGGGCCTCCTGTATCCGTAGCATCTGTACCGGATGTTCCACCACCCGCACCACCAGCTGTCACGGCTGAGGCGTTGGATCCGCCGCCACCGCCTCCGCCACCCACAGCAACAAGTCGAGTGGAGGTTCGCCAAACTCCGGAGTAACCGCCGCCACCTCCACCACCGCCAGCATTTGTGGAAACGAAAGTTCCGCCACCACCACCGCCTCCAACATAGACTGTCAGAGTTTCATTGGGTGTCGTCGTGATTGTGGCATTCACGTATCCACCCGCAGCGCCCGCAGCACCCGCAGCCGATGCGTTGCCCGCACCGCCTCCGCCACCAGCGCCCCATGCACGCACCGTCACCTGTGTGCATTTGGCAGGTACTACAAAACTTTGGTTTCCTACGGTCGAAAATTTGTAAGTGCCGCTCCCAGCAAGACGCCAAAACGCTCCGAGGTTGTATTGAGCAAGGGCCGAGCTACTCACGAAGATCAACGCAAGTGTGGCGAGTCCACTGCACTTTGCACGGTGAACTCGAAAGGATGCTCGCGACTTTTTCCATCGACGCGCGAGCAGACCCAGCGCTTGTGAATTAGAATCCCGAGATCCACGACACATAGACAATCGTTCCCACTCTGACAAAGGTGTAGACCGTGTGCTTACCCGAGTTACGCAAATCGTTGGCCGGCATGAATCTGAACGTCAGACCCGTGTGCGTGAAGGCACAAGTCGCCGTGCCGGTGGTGTCTGTGACAACAACGGTGTAAGCGCCGCCGTCTCGCATGTTCGAGAGTGTGATTCCCGTCGAGCAGTTGTGCGAGGTCGTCTGCACGTTGCCGTAGTCAAAGTTTAGAGACGTGCCTGAGCCTGCGTCGTAGACGTTCGAGGTCAGTTGACCCGTCACGCTGACTTGACCCTGACTTGCACCTGCACTGCTGATGGCCACAACGGCGTTGTTGTTCGCACTGATACTCACGGTGCTGTTACTTGAACCGTAAGCCGCTGCGCCTGAGATCACTCCGACAGGCCCAGTAGCTCCAGTAGCACCGGTTGGACCTGTTGCACCCGTAGCACCTGTGGCACCGGTAGCTCCCGTAGCACCTGTGGCACCTGTCGGACCTGTCGGACCTGTGGCACCTGTCGGACCTGTGGCACCTGTAGCACCTGTAGCACCTGTGGCACCTGTCGGACCTGTTGCACCAGTTGCTCCTGTAGATCCAGTAGCTCCCGTTGCTCCAGTTGCACCGGTAGCTCCTGTGTCGCCCGTCGGACCTGTTGCGCCAGTCGCACCCGTCGCTCCTGTAGATCCAGTAGCTCCCGTGGCACCTGTGTCACCCGTTGGACCAGTTGCGCCAGTCGCGCCCGTTGAGCCAGTCGCACCAGTCGCGCCAGTAGCACCAGTTGCACCGGTAGCTCCGGTTGCACCCGTGGCACCTGTGTCACCTGTCGGACCTGTTGCGCCAGTCGCGCCCGTAGCTCCTGTAGATCCAGTAGCACCAGTTGCTCCGGTAGCACCCGTGGCACCAGTAGCGCCCGTAGCTCCCGTGTCTCCTGTAGGACCTGTTGAACCAGTCGCACCAGTTGCGCCCGTCGGACCTGTTGCACCAGTTGCTCCTGTAGATCCAGTAGTACCAGTCGCTCCAGTTGCACCCGTGGCACCTGTGTCACCTGTCGGACCTGTTGCGCCAGTCGCGCCCGTAGCACCAGTTGCACCCGTGGCCCCTGTGTCACCCGTTGAACCTGTTGCTCCAGTTGCACCGGTAGCTCCTGTGTCGCCCGTCGGACCTGTTGCGCCAGTCGCGCCAGTCGCGCCAGTTGAGCCAGTCGCACCAGTTGCACCCGTAGATCCAGTTGCTCCAGTTGCACCGGTAGCTCCTGTAGATCCAGTAGCACCGGTAGCTCCGGTTGCACCTGTGTCACCTGTAGGACCTGTTGAACCAGTCGCACCAGTCGCACCAGTTGCGCCCGTCGCACCGGTAGCACCAGTTGCACCCGTGGCACCTGTGTCACCCGTAGGACCTGTTGCACCAGTAGCGCCCGTAGCACCGGTAGCACCGGTAGCACCAGTTGCACCCGTGGCACCTGTGTCACCCGTAGGACCCGTCGCACCCGTTGCTCCTGTAGAACCAGTAGCACCAGTTGCACCCGTGGCTCCTGTGTCACCTGTAGGACCTGTCGCACCAGTCGCACCCGTCGCACCCGTAGCACCCGTGGCTCCTGTGTCACCAGTCGGACCTGTAGCGCCCGTCGCGCCCGTCGCTCCAGTAGCGCCCGTTGCACCAGTAGTGCCCGTTGCACCCGTCGCTCCTGTGTCACCCGTCGGACCTGTCGGACCTGTTGCGCCCGTAGCTCCTGTAGATCCAGTAGCTCCAGTCGCGCCCGTAGCTCCGGCAGCACCCGTTGCTCCAGTAGCGCCCGTAGCACCCGTGGCTCCTGTGTCACCAGTCGGACCTGTCGGACCTGTTGCGCCCGTAGCTCCGGTAGCACCCGTTGCTCCAGTAGCGCCCGTAGCACCCGTGGCTCCAGTGTCACCAGTCGGACCTGTAGCGCCAGTCGCGCCAGTAGCACCAGTTGCTCCGGTAGCACCAGTTGCACCGGTAGCTCCGGTTGCACCCGTTGCTCCTGTGTCACCTGTAGGACCTGTTGCGCCAGTCGCGCCAGTCGCGCCCGTCGCTCCTGTAGATCCAGTTGCTCCAGTGGCACCCGT
>DDUL01000055.1:71283-71539 GCA_002344785.1 Bdellovibrionaceae bacterium UBA2339
CGTTGCACCAGTAGCGCCCGTTGCGCCCGTTGCGCCCGTTGCGCCCGTTGCACCCGCTGCACCCGTAGCACCCGTGTCGCCCGTCGGACCAGTCGCACCCGTGGCACCCGTGGCACCCGTAGCTCCCGTCGCGCCCGTCGCTCCTGTAGGTCCAGTTGCTCCAGTGGCACCCGTGGCACCCGTAGCACCCGTCGGACCTGTTGCACCCGTGGCTCCTGTCGCACCCGTCGCTCCAGTAGCTCCCGTTGCACCAGTA
>DDUL01000012.1 GCA_002344785.1 Bdellovibrionaceae bacterium UBA2339
CGGGCGCCGAGACGATGTTGAGTGGCTCTTGGTAGTCGATGACGATCACAACATAGTCGTGGTTCGCGAGACGGTGACCGAGGTGAGCATAGGCGCGCTCAACACTCATGTGGCGCGCCGGCAGTAGAAAGATCACGGGCCAATTGGCGGCGCGAGATTCGCGAGGCAGGTAGGCGCGAAAACCAATCGGGCGTTCGGGGCCAGGAATGCGGCCGTCGATGATGGCGGCTTCGCTCGCGGAGCCCGCCGAGCCTGTGGCCTCGCGAAGGTCCTGCTCGGCGAACTTGAGTTGTTGTTCAGCTGTGTGACGAGTCGAAATCAAATCTTGAACGTCTCGGAGCGCGATCCCAAACAATAGAAAGATCGCGACCGCAAACAGGGAAACGATGGCGAGGCGGGATTTGGTCTTGGACTTTGATCGCATGCGTTCAGTGTGCTCGCTGCCGACCATTGTCGGCAAGTGAACTGACGTGGAGGCGAGTGAAGGGATTTGCAGTTTCGAAAAGTCTAGAAATGCCGTCGCCACAGGCGGCGAAGCCGTGATAAAAAAGCTCAATTGGAGGACGAACCTTGTCAGGAAGCAACCCCAACCCACTTCGGCAAATCAATCTCTTGCAGGTGCAAAGCGCGAGCAAGAGTTTTGGTGCGCGCTCTTTGTTCCAGGGGCTGAAGCTGTCGGTGAATGAAGGTGAGCACATTGGTGTCATCGGTCCCAACGGTGCGGGGAAGACGACGCTGTTTAAGGTGTTGGCGGGTCTTGACGAGTTCGACTCGGGCCAGATCGTGCGATCGCACAAGCTTCGTCTGGGGTATTTGGCGCAGGAGGAGATCGGCGAGGACTTGAGCCGACGAGCTGAAGATGTGTTGCGTGAGGTTTCTCAGCGCCCTTTGTGGGAGATGTTGGAGCTAGGTCAAGGCTTGGGACTTAAACCGGAGCACTTTGCGAGTCCGCTTCGGGAGTTGAGTGGCGGCTATCGAATGCGCGTGAAACTTTTGTGTTTGCTCGCGCAAGAGCCGAATCTTTTGCTGTTGGACGAGCCGACAAATTTCTTGGATTTGGAGAGCGTGCTCACGCTGGAGCGCTTTCTTGTCGATTACGAAGGCGCCTTTCTGCTGATCTCACATGATCGCGAGTTTTTACGGCGAGTGACGGATCACACTTTGGAAATTGAGCAAGGCGAGGCGACGAAATTTCCTGGGAATCTCGATGATTATTTTGAGCAGAAAGAGCAGCTGCGCAAGATTCTCGAGGCGCAAGCGGCTCAGCAGGCCGATCAGCGCGCGCGAATCGAGGACTTTGTCGCGCGCTTTGGCGCAAAGGCCACTAAGGCTCGACAGGCGCAGAGCCGACTGAAGCGTCTGGAAAAAATGGAGAAGATCGAAATCAAGAAACTGCCGACGCGAGCGCGGATTCGCTTGCCGCTGCCTCAGCGCACGGGGCGCGAGATCTTGCGATTAGAGCAGGGCGAGTTGGGATATCCAGACCGAACTATTCTCCGCGAAGTGGATTTGCGACTTGAGCGCGGGCAGCACATTGGCGTTGTGGGTTTCAACGGCGCGGGAAAATCAACTTTGCTCAAGACTTTGGCGGGCCGTTTGCCCCTTCGATCAGGTCAGTTGGCGTGGGGGGCCGATGTGCGGGTCGCCTATTATGCTCAGCACGTGGCGGATGAGCTGCGACTGGATCAGAGCGTGTGGCAAAGTTTGAGCGAGAGCGCGCCTCGGGATTTGCCTCAGCAAGATGTCTTAGATCTTGCCGGCGCGCTGCTGTTTTCTGGCGACGCCATTCAAAAACCCATTCGAGTTCTATCGGGTGGAGAAAAGTCGCGCGTTGCTTTGGGCCGACTCTTGCTTCAACGCTGTCCACTGCTGTTGCTGGACGAGCCGACCAACCATCTGGACTTCGACACCGTGGAAGCATTGACCGAAGCTCTGCGCGCCTATGAAGGAAGCGTCGTGGTGGTGAGCCATGATCGCAGCTTCATTTCGCGAGTGGCGACACAAATCCTGGAAATCGACGACGGACGCGCGCGTGTTTATCCTGGAACCTATGACGAGTATGTGTGGAGCTTGGAGCGCGGAGCCTTTCGTCGCGAACAAGAAAAGGCACAGGCCCAGACGAGGTCCGAGCAGAGTGAAAGTGTCAGGTCGCAAGCGGCATCGGGCGTGGAGTCTAGCGCGAACTCATCTTCGACGGCGTCGACGTCGTCGAAGATGAGTTTGCTTGGAGGCGCGGATCTTTCCGACGCAAAGCTTAAGGCGCTCAAGCGTGAGGCGGAACGTCAGCAACTCAAGCTTGAGGTCAAACTTCAGCAAGCGGAAATCAAAGCTCGAGATGTCGAATCGCAATTGGGTCAGGCCAATCCTCATGAACTCACGGTTCTTGCCGAAGCGCTTCGCCAAGCCACCGAGGATGTCGCCGGGCTTGAAGAAGAGCTTTTGCAGGTGATGACTCAGCTTGAGCACTTCGAGAATTTAGAGCGCGAGCGCGCTTCGGGGGGGACATGAAGGTCGGCGCCATCAAGGATCGCTTGTTGGGTTGGGCCTGGCGACTTTGGAATCTGTGGCCGCCGTTTCTGGGGGCGGGGATTCGACTGACACAGGTTGCGCCGGATTGGTCGCGTGTTGAGGTGCAGCTCAAGCTACGATTTTGGAATACCAACTATGTCGGCACACAATTTGGCGGCTCGCTCTTTGCGATGTCGGATCCCTTTCTCATGGTCATGGCGCTTCGACGCTTGGGACGAGACTACGTGGTTTGGGACAAGGCCAGTCGGATTCGCTTCGTGCGACCCGGCACTTCAGATTGTCGGGTGGTGTTCGAACTGAATGATGAGTTGCTGAAGGAACTTCGAGATCGCGCCCAAGCTGAGTCGAAATTTGATTGGGTGATCCCAGTTGAGATCTTCGATCGCGAAGGCCGAGTGGTGGCGCGTGTGGAGAAAACTTTGTATGTCGCAACTCGTGCCTATCATATGAGTCGAAAGTCAGAGACCTCGGAGTCAGCGGCTTCGCCCTCTCGTTCCGAGACGTGAGCTTCACTGATCAGTTGATTTCGAGGCGGCCGTTGTTGAGGTCGCTCATGCTGTTGGCGAGGCTGGGTCGTCGTGCAAGCCAAGGCATCAGCGTGCTGAGGGCCAGTGCGCCGATCGCACAGGCCGCGATGACGCTGGGGTAGCCATGCGCTTGGGCGAATTGCGAGGCGAAGGCTTCGCCGATGCTGGTACCGATATTGGAAAACACCATGAGGAGCGCAAAGCTTGTTGCGGGAGCGTGTCGATCGGCCATCAGCATGGCCAAGATCACGTAGCAGGTTTCTTGAAACGACCAAGCTGTGCCCCAGAGTACGCCAGCGTAAATGGCAGTCGAAGCGGATTCGATCAGGAGGAGACTCAAGCCGGCGGTGCCTAAGAGCGCGAGCGATAGGCGCGCCGTGCGGCCTCGGCCCAATCGCCAGGCGCACCAGCCAGCGAGCAAGGCGCCGATCACTGCGCCAATGCCGCGAAGACTGCCATAATTGCCAAGACCTTCGCCCGTGAGTTTTAAATTCTCGGCCCAATGCAATGTGATCAGGCCGTCGAGTCCAAATGAGAAGATCGAGTACAAAAGTGCGTAGCCGACAAAGAAGGCTCGGTCGGTGGTGAAGTACGCCGTCAACGGACGAAATTGCGCACTCCAAGAGGGGGCTTCGCGTGGCCCGCTGGGTTCGCGAACCTTGAGAAGCACGATCAGCCAGGCGAGCCCGCAAAGACCAGAGAGTGTCACGAAGACGCGGCTAAAATTGAAATCATGGGCGAGCTGACCAAAGACCCATGAGAGTAAGATGAGGCCAGCGGCCCGGCCCGCCATCATGGACGACTGAATGGGTGCGGACTCGTCGACTTGCGAGACTTCGATCGCCCAGGCGTCCGCGCAGGTGTCGAAGATCGCAATACCGAGGCAGGCGGTGAAGATGCAAATTGCGAACAGTGAGAAATTTTGCGCCGGATGAATCTGACTGAGCCACGCAAAGCAGATCGTTGAGAGAAGAAGGCCAGAAAGCATGTAAGGTCGGCGGTGGCCAAGACGAAAGAGTGAGACCCGATCGCTCCAAGCGCCAAGAAAAATTTTGAGAATGAAGGGTAGGAGCAAAGCACTGGTCAGCCAGCCTATGGCCTCGAGGGAAATCCCCTGAGCCTTGAGATAAGGCTTTTGAAAATTCGTGATGTAAGCCAGCACAGCGCCTTGTGTGAAGTAGAGCGCAGCGAAGATGAGATAGATTGGACGAAAGTGGAGTCGCGTCACGCCTAGAGGCTAGAGAGCGCGGTGAGGCGAGTCAATGTGTAGAGTGTTTGCGTGCTGGGTGTTTGAGTGTGGCCTAAGGCTTGGGTAAGCTGAAGCTCGCTTATGAAGACTTCCCACGATGATCGCTCCGCAACCCAGGCCGTGAATTCACCAAACTCTGCTGAGTCGGCGCGTGGATTGCGGGGATTTTATCTTCGGCATGAGAAGCATGCGCCGGCGGCGTTTTTCATCGCGGGCTTTTTGTTTGATGTCTTGACCTTGGGTCGCATTGACGATCCGTTGACGATTTTTTCGCAGCTCGGCTACTTGCTCATCGTCTCTGTCGTTTGGCGCCTTGAGCTGCGCGCCGAATTGCACTCCGAAAAGTCGCCAAAAAAATCTCCGGATGGCCAGCTCGGGTTCTTTGCCCGATGGCGCGATCGCTTCTGGCGCTATCACGACGAGATCGTGCACTTCCTCTACGGAAGTTTGCTGTCGGCTTACACCTTGTTTTACTTTAAGAGCGCTTCGCTGGCCACGTCCTTCATCTTTATGTTCGCACTGACAGTGCTCTTGATTGCCAACGAGATGAGTCGATTTCAAAAGTCAGGTCCGCACTTGCGCTTGGCGCTTTTGAGTCTCTGTTGGATGTCCTTTTTTAGTTACGTTTTGCCCACTCTATTTGGGTTTGTGGGCTGGTTCCCGTTCGCATTGGCCGTGCTGGCGGGTGTCGTGGTGGTCTTTGCGCTGCTGAAATGGACAGGCAAGGGACTGATCTCGACGCATGAGGTGTTGGGCTTTCAGCTTCGCAAAGCTCGCGCGATCACGCTGATCGTGGCGCTCGGACTCACGCTGGCGTATGCGCTTCGATGGTTGCCGCCCGTGCCGATCGCGGCCTTGCAAATTGGCGTGTATCATCAAGTCGAGCGAGTGCCTGGGGGAATATATCGCGTGAAGTATGTTCGTCCTTGGTACGCCTTTTGGCAAAGCGGGGCGCAAACTTTTGCGGCTCGACCCGGAGATAAAGTGCATGTTTTCGCTCGCGTCTTTGCGCCTGGCCGTTTTCGCGACGAGCTCCGCGTGCGCTGGCTGAAGCAGGGGGCGCGCGGATGGGAGGGGACGGATTCAATTCCGCTCACTTTAGTGGGTGGAAGAGACGATGGGTTCCGAGGCTTTGCACTCAAGCAGAACTACACCCCAGGCAAGTGGCGCGTGCAGCTTGAGACGACGGAGGGGCGCGAGATTTCACGAATTAGTTTTGAGATCGTGGCGGATCACGGCACGGATGAGCGGGATTGGATGATTGAAGACTACTGATTCCGCAGTTTTCATATTCTTGAGATAGTGAGTCGTAAGGGATCGCTGAAATACAAGGGAGTGTTCAATGTTCAAAGTTTTGCGAAAGTCTCTGTTTGTCGCCTTGGCCATGATGGCGGCCGGATTGGCCTCACTCAACACAGGCTGTGCATCGGGTGGTTTCAAGCTGACTCGTCAGTATGCCGGCTGGGTCAATAGCCAAACGCTGATCCTTCGCGTGGTACTTTACATCTTAACGATGGTCGTATTTGCGGTCACTTTGGTGATCGATGCGGTCGTGTTCAACACTATGGACTTCTGGGAGGGGCGAGTCTCTCAAGGCACTTATGAGTTTGAGAAAGACGGGCAAACTTATGTGGTGGAGCATCGGCTCAATGATGGATTGCGAAGCTCGAGGATCGAGGTCCGCCAAGCTGGACGAGTTCTCAAGACGATGTCGATCGAGGAAACGCGCACGGGCAGCATCGAATATCATGAAAATGGTGAGCGAAAGGCCGAGGTCGACCAGATCTCCGCTGTTCCTCGCATCACCTACTTTGCGAAACAGGGTCAGGTTCTGAAGCGTAGCGAGTTGCAGCTGCCCGAGAGTTTGCCCGCGCCCGTGGCCTCGTCCTTGGCGCGACGCTGATTTCACGCCTGGGTTACCGGAGTCTTCAGAATTCAGAGATAAAGTCAGCCCGCCGATTGTGGGTCGGCGGGGTCGAGTGAATGCGGGGTTTGCAAAAATTTAGTTTGTTCTCTCGCAATCGATGCGAAGGAATCGGCCCTTGCTTTCCATATCGTCGAGTCGACTCAGATCTTGAACGACGTCACCATAGCCAAACTCGATGTGCGCATTCTTCAGTGAGTCGCCGGTGGTGTTCGGCAAGGCGGGCACTGTGACAGAAAGCGTTTTTTGCGTCTCGGTGTCCGTCACTTCGATGATCACGTATTCGTAGGCCGAGTTGTAGTTCATCACGATCTCGTAGATCGAATCTCGGCAAGTCATGTGCGACTGGCAGTCGATGCTCTCGCGGTGACCATCGCGCAACTGGATTTTGCGAGGCATGGAAGATCGAATGCGATTGTCGATGCGACAGTCGAGTTCCAATACACTGACAGCATGTGCGGGCGCACTGAAGCACAAGGCGAGCCCGACGAACGCGAGCAGGGACATCGTCTTGCTTCGAGTTTGAGCGAATTTGACCAAGGCGACTGAATTCCTGAACATAACGACCTCCAGGTGCGTCCGCGACAAGGCGTGGACGAAGTTAAGAACTGAACGACGACCTGCTGGCCATCGCCCTCTCAAGAGCGAGCGGCGGAAGCTCACGCGTTGAGGATGCCGCAGTCACATCAAAGCTGTACGCCGAGGTCTAGAAGTAGATCGGAAGTTGAAATTTTTCTTTCCCTCCTCAGGTGAAAGCCCCGCGAACTTCCCAAACTCAGCTTTGCGCAAGCCTTAGCCTGTGATTCAATAAAGGGCCAATTGAAGGGGACGCGTGTTGTGGATGTCTTAAGTTCGGTCTTCCAAGAGCTGGCGCATCTCAAGACGCCCAATGATCGGGTGCTCTGGCTTGTGCGTTTGCTGCGCTGGTTGCAGCGGCCTCGCTCAAAAGTCGAGAAGCGCGATCGGTGGGAAACGGTGTACTCCACACGGATCAAGTTCATGCTGCTGCTTTTGCAAGGGCGGCCCGAGTGGCGACAGCCGTTTGCTGAACAAGTTGTGCAGGCCGTTGTGGAGTTGGCGCGGCCGCTTTCCTTGGCGACCGTGGGCCTGCCTCAGCATCCGAGCTTTCTTCAGGATTTGGTTGCACGAGTTCAATACAAGATATTGCCACGAGCGCCGCTGGCTCATGATCTCCAGTCGGTCGTCGGCGAAGTGTTTGATGACCCCATGGAGTCCATTCTCATCGATCAAGTCGACGAGAAGCTATTGGCCGAGGTCATCGCTATTTTGTCCGCATCCATGACCGAGGCCCAATCCGCGACTTTGCAGGCCTCACTTCGCTCGGCGGAACGCGTATTGAGCGTGCAGCTATTGGAAAATGCCATGGGCTTGAGGCGTTTGATGGGCGAGGTGACCATCGCGCTGGAGGCATTGCCCGAGTATCGTCTGGATGCGCATTTGGCGACAGCCTCTGGGGCGCGAAATGTTTCGGGCGTGCTTTTCGAGCTTGAACTTGCGGATTCAGAGTTGTCGCGACTTGAGAGTGATCTGGAATTCAAGGGTGTTCAGGTCAACACCGTCTTTCTCATCGAGCTCCATCGATCGAGGCTTCGTCGCCTGAGGCAGATCTTGATGGTGCAAGCCGCCCTCGGAAATCAAGTTGAGATTTCGCGCGCGGTGCGGTCACTGATGTCGCAGATGGTGGAGGACTTGAATTCGCAAACGAGTTTGTGGGCGTTTTTGCGGGCAAACTTCGCGTTGCTCGCGCGGCGAGTGGTGCACACGAACTCGCAGATCGGCGAGCATTATGTGGCGCGAACTTGGCTGGATGTGCGAGCTATGTTTCGTTCGGCGCTGGGAGGCGGTGCGCTCACGGCCCTCACGGTGTATGTGAAGTTTTTAAGTGGGCAGCTGGGTGTTTCGGGCTTTCTTAAGGGCGCGATCGACAGCGCCAACTACTCGGCGAGCTTCCTCGGTATTCAGCTGCTGGGCTTCACCTTGGCCACCAAGCAGCCATCGGCCACGGCGCCTTTCATCAATCGACAAATGCAAACCTCAATTCGCGAAGCCGGCGAAACGCTGTTGGCACTGGTACGAACGCAATTGATTGCGGTGCTTGGAAATATTGTCGCTGTGTTGCCGATTGCTTGGAGCGTGGCGTGGGCGTTGAGCGCCGCGGGCTGGCCTTTGATGAATGCCCAGCAAGCTGAAAGCATCATCAATTCGACCGTGGCCTATGGACCAACGCCCTTGTTTGCGGCATGGACAGGGGTTTTGCTGTTCACGTCGAGTTTGCTGGGTGGTTGGTTTGAGAACTTTTGCGTCAGCACGCAACTTCCAGCACGTTTGGCGAATAGTCGGCGCTTGCGTCAGTGGGTCGGGATTGAGCGAGCCCAAAAGATCGGTCGATTGATTGATGAGAAGGGCGATGCGCTGGCGGGTAACTTAAGTTTGGGATTGCTATTGGGTTTTGTGCCGGTCTTTATGAAGTTCTTCAACTTGCCGCTGGATGTTCGGCACGTCACACTCGCGACCGGAGCCTTGGCCTCGGCACTCCCGTATGTGGATTGGGCGACAATCGCGACACCGGTCTTTGTCGCCGCCGTGTTGGGCTTATTGATGATTGGTGCGATCAATCTCACGGTGAGTTTCCTCTTGGCTTTCTCCTTGGCTTCGCTGTCTTCGGGTGTCGACAACAAAAAGCTTCTGAAGCTCTTGAAGTGGGGCTTGCAGCGGATTCTACGGCGCCCTTGGGCCTTGTTTGTGCCTGAGCGGCTCAATCGCGAAGAGCCGGCAAATTGATTGGGCTTGGGATTTTCAATTTGTGATCAATTGACTCAACGGGCGCGTGGCGCGCGCAGCAGGGGCCATTGAATTTCATCGAGGCGACTTGCCACGAGCAGTTTGAAATCCTAAAACGCTTCACATGAAACGATCATTTTGGATTCAGTTGCACCTGTTGTTGGCCGCATTCTTTTTGCCCCTCATGTTGATGACGCCTCTCTCGGGTACTTTGTACCTTCTTGGCTTCAAGGGCGAGCAAAGCGTCGCGGAAGCCTTTCGCGTGGCGGGCCAGTTTCCAAGCGAACTTCAGATGGACGAGCAAGAGGCGTGGGTGCGCGCGCGATTTGCCGAGCAGAAGTTGGACTTTGATTTTGAATACATTCGTGCGGGTAAAGGTGAGTGGGTGTTTCGACCATCTTCGCGCGTTCACTACATGGCCAAACAATCAGAAGGCGAAGTGATCTTTTCTCGGCTTGAACCCAACTTGCAAAAGCGTCTCATGGAGATTCACATGGGACACGGCCCGCAGCTCATGAAGAAGCTGCAGATCGGCTTTGGCATCGCTCTCATTCTCACGGCACTCTCGGGACTCTATCTCGCTTGGGGCATCGCGAACTATCGGGCGCGAGCCGCAGCGGCGTTTGGCATCGGTTCGGTGCTGATCTTGCTTTGCCTGATTTGAAATTGCGCGAATGAAGTTGCGCGAATGAAGCTTAAGCCAAATCGAGAATCTCCAAGATTTCTTTCGACACTTCGGTGGCGACGAGGGGCATGTTGGTGGTTCAGCATTTTTGGTCTCGCCATCACTTTCGGCTCAACGTCTGCAGCAACATCTCCTGCAGAGGG
This sequence comes from Bdellovibrionaceae bacterium UBA2339, assembly GCA_002344785.1. Classification (GTDB taxonomy): domain Bacteria; phylum Bdellovibrionota; class Bdellovibrionia; order Bdellovibrionales; family JAMPXM01; genus UBA2339. Next base: position 9,860 of record DDUL01000012.1, read on the forward strand.
AGACGCCGTTCAATCATCGCAGGGCGAATTTCGTTTTCGGCCCACGAGTTTCCCCGTTCTCACGGAAGAGTCTGAGACTCTTTCAACTGAACTCGATCGGCATCAAGTTCAAGTTCGCATGTCTCTAAAGGGTGCATGGGGTGACTCTCGATCTCATCAAGAGCGCCTGAGTTGGCGAGTCGAGCAGAGTTTGGCAAAGACGCAGATCGGGGTTTGGATTCCGTACGCGGAGCCGACAGATCAAGCGAGCGGACTTGGTGATGTGGAAGTCTTTGCTCGTCGGATTTTGAGCCGTGAAAACTGGACGGGTTTTAGACAAATCCTGTGGATTCGAAGCATTACTCCTAGCGGAGATGCGAAGCGATCAAGAGGTTGGGAATCATGGGGTGCGCGGATCGGGCTTGCGCCGGATTGGAGCATCGGAAATTTTGAGATTCAAATTCAAGGCGAGTTGACACGAATTTTCGCAGGGCGATCGTCCGAAGGCCATGAGGCTGACTTTCAAATCGCGAAGTATGGCGCACGAGGTGCGTATCAACTCAGGCCTGCATGGACGATTCAGTTGGAAAGCCTCTTCTTTGACGATGTACGGGTTCTGGGAACGCAGAGCGTGGAGCGTGCTCAGATGCAGAGCTACAGTGTCCTCGGCATTTGGGATGTGGCGGAGTTCGCGGGTCTAGGTCTTGGGCGCCTCGCTTTGGGGCTTCAGCAAAATCGTCGAAGCACGTTAAGCCCCGAGTGGGCGGTGTTGATCGGTGTTCGGATCTCACCATCGCGATCTCTGCGAACGACGGACGCGGGAAATTCATTGCGTTCACTGTGAATTCTGCTCCAATCATCCGAAGAGGATGCAAATGAAATTCAGCAACTCGGGTAAATTGAATGTGGGGGTCGCGCTCGGCACCTTGGCCGTCTTGGGACTGATGTTAGGAGGTCTCCTTCTCCTCGGCTTCACTCCTGCGCGAATGTTGGGTCGTGCACCCGGTCCGGGAGATCAGGTCGATCAAGAGAATCCGAAACTTGTTTCGATGTTCAATGAACATCTGGCCAGCGAGAAAACGGAAATGCAGGCTTTGGTGGAGCGAAAGATTTATTTGCCGCAAACCATGGAAGCCTTTGAAGCTCATTTGGCGCACCTCAAGACTGTTGAGACGTACACACGCTATGGCATGAACTCGCTCCGAAATCGAAACGCGGTCGAGATCGCTGTGACTCATCAAGATGGGACGCGACGCCAGGGAATTTACACCGGACAAGTTTGGCACGGTTCGACTTTTTTTCCGATCAAGCTGATTCGCATTGAATTTCAGAATGGGCTCGCGGTGCGCGCTTGGACGAATGGAGTCGAAAGGCAGAGTTTGCCGGATTCTCACGAGATTACGAACTGGCTTTCAAGTCTTGCGGACCAAGTGCGCAAAGACTTTATCGGTTTGCAGGGTGAGCAGATTAAGCCAGGCCGACTTTCGCCAGGAGAAGTGAAGGCGAAATGGGATGAGCCATCTGGGGCGGCATCGCCCGCACCGAGCCCTTCCAAGTGAGAATTTCTTTAGAGTGATCGTAGACCGCCGACGGCGGCCAGCGCGGCCACGATGGCCCAGTTTGGCCAGCGAAATTTGAACAGCAGAGCGAGTCCGCCGATCCACAACAGCACATCAGTAAAACTCCGCACCGACTCTGGCAAAATCGGATGAATGAGCGCCGACAAAAGCAGCCCAACCACCGCGGCGTTGACGTACTGAGCAGCGCTTCGAAGTCTCGGCACTTGTTTCATGCGCTGCCAGAACGGCCAAGCACCGAGGATCAAAAGCAATGAAGGTAAAAACACGGCGATCAAGGCCATCGTCGCCTGCTTCATCGCCTGTAGACTTGTCGGAGTTTCCGGCAGGCGCGCGAGTGCGCCGACATATGCGGCAAAGCTGAAGAGTGGACCTGGAATCGCTTGGGCCGCGCCATAGCCTGCGTGAAATTCGCTCGCGGTGAGCCAGGCGATTTGTGCTGGCGCGGGTATCGATGTCGTGACCGAAGGCGGTTGCGGCGCTTCTAAAGGCAGCACTTCAGCCTGGAGCATCGGAAGCACGACGTGGCCTCCACCAAACACGGACGAGCCGACGCGATAGAAGACATCGAGAATTCTCAAGTTTGCGCTCTCGGGTGCAAGCTGATGAAGAATCGGAATCAACACAAGAAGCGTCGCCCAGATGGCCAAGAGACTTGCGCCCCAACGTTTAGCTCCGCGACGAGTCGTCGGGCTTGAGCCTTCACCTGAAGTCGCGGCTGAGGCCTCGGCCTGCTGAGTCTTGGGAAGCTGCAAGCCGATGAGTCCTGCGGCAATCAACACGGCAAACTGCAAAAGCGTTGGTGTCAGCCAAGGCAGGGCTGAGTCCGAGAATTCGCGAGCAAGTGGTGAATTGATGAGAAAACTTCCAAGGCCCATGATCGCCGCCGCGCCAATGGCCATACCCTTGCGATGAGGATCTGGACAAAGTTGGCGCTGCATTTGCCAAATCGCGTGCGCGACAACTGTGGCCGCCGCTAATTGTAGGCCCGAAAGCAAGCCTTGCGCGAGATTGGAATTCGACGCCAGCGGCATGAGTCCCATGGCGAATAGAAATAGAATTGCGGCACTCGGCAGAGTGAAGCAAACGGTTGCGGCGAGCGCGCCGATGGGACCCGCGCGGCGATGCCCAAGTCCCATGGCGACTTGGCTGCTCGCGGGTCCGGGCAAAAACTGTGCAAGCGACACGAGATCCGCGTACTCGACCTCGCTCATCCACTTTCGTCGTTGAATCAGCTCATCGTGAAAATATCCAAGATGCGCGATAGGCCCACCGAACGAGGTGAAGCCGAGGCGCGTGAAGACCAAGATGACTTCAAGTAAAGGTCGAGGCGTGGACACAAGACTACCTCTTATCGCCCATTGAGAGCGGTCGTCGCAGATTGAACTTCGCTACGCGCATCAGATCACGCGATCATTGCCGCCATCGATTGGAATTTGTGCTCCGGTGGTTTTACTGAACGCGGGACCCACCATCGCCGTCACCAGTTGCGCGACGTTTTTGGAAGTGATCTCGGTCTTGAGTAAGTTCTTGGTCTTGTAGTCTTGCACGCTCAAGCCGTAGTGCTTGGCGCGATTGGCGATAACTTCTTCGCTCCAGATGCCGGTGTCGAAAACGGCATCCGGGTGAATGGTGTTCACGCGAACGCCAAAAGGCGCAAGCTCCAGTGCGGCCACGCGTGCCAGTTGCGTGAGTCCCGCCTTGGAGGCCGAGTAAGCGGCGGCCCCTGGTCCCGGTGCGGGAACATTTTTTGAGCCGACGACAATGATGCTGGGATCAAAGCCCTGCTTCAAAAGCGGAATCGCCGCTTTGATCACGCGCCAGTGCCCGCTCAAATTCACATTTAATGTGTTGGTCCAATCGCTTTCGCTCAAATCCGCAATATGGCGGCCGGGAGGGAAAGTCCCGGCGTTCGTCACCAAGATGTCGAGTCCGCCGAACTTCTCTGCCACAGCTTGAAGCGCGCTTTGAATCGAGGCTTCGCTGGTGACATCGCAAACTAGTCCGAGGCTTTGATCTCCGGAGAAGGTTTCTGTCACCGAGGCATTCAAGTCCAACGCTGCGACAGCCGCACCTTGAGCGCGCAAATCTTCCGCAATCGCACGACCGATGCCGCTGGCGGCACCGGTGACAACCGCGACTCGGCCCTGAAGTGCGGGTCGGCTTCCGCCGATGACTTTGAGTTTGGCTTGCTCCAGTTCCCAGTACTCGACCTCAAACAGCTCAGCTTCAGTGACCGGCTGCCAACCGCCCAATGCGTCGCCGGCTTGTAAGCAGGCGATGGTGTGGCGGGTGATGTCTTCGACGATGCGAATTGATTTGGCTGTCGTGCCGATGCTCAACGTACCGGCGCCCGGCCAGATCGCCCAGCGCGGACAACGATCCAGTTCTTTGTGTTCAGCAGCGCGATGCTTTTCAAAGTAAGCGCGATAGCTTTCGGCAAATTTGGCCACGCCGCGATCTTCACTCGCGTCGACCAGCATCGGGCGCGGCTTGATGTGAATCACATGATCCGGCGTGACCGTGCCTCGAGCTGCGGTCGCTTCGGCGCGATCCCAGCTGGAAAAGCCGACGGCTTCCGGCGAAGAGTTGAGTTTCATCAACAGAGGCTGTCCCATCAGGCCGCCCAGATTTTTCCGTAGTGCTGCGAGCTCGGCGGCGCCGGGTTTAATCGTGGGAGTCGCGCGACGAACTTCAGTCGCTTTGCGCTCGCGCAAAAAGTCTTCGGCTCGAGTCACCAGCTTCAACATGTTTTCGTAAGCCACGCGTGCGTCGTCGTGGAAAGTGAAGATCCCGTGATGCAAGAGCACAATGCCATCGTAGTTGGCCCAATTCAGATCGCGCGTGTGTTCGAAAACTTGGCGGGCGAGAATGAAGCCCGGCATGATGTAGGGAAGTACAAGTACGCGCGGCCCAAAAACTTGGCGAGCGTGGGCCTCGCCATCTGGCGTGTTGGTGAGAGTCACCACCGCATCTGAGTGCGTGTGATCCACATAGCGAAACGGAATGATGGCGTGCAAAATGGCTTCGACCGAGGGCGCAGGCGCCGACGGATTGATCATCGCCGCTTTCTGAGCTTGCACCATGTCTTTGTCGGAGAGCTTTTGCAGGCGCGCCATTTTCAGCAGCACATCCATCTTCACCGGCGCGAAACCTTGCGGCTGAATCGTCGCGAGATCCCAGCCTGATCCTTTGACGTACAAGATGCTTTCGTTCTCGCCAAAGAGGTTGGTGTGCTCGACTTTCACCGAAGTGTTGCCGCCGCCATGCTGAACCAAAGCCGGTTCAGCGCCCAAAAGGCGCGAGGTGTAGGCGCGAAGTGCGACGGGATCTTGGCGAAAGTTTGCGGCGTCTTGGTCTTGCCAACGGCTTTGCATGCGGAGGCTCGCTTTCTATGGGCTCTGGCTCTTGACGGTCCAGTCGTGAAGCCCTTGTTTTTCGCCTCTGTTTTTCGCCTCTGTTAGGCCGAGGGTCAAAGCGCGGGGCAGGATGACGAAGCGGCGCGAGCTTCGGGCGAAAATGGTCAGGACCGAGGGGGGGTGGGGGGCTCAAAAGCAATGAGTTGCTTCTGGGGCAAGGGATGGCCGGAGTGCCAGTGCCCCCAAATTTGCAGTTCCCCTCCGCAGTCGAAATGGGCCTGAGTTATTTGAGGTGACTTCCTTGTCCCGCGGGGAAGCGCGCCGGAGTTGGCCAACAACAGAACGTGTTCACAAGAGAGGTCGTCATGCTTTGCCGCACACAGTTTCAACGAATCATCGGGCTCTTCATCTTTGCAATCTTCGGTATGCTCGCCGGCTTCTTAGCTGGGAAATCGACGGCCGAGGCCGCTGGCCTGCCGACTGAGGCGTCGATCACGTCGCGCACGCAAAAGTTTCTCCTGTGCACCGTCGAGCAACAGAACTTGCGCATCGAATTGGACTCGCGTGGTGAAGTGAGCGAAGTGTCGCGCGATGGTGAGTCCTTGCTGGTGAGCGAGGTCACGACGATTGGCGACAGCACGCGAATTACGGCTGTCAGCTTGGATCCAATCGGTGCCTATATCATCAGCGTGAACACCGAGGCCTTGGTTTCTGCGGTCAGCCGGGAGCTGACGGTGGATGTTGAGATCATGGGCGCGCCAGGGACAGTGAATCGGCAAGTTTCGTCGACTTGCGCTGTGTTCCCGTAACCTTTTTTGGGGGCAGGGCCGTTCGTCGATGGGCCCTAGGCCGACGCGTCACTTGGGCTGACAGTGTCGGCGGAGCGCCCTAGCTTGCGTCAATCCGTTCAAAGCATAGTGTCGCGTCGTTGAATACGCGGCACTTTTGCGTTCGCGCTCAGGTCGGGCGCTTAGGGCCAACTCAAGTTCATTCGGGAATCTGGCAGATAAACTGGCAGATAGACTGGCAGATAGACTGGCAGATAGACTGGCAGATAATCTGGCCAGATATACTGGCTGAGAATCTGGCTGAGAGTTTGGCCGAGAATCTGGCTGTTGAGATTCCCCATTTCTTCTCCTAACCTGATCCCCATGGCGTCAGACTCCTCGGTTCCCGGCAATCAGCGAATTCCTATTGAAGTTGTCGGCGCACAAGCCGCAGGTGGCGTGAGTGTCACCGGACACCACGTGGGTTTTGACAAAGTGATGTGTCGATTCAAGTGGGATTATCCAATCATCAATTTGGTGAGTGGCCACGCGCGGAATTGTTGCCGCACGCCCAAACAAAAGATCACCTCCGATGATCTTGAGCGATACGGCAAAGACGCGATCATGAATCGTCCGTATGAATTGGAGCGTCGTCGCGAAAAGTTTTTGGGCATCACACATGTGGATTGTGAATCCTGTGTGCGGCTCGAGGCCAACGGCGTGAAAGCTCCGCGATCAGGAGCGGACGCGTGGGTGCGTGAGTATTGGTTGCGATGGGGCTATGGCACGTCGCCGTTTGAAACGGCCGAGGTGCTGTTTCCGCAGATCGCCCAAACGTTGGAGCAAGATGATCGACGCCTCTACAGTTATCGTCCGCAAATGTTGGAGATTGTTCTGGGGAACACCTGCAATCAGAAGTGCACCTACTGCTCGCTCCATTACAGCACGCAGTGGGCTCAGGAGCTTTTGCAGTTTGGGGATGTCACGCCCGAAAAGCTTGCCGAAGAATTCCCCGAGGCGCCGGAAAAACTCGAAGCCGTGTTCTGGGAGTGGTTTTACGATTTGGCCCGATACTATGTGGACACGATCAATTTGCTGGGCGGAGAGCCCACGTATAATCCCAAGTTCTGGCCGGTCATCGAAAAGCTCCTTCATGCCTACGAAGACATGGAAAAGATGCCGCCGTGGCCTGTGGAATTGGGCTTGATCACCAATCTGAATCTTTCCTCAGAGTCTTTACGCCGATTGATGAATCTCATGCCAAGACTCACGGGCCGACTGCGCTTTCGCTTGCAGCCGAGCATAGAGGCGACCGGCCAGCGAGCTGAATACATTCGTCACGGGCTCAAGTGGCCCTTGTTTGAGGCCAACGTGCGAGAAGTTTGCCGCTCGACTCGGGAGATGGGCTTGAGTCCGGAGAATTTTCAGATTGGTTTTCAGACGGCGCTCAATGCACTTTCGATTTCGGATTTGCCTCAGTTTCTGAATTGGGTGCAAGGCTTGAACGATGAGTACGGTTTGCGCATCGGACTGATGAAGAATCTTGTCAGCTTTCCGCGCCACCACAATCCGATGATCCTCACGCCGGATTTCGCGAGGTATTTGGAACCCGCGATTGATCTGGTCGCTCGGCACGAAGAGGAGAACGATCGGATCACTAAGCATCAAAATCACTTTGGCAGTTGGTATTCGTATCGCGTCGATCTGCTGCAGCCTCTCTATGAACGACTGCGAAGTCCTGAGCGCACGGACTTTGACCTCAACTCGCGCCAAGCGTTTTTGCAGTTCATCGAGCAGAACAATCAGAGACGTCAGGTGGATTTTCTACGCGACTTTCCGGAGTACGCTGAGTTTTGGCGTGTTTGCGAAGCTTCTCACGGCCAACCCGCCGAGAGAGGCGGGTTGATATGAGTCAAAAGGCAGCCTTGCAGACGCAAGCGCTCTGCGTGTTTCGTTGGTCCTATCCCATATTTTACATGTTCGATCGCGCTATGGCGTATTGCTGTCGCACCGAGAGCCAGCCCATCACCGATTCCGACATTCAGCAGTATGGTGCGAAGGTTTTTTCCGAGAAAATGTTTTTTCGCGAGCGACGTCGCGAAATGATTTTTGATCAGCGGCACAAGGATTGTCATTCATGTTGGTCGATTGAGGACTCGGGAGTGAAGAGCCCGCGCCTCGAGGACTTCTTTACGACACAGCTTCGCAAAGTGGGAGAAGTTCGGCCTCAAGAGAATCTGACGGAATTTTTGCGCCGGAGTCGCGATCGATTGGTGAGCGGGCAAATTGACGATTCGTTGCTGACGACCGCAGCCGTCGACATTCTCGAGATCGTCTTATCGAATGCTTGCGGATTTAAGTGCGTCTATTGCAACGAATTTTATTCGTCCTCCTGGGCCGCGGAGAAGCGAGCCGCCCAGCGACTTCATGCCAACTATCGTGACAAGTCTCGGGATCCGCAATTGGAGGCCTTGTTTTATGAGTGGGTCGAGGCCAACGCGCGAGATCTGGTGAAACGCCTGGGATACATCGGCGGTGAGCCCATCGCGATTGAGGCCTTCTATGAGTCGTTGGAGCGTATGCGAGAGATTTTTGAGAAAGTGCCGGCGCGAGCGAGAAAGCCTGAGCTCTGCATCACGACGAATCTATGTCCGCCGGATCAGCAGTTTGAGCGATTCACGCAGATGATCCCAAAGATGGAGACTCGCTTTCGGTGGGTGGTGCAGGTTTCCATGGAGTCCTTGGGGCCGCGTGCGGAGTACATTCGCTATGGAACGAATTGGCCCAAGCTCGAGCGTAATCTTCATCGCTTGTTGCGAGATTTTCCGAATGTCGAAGTCGTGATTTTGCCGACGCTCAATCTTTTGGCTTTGCCGAGTTTGCCGGAGTTCTTGAGCTACTTGCGCGATCTCCACCGACAGTATGGCTGCAGTCTTGAGCTTGTGCAGAACATGGTGACCTTGCCGCGGGCCTTGTCGCCGTTGAGCGCGCCCAAAGAGTTCGCTGTGCCTCTGCGAAGATCGATCGCCATGTTGACGGAATGGGCCGAGGAGTTGGCGCCCGTCGCGCAGTTTGATCAACCGAGTGAAAACGAAGTCGTCTTGCGAAGTCGCATGCAGGCTTCGCATTGGCGCTCTTATGCGAAGTACTTGGATGGAGTCGCGCAGCGAATTGAGATGAACCCGAGTGCCAACGCGGCTTCGCCGACGGGGAATAGTCACGACCAACAACTTCAGCTTTGGCGCGAACTCAGGCAGGAGTTGGAGTTTTGGGACTTGCGACGGGGCACATCGGCGGTCAAAGCCATCCCTGAGCTTGCCGAGATCTGGCGCGTCGCTCAGGATGGGCGTCGAAGTATGGAATCGGGTGCCGACAAAGGGGCGAATCGGTGAGTGAGCGAAGTATCTCTCAGATCCCGCGGGGCTGTGCTTACTTGTGGACGCATGTGGTGGCTGATTTTGGGAAGGCGCAACTGAGAACTTGCTGCAAGACTCAGCCTTTCGCGGTGACAGCTGAAGACTTGGCTCGGCACGGGGCCCAGCTGCTCAATAACTCCCCCGAGATTCGCCAAGCTCGTCGCGAAATGATGACCACGGGGCAACCGAAACGATGTTCAGTGTGCTTGGATCTTGAACAACAAAATCGACCGAGCCACCGAAGTTCACAGCGCGAATACTTGGAACAGCTTGCGAAAGCGTATGATCGACAAGGCGATGTGGAAGGCATCGATTGGGCGACGACCATTCGTGAGAACTTGGAACCAGGCACCTTTGGGAACTTTCCCGACAATTTGGACATTCAACTCGACAACACTTGTGATTTGAAATGCTTGTATTGTAGCGGCGAGTACTCCTCGTCATGGGCCGCGGAACAAAAAGAATTCGGTCCCATGCCGCAAGAGCCGGTGCGTCCTCGGGAAAGCGCGCCGAGCGCTGAGCTTCTCGATCAGTTTCAGTCGACTCTCTGGAGCTTTCTGGAGGCGACGAAGATGGGTTATCGGCGAATCGCATTCTTGGGCGGAGAGCCGCTGCTGTCGCCACGATTTCCAGCGGCACTCGAAAAGCTCGTCGCGATTTACGCCGATCAGGCGCCGCGCGATCTGGAAATCAACATCATCTCAAATCTGAATACTCCAACACTTCACTTCGATCGGTTCCTGGCGACTCTTCGATCGGCGCCTGCGCATCTACGATTCAATATCAACGTCTCCATGGAAGCCGTGGAGGAGCGCGCGGAGATGATTCGATATAGAGTTCGCTTTGCGCGCTTTCGTGAGAACTTCAGAAGTTTGTTGGCGCTCTCGGCGTCGCAGCCGCTCGGGAAAATTCAAGTGAGTACGATCACCACCTTGAATTTGTTCTCTTTGGATCAAGCGCCGGATTATTTGCGCTGGGTTCGCGAACGCGAAATCGAGTCAAAGCGTGAAGTGACTTTGTACTTTCACATTGTTTCATTTCCCGAGTGGATGGCGACAGATTTGGCGCCGGCGGCTTTGGCGGAGCACTTGGATCGCGCAGTTGAATTTTTGCGAACTTCAGGCAGTGAGCGATCGCCGGGTGGAATTGAGAATTGGCGGCATTACGCCGAGCAGTTGAGTCAGCTGGCGCGTCGAGTTCGGCAGCAGACACAACCTGAGCTGTTGCGTGAGACAAGAAAGTTGCGACTGCTGCGCTCAGCACTCCATGAGTTGCAGCGCCGCCGACAGTTGGATCTACTCGCGCAGCTTCCGTCGGACTACGATGAGCTGAGATCGGCGCTGGCCGCCGTATCGGCGACGGAACCCAGTTGATCTCGGTTCGCATTTCGCCAAGCGATCCAGTCCGCCTTGCAGAGTGGCCTTAAGCCGTGACGAGCGCGAGCTTCGTCGCAACGTGAATTTGCAAGACCATCTTCGTAGGAAGCTTTGAAGGCTCGGCATGGCGTTGGGCGCGATGAGTAAATGCCGCAGGCGACGACGGTGCCGATCCGGCCTACGAGTGCTGTGCATCGCGGGTGATGTTTGGCTTCCGTACCGCGCATGACGCGCCAGTTGCTGGGTTCAGCGGACTCGGCGCCATGTGATTCCTGCCAGGTGTGAGGCGGAACTTGAGGTTGCTGCTCGCGCTCGCCTTCTCGCCAGTAGAATTGCACTCGAAAACTCGCGCAACAAGCGCCACAGCTTTGACAGGGATGTAAGGGGAGCTTGTTTTGATCCTTGGCTTGAGCACTCAAAGGCGCCGTTGAGCTCATGTTAAAATTCTGCGCTTGTTCATAAGAGTGTGAAAGGCCTCCTCGGCGTTGGTCGAGTCCGCTGAGGGAAATCAACTGCGCTTCGGGTTTGATCGAGGATAAAATCGATCACGTTCGAAGTGTTGATTGCAGATTGGGGAGTTGAATTGACGAAGCTGGACCAGGATGAGGCAAACAGGGATCAAAGCCGTCCGCAATGGACCAAGTGGGCGAGTGTTGCTCCTGGCTTTGATTTGAATTCGCCGGTGATTCGCCGCGCGCGCCGCCGACTCTTGGCGGGGCTACTCGGAGCCATGCTGATCCTCGTCTTGGCGGAAGTGAGCTTGCGTGTCGTGGGCATGAATTATGTCGAATCACGTGAAGCCCAAGCCTCGCAGGCGAATCTGCCGACGACGAGCGCTCGTTCAGCCGATCCGAGCACGGCAGATGGCCGGACTGAAGGCTCATCGAGTGCGGCATCCGCTCGCGCCACAAGCAACGAACGTGCACTGCAGGGAAATCAAGGCTTTCGAATTTTGATGATTGGAAATTCGCACACCGATGGCGCGGGTGTGCAAAAGTCCGAGGCCTATCCGCACCAGTTGCAGATTCGACTGCGCCGCGAGCTCGAAGCCGGTCGATTGAAACTGCCGGAAGGTTTTCAAACTCTGCACGTCATCAATGGTGGACGTGGCAATGTGACGACTTCCCAACAGCGAGCCAAACTTTTGCGTGGCGAGCTCAACAGAGATTGGCTTCATCCTCACATTGTGATCGCGGTGGGAGGCGAGCCGAACACATGGAACCCCGTGGGCTTAAGCCTGGCGCGCCGACGCATGGGGCTGCAGGACACGAGTCAATTGTCGGAGTGGTTCAGTGAGAATCTTCGCGTTTACAGATTTGTGCAGCTTCTTCGACATCGTGGGCATGAAGAGCGGCAACAGGAGTTAACCACCCTTCGGCGCGCGATTGAGATCGTCAATCGATTGCGTTTGATCGAAGACATGAAACCCGCTGAGGTCAGCAGTTACTTGCAGCGCTTTCGCTCAGCGCCGCGGCCGCGGCCTCGGGTGGTCTATGATGCGTGGTCAGTCGTCTGCACAGTCCCTGAAGTGGGCGCAGAATGCGTGAGCGAAGTGGCGCGCGAATATTTGATGGACTATCCATCGCGCTTCAATCTCTTAGTGTTTCACGCTGTTGAACTTCAGCATGACCGCTTGATTCACAAACGCGAAAGTCAGCATCTCGATGAGCTGAGACAGCTGCACGCGAGACTCATGGTGAACTGGAAGAACTTGGGTTGGAAGACGAATCTGGAACAAGTTCGTGAGTGGTCGCTCCAACGGCGCTACCCGAAAGTTGAAAGCGAAGAAGACTTCGAATTGCTGCGAGCGACTTTTGACGTCCATCCGGCGAACATGGTGAACACCAATTATCTCTTGGAAAATTTGGGACGCCTCAAGGAGCGAGAACGTCAGCTCGACATCATAGCTCAAGCATTAGATGAAGTGCCCTTGGTCATTCACCGCGAACCATTGAGGCGCTTGAGAGTTCTTGCGGACACCTCACCACCCGGAAGCATTCGGGATCTGGCCCAACACATCTACGAGGACTATCGAAAGAAGTATCCCGAAGATGCGCAATACGAATTTCAGGTGAACTCGTATGAGCTCACGGAGTGGATTCGCACCGACTTTGAGATGCTGACGGATGATCTGCGAAAGCGCGGCGTGCCGGTCTACTTTCACTCTTACCATTGGCTGCGGGGGATTCCGATGGCGGATGCCATCGATACGGCGTTGATGTCGATTCGCAATTCACCCAAGCCGAGTTTCAATTTAGGCGAGCCGTTCAAGGCCGTGGTTCGGTCTGATCCCAAGGAGATCGAGTCCTATTTTGTGCAGAGCTTTGGCCCCAACGACGCCCATCCCAGCGTGAAAGGCCACGCCTTGATCGCTGATATCATGTTGCCTTGGGTCTCTGAGCTCGTGCGTGATTTTCCGCCGAAGGATTACCCGGATTGGCGAAAGCACATCGAAGATGGACAAGAGTCAGAAGCACAATGAAGTGACGACGAGAGAGGGGCGCATGAACGAGCAAGCCAAGGCAAGACAGCTTGATGTTTGGCGGGGATTGGATCGCGCGGCTCGATACGGTTTGGCGTTGATCTATTTGGTGTTTGGACTCAATGGATTCTTCTTGTTCATTCCCGTGCCGCCCATGCCTGAAGTTGCGACTCAATTCATGGCCGCGCTTCGCGACTCGGGTTACCTTCTCAGCCTCGTGAAGGCACTCGAAGTCATTTGCGCTATTCTTTTATTCTCGGGGCGCTTCTTGCCCGCAACACTCACGGTGCTGGCGCCGATCACCCTCAATATTTTCTTGTTCCACATTTTTTTGACTCCGGGATTCGCGAACTGGGTGGTGCAATTGGCGATGTTGCTCGCCCACCTTTACTTGCTCGTGCGGATTCGCGCGAGTTTGCGAGTCTTGTTCATTTCGGCCCGTGACGCAGGTGTGGGTTGACCTCGCGACCGCACGATTCTTCGTCGCGAAGATCGAATTCCCTACGACGGTCATCGTTCAGCTGAGGCTCGCGCGGTTTTTGCCGAAGGAATATTCCAGTGGATGAAGGGCGTTGGGCTTGGGGATTCAAGCGATCACGTCGTGCCCTAAAAAAGTAAGAGCCACTTGGCGTGGCTCTCACTCGGATTTCGCATTTAGCCTCGAAATTGGCGGCGCTTAGAATGACAGCGGAATGCTCGCATTGATGAAAAAGCCCGAGCCTTTTCCTGATTTGTAAGTGGCCGCATCGCCGAAGCTCTCTTCGGTGCCGCTGCTGCCCTTCGACTTCGTCCAAGTGCGTGTCACGTACTCCGCATTCAACTTCACCATCGGGAAGACCGTCAGACCGACGCCGACCTTGAAGCCTGTTCCATAAATCGTCGAAGTGTCGCTCTTCACTTGGTCGTCAAAGATGTAGCCGATGTAAGGACGAATGATCGGAAGGTTCACACCGACTGTCGCGCCCAGCGAAGTCGCCGTGCTGGACGACGTCGAAATCGTCGAACCTGCGGGCTTTTCCTTCACAGAGCTGGCGAGGCTTCCCGAAGAGTAGTCGAGAGCGGCAAACAGGAAGGGAACTGTGTAACCGACGCGAAGGCCGTAACCCAAGCCGGTGTTGTCGATCTTCAGCGACTGCCCGTTGAAAGGTCCAGCGGCTGCACCAAAGGTGAAGTCAGAAACCAAAAGATTATAGCCGAGATAGGGCTCGACCATAATTCCCGCGCGCGCGTTGGTCGCGAATGCGGATGAAAACAAAATTGTCGAGGCCACGAGTAGAGCGCGTAACATCTTCCACCTCCATCGGGGATTACTGTTCCTCTCAGGCTGGAAGTCCACCGAGCTAAGGTCAATGAGCATCTGGCCTATGGTCGAGGCCGGACTCGCTGACTTTTTGTTAAACTCAAGCGACAGTGAAGCTTTGGAGGTTCAAATGCCAATGGCAACTCATCTGAGACTTCTCTGCGTGGCGGGATCACTCGCGCTATTTTCATCTGGATGCGCGACGATCCAAGCGCAGAACTGCACGGAAAACGGCGGTTACGAAAAGGGCATGAACGACGCGAAGGCCGGCCGCGAGATGTCGATGACTCAATTCACGATTGTTTGTAGCGCCGCGGACGCCGAGGCCGCACAGCGCGGATATCGTCAGGGCTACGAGGCCGGGCAAAGCCGCGACACTGGGCCCCAGCTCAACTTGAGTTTTGAAGGCGGCAAGCTCGGACTGGTCGGCGCACACAGTTGCAGTGTGGAGTCCGGCGATCAAGTTTACTCCGCGCGCGCGAGCACAGAAAGCGAAGCGCGCCAAGCCGTCATGAAAAAGTGCGGCGACGCAAAGGCCGCTTGCTCCGAGCGAAGCATTCGCTGCTCAAAGAATTGAGTCGCGAGACGCCTCAAAGCATGGAAAGTGCCGCGCCGAGAACACCGCGAGTGACCTCGGCCATCTTCTGATAATCCAAGCGATCCGGCGTGTCGCCGACTTGATGATATTCTTTATTGCGATGAAATGCGGTGTTGGTGATCATCACCGCGGGCCAATCCATCTGCCAGTAATTGCGGTGATCAGAAAAGTCGATGCCCGGCAGGAAGCTGGGGGCCGCTACGCCTTCGACATCGAGTCGCATCTTCAGCCGCATGTGATCGCGAAGCTGTGCGATCAGTTTTCGATCTTTCTGAACTCCCACCACGCCGATGAAATTGCCGCGCGTGGGATAGAACGCGCTGAGCAGGGGAATCGGGAATTCCTGCGAGTTCGCTTCATCCGTAAAGTAACCGATCATTTCCAAACTGATCATGAAGCGCGGCACTCGTCCCTCGTCGCGAAGCTTTCGCGCGTGAAACGCACTGCCCATTTCATCGCCGCCAAAATACGGCGGCTCCTCCAGTGAATAGGCGACAAGCTCAATTTGCCCTTCAGCTAATTTGGGGTGAGCCGATAGCTTTTGCAGCGCGCGCCCCAACTCGATCAAGCCGGCCACACCGCTGGCATTGTCATCAGCGCCCGGCTGTTGGCCTGCGACGTCATAGTGCGCGCCGATCACGATCAGCGGACCTTGTGCATTGCCGAATCGCGCGATGATATTGTGATACTCGCCATCGTGAGTTTTAAAGCTCTGTCTCTCCGAGGCTACTTCTGCGGATTTCCAAGTCGACTCAATGTAAGAGGCCGCCGCGTTCAAACTCGCCTTGTGCGCATAATTGCGTGGCGGGTTCAAGCCTGCGAGCGCCTCCACATGCGCACGCAAAACCGAAGCTTCGATCGCGGTGTCGCCGAGATCCGCCGACTCCCCGGGCCCAGAAAGCGTCGGCGCCTTCAAGTAATACCAGCCGACAATCCACGAAGCGCCCAGGGCCAAGCTCAAAAGTATCAAGACATTGCGAAGTGTGGTGATGAGCCGTCGCGCCAGATTTGAATTTAGCGCGGAATCACTCTTGGTATTCATATTCGCTCCTCTAGGTCAGCTACTTGTTCCGCGGCTTCAGTGTGATTCCGCGAGCCGCCCTGTGGCCTATGCTCACTCGCGCGGCTCACATTGCTCGCGCGCGTCGAAGCCCACAGACGGTGACGATGCCGCGCACTTTCGCCATTTCAATCGAAGAATCTGATTCTGAGAAGCGGATTTGATTTACTCACGAAGCGGCACGCTGCCTCAGAATCCGCGAAGTTCGTAGCATCGGCCCTGAGCCATTGGCTTGCGATCAACATGAAGGTGTCATCGGTGCGCATGCCATCTTTTAAAAAAGGCTCTGGCCGCGCCGACATGCACTTTTCTCTAGGGCGCAGAGCCTCTGAATTCGAGTCGCTGAGAGCCTTGGCTCCTGCACGCAAGTCGTTGAAACCCTGAGTTTTTTCGCCTCACTTCAGCGACGACCAGCCAAGTGAGCCAGCTGGAGAAATTTACCGGCGCCGTCTCACGATTCTTCAGTTAGTGCGCTCCCTCCTAGGCACAGCCGAGTCTTTGGGCGATGTTCGGATCCAATTTTCAGCGAGGTCATCGATATGAGCCCACAGGCCCACACCCTACTTTCCCGCTTCATCTTCGCAATCGTGCTGTCCCTTGCGGCTTTCACTTCGCGTCCGCCCACAGCCGCGGCCGCCACTCAAGTCCTCTGCTACCGCAACGGCGAGAACTTTTACTGCGCACGCCCCGGTCAGCCGACGTGGTGCTTTCCGAGCTCGGGCGCCTACTTCTGTCCGACTCCCCAGGGCACGGTGTGGTGCTATCCGAATGGCACCAGCTACTTCTGCAACAGCAGCGTGGTGTTGGGGGAGATCTGGTGGCTCATCTGAGCTGCCTCGGTTGAGTGTGCAAATGCACACCAATTCCCAGCCTAAGTGTCTGTGTTTGTTCAGCATTGCTTGAGTTGTGAGGGCCGCTGGCCTCGATAGAAGCCAATTTCCGGTGAAGTCCTCGTCTCTTCAACGACTTAGGCCTGATTTTGCACACTCAAGCATGGCAGCTCGTAGGGGAACCAGCTATCATCAAGCCATGTCGATCAACTCCGAACGAGACATTGAGGGTTTGCGCCGAGTCGGCCGCATCGTCGCGCGCTGTTTGCAGCTCATGCAGTCGAAGCTTGAGCCGGGCATCACGACGGGCGAGCTCGACTTGATCGGTGGCGAATTCTTGGCGGCCCAGGGCGCGCGATCCGCGCCGCAACTCACTTACAATTTTCCGGGGCAAACTTGCGTGAGCGTGAATGAAGAGGCCGCGCACGGCATTCCCGGCACGCAGGTTTTGCGCGCAGGTGACTTGGTGAACATTGATGTTTCAGCGGAGCTTGATGGTTACTTCGCGGACACAGGTGGCTCAGCGATTGTGCCGCCGGTGAGTTCGGCGACACCGATCAAGCAACAGCTCTGTGATGTCGCTCAGCGTGCGTTAGCGCAAGCGATGAACGAAGCGCGGGCGGGCGCGAAGCTCAACCGAATCGGGTACGCGATCGAGGCCGAGGCCACGCGGCATGGATTCACCGTCATCGAGAACATCGGCAGTCATGGCGTAGGGCGCGCATTGCACGAAGAGCCGGGTTTCATTCCGGGGTTTTATGATCGACGCGACAAGCGAGTGCTTCGCGAGGGCCAAGTCATCACCATCGAACCCTTCGTCTCATCGGGCGCGCGCCAAGTGTTCGACAAAGGCGACGGCTGGACGCTGGTGACAAACCCTGGTGTTTTCACCGCGCAGTTTGAGCACACGATCGTGATCACGCGAGGCAAGCCGCTCATCATGACCTTGCCGGCCTGAGACTAAAGCTTCGCATCGAGATGGATGCGTTTTGAATTTCCTCATATTCAAATTTCAATTCATCCTTGGGGTCGGCGGCGCTGAGGATGTAGTGCAAGGGCAAGTAGTGATCGAGCGAGGGAATGCTCAGACGTCCCGCTTGCGTCTTGTGGAAGTCGTTCATGAGGGCCGATGAGTCACGGTCGATGAGTTTGGCCTTGAGCCATTCGTCGAACTCAAGCGCCCAATCATGCGCTGGGGCGCGAGGCTCCCAGCGGATGCTGCGCAGATTGTGCACGAGGTTGCCGCTGCCAAGAATCAGCACGCCGTGATCTCTGAGTTGCGAGAGCTGGCGGCCGATCTGGATGTGATACTCCGCGGGCTGCTTGAGATCCAAGCTGAGTTGCAAAACCGGAATATCGGCCTGCGGATACATGTGTCGCAAAACAGCCCAAGTTCCATGATCAAGCCCCCAGCTTTCACTGTCGCCTTGAATCGGCGGACTTTGCACACTGTCTTGAATCAGCTTGGCGATCTCGGGACTGCCCGGCGCCGGATATTGAATGTCAAACAGCTCTTTGGGAAAGCCATAGAAGTCATGAATGGTTTTGGGCTTTGGCATCTCGGTCACCCAAGTCCCATCGGTCATCCAGTGCGCCGAGATCACAAGAATCGCACGCGGACGCGGAAGCTGATTGCCGAGTTGATTCAGCGCCAGTGTGTAGGGGTTCGTATCGATCGCGTTCATGGGTGAGCCATGACCGACAAAGAGGACGGGCATTCTTTGCGTCGGAGTTCCGGACTTAAGTTGATCGAACATATCGAGCCTCCTGGGGAAGAAGGTGCCGAGGGCCAAGCCGCCGGCGGTGGCCGTGGTGAGGGCGAGTAGAACTTGGCGACGATTCATGCTGCTTCCAATCTTCGTTTGAGAACGCGATCGAGGCGCAAACCGCCGGGATGTCCGAGGCTACACGCGCTCTGGCGCTCCATCAATCGGGCGCGCGCTGGCGCCGACTCGTCGCGCCTCGCGAATCGGCACGGAGTCACCCGCGCCGAGCGCTCGTCATGAATCTTTCCGAGTTCGCGCATGAGACTCTCCGAATCAAGTTGACCGGATGTATTGAAAGCCGGTCATTGCTCCGTGTCCCAGCACATATCCCAGTTGAATGTTGAGATAGCCAAAGGCTTCCAAGTGTCGTGCGTTGGCGAGCGGTCCAGCGCTCAAGGAGTCGAAGCCGATGTCCTTGGCTAACTTGAGCACTTGGTTCCGAGCGGCCTCGTCATCGCCAGCGACAAAGGCGGTGAGCGCCTCTCCGCGTAGGCGACCTGCGCTCATGTGCTGGGCGAACACCGTGTTGAAGGCTTTGGTGACTTTTGCGCGCGGCAATTTCTTCTGCAGCTCTTCGGCGCCACTCGAGGCTTGAGCCGCGAAGCCCATCTTCGCATCCAACGTGTTGGTGACGTCGACGATGAGCTTTCCATCGAACGCGTCGCCAGCGCTGGAGATCACAGCATCGATGGCGGTGAAGGGAACGGCGAGGATGATCACATCCGCTCCGATCGCCACATCGCGGACATTGGTTTCGTCGCTCACGCGGGTTTCATAGCCGGCGGCTGTGAGGCCCTTGTTCAGAGCGCTGCCGACATTTCCTCCGCCGATGATTCCGATTTTTTTCGTCATGATATTTCTCCCTGTTTGCAGTTTGTTGGACATCTGATGTCGGATCGATTGGTTCTTTGTGTCGAGGTCACCCGACTCAGCGTTTGGTTTGAAGATTGATCTCGAGATCAAAGTCGTCGCTGATCATCTTGTCGCCGAGATCTTCAAAGAATTTTCCCGAGCCATATCGGATGTTGTACTTCGTCCGATCGATAGTGAGCTTGCCTCGCGCGCTGGCGGACTTTGCGATGTTCGCGGACTTGGTCTTGTTCGGTTCGGGATCTTTGACTTCGATCTTCGCATTGAAGCGCGCCGGATGCGTGATGCCTTTGATCGTCAGATCGCCCGAGATCTCGTGTGTGGCGTCGGCGGCGTTTTTGACCGGCTTCACCGATTTGATTTTGAACTTTGCCGTCGGATGCTTTTCGACGCCGAAGAAGTCATCTGACTTCAAATGACCGGTGAGCTTGGCGTTGTAGGCGGCGTCAGTGAGATCGTCGTTCTTGATCGACTTCATATCGATACTGACTTCACCGCCTTTGAGCTGGTTGCCGTCGAACTCGACCTGGCCGCCGCTGATCGCGACGGTGCCGTCGTGTTGTTGGCCGACGACCTTTTTTCCCACCCAGCGAATGCGGCTGGCACTGGGGTCTAGGGCCAGGGTTTCACTGGACGCCAGAGGCGCGAGGGCCAAGAGCGCTGTCGTGAGAGTCATCAGCCTGAGGCTGGTGCTGAGCTGTGGGTTCTGACTATTGGACTTCATGGCATTTCTCCTTGTGATGACGAATTCGTTGTTCGTCGTATGTCAGCAGTATCGACGAGTTTTCGTTTATTGATTAGATGCACTAAAGTGAATACAATGTTTCTTAATAGAAACAGTGGAAATTGGGGAAGGTGGCGAGCCGTGATGGAGCTTGATCTCACGCGAATCTTTGTGAAGGTGGTGCAGAACCACAGCTTCTCCAAGGCCGCTGAAGTTTTGAATATGCCGAAGTCCACGGTGAGTAAGGCGATCTCGAAGCTGGAGAAAGCGACGGCGACGAAGCTGTTGGTGCGCTCCACTCGGAGATTGAGGCTGACGGACGCGGGCCGAGCCTTTTACGACGCAAGCCTTGGGCCCATTTCACAATTGGAGGACGCGCAGAAATCTTTGTATGGACTTGATCGTGTGCTGACGGGGCTAGTCCGCATCACTGCGCCTGAAGATCTGGGAACTTTTGTCGTGGCTCCTGCGATCGCAGCAATTTCGGCGAAGCATCCGGATCTGCGGTTTGAGTTGAACTACACCGACGAGATCGTCGATTTGGTGAAGGATGGATTTGATCTTGCCGTACGCATCGGCAAAACCCGAGACAGCAGTTTGAAGTTGCGGCGCGCGGGCGAGGTGGTGCTGATTGCAGTGGCCTCGCCCGGGTATTTGAAATCCAGGGAAAGGATTCGCGTTCCGCAAGATTTGCGAAAGCATGCGATTCTCTGCTTGGACATTCGCACGATTGTCGAGCGATGGACTTTGCGGTCGGCGAAGGGAACGGTGCACGTTCCGGTTTCACCGCAAATCGTCAGCAATCAGATGAGCAGTCTGATGAAGATGGCGATGGCGGGCGCGGGAGTGGCGCTGGTTCCGCGCTATTTGTGTCGAGATGAAATTGACAGCGGGGAATTGGTGCACTTGCTACCTGAGTGGTCCACGCCGGGTATGCCGGTGTCGATCATCTCGCCTCTTGCGCCATCGTCTTCGGCGCGATTGAAAGTCAGCGTCGAGGAGATTCAAGGCGCCTTGGTGCGTGCGCTTGCGGAGGGCCGATGAGTCCGCGAAAGCGAAGCGGGCGTTTGGGCGCGTTGGAAGTGGCGCGTAGAAAGTGGCGCATTGGAAGTGGCGATCGAGTTAGAGTCGTCGTCCGGGCTCGTGTTCGAGTTGCGGAAATGAAAGCGGCCAATTGCAGTTCATTGCCAATGGCTCATCGTCTTTCGTGAGTCGATGAAAATTCGATGCGGATTTGCGATGTGCGCGAGTCTTCGATAGTTCATGGGCATGGCAAAGCTTATTGAATTTCCAATTCCAAGGCAGTCCCGAGCGTCGATTTCTCAAGCCAATATGGAGGGCGCGCCGAAGTCGACGACGCAACTTCTTATTGAGACTCCGATCATCCGACATGCGATGTTTCTTTTGGCCGAAGCGGGCGGCGATGTTGGGATTAAGCTCACCGACACGGGGGCGCTCAATCGAAAGTTCGTTCAGACTTTCTGGGATCAGTTTTCGCTCGATCAGGATCAGAGGTTCCGCCCAATGCGCGAAATAGACTGCCCCGAGGTCGCGCGAATTCGTGAACTTCTTGAGATCAAAGAGTATGTGCAGATTGCGAATAGGTCGCTCAGGCTCACGGCGAGAGGAATCGGTGCGCTCAAGGATGGTCCGACGTTTCAACTCTATCGCAATCTGTTTGATGCGGGTTTGTTGGTTTGGAATTGGGCATGTGAGGATCGTTTTCCGGAATTTGAGTTCATTCAGAATTCAGGCGCCGAAATGATCGAAAAGCTGTGGCATTGGCCAAACTCGACGCTCACGGCGGTGGAGTTTTCTGACGGACTCTTTCATCTCGTCAATGAGCACGGCGAGGCTGTCCATATGACTTATCAGGACGGACCGCTACTGGGCTTCGACACTTATGAAGCCATGGTTCATTGCCTGAATCTTCGATTCTTTGTGCGCTTCTGCGTGCCCTTTGGAATTTTAGTCGACCTCGGCCCTGCGCGGTGGATGATGAGTCCGAAGGATCTCTACCAGAGGTCGGAGTTTTTCATCTCCGATTTCCCGCGCGCGTTTGGCGCAGCTGAAGATCAATGATTCGCTGATCGTGACGGCTCACACGTATGAGAAGGGGCGTGGGGAGAGGGCGGGTGAGTCTTCGCCTCGGAGATTTCTTCCACACGAGGAGAGCATCCAAAGGGGCAGCGTCTAAGTCTGGTGCTTCCGATTTTTCAGACTTCTCGTTTTCTGTGGATGGCGTCGATCGTTTCTAAACTCACTTCTTGATCGATTCTTCCGTCCCAGGTTTGGACTCGAATGCGCCCACCAGCGTCCTGCAAGGCCTCTTCTATCGACCATCGCAATGGAAGATAGACAATTTCGTGTTGAGGCCCGAAAGCCAATGAGATGGGCGAGTTCGTCGTGAGCGATGTTGAGATCGCGATGTCGCCCATGACCATCAGCTGGAGTGCGGTAAATATCGACAATTCCACATATTCAAACTCTGTGGTGGAAATTACGACTTCATTGTGTGCATGCCAGTTTCCAAACGACAAGCTGGGCTCCGAGCCGTCGTTTACGAAAAACACTTGAATCTCAAGATTGGGATCTCCGTGTGGAGACGGTAGTCGGATGTAGAGATCGCATTCGCCGTCGATCTGATTCGATTCGCTCTGTTCAAATTCGCAATGCTTTTGCCACTCGGGCTTCCAGGCTAGAAACTCGTCGAGAAACGCTTTTGATATGGGTTTCAGTCGTTCCGCTGTGAGTGAGGAATTCTTCTTTGTCATCTCAGCCTCAATTTTGACATCGGCCTTGGGTTCAAAGCAAGCCGCCCCACTTTGAGTCGGGGCACTCAATCTCATCGGTAGGAGCCGAGGAGATCGAAAGGCCGGGGCTGAGGAATCTGTCGCGAGCTACAAATCCTCCTGCATGGATGAGATCATGGAGGAGTGCCGACAAGTGCGAGAGGTTAAGTGGGGCAGTAGCGTAGTGCGAAGCTATTTTCTGACGAACTCAATGAGCGGCTGATAGTTGCCCTGATCTGCATGTCTCAGTGCTGCGAGATAGTCCTTCCGAGCTTCAGACTCCGAATTATAGAGATCAGAACTTCCCCATGTGAAAGGCTTCTCTCCGTTCACGGTCTGAATCACTTCAGTCATTAACCGAGCGTGACGACCATTTCCGTTTGGAAACGCATGAATAGATACAAGTCGATGATGAAATCGCGCGCCGATTTCGTCGAAGCTATAGGTCTCATTCTCGATCCAGAAGGCCGTGTCATCGAAGAGCGGTTTGAGCTTCATGAGGATTTGCTCTTTGGGAACACCGAGGTTCTTGTCGGTCAGCCGGATCTGCCCGGCCCACTTCCAGACCTTGCCAAACATTCGTTTGTGAAGTTCGAAGCAAAACGAAATGTTCAGACAGTCATGGCGGGTGCTTCCGAGCGCCCAGTCGGCAGCTTCAACGATATTCTCGCGCTCATGGCGATTCAATTCGCCTTGGGTGGTGATGTATTTCGGAATGAGTCCACCGAGTTCATTTGGATCGAGAGGAGTCGCACCCGGTGGATAATGAATTTCAAGCTTGGTCACTTACGAGGGTCTTTCTTTTTCTTCTTAGCTTTTGTCAGGCCCCAAATTCGTGGGTCCATCTTCTCTTTCATTTTTTGAGCGAGCTTTTCGAGCTCGGCCTTTGAATCGGGTGATCCCTGTTCCTCGAGTCGCATTGAATGTTCAACTCTTTCCAAAAGATCTTGAGCGGCGTATCTCGCTCGACGCTCAACGATCGCTTCGAGACTTTCGCTTTCATCGCCTGGGACGATCGCATAGATAACTTTGCATCCCATCGCATTTGCCGCACGATTGAGAAGTTCGAGCGTCACCTTGCCATCCGGCTCTCTTTCTTCGAGTCGAATGATCGCCGATGAGTCTATTCCGACGATTTGCGCCAGTTGCCGCGAGCTGATTCCAAGTGCTCCACGGATGGCCTTGAGCCATCCCGCAGGGGGACTCTTTTCTGCTCTCAGGTGGAGCCAAGGGTGTAGCTTTTTATCCATTGTTCGTCTTTGTAGGCCAATCGCCTTTTTATTCGTTTTCATGCTCTTATGATGTCATATAAAGCATCAAAATGAAATCTAATGATGCAGTATAAGACATCAAAAAATGACACAAAGACGCCATATAGATCATCATAAGTAGCCCAAAGTCCATGTCTCACAACGAGGCACTGCAAAGAGGTGGGCACCTCAATGCCAACACGCTCGAGGCTCGGTGAGGAGTGGCTCGTCCTTGGGTCACAAGTGGTGAAGGAAGCACGTGAACAGTACAGATGATCAAATCGAGATCTCAAGTCGATGTGTGTGTCTAAGGCTTCTGACTCATCCAAAGCTCTTTCCCAAACCCTTGAAAGCCACTCCGGCGGCGCAAGCAATAGCTGAGCTGTTTGAATATTTCCAAATTCGAGTTCTCGAAGAAGACGTTGATTGGTGGAAAGACATTCCAGAAATGGAAATGGAAATTCATGGTCTCAGGGGAAATGAAATCTTTGATGCGCGTATCGCCCTTTGTTTGCGATCACACAACGTGAAGCGGATCTACACTCGCGACGCTGACTTCAAAAAGTATTCTTTCTTAAAGGTGATTCAGCTTTTGTCGGCTAAGAAGTGAACTCGATGGGAGGCCGGGATTCGGCTGGGCGCTCGAGTGCAGGTTGAAAGCTGGAGGTAGAGCGGGAACTAGCTCGAAAACCGCGGCGCCGAGAAAACAGCGCGTCAATTAATCAACCAATCAACCCAATCACTTCGTGATTGGGTCTTTAAAGTTTGGATGGGGTGGCAGGATTCGAACCTGCGGATGACAGAATCAAAATCTGTTGTCTTGCCGCTTGACGACACCCCAACCGGGAAAACGAACCCCTATTGTTACGGCAAGAGGGCGACCTCAGGCAAGTAGAACCGCGATCGCAGTGCGGGCGGGCAGCACTCGGGGTTTGCTTAGCTTATTCTGTTGGCAGATGAGATCGGTGCTAACGCGGGGCGGGGGCGAGAGTGCTCGGAGCAGGAGAGTTTGGGGCCGGTGGCCTCGGGCTTAAGAAAAAGGGGCGGCGAGAGCTTCGGCCAAGTCCCGAAGTTCGCCGCCCGGGCGTCGCGTGCCGTTGTCCGCTGGGGACCAGGGCAGGTCCTGTGGCGGTGGCGCGCGAGGCGTTTGAGCTTAAGGTTTAGCGTTCGTCGTCGTAGCGGCGCGGGATTTGGCCGAGCGTGCTCGACATGTTTTTGAGTTCGGCTTCGTAGGCCTCGAAGACTTTGCGCTCGATGTGATCGCGGGTTTCTTGATTGAGTGGGTGCGCGATGTCTTTGAACTGTCCGTCTTTGCGCTTTTTTGAGGGCATGGCGACGAAGAGGCCGCCGGTGCCTTCGATGATTTTCAGATCGCGGATGACGAAGCAGTTGTCGATGGTGATCGACACATAAGCCTTCAGACGATCTTCGTTGACGGGGAAGACCTTCACTTCGGTGATCTGCATGTGGCCTCCAAGCTGCGGATCTTCATGCTGGTGCTCCGGAAAACTCGTGATGTGGCTCGACGTGGGTCCAGAGTTCTTTACGGCACTTTGGTCGAGGAACTTGAGGCGTCTCGGATTGAGGCGAAGTGTTGGCGCGGATCGCGCGTGAGCGTCAGGTAGCACCGCATTCGGTGCTGTTATGAGGCGCGCTGTTTCTCATCGAGACTGTTGAAGTCGATGAGACGGTAGACGCTGGGATCGCGCGGGAAAACGAGGAAGTTCACATGCTGCAAGTCCGGCGGCGGCGCTTCGCTGAGCGGATCGCTCTCGAGTCGGCGCAAGCGGCCGTCGTCGTCGACCCATTCGGCGATGATGATATGCGCGCGCTCTTCGGTGAGCGCGGACTCGAGCTGGCGGATTTGCACGACTTTGGCGCGCACGCGGCGGCCGGCTTGGGCGAGGGCTGCTTCGATCGAAGTTTGGCGGATGAATTTGAGCAGCGAGCGCGCACCCGCGAGCGAAAGCAGTGCGCCGAGTGCGAGCAAGGCGCTGGGGAGCAGCCACAGGCTGCGGAAACTTTCGATGCGAGCTTCATGCGGGTTGCTTGTGTGCAGCACGCGCACGCGTTCGTTGATGGGGTAGAGCGGCGGGGATGTGGCGATGGGCGAGGTGAAGTCGCGGCGATCGCCTTTAGCGTTGTGCGCGTAACGAATGATGGGCGCGTAGGCGATTTCGGAGCCGCGGCGCACTTCCTCGTGGCCGATCACGAGGCCTTCGGCGGCTTGCGCGCGGGCGACGAAATTTTGCGTGCTGAAGAGAAAATGCAGGCCTGTGCCGCAGCCCATGGCTCCGGCTCCGAGTAGAATTGTGGCTAGGGCGAGCACGCGACGTCTCATCTCATTGGGCTTATCGGCAGAAGGCCGACGAAGGTCGAGTGTCAAAGTGTTACGGGCGTCTCAAGGTGAGACGCGAGCCATCGCTTCGAAGTGAGCGCGCTTGAGGCCTACTTCAATTTGATGCTGCTGATGGTGGAGAAAAGACCTGAATGACTTTGTCTTGATTAATCTGCATTTCGTCTTGTGTCCCGTCTTCAAGCCGCAGAGCCGCGCAAGCCGTGATCTCGCCGCGCTCACCTTCCGCGCCTAGAGTCTTTGGTTTACATTGAGTCGGATCCGCGGCAAGTGGCCCTTCGGTAATCGGCGGATAGTTGTCTGGGCAAATTCGATGAGGCGCTGTGGTCGTACAATTGGGGCTGGAATTGGGCACGATGCCGAGAGCATTGGGATTATGAGATGCAACCAATCGGTACGGTGACCCTGTGGTATGAAAGCCTGCTCCAGGAAAATCACCTGGGAAAATGCGATATTCCGACATCGTGGCTTGCTGAGCGGTGAGGTATTGGGTCAAGAGACTTTGAGCCGAGGCTTGGCGGGCCTTGGCTTGCCATCGTCCAAACTTCAACGAGAGTAAGAGGCCAATCGCTAAGATCAGCAATCCTCCGATCAGCAGAGTCGGCCAACCGAAGTTTGAACTCGATTTTGTAAGCTTCGTCTCATGCTCGAGCATGATGAATTCTCTCCATTCTTCGTTCAATGAGACCGCGCGAGAGTTTTGTTCAGAGAGTCTTGATCATTGATCGTCTGGTTATTCCAGCTTGGCGAGATCGATCCGTGGCAACAAGGCATTTGTGATGAATGTCTCGGCGGAACAGTCAGTTTGTCAGGCGAGCCGGCCCAATGTGCCCATTGGGCCGAAGAATTGAGGGAGAGATTACAGCACCACGATCACAATCGCATCGCCGCGAGCGACGCGGATCATGTTGCGATCCGGGCGCAGCAGGCGGCCGACGTCGGCGGCGGATTTCACGGTTTGGCGATTCACATCGAGAAGCACATCGCCCGCGCGAAGACCCACGCGCGCGGCGCGACTGGAAGCTTCGACGTCGATGATGATGGGGCCTCGGACTTCGTTGGCGACGCCAAAGCGCTTGCGCAGTTCGGCGGTTTCATCGGCGACTTTGAATCCCAAATCGTGAGGCGCAGCTTTGCCCTTTGCAGGCGGAGCTTGGCGCTGCTGATCTCTTTGCGCCATGGCCTGATCTTCCGGATTTGCGGCGATGGTGAGCTCGAGGTTGTGCGTGCTGCGGCGGCGATTGCTGTCAAAGCGCAGAACTTTCAGCTTCACGCGTGCGCCGACTTCGGAGTCTTGCACGGCAAGTTGCAGGTCTTCGGGTGTTTCGATTTTTCGGCCGTTGAACTCGACGATGATGTCGTAGGGCTGGGCGCCAGCTTTGTCGGCCGGTCCGCCGCGCACGACTTGCGGGATGATGACGCCAGAGGCCTCTTCCAATCCGAGTTGTTCGGCAATCGGTGGCGTGACGGGTGCGAGTCCCACACCGATGTAGCCGCGCTGAACCGAGCCGCCAGACTTTTCCATCTGCGCGATCACGCGTTTGACGTCGTCGATGGGAATCGAAAAGCCAATGCCTTGCGCGCGTGCATCGATGGCCGAGTTCACGCCGATCACTTGCCCGCGCATGTTCACGAGCGGTCCTCCGGAGTTTCCGGGGTTGATGCTCGCGTCAGTTTGAATGAAGGCGAGTCGGTTGAGCTGGGGGATCTCGCGCCCGATGGCCGAGACGATGCCCTTGGTGAGCGTGTGCGCATGGCCGTAGGGGTTGCCGAAAGCGGCGACCCATTCGCCGACTTGCAAATCTTTAGATGTGCCGAGCTGGGCGACAGGAAGCGGGCGCTTCGCATCGATCTTGATAAGGGCGATGTCGGAGCGTTGGTCCCGGCCGAGGATTTGTGCTTCAAAAAAGTTTTTCTCGTCGGCATCCAGCTGCACCTTGATGATGTCAGCCTGAGAGACGACATGCGCATTGGTGATGATCAGGCCGTCGTCGCGCACGATGAAGCCTGTACCAAGGCCGGTCGCGCGTCGCTGTGGCGGCTGAAATCCTCGCGGGCCGAAAAAGAAAAAATCCTCAAGCGGGTTCGCGCCGCGCACGACTTGCTCGGTGAAGATCGACACCACGGTGGGATTGATGACCTTGGCGAGTTCGACGAAAATATTGGAAGGCAAAGGCGCATTGAGTTTGCGCGCATCCAAGGGCGCCTCGGACTTTGGGGCCGGGAGTTGGAAGTTGGTGCGCTTGCTTTGCGAGATGGCTTGCGTGGTCCAAGCGAGAGTGGCGCCGATGCCGGCGGCGAGCAGCCCGAAGACCAATGGGCGCAGAGAGCTTTGCGGCTGGGACTTTGAATCTTGCGACTTTGTGTTTTGTGACATTGGACTTTGCGACATGTTCACCTCTTCGTCGAATTGGAGGACGGCGGTGGAAGCGGACTTGAGTACCGATCAGTTCGCTTGTACGAACTTCATGCGCAAATCATTGATGAGCGCGTGCATGAACTTTTCTTCTTCAGGCGTGAGATTGCCTTTGGTTTTTTCCTGAAGCATCGAGAGCAGATCGATGTTGAATCGGGCGAGCTGCAAATCCTTTTCGATTTTGCCAGTCGCGGGATTGGGCGCAAGGCCCATCGCCATGATGCAAGTTGAGCCGATGGATAGCATCAGCGTCGAAAGTGAAGGGGCGAGATTTTCAGGCGATGTCGAGTTCGCATTGGAGCTGGGTTTGTTCATAGAGTTCATAGATCCGTCCATTGGGTTGCCAAAGTTTGGCCAGTTCGAATTATAAGTGTCCGTATCAAGAAGTTTCACGTCGTTTCATGCGGCGGCCTCGGCCCGCAAATCCTTTGGGCGCGGGGCACGCTCGCTCCTCATTTGTCTAAGTCACAAGGGCGAAGTCAAATGAGGAAACGGGTGTTCAAAAAGCCCTGCGTTAGAGCGCGAACACCTGGGAACAAGTTGTGTCGGTCCTGATTTTCGTCAAGGTGGGAACTGATCGGTGAGTGCCAAAATTCGACGCTTGGTCGCCGGTACGGCTTGCAGGTTTTGCAAATCCTGTGAGCGGCCGAGGCGCGTGCTGGTGTGCACGCTTTCAAGCGCGAGATCTGAAGCGCTCACGGCCCAGCGAGGACGCGCGGCGAACATCGCATCGAGATTCCACAGCGCTTGCGACCATGTTCGGCGACCCAACACATTTTGCGCCAGCCATTGGTCGATATCGTACACGCCACTTGCGGGCGCGATCCACGCGGAGACGCGCAAAAGTAAGGGCGCGGCGGCGTTGCGGAAGCGACGCGAAGGGCGGGAGGCGGTGCTGATGCGGCCTCGGCGACGTGCGTGCAGATTGCGGCGGACTCGCTCAAGGCTCAAGACGCGCCAGAAGAAATCGAGGGCGCGAAGGGGGGCTTCCATCAACGTGCTCAGCGCGCGCGCTCCCGTCGCGAGGGCGGTCTGTCCGGTTGCGATGCGAGTCATCTCATAGGCGATGAGGCCGAGCTTTTCATCGTAACTCAAGCCTTCGATCAAGGACTGCGAGATCACGATGTGCGACTGCGAGAGCGTGTAGCCTGTGCTGAAGCAGAAGAGTTCATCGGAGTCGACCACCCACAAGCGTGGCGAGCACCAGCGGACACCTGGGGCGATGGCGTGTGAGAGTGGGAGGCGTTCGAGTTGGTCGAGAAAATCTTCGCTGGCCTCGCGCAGGCGCCAAGGGTCAAGACCCTCAAGCTCATGCGGGCTGGCGATGTGGCCGGAGCGATCGCGACCGGCGCGGTGGCGCGAGAGTCGGGGGCTCAGTAAGAACACCCAAGTGTGGAAGATGAGCGTCGCGCCGAAGCCGGCGACCAGGCCAAAGCGACCGCCAAGCGCAGCGCCGCCCAACAGTAAGGCGACGGAGATGAGGATGAGCAAAGTCCACAAACGCCAAAGCGGCGAGCGACTGAGGAGGCGATCGGATTGCTGTGCCGTCGAGTGAAGATGAGGCGCGCCCGCAGGCGGGATGGACGAAGGAGCTCGGCGTGAGGGCCAAAGCTTGGAGCCGTAGTGGCGTAAGACTTGTTTGAATCCGACGGGTGCTGAATGATCTGACATTACGACTATGGTCGAGATTAACGCGATGCAAGCGCAAGTGAATCGATGAGAGTCTGGCTCTTCTGAACAAGTTGGCTCGTGTTTGCCTCTCGTAGCCAGCGGGAGCAACATGAAGGAGTGACGAGATTCAGTTGATGATTCGTCTGATGAATCGTCGATTTTTTCGGCCGAGGAGGGTCGCGCGTGTCCAATACAGTGGGAAGTGGTGGGGGCTCGGGACCTCAGCAAGTGGATGTGATGGCGCTGAATGCGGCCGTGAAGCAGGAAGCGCAATTTGTCGATCGGATGCTGGCTGAGATCGGCAAGGTCGTCGTCGGCCAACGCGAGATGGTCGAAGGCATCTTGATGGGTCTGATGACCGGCGGACACGTGCTCTTGGAGGGTGTGCCGGGTTTGGCGAAGACGTTGACGATTTCCTCAGTGGCGAAGTCGATCTCGCTGGATTTCGGGCGCATTCAGTTCACGCCGGATTTGTTGCCGTCGGACTTGATCGGCACGATGATCTTCAATCCCAAGTCGGGCGACTTCACGCCCAAAAAAGGTCCGATCTTCACCAACATCGTTTTGGCTGACGAGATCAACCGCGCACCGGCGAAGGTGCAGTCGGCTTTGCTTGAAGCGATGGCGGAAAAGCAGGTCACCATCGGCGATTCGACTTACAAGTTGGAGCAGCCGTTCTTGGTCTTGGCGACGCAAAACCCCTTGGAGCAAGAGGGCACGTATCCTTTGCCTGAAGCGCAGATGGACCGCTTCATGTTCAAGATTCACGTCAACTACCCGAGCAAGAATGAAGAGTTTGAGATCATGAATCGCATGGGGCAGGACAAGCAGCCCGAGATCCAAGCCGTCATCGGCAAGGACGACCTGATGCGCGCGAGGTCTCGCGTCGATCAGATCTACGTCGACGATAAGATTCGC
The DNA here is from genome assembly GCA_002344785.1 of Bdellovibrionaceae bacterium UBA2339. Lineage (GTDB taxonomy): Bacteria > Bdellovibrionota > Bdellovibrionia > Bdellovibrionales > JAMPXM01 > UBA2339. Next base: position 41,367 of record DDUL01000012.1, read on the forward strand.
CACTACATCGTGGAACTGGTGATGGCGACGCGCGAGCCGACCAAGTACGGTTTGAGCAATCTCGCGTCGTTGGTGCGAGTGGGTGCAAGCCCGCGCGCGACGATTTCTTTGATTCGCGCTGCGAAGGCGCACGCGTTTTTGCGATCGCGCGGCTATGTCACGGCCGACGACGTGAAAGCTGTCGCGACGTTGGTGCTTCGTCACCGCTTGCTGTTGTCGTTTGAGGCCGAGGCTGAGGAAATCAAGGCCGATCAAGTTGTGAAGGATTTGGTGAGTCACGTGGAAGTGCCTTGAGGTCGGACCGCCGACTCTGACGCCTCCCGTTGCTCTTGATGTACCTGAGGTACCCTGATGTCCTTGCCGCCGGAGATCCGAAAGAAAGTTCGACTGCTGGAGATTTCCACCCGGCGCATGGTGAACTCGTTGTTCGCCGGCTCTTATCATTCCGCGTTCAAGGGCCAAGGTATGACCTTTGCGGAGTTTCGCGAGTATGTGGCAGGCGACGATGTGCGTGCGATCTCTTGGCCGCTCACGGCTCGCACCGGCAAAGTCTTCATCAAAAAGTTTGATGAGGAGCGCGAGCTGACTTTGATCCTCGCCGTCGACGTCAGTGGCTCCTTGGATTTCGGTTCCGTGGAGTATTTCAAGGGCGAAGTGGCCACACATTTGTCGGCGCTTTTGGGGTTTGCGGCGGCGAAGAACAATGACCATGTCGGGCTTTTGCTGTTTAGCGATCAAGTCGAACATTTTGTCCCGCCCAAAAAGGGTCGCGGGCACGTGAATCGGATCTTGCGCGATCTTTACTATCAAAAGCCGCGACACGCGCGCACGCGATTGGGCTCGGCCTTGGAGTACTTGCGTGGCGTTTTGAAAAAACGCGCGATCGTCTTCGTCATCTCCGACTTTCAAGATTCGCAGTACGCGGACGCCTTGAAGGCGATGAGCAAAAAGCACGATGTCTGCGCGGTGGTGGTGGCGGATCGATTTGAAGAAAACTTCCCGGACATCGGTTTGGTGGATGTGCATGATCCTGAAACCGGCGAGACGCTGACAATCGATTCCTCCAGCCGCAACTTTCGCGAGACCTACGCCGACGAACAAAAACGTCGCAAGGAATTGCGCGATCGCGAACTTCGTCGCGCGGGCGTGGATCGCGTGGACGTCGGGACGAGTGGCGACTTCGTCGCGCCGCTTGCGACTTACTTTCGCAGCCGTTCGGCGCGAGGTGGGCGATGAGTTTTGTTTGGCTCTGCCGCAGAACGGATGTGGCGGAAGACGCCAGTGCGGAAGCCAAAGTGCTCACCGTCGGTCAAGAATTCAAACTCAAGTGCACAGGCTCGGGCACGCCTTTGTTGAAGGCCGATGCTTTGCGATTGGATCTGCCGGCTGAGCAAAAGTACGCGCTGAAAGTTTTGAAGACTTTGTCCTTAGAGGCCCATCAAGCTGAGTTTGTGCTCACCACTTATCAGACGGGCGCGGTTGCGATTCAAGATGCACGACTGACCGATGGCGTACAGAGCATCGGTTTGACGGGCATCGAGTTGCAAGTCGCAAGCGTTCTGCAGGTTGAGCCCGGAAAAACTCCAGAAGCTTTTCCGGCTCGGCCTTCGGTGTGGATGTGGTGGCCGGTGCAGGTGTGGCTGTTGTTCGCGATCTTGATCACGGCCTCCTTGTTGGTGGTCGCGTGGGTGTTGCGAGCCGCGGCTCGGCAGCGTGAGTTTTTGCGGCAGCTCGAACAACGTGCCACGCATCTTTCGCCCGCGGATCAGCTGAACAAGGATATTCGCAATATCGCCAAGCTCGGCGACTTCGACGAGCGTCGGCGCCAGCTTGAAGAATCGGTGCGCTGGTATTTGGCACTGAAGCTTAAGGTGAATGTGCTGGATCAGCGCCATCCGCAGCCGCAGAAGCTGGCGCGCGAAGTGAGCCGAGCCGCACTGAAGTCAGCGCAGCTCAAGGTGGATCCGGCGCTGCGCGAAGAGTTGAGTCAGGAAATCGAGGCGTTTTTCCGTGAAGTGAGGGCGAGCGGCACGGAAGCCTCTGCGCCTGTGGCCTCGCACTGGGAGAGCTTGGAACAATTGGCGCGACGAGTGATCACGGCCAGCGAAAGATGCGCGCGTGAAAAGGGTGGGCCATGATCGAGTGGCAGAACCCATGGGCATTTTTGCTACTGTTGCCGGTGCTCGCCATCGTGGCGTGGGCGTATTGGCGAGATCGTCGCCGTTCACCGACCTTACAGGTTTCTTCGGTGGCGGCTCTCGCGGGTCCGAAGATTCAGCGAGGCTGGCGAAGTTACTGGTTGTGGCTTCCGCCCGCTTTGGCGGCGCTGGGTTTGATTTTGGCGGTCGTCGCATTGGCGAGGCCACAGCGCGCGGACACCAAGGTGCGACGAAATGTTGAAGGCATCGACATCATGTTGGTGTTGGATGTGTCGGATTCGATGTTGATCGAGGATATGACGCCGAATCGGTTGGAAGCGTCGAAAACCATTTTGCGCCAATTCATTGAAAAGCGAAGCACGGATCGCATCGGGCTTGTGGTGTTTTCCGGTGAGAGCTACACGCGCGTGCCGCTGACTTTGGATTACAAAATTCTGCTGCAGTCGCTCGCGGGAGTGAAGATCAGTCGCAATATGAAGATGGGTACGGCGATCGGTGTGGCGCTGGCGAATGGCGTGGCTCGGCTTCGCGACTCGTCGGCGAAGTCGCGCGTGCTGGTGTTTTTGACCGACGGTGAGAACAACTCGGGCACGATTGACCCTGAGACGGCGTTGGAAATGGCGAAAGGCTATGGCCTGAAGATCTACGCGATTGGTGCGGGCCGTGACGGCGAAGCTCAGCTTCCCGTCGAGACGGTGGATTTGTTGGGCAGAAAGACGAAGCGATATCAGCCCATTCACTCGAAGGTGAATGATGAGCTCTTGGGGCGCTTCGCCTCCGAGACCGGAGGCAAGTATTATCGTGCGACGGACAATGATTCGCTCAAGCGCGTGTTTGACGACATCAATCGCATGGAGAAGACCAAGATCGAAGTGAATCAGTACACGCGTTATCAGGAACTTTATCAGCAATGGTTGCGCTGGGGCGTGATGGCGCTTCTCACCGCGTGGCTTTTGCAAGTGACGATTTTGCGGCGAGGTCCAACATGAGATTCGCCGATCCGCAATACCTCTCTTGGCTGCTGGTGCTGCCGTTCCTTTTGGTTCTGGGCATTTGGTCGGCTCGCCAGTCGCGACAGCGCTTGCAAAGAGCGTTGAGCGCGAGACTTTTGCCGCTTCTGTCGGCTCAAGCTTCACCGGGACGCCGTCGTTTGAAAACATTCTTGCGAGTCGCAGGTTTGGCTTTGGTGATTTTGGCCTTGGCGAGGCCGCAGGCCGGCAAAGGTTTGTCGGAAATCAAAGTCCGTGGCATCGAGATCATGATCGCCGTCGATGTGTCGACGTCCATGTTGGCCGAGGACATCAAGCCCTCGCGCTTGGAGTTCGTGAAGTCCGAACTGAATCGGCTCATTGATCTGACCTCCGGTGACAAGTTGGGGCTCGTGGCCTTTGCCGGATCAGCGGTGTTGATGTCGCCGCTGACCTCGGACGCGGCCTCGCTCAAAATGTTCGTGGAATCGCTGTCGCCATTTTCCGTCGAAACACAAGGCACGAATTTCAGTGCGGCTTTGCAAGAGTCTGTGGACGCGTTCCAGCGCGGCGGCGTCGAAGACGATGAGTCACAACGCACATCGCGAGTTGTGCTGGTGATGAGCGATGGCGAGGATCACGAGACCGGGGCCTTGGAGTTAGCGAAGAAACTGGCGACCGAAGGGCATCGCATTTTCAGTGTCGCGTTTGGAACAGAAAAAGGTGGGCTGATTCCGATTCGCGATGAGCGCGGCTACCTGAGATCCTACAAAAAGGACAAGCAAGGTCGCGAAATTCTCTCGACGGTCAAAGGTGACTTCCTGCGAGAACTCGCGAAGGCCGGCGGCGGAAGTTTTCACTTCGCGACTTACGGTGGCGACCAAGCCAAGGCGTTGAAAGCGGATTTGGATCAGTTGCAAAAGGCCGAGTTCGCGTCATCAGAGGCCACTCAGTACGATGAGAAGTACACGGTGTTTCTCTTGATCGGCTTGCTGCTTCTGTGCGCGGAACTTTTAATAGGTACGCGAAAGCTGCAAAGCACGGTTTGGCGTGGCCGATTCGTTGCCGGAGTCTTGGCGTTATTTGCTGTGGGATTTTCAGTTGATGTGACTTCGGCTCACGCGGATGAGTGGCGGGGTGTGCGGCGCAACAATCAAGGCCATCGAGCTTTGGAACAAGGTCGCGTGAGTGAGGCGCTGGACGCTTTGTCGCAAAGCCTCATCGACCTGCCGTTTCGCGCCGAGGTTCATTACAACTTGGGGCTCGCGTTTGAAGCGGCGAAAGAGCCATTGAAGGCGAAGTCCAGCTATGAGCTGGCGCTCAAGTATGGGGCGCGCGACGAGGTGAAATTTCGCACGCTGTTTAACTTGGCGCGCTTGACGGCGGAAGAGTCCAAAGAGGCGTCTAAAATTGATGAAGCCTTGGATCTCTATCAACAAGCTTTGGCCATTCGCCCGAATTCTTTAGAGACCAAGCACAATATTGAAATGCTGATTCAGCAAGCCGCACAAGGTGGCGGCGGCGAGGGCGAAGACAATCAACCTCAAGATCCCAAGGATCAGGGGCAAAAGCCGGATGAGAATCCGCAGCCGCAAAAATCTCCGCCACCGCAAAGAGGCCCGACTCCTAAGCCGACGCCGAAGCCCTTCAAGAGCCAGGAGTTGACGCCTCAGGAAGTCGGCAAAATGCTGGAGGAGATCAAGCGCCAAGAGAATCAAGTTCGCGAGAAGTTTCAGCGCGAGGGTGCTAAGGAGGCCGATCGTGAAAAGGATTGGTGAGATACTTTGGTTGGGTCGAGCACTCCGCGCCTCCGGCTGGAACTGGCGCGGTGGTCTGACGGGTGGCCTCAAGCGAAGCTTGATGAGTGGCGGCTTGTGCGCTTTCGGCATGATCGCGTTGAGTTTGTTGGGTACGCCGCTGACGTGGGCCAGTGACGCCAAAGTGCAAGTGACGGCCGAGGCTGAGCCGCAGGCGATCGAGCCTTCGGGGACAGTGGTGCTGAATGTGATCGTGACCTCGGACCGAAGTGTGGCGATTGAGCCGCCGACGCTACCGCCGATGTCGGATTTTGAAGTGATCGGCAATTTTCAAAGCTCGGAGACGCGCGCCACTTTAGTGCAGACGCCGACGGGCCCGCAGTTTCAAAGTGTGCAGCGAAGTGTGTTCTCGTTTCAGCTCAGCCCCAAGCGAATCGGCGCGCTCAGTATCTTTCCTGTCGAAGTCGTCGTCGATGGCAAAGCCTATCGCACGAAAGCACTCACGGTGCGCGTGGCGCAAGGCGCGGGTCAGGCGGCGCGGCCCAGACCTCAGCCGAATCTCGGTATGGATGAAGAGGGCGAGGATCTCTTTGATCAGTTGCTCAAGCGCGGTCTTCGGCAACTGCCGCAAGGTGGGACGCGCACTTTGCCGACGAATCCCAACGAAGCCTTCTTCATTCAAGTGGAGACGGATAAGACGGAAGCCTACGTGGGCGAGCAGATCACCGTGAGTTTCTATCTGTACACTACGGGAATTATTCGCGAGTTGGATACTTTGCGCTATCCGTCGCTCAAAGGTTTCTGGAAGGAAGACATTGAGATCGCCACGCAATTGAATTTCCAGCAAGAGGTCATCGACGGTGTGGCTTACAAGAAAGCTTTGTTGGCGAGCTATGCGCTGTTTCCGATCAAAGAGGGCACCAGCACCATCGATTCTTATCAAGTGCGCTGCTCGGTCATTCCCGGCGCGGATCCTTTTGGTGGATTAGGCATGGGCCGCCAGCTTCAACTGACGAAGTCGTCTTTACCCGTCAAGGTGCAAGTGAAGGCGCTGCCGACCGAAGGTCGCCCCGCGGATTTCACCGGAGCTGTCGGCGAGTTTCAGGTGACGGCTCGCATGGATGAGAAGAATCCCATCGCGCACCAGCCGTTTCCCGTCAAAATTCGCTTCGAAGGTCGGGGCAACGCGAAGATGATTGAACTTCCAGCGCTGCAATTGCCGGAGGGTCTTGAGCTGTACGACACACGCAACGAAGCGAAGTTCTTCAACTGGGGCACGAGCTTCAAGGAGTTCACGCTCTTCATCATTCCCCGTCGTGATGGTGATTTTGAATTGCCGCCGTTTGCGGCTTCGATCTTTGACCCCAAGACAAAATCCTTTGTTCGTCGAAGCACAGAGGCCATGCGCTTTCGCGTGCAAGCCAGCCAAGGGGCTCAGTCACAACGCGAGAGCTTTCAGAAAAACGCATCGGCTGCGCCTTCGGCACCTCGAGGTCCAAGACTTCCTGAGCCGGTTTTGGTCTATGAGGCTTGGGCGCCTTCAGCTGTGCCGATGGGTGCTCTAGGTTTAAGTGGCTTTGCGCTCTTGTGTTTGGCGGGATTGGGACTTCACGGAGTTCGATTGTTTGGCAAGTGGGGGCGTCCCACTTTGCAAGCTCGACTGAAGCAACGACTGAAGGCTCTCGACAAAGTCAGCGCACAGGGCGAGGCCGCTGTGGTCGGTGTGCAAGCTGTGAACGCGATGGCGTTTACGCTCGGGGAAATCGTCGGCGATTACTCAGAGACTCGAGAAGTGGCGCGTTTGATTCAGTCCTTGCCGCCGTCGCTCAAGCAATCGCATGGCGAAGAGTTGCATCGCTTGCTCACAGAGTTTGAAGCCATGGCCTTTGCGCCCAGTGAAGCGCTGGGTGAACTTGCTCGTGCGGAAGCGCGCCGCGAGCGCGTGGTCGCGCTCAAGAAAGCTTTGCAGCGAGTGGTTGAGCTCTCAGGGTCCGGCGAACGATCGATCTGATTCGAATCAGATCCCAGAGCATCTTGAGTGGATCAATCAAGATGCGAACCTTGGAGTCGGGCGAATTCACCCACTGCACAGGGATGGACCTGATCTTCAGGCCCATCTCTTCAGCCAACATCAAGATCTCGACATCGAAGGCGAATCCATCGAGGGTCTGGCGCTCAAAGATTGGCGCCACCACTTGGCGGCGAAACGCCTTGAAGCCACATTGTGTGTCCTCCAGGCCCTCGACGCCGAAGATGCGAACGAATTTGTTGAAGGTGCGGCCGAGGGTTTGCCGGAACAAACTCTGTCGCTTGATGATCTGACTTTTGGCGTGAGCACGAGAGCCGATCAAGACTTGCGCTTGAGGATCGGCGGCGAACTCGGCCATGAATTTCACAATTTCTGAAAGCGGCGTTGAGAGATCTGCGTCCATGAAGAACACGAAGTCGCCGCGCGCACGCAGCATGCCGCTTTTCACAGCATAGCCTTTGCCGCGCTGAACTTTGTTGTCGATGACCTGCACGTGGGGATCGGCGCCTGCGGCCTCGGTCGCCTTGACCACAGTCTGGTCCGTGGACTTTTCGATGACACAAATCAATTCCCAATTCACGCCGAGCACGGGCATGAAGCTGCGAATGTCACGAATCGAAGTGGGCAGGCGTCGCTCTTCATTGTAAGCGGGCACGACCAAAGTGATCGTCGGACTTGATGTCGAGGTGGTCGATGAAGTCGAACTCGAGGGCGAGGTGGCTTTGGAATTCTCAGACATGAGTGTTACCTTAACCGAAAGCATGAAAAACGGAACGAATTTCCCTCAGGCGGCGGCGATGGGTTCGGGACGGGGAGGTCAAGCTCGCCCCCCGAAAAAGTCGCGCTCGCGTCCAGTGGATCGAACTGGGGTTACTGTGCAGGCCGAAGGGGATGACTGCGATGCGGCACCTGTGGGCTCGGCAGGCTGGAAGTCTTGGGAGCTGTGGGCTTGTTTGTTGGTGGCCGCGATCTTTCGATTCTTCGAGTTGGGTTTGAAGCCGCCGCATTTTGATGAGGGCATCAACGGGCACTTTGTGATGCAGCTTTGGCAGGCGGGTCGGCACGACTACGATCCGACCAACTTCCATGGCCCGCTCTACTTTTATCTTTTGCACTTTGCGGAGGTTTTGGGCGGTCGAGGCGTTGAAGTCTTCCGCGCCATGAATGCGATTTTGGCGATGCTGTTGGTGCTGAGTTTGCGTGGACTTCAGCGCGAAGTCGGAGTTGCGGCTCGATGGGCGGGCTGGGCTTTGGCGGTCAGCCCCGCATTTGTTTTCTACGGTCGCTACGCGATTCACGAAACCCTGTTCATCATCGGTCAAGTTTTCTACTGGAAGGGTCGCATGCAGTGGCGCCAACTGGCCCAAGTTGGGGTGGCTGACGCAGGCCCTGGCCCGCGTTGGGCCACGCTGTGGATGGTTTTCGGCGCATGGATCATGATCTGCACCAAAGAAACCTTCTTCATCTTCATGGGCACAGTGCTCATCGCCGAGTTGATGTGGGCGCCCATGCGAAAAATTCTTCGCCAAGCACCGCAGGCAATGGCGCCGCCGCCGCGGGCTTGGAGTCCTGAATTGAAAAGTGAAATCGGCGGGCTTCTGGTTTTGGGTCTGATGGCGTGGGCGGCCATGTTCACGGGATTTTTCACTGACTGGTCCGGCCTAGGAAAGTTCTTCGAGGCCTTCGATGTTTGGTCGAAAACAGGACAGAGTGGATCAGGACATGAGAAAGCTTGGTGGTATTGGCTAGCCGCGATGTTCGATTATGAGTGGCCAATGCTCGGAGGGCTTTTGCTTTCTCCTTTCATCGTGCTGGCGCAGTCTTCGAGTCGACACGCCGAGAATTTGCGCCTGAGTGTGCTGATTGGTTTTGGCCACTACTTGGCCTACACCATCATTCCCTACAAAACGCCTTGGTTGATCATGAACTTTTGGCCGCTGCTCCTGGCTTGGCCGCCGCACTTCTTGAATCGCGTGAAGTTCGCAAAGTCGCCGCAGATCGTGATGGGTGTCGCATCGCTCTTGATCTTGGCGTCGGCCGTGTGGTCCGCACGTCTCAACTTCGCGCACTTCGTGGATCGACGCGAGCGCTACGTTTACGTGCAAACTTCGATGGACTATCGACACATGATGAACGCCCTTGAAGAGTTGCTGCGTCGGCAGCCTGAGCGTCGCGCCGACGCCATCGTGGTCGCGATCAAAGATCCATGGCCGCTTCCCTATGAATTGAGTTTGTTTCCGAAGATGCGTTACGCATTCGGCGTCGACATCGCGGAAGGGCGTCACAAAGTCGACGATGCTTTGTTGATCTTGATCGACGCCAAAGATGCCGCGGCCGCCGAGGCGCGCATTCGCCAAGACGGTCGCAATGTTCGCGTTTTGAGATTTCACATTCGCGACGCCTACGATCCGGGAGTCGTCATCGTCGACATGTCCCGCTGGGATTCTGATTTGATTGATAGCTGGGAAGAGGAGCTTCGTCAGCGCGGAGCATTTGAAACGGGTCGGGAGTGGTGGCCATGATCGCACCGAGTTGGAACCTTTGGATGGGTTTTGCGTTTTTGCTCCACTCGGTGCTGGCCGTGCTCTTTGCTTGGTTCTTGGCTTGGTTGGGTCAGGGACTCTCGCCCGTCACAGCACTGATCGCCTTGGGGCTGAGCGCGATCTTCAGTGTCGCGTGGTATCGGCGGCAGCGTCTTGACGTGCAGCAAGGTCGAAGCGCGGGGCCAGAAGCGGTGACTGCGTGGACGCCTCTTGAGATCGCGCTAGCGGCCTTTCTCATGTTCGCGGCTTGGCGACATTTTGCTTGGCTGTTGGCGCCAATTCCCGGACCACTGGGACACGCATGGCAGACACTTTCGAAGAACAACTTTGGCGATCTGGCTTTGCATATCAATTACCTGCGCGCTTTTGCCGAAGGTTTGCCCGCGCCATTTGTAAATCCCATCTTTGCGAGCGATTTGCTGCGCTATCCACTGGGCGCGGACTTGTATAGCGCGCTTTGGGAAGCGATCGGTGTACCCACTTCGGCGCATTTGTTCATCGTGGGTGTGGTCTGCACGTGGTGGGCCATTTCATCTCTGCGCGCCTTGGGCGGAGGCTTGGCCATCGTCGGATTTTTCTTAGCTGGAGGTAGTCTCGGTTTGGGTGTGCTGATCGGTGAGCCGCTCAGAGATTTTCAAACCGACCTGGAGTGGAAGAATATCTTTTTGGCGGTGTGGATCACGCAGCGTGGGTTCCTCTGGGCGTTGCCGATTGGCGTTTTGCTTTGGCTTCGCTTGCGGAGCGCGAAGTCACGCCGAGTTCTCTCGCAAAGTGAAGCCGTGGCGCTAGGAATTTTGTGGGGAGGGTTGGCGATCTTCCACTTGCACGCCTTTGTCGTGGTGAGCTTGTTATTGGTCGGTGGCGCGGTGTTAGATGAAGCGCTTGAGTATTTCGAAGCTGCTCGCCACGGCAAGGTGAGCTGGTCGTGGTCGCGACTCTTTGAAGGCTGGGGCTTGCCGCTGATTGCGGCTTTGCCGCTCGGTACGGCCGTTGTTTTTCATAGCACGCAAGGCTTTGCGAAGGCCTCAGTGATGGAGTGGGCGCCGGGTTGGACCATGCCCCCTGAGTTGGGTCTGCTGCAACAACTCAAGTGGATCGGACTCAATTTTGGTTCAAGTGTATTGGTGCTCGTGATCGGAATCATTCTGGTGTTGCGAAGCCCACGCCTCACAACTGCAGCTCGTCGCCGATTCGCTGTGGAGATGAGTTTCTTTGTTGGATTATTTTTGTTGTTCACAGCTTGGAAGATGGCGCCTTGGGCCTGGGACAACATTAAACTTTTGCTTTGGCCCTGGAGTTTAGGCTTCGCGCTTTTGGGCGTCGCGCTTCGCGCTGTCGATAATGATCGACATGAAGCTTTGGCGTGGGTTTTGGCTTTGGTCGCAGGGGCCTCGGGCTTGATTTCACTGGGTCACTCTTTGCTCGCGCCCAAAGAGCGCGCCGTGCTGATGTGGAATACGGCGGACTTGGCCGAGGCCGAAGCGGCGGTGCGGGATTTGCCGCGCGACGCGGTCTTTGCAGCGGCCACTGTGCACAATCATGCCTTGGCTTGGTTGGGGCGAAGTCGCGCGCTGGGGTATGAAGGGCATCTTTGGTCGCATGCGATTTCGTATGACGCACAAGCTGAAGCTTTGCAGAAATTGTTCATGGGCGAAAATCCAGTCGAGCAAGCCCAGCGTCTAGGGGCGACACACATTTTCTGGGGGCCCGAAGAGAAAATGAAGTGGGGAAATTGGGCGGCGAGCTGGCTTTCGAAGTTTGAACTTGTCCGACGCGTTGGAAGTGTCGAAATCTATTCTTTGCGGTCATTGCGATCCGAGGTCGAGGCCGAAGGCGCAACGGCGCAAGCGGATGAATCGTCAAAGGCCGAGTTGGCGCGCGCGAAGTTGAGCCGTGCCCCGAAAAACGGGGCGAACCCAAAGGCGAGCTCAAAGGCCGATCAACCGAAGGACGCAAAACCGCGCGCTGAGAAAACTCAATCGCCGTAAGTTGAAGCGGCGGCTTATCGAAACCGAGGATCGGTCGGAGCATTTGAAGCTGCGATTGAGGAAGGACGTCGTGATTTTCTTGCACTCTAAAATTCAGCGAAGCTTTGCGCTGTTACTCGTGCTGAGTGCGGCCATGCCGGCTTGGTCGCAGTCGCAGTCGCAAAAGGCACAAACGTCGAATCGAGCGAGTTCCGCCGCAACCTCCTCCGCGACCTCGACAGATTCCAAGAAGGCCTCGGCCAGTGAAAGCGGTCCGCAGAGTTTGCGTCTTAAGTTGGGAGAGGACTACACAGCACAGTTGCAACCGCCTAAAGAATTGCGGCTGTTGCATCAAGCGGCTCGCGGCGCGACGTCGTCGGCCAGCGCCGCGCCCAATTGCGCGTCTTTGTCCGCGCAAGCGACCAAAGCCGTCAAAAGCTTAGAGGGTTGGATTCGCGTCCTCGAAGTTGAGTGTGAGCTCAGACTTCTGCAAGAGGGTGGGGGAGAGACTTCGTCGCAGGCCGCATCCAAAAAAAGTGCGGATCGGCGACTCTCCGAGGCCTACTCCCGACTGCAAAAGCTCGCGCGGACCTTGGATACGCGGGCGGAGTTGCTCAGTTGGGGGCCGTGGGTTTCCACGTTGCGCGCTCAACAGGTGAAGCTTTGGCTGAGTCTGCTGGAGTTAGATCAGAAGTATGATCGACAAAAGGTGTGGGATCGCGTCGCGCGCCTCAGTTTGATGAATGACTCGCTCGAGGCAAGAGATCGCGCGCGCATTTGGCGAATCGCAGGTGAAGTTGCGTTTCTCACGCAAAAAACTTCGGCCGCGGTGGAGTTTTTTCGTCGCAGTCTCAATGAGCAAGACCAAGCTGATCTTCGCGATCGCTTGCGACAAGTTTCGCCGCAAAGCTTCGCCAGCGAAGTGAGCGCGTTGCCAAATGCCTCCGGCGTGCTCGCCACGCGAGCTGAGGATGCGCCGGGTGAGGAGCTTGAAATCTACGAGCGCCACAATTCGGCGCTCAAGCGCGGGGACGTCGTGGCCGCCGGCGAAGATGCCGTGAAGCTCATCAATAAATTTCCGGGTTCAAGTCGCGCGAAAGCCGTCAGTCAGAAGCTCTTTGATAATTTGGTGTCGGCAGCGGAAAAAGCTCTGTCGGGGCAAGAAAGATTTCAGCCCATTCGCGAAGCGCTCTTGAAGCAAATGGAGAAAGCCGAGAGCGATCATCTCGCCAATTGGGGACGCCTCGCCTTCAATCGGGGTTTGTGGTCCGAAGCGGCGCGCATGTTGGATCGAGCCGCGCGCGAAATGGGAGCAGCATCGCGAGCGACGAAAACACTTGTGCTGGCTCTCGAAGCTCAATACGCCGTCGGCAATTGGAAAGCTGTTCGCGAGATCGCCGAGATTTTGATCGAGCAACACGGCGGCACGCCCGAATCCCAAGAGGCCGTGTATCGATAGAAGGCTAAGCCCGATCGATACACGGCCTCTTGGGATT
>DDUL01000003.1:0-87165 GCA_002344785.1 Bdellovibrionaceae bacterium UBA2339
AGATGATCACAGGCGTGCAAGACATTTACTACAACGTCTCCGACATGAAGCGATCCATCGCCTTCTACACCATGGCCCTGCAAATGAAACTTCGCTTCGAAGATGACGGATGGACGGCACTTGAATGCGGCGGTGTGCAAATCGGCCTTCATCCCACCGAACCCGGCGAAGAAATCTTCAAGGTGCCTCGCGACTCTCACGGAGTCCACGGCCAAGCCACTCTCACACTTCGCTCCAACAATGTTCCCGAGGATCGCGCACGAATCGAAGCTCAAGGCGGAAAAATCCTGGGCGAGGCCGACGCACCTTGGGGCCACATGTTGGTCTTCGAAGATCCCGACGGCAACGTCTTGAAACTCATGAATCCAAAATACTAAGCCGCTATCGAGCCCTCTGGGCGTCGGCTGCTCTTTTCGTCGGCCCCCTTAGGTCGACGATTGTGCGGCTGCAAGGACTTGGGCTTCGGTGAGATTCTCCGTGAGATTAGCGAACGCATACTGATCAGGTTTGGCGTCAATATAGATTTGACGCTTCATTTTGAAGCCTGTGGCCTCGTCAAAAAGTCCCAAAGAAAAATTCTGATAGCCTGTGCGCTTCAGCCGAAAAAACAAATGCGTGCCGCAGGACTTGCAGAACGCACGCTCCGCCCAATCGCTCGAGTCATAGCGCGAAATCCATTCTTCGCCCTTGATACTCACCTGAGTTGTCGCTTCAAGAGTGAGCGCCGGGCCGCCGCCCCACCTGCGGCACATTCCGCAGTGACAAACATCAAAGCTCGCTTCGCTCGCCACCAATGAGATCTGCACTTTTTCGCAGAGGCACTTGCCGTGGAGTGGAGTTGAATTTGTCATAGCTCCCCTCTTTTCGTCGGCGAGATCATGCGCTCAGAAATCGGACTCATGGCTTCGCCTTCGGTTTTAAGATCACTTCTTGGCGGGGAAATTCTTTTCGTACTCTTCGTCCGACTGCCAGCGATTCAAAAAGATCTGATTCCCGTCGGGGTCGTGAATCACGGCAATGACCCCGCCGAAAGGCATGGGCGTCGCGGGCCGAGTGAACTTTAGGCCCTTCGACTCGAGCTCTCGGCAATATTCTTCGAGATTTGGAACTTGAAAGCTGAAACTCACATTGCCCTTGGGGGCATCATGCGAGGTCCACGGCTGAATCGCGAAGTGAACATCGCCAAAATCTGCTTCGGCATGCAGGCCGCCGCCATGATCATTCACCTTCAGCGGAACGCCGAGGGTTTTGTAAAAGTCGATCACCTTCTCCATGTTCGGTGTCGAAATGAAAACCGCATCGATGGACTTCAGCATGTGCCACCTCGTGTTTTGAGATCCGCTTTTCATAGCATGTTCATCTGCGATTGAAACCCGATCTGTCGATACGGCAGCTGAATGGAGTGGAACATTGGAGGACTTTAACAATTGCGACTCAGGTGACACACTTGGGACGGAGTGAAGGCGTTGACGAGATGAATCATGCGGCGCCTTGGGAACGTGGATTCGCGCTCCGGCTCATTGGTGTCCTTTGTACCTCTAAGAATTCTGAGGACCACCTCAATTAAGCAGCCTTACCCTTCTTCTCTTTTTGCACATTGATCGACATGGTGTAGCCAAGTGCTTTGAGCACCTTGAAGATCGTATCGAAGGTTGGCGTTCGACGACTGTCACCCTTTTCGAGGCGAGCCACCATTGGCTGGCTAATACCGGCTTTCTTCGCCAATTCCACTTGGGACAGGCCAGTTCGAGCGCGAAGGTCTGAGATGAGATGCGCGATCTGGAGGTAAAATCGGTGCTGATCGAAGGCGAGTTTGAACTCGTCACTTTTAAGCTCTTTCGCAAGAATGTCGTCGAGGCTTACGGATTTAGTTTTCATCAAGCACCTCTTTTAATCTTCTCCTCGCCACTTCAAGCTCTCGAAGCGGCGCCTTTTGACCTTGCTTCTTGTACGAGTGCAGCACGTGCATGTGATCTGTCGCCAGCAGAACGCAAAAGAAGCGGCAACCGCCGGACAGGGCTCGCACCTACACTTCCCAGAGCTTGCCCTCGATCTGCCGGAAGTCACATCCCTTGGCTCCCAGACCGCGACCTTGGATGTCGCTGAAGACCGCCAAAACTACCGCACAATCCTGGGTCGTTAAGCCTTGGAAGAACTTCTCAAAGTAGCTCCGTCCAGATGCTGCTGCCGCAAAGGTGACTTTCACATATTGAATATATCCAAATGGATATATTCTGTAAAGTAGGTTCTGCTGGGGTGCTTTAATTGCGATTGGGGTGACTGGATTGCTTCGGGCCTCCTGCCCTCAGCCCTGCGGGCTCCCCTAAAGGGTCGCGCCGAAATGCCTTCATGGCATTTCGGTCGAACCGCGACGGATTGATCCCTGATTCGGAGTCAGTGACGCCTGACACTCAAAAAACAAAAGACCACCCTTGGGGGTGGTCTCTTTGTTTTTTTGGAATGGTCGGGGTGACTGGATTCGAACCAGCGACCTCTTGCTCCCGAAGCAAACGCGCTACCAGGCTGCGCTACACCCCGACTTTTGAAGCTTGGAGCAAAAGGCATTTATAACTGAGGGAATTGGGCCTTGTCGAGCCGTCGTTTTGTCGTCCATGGGCGGGGCACTTGGGCCCTGGGGGCTCGACGCTTTGTGCTGCATTTCTGGGCAGCCGCCGCAGGCCCGTGACATTGCCCGCGAGCTCGCGCAAGCTGCGGGACCTGATTCTCGGTGGGCCGATGAATCGTTCCGAGGGCAAGAAAATGAGCAAAAAAACCGATCTATTTGGCGACGAACTCAACGACAACAACGGCCAGGACTTTGAGTCGATGTTCCGCGACTCGATGGCGCGCGCCGGAGATCGACTGCGAAACGGCGATCTGCTCAAAGGCGAAATCCTCTCGATCGGCAAGGAATCCGCGTTTGTCTCGACCGGCACACCCATCGACGGACTGCTGCCGACGGCCGAGCTCAAAGACAAAAACGGTGCGCTGCTCTACAAAGTCGGCGATAGCATCGAAGTCAAAGTTGTTCGCACGCGAGAAAACGAAGTGCTGCTGAAGCGCGCGGACTCGGTCGGATCATCCGACGATGCCGAGTCCTTAGAAGACGCCTTCGACATGGAACTTCCGGTGCGCGGCAAAGTCACCGAGTCCGTCAAGGGCGGCTTTCGCGTGGAGATCCAAGGCCAACGCGCCTTCTGCCCGCTTTCGCAAATCGATTTGCGCGCCTCCAACGACCCCAACGACTACATCGGCAAAAGCTTTGATTTCATCATCACCAAATTTGAAAAGCGCGATCTGGTGGTATCACGTCGACGCATTTTGGAACTGCAACGCGCCGAAGGCGAAGGAGCGTTTCTCCTGACGCGAAAGCCGGGTGACGTGCTCGAGGGCGAGATCACTCGCATCGAGCGCTACGGCGCCTTCTGTCGTCTCGCCGATGGCGTGGAAGGCTTGATCCCGATTTCTGAAATGGCATGGGGACGCATCAACGACCCGCACGAAGTCGTGAGCCTCGGCCAAAAAGTCAGCGTCATGTTGATGAAGGCCGATGAGGAAGGCGATCGCCTTAAAGTTTCTCTATCGCTCAAGCAAGGCGGCGGCGTCGCAGATCCCTGGCAAAGCGTCACGCAGAAGTTTCCGCTCGGCAGTCAGCACGAAGGTGTCGTGGATCGCAAAGAAGTCTACGGACTTTTCGTGAATCTGGGTGGCGGCATCACTGGACTCTTGCCGCGCTCAAAGTGGCGCGATCATCTCGAGGCTAAAAGCTACGAGAACAAGAAAAAGGGCGAAAGCATCAAGGTGATGGTCGACGAGATGGACCTTGAGGCGAGAAAACTCACGCTCGCACCTCCGGGTGATCGCGATGACGGCGCTTGGCGCGCGCATATGGCGCCTAAGAAAGGTATGGGCACCTTCGCCGATCTGCTTCAGGCGGCGAAGCCCACACAGACGCAGAAAAAATCTTAAGCTCTCGAGGCTATGAGTTGGAGGGCGAGAGGCTGGCCCTCACTCGCGTCGACTTCCCGATCAGTGCGCGAAGTTTGTCTTCCGTCAGCTCCATGCTTCGACA
This sequence comes from Bdellovibrionaceae bacterium UBA2339, assembly GCA_002344785.1. Taxonomy (GTDB): domain Bacteria; phylum Bdellovibrionota; class Bdellovibrionia; order Bdellovibrionales; family JAMPXM01; genus UBA2339. The sequence goes on from DDUL01000003.1 coordinate 4,073, forward strand.
AAGTTGAGCATCGAGCAGCAACACAACACTCGATCCCATGCGGAAAATTCCGATCTCATCGCCCGCAGCGACTTCACGATCCGCGCCTGGAAAATTCCTGAGACTTCGCCTTTTGCCTCGCGGACGCGTAGAGAGCTCCGGGCAAAGTGTCGCACTGATGTTGCCGACATTCGTAGCCGCGATCATCACCGCTGTCCATCGCCCTGCTTTCGCCGCAAAACTCATCGCCACACGTTCGTTGATCGCATAGAGGCTTTCAATTTTGGACACACTCCAACTGTTCACCGGCCAAAACTCGCCCGGCATATGCCGTGTGTTCAGGAGTCGCCCGTCGAAACTTGCGTGCACGCGGTGATAGTCCGTGGGGCAAAGATAGTAACTCACAAAAAGTCCGCCCTGAAACTCCGCGGCCTCGGCCTCGGAAGCCAGCAGTTGCGACAGCGAGTAATCAATGCCCTTGGCTTGCACCAGAGTCGCGCCGATCGGACCAGCCTGCAGAATCACCGCATCTGCGGGATGCAGGACACCTTGGCCCAGGGGCCGAGCCTCGGGCTTGAGCCTTCTCGTAAACAGCTCACCGACATTCGCGTAGTACTCGAGGGGAAATTCAGCTTCCTGCATGTTGAGGCCATAGGCCTCGGCGAAGGCCTGAACACTCACACGCGCAAGCGGCTGAGGCAGATCCAAGTGCGCCAACCGACCGGTGAGGTGAGAAAGCTCGCCCTTTGGCAGATGGGGCATGAGCCAATCCATCGCCTTTTCTTTGAGACGCTCACGGAGACTCAAGACTTTGCTCGATTCGGGTTGTGACATATTTTTATGTCCTGCCACCCTTCACCGCACTTGTCACTGCTTCCTGGGCGGAGTCGTTGACCAAAGCGGCCAAGCACCCTTAGATCGACTCTCAGTGAGCCAAATTTGTCGCGATCTTGAAGTGAAACTTGATGAGGACCTGACGGAGCTTTTGCGACGCCGTTTCCCTCAGTATTCTTCGCATCGCGTGCTCCGGCAAAGCGTGGACGCGCGACGAAGCGCGCGCGTGCCGCATTGGGTGTACTCGGTCGAAGTCTTTGAAAATCAAGAAACACCCACGACGCCGACCTATGATCCCGCTCCGGTACAATGGCCTCGCTCCCAAGCTCGCCCCTTGATTATTGGCACAGGACCCGCCGGACTTTTCGCGGCCATTCGTTTGATTGAACGCGGGGTGCGGCCGGTGATCCTGGAGCGCGGAAGTGTCGGCGAAAAGCGCATGCTCAAGATCAATCGATTCTGGCGCTACGGAGAGCTGGATCCCGACAACAACGTTTGCATCGGCGAAGGTGGGGCGGGACTTTACTCGGATGGCAAACTCATCACGCGCATTAAGTCCCCGCACATTCCCTATGTGATGGATCGACTGGTGCGATTTGGTGCGCCTGAGGAGATTCGCTGGCTCAGCAACCCGCATGTTGGCTCGGATAAAATTCGCCGCGTGATTCCCAAACTTCGCGAATTTCTTTTGGCCCAAGGTGCTGAGATTCACTTCGACACGCCAATGACCGAGCTTCTCATTGAAAATCGACGCGTGGTGGGCGTGCGCACTCGCGATGGGCGCGAATGGCGAAGCGACCACGTGGTGCTGGCGACGGGACATTCGGCCGAAGACATTTTGCGCCGTCTGCATGAGCAAGGTGTCGCGATGGAAGGTAAAAGCTTCGCGCTTGGATTACGCATCGAACACCCGCAGGAGAGCATCAATCGCATTCAATACCGAGACGCGTGGAAGCACCCGGCCCTCGGCGCAGCCAACTATAAGCTCACGCATCACGACTCCGAAAGCGGCATTGGCGTTTATTCGTTTTGCATGTGCCCGGGTGGCTATGTGCTCTCGAGCGGAACCGAGGCGGACGCCTTGGTTTCAAATGGCATGTCGAATTATCACCGCAACTCACCATTTGCCAATGCCGCGATCGTCGTGAGCTTGGACCACGAAAAGAACTTCGGCGCGAATTTGTTTGGCGGGTTGGATTACCGACGCCAACTCGAAACTTCGGCATTTCAAGCTGTGCAAAGAGCGGGCGGCGGCCACGCCCTTCCCGTTCAGAGAGTCACCGACTTTCTCGATGGCCGCCCAGGCCCAGCGCTCAAAGGCAGTTCGCCCTCAGGTGCCGTCGCGGTTCGTTTGGATGAGCTGCTCGCAAAGCCACTTCGCGATCGTCTGCGCGAAGCCTTGGAGATCTTCCAAGGTAAAATGCGTGGCTTCATCTCTGCGGACGCGCAGTTTTACGGCATGGAGACTCGAACGAGTTGTCCGGTTCGAGTCACACGCGACAATTTGAGTTTACAGAGTATTTCTCATCCCGGCCTGTACCCGGCCGGCGAAGGTGCGGGCTACGCCGGCGGCATCACGAGTGCCGCTTGCGATGGTGTTCGCATCGCCGACGCCATTGCCGAGAGCACGCAATCTCAATCGTCACCCAACCACTCTTCGACGCCAAGCGCGTCGGCCTCAGGACTTGCCAAGAGTTGAGCCCTCGCCGAACATTGAAGTCATGTCGCAATCGGTTGATGTCCAACAAGTCGTCGCGATCTTTCAGCAAGTTTTCGCGCCGCAAGGCTTGTCCTGGCAAGCTGACGATTGCCGCCAACTGGAGCGCGGCGTACCGCCTTGGGATTCACTCAAGCATGTCGAAGTCTTGCAGCGCCTTGAAGAGGATCTGCAACTTGAAATTTCTGCGGATGCCGCCATCGCGATGACAAGCTTCGATGAAATTCTTCGATTGATTCCGAAGCTTCCGCGAGGCAATTCCAACTGATCGCCGAAGCTCACTGATTCGGCTCAATGGGCTTGCAGTGGGATTCGGCAAATTCTCTCAGCTCATCTGACCACTTCAAAGCCCCTTGCAGATGCAAATGCGTGACATCCGAGAAGTGTTCGTTCGGCCAAAAGGTCGGCACCACATGCAACTTCACGTGCGGAAAATTGGCGGGAATCAGTTGCTGTAAGTGTTGAGCATAGGACTCCGTCCAAGCGCGCGTGGCCTCTGACTCAAGCGAAGCCGCAAGAGGCTGGCCCACGACCAGCACTCGACTGCCGGTGCGACGAGCCGTTTCGAATATCTCCAACAGCGCCGAATCCAAGATAGGCTCAATTTGAAATTCGCGATTGAGGTAATCGTGATACGCATCGAAGAAATCACTCTTAATGCCGCCGGGTCTCTGCGCCGATGTCGGCGTACCTCCACGAAAGTGAAACAAATTGAACCACTGCGCCTCGCGATCCGCGATGAACTCCGGATCAAACACCCATCTCCTAAAAGCATCCACCCGAACGGGCTGCAACCACTGCGGCTCCAAGCGATGCGACCAGAGAAATCCGACTCGCGATTGCGAGGCCGCCGGCTCGACACCAAATTTCGCACTCGCATCGTAGAGCCGATTCAACTCATCCCAAGACAAGAGTCCGTGGCTCAAATAACGATGCAGATGTCGATCTCGAACATGCTCTCGATAGCCGCCATATGAAGTCATGATCATCACACAGCGAGGCGCAGGAAAATGGCGAACAAAGTCCTCATAGAGGAAGCGGCTCTCGATGAGGGTTGCGCCCCTGAGAGCCAACGAAAATCCCCTGAGAGGCTGAAGTCTGGGCACCATGATGTTCATGGCGGCCAGCGAATCCCCGAGAATCAGCACATCCAAATCTTCGGCGACGCTGGCCCGATTCGCCTTCACTTCCTCGTAAAACTCCACCCATTGTGCAAAGCGATCCCGCGTGTGCAGGGGGTAAGCTCTTGCCAAATAATGCAGGACCAGCAATGAGCCCAAAATCAAAATCGCGGCGACTGAAACAAACTTCACCAAATCGCGTAGCTCGCGATGCCTTCGCAGTTCACGACCTTGAGCTTTGTTTGCCGCGCGCGAATCTGCGCCTCTCGCCGAAACATCACTCGCCATAAATAGATCTCGTGCTGGTGGGTGAATAGCTCATGAACAAAATGCCCAAGATGATCAAAGCAAAGTACATGAGCTTTTGAGAGCGCGACCACGACTCAAAGCCCGTGCCCGATCGACTTGGCTCACGAAAGCGCTGAAAAACCTCGACCGCCATCATCCAAGCGGCGAGGCGCTCAATCCCACCTCGGCCAAATTCTTTACTGAGATCCACCCAAGGCGCAGAAGCCGTCACACTGCCCCAATCCCAACTCGTCTCAGTCCAAGCCCGTGAGATTTGTGTCGCCACAAACTCAATCTGCATCCACGGATTGGTCTGGGCTGATTCTGGACTCAGCATCCAAGCCCCGATCAGAAAACTAGGTGCCGCCACAAACAGACTCAGGCTCACCAATGCCAAAAATCGATCCGCCAAAAGCCGAATACGCTTCACCGCGCCGCTTGCGCCCATGGCATTGAAACCCTTGGCCATCGATCGATGAGCAAAAAGATCTAAGAGAACGCCAAGTCCCTTCCAAATCCCGAAAGCAACAAACACCCAACCCCAACCATGCCAAAGACCGAATAGTGCAAAGGTACCAAGTAGCGCCGCGGCCAAACCCCAATTTCCCCAGCGGCGCCATCGACCAAACCACAAAGGATAAAAGACAAAATCCTGAAGCCACTGCGAAAGCGACATATGCCATCGGCGCCAAAAATCCGCTAAGGTCGTCGCCGCAAACGGGCGATCGAAGTTGATCGGCAAATTGACACCCAACAAATGCGCGCTCGCGCGGGCCGCATCGGTGTGCGAAGCAATCTCCGCCCACAGTGCGTAGCGAACCAACCAACCTAAGCCCAACCAAAGCGTCCAACTTGGTGCGATCCCCGACCGCAGCGACTCATAGATTGCGCCAATGAGAATCCATAGCGGAACCGCAAGACTCAACTTGATGAGCAAGCCTTGCAAAAACAGGAGGCTCGCATTGATGCCCCGATCAAAACTAAAACGTGACGGCGATTCCAATTCCTTCACAAACAATGACCAACGAAGCACGGGTCCCGACCACAGCGATGGAAAGAACAGCGAATAACACAGCCAATTCCTAAAATCCGATCGAGTCAGGCCGCGCTCTTTTGACTCGTTTGAATTCGACTGTCGCAAAATCTCAACGACCGCTCCCCACTGCTGCAACCCAAAGAAAGCCCAAGCCACGGGCCACCATTGCGGCCAATGCTCGGTACGCATGAAAAGAATCGGCAGGGCACAACTTCCCGCTGAAAGCAAAAGCCCGACTTTCTGATAGGTCTTCGACTTGTGCTGGAAAAAAACGATCAAGGCAAAATTGGCGAGCGCCACACCCAACAGTCCGATCGCCCCAACACCAAAACTCAGGAGCGCAACACCTATTGAAACCCAGGCCCATGTCCAAACACGAAGAGCTGCGCGTTGAAACGCCACACTCAAAATCAGCGCGACAAAACCGATCGCCAGAAACGCCCAGGTGAATTGGCCGCTGATCCAAGTCTGATCAGCCATCCTGACGTTCACCTTCCACGGCCATCCAGAGTTTGTTCCAGAGTTGGTCTTCAGCTAAGCTTCGAGCTCGTCTCAGATCAAACTGAACTTCGCTTCGCTGGGGTAAACGTTCATCCAAAGCCCAACCTGAACCATCAGGTTTCATCACCAAAATCCGATCCGCCAATCTCATCGCCTCATCAAAATTGTGAGTGACGAGGACGACAGCTGTGCCTCGCGCCCGCCAGAGTTGCAAAGTCACTTCGTACAAGTTGGACGCGGTCACGGGGTCGAGAGCGGCAAAAGGCTCATCCAAAAGCACCAACTCGGCCGGAGGCATGAAGGCACGCACCAAAGTGGCTCGCGTGCGCATCCCACCACTGATCGAGTGCGGCCGCTTTCTGGCATGATCTTGGAGTCCGACAGCCTGAAGCATATGTAAGGCGTCCGCTTCACGTTGATCGCGATCCGTTTCCGCAGCGCCGGCTAAGGCCACATTTCGAAGCACACTCATCCACGGAAATAGCGGCGAACTTTGCTGGGCATAGCCAACTCGCTTTGGCGTGAGCAGCTGTCCCGAAGTTGGGCTTTGTTCACCGGCGGCCACTTTGAGTAGCGTCGACTTTCCGCAGCCGCTACGTCCCAGCAAGGCCACGAATTCTCCGCGGCGAACTTTGAGATTCAATTTCTTGAGCACAGCCTTACCGGCAAGCTCCACGCTGAGTTCATGAACTTCAAGAGCGAAATCCTGAGCGAGGCTCGACTTAATCTGTGACATCGGCTCGTCGCTCACGCTCATCCTCACCCATCCAATGTATGATTCATGATGCCCAAGTTAGCGCCGCTTTGATGTCTTCGCAGCCGACGGCGGCTCCACCGAGGCCTTGCTCGGCCGCTTTGGCTTTCGATCCAAGTCCGCAACGGCCTCATCCACATATCGGCTCGGCGCAATCCGCCCGAGGTCCGGCATCGACTTCAAATAGCCTTGCGACACATAGTAGGCCGCATCATCTTTGAGCGAGCCCATATTCAAGCGGCAATTTCGCTCTAAACCCGCTGGCTGCATGCGAGCATAAACTTCGCGATCCTTAACCGTTGTCCACTTCATCAAGCTCTCGATGACCTTTTGAAACTCAGCCGATTGAGGTCCGGCTTCCAAGGCCTCATTGTAAGCCCGGCAGGCTCGCACATAGGCACGCATAAACTTCTTAGAGATCTCAGTCTTCTCTGCAGCAAACTTTGGCGAATAGAAAATCGCAGCACTTTGGTGATTGGGAACCACATCAAAGACACTCACCACATCACGCGCCGACTTTGCTTTGAGGGCTTCAGCGACATAGGGCTCGATCTGCATGGCAGCATCGAGATTCTTGGCTTCGAAGCCACGATTGGCATCGGCATAACTCACTTTGGTCAGGCTCACATCTTGGGGCTTTAGGCCGGCGGATTTTAGAATTACGCCGAGTGCGGCTTCTTGTGATGTGCCCGTCGCAGTCAATCCGATTCGAAGCCCCTTCAAATCGCGCGGTGATTTATACTGACCGCTTGCCACCAAGTCTTCGCGCACCATGAGTTTCGAATACTGAGCATTTTTTCGAACCGAGCCCTTATCGGCAACGATCAAGACCTCAATCTTCTCCTCCGCCGCCGCAAACAATCCAGCCGTGAGATTTCCGCCGCCGACATCCAGCTCGCCGCGAGCTAACAGCGGCACCATCGGAGCCGTACTGCCGGAAAAGATTTGAAACTCAACACGCAAACCTTCGTCGCGATAATAGCCAAAGTCTTCCGCCAAAAATAAGGCCGCCGAACTTGCGGCAGGAGACGATCCGATTTTCACCAACGAAAGCGCCGCTTCGGTTTTCGGGCTCGAAGTTTGTTGGCTCGCCGCGCTTTTGCTTTCCTTACTGTTGGATCCCCCCAAGCCTTCAGCCGCTCGCATCGGCAACGCCTGGAAGACACTCAGCGCCAGCGAGCTCGCCAGCAAAAGCCGCCACGTATTCATTCTCGCAAAAGCGCGCTTGGGAAAACAAACTTTGGAATTCGGCGACTGCACAAAAACCCACCTTCCGAAAGAAAATTTGGCGCGCACCCAACAACTTCGTGGCATCATTTCGACAGAGTCACTTGATCGCTCAAGTTCATTCAATTTGACCCCCATTTGAATGTCAATTCCCGGACCAAGACGGGGTCGGGACCCTGGGAGCTAAGGGATTAAAGGGCTAGGAAAGCAGCAAAGGAATGAACAGCATCACAAGACAGTAGGATTCACATGACGGATGACGCCTTTGCACATCTCCTTCAGCGCTTAGCGCGCCCGGACTGCACGACTGCAGTTTCCGAGTTGTTCGGATCGCAACCCGCTCGAAGAGTCGGCGCTTCGGAGCTTTTGCAGCAGATCGAACAACGCACGAAGCAGTTCAAGGACATCGGCATTCAGGCCGGCCAGAGAGTGGCCCTCACACATGGCAACTCAATGAGCTTCTTGGTGGACTTGTTTTCGGTTTGGAGTCGCGGCGCCATCGCCATCCCACTCCCGCCAACGGCGACTGAGCATGAGCGCCACGCGGATCTGACTCGGCTTCGCCCCCACTTCATTCTCAGTCCGAGCGCCCTACCGACTTCAACCGTCGATCGCCATCTCGAGGTCGCGGAAGACGAAATTGAAATTCTCGGACTTTCTCACTCAGTTCCCTCACCGGCGCTCATTCTTCTCACCTCGGGATCCTCGGCTCAACCCAAGGCCGTTCTTCATAGCCATCGCAGTCTCGCCGCTCGACTTGCAAGTTTGGATCGCGGCATTCCGCTTCAAGATCGGCAAGAAACTCTCGCCGTATTGCCCACGCACTTCGGACACGGCCTCATCGGGGTCGTACTGAGCGCGATCTATAGCGGCGCACATCTCTCGCTGACACCTGGTCTCAGCATTGATCGGATTCGAGATCTCAAATCTTGGATGAAGGCCTCGCCACATCAGTTCATCTCGGCCACACCTGGACTTTGGAAACTCATGATGAAGAGCGCACCGGCACCCTCATCGCTTCGACGAATCCAAGTCGCGTCGGCGCCCAGTCACGTTGCGCTCTGGAGAGATCTTTGGCATTGGGCCATGAGTGGGACCAACCATGGAGCGACCTCTTCAGGCGCTTCGGTTTCACTACATCATGCTTATGGCCTCACCGAGACCGCAAGTTGGGTCTCCACACAAGCTTGGAACCCGCAAGATCCAACTGCACCCGGCGTTGGTGACGGACAAGAGTTTGGAAGTCGATTCCACTTGCATCAGGCTTCCCAATCCGAAAACTCCGCAGGCGAGGTTATGATAGAAAGCGACGCGCTCGCGCTGGGATATGTCACGCTCACTACGGAATCGCAAATCGCCAAGCCTCGCCTGCAGCTGAGCCACCTTCCCCTGCGGCAAATCAGCGGCACTCAGCGCCTTGCCTATGCGACGGGCGACCAAGGCCAATGGAGTTCGACCGGCAAATTGCATCTGATCGGCCGAGCGGGACGAATCATCAATCGTGGCGGACTCAAGGTTGCACCAGAGGAAATCGAACTGACTCTGAGCGAGCGTGCAGATCTCGACGGGGCCGTGGTTTTGGCCATAGGCGAAAATCGTGATGATGTGGGCTTGTTGATTTCATTCAAAGACGCGCAACTGAATCCGACGGAGCGCCAAACACTCGCCAAAGAAATTCACGAAGACTTGCGTCGACGAATCAGCCGCGAAAAGCTTCCATCGCAGATTCGTTATCTGAGCCGCCTTCCTCTGCTTGCCAACGGAAAACCCGATTTGCGCGCGACCCAATCCAACTGGGAGAGCGCCGAGATTCTTTGGCCAGCCCGATCCAGCTAAGGCGCCGACATCGCCGATGCAGTCTTGCCTGATCAAATGCAGCGCGTGAGCAATTCAGTGACGTCCGACAAAAAAGCGAGTCCAATAAGCTATGCCACTTCTTGATGCACTCTCCATGCTCATCGCAGCCTGGACGCTGAGCTTCGCGCTTGCTGTTGCAGGATTTGGCTTGCACGCCCAACAGATCCGCCGGCGAAAGCTAGCGATGCTACTCGTTCAGATCGCCTTGGCTGCGATTTGGCTTCACGAATCCGCACTGATATTTTTGCTGGTCGCCTTGGCCAACCACCAGCTCTTGCAGTGGCAAGGCCATCGCGCAAAGACGGCAAACAACGGTCAAGTCAAAGGCGCCAACGGACTTGTGCGAGGACTTTCATTCGTCATCACCCTAACTCCACTCTTGGCCCTCAAGAGCATGACCGCCTTTGATTGGTCCACGCTCTGGCTCAATTTCGCGCTTTCGTTTTTCTGCCTTCAGCAGTTAGGCGGCGTGCTGGATCGCCTCAATCCGCATCTTCCCCCACCGAATACTCCCGCAACTTCTTCCACCTCGCTGTTGGATTGGCTGAATTTCAGCATCTTTTTTCCCACGCTCTTGGCCGGCCCCATTCTAAGGTGGCCGCAGTTTCGCGAACACATGACGCTTCCCCCAGAGTGGCGATGGTCGAATGCCAGCAACGCCTTGGTCTTCGCCGTGCAGGCCATTTTTCGGCGATGTGTTCTCGCCGTGCCTTTAGGCGCATGGGGAGTTTCACTGATTGAAAGCTCTCAGCAGAGTTCCGAAAATTTGGGCTTTTGGGGCTGGGCGTTCGCAGCGGTGATTTTACGGTGGAGTTTGTATCACGACTTTGCCGCGCAAAATGATTTGTCGCGTGCCGCAGCCTCGCACATGGGATTGGACTTGCCGCTGAACTTTCGCCAGCCGTTTGCAGCCCAGAATCTATTGGATTTCTGGCGCCGCTGGCATGTGTCGCTCTCAAGTTGGATTCGCGACTACGTCTATCTACCTCTGATCTACGGACCACTTCGCCGATTCCCGACGCAAATGGCCGTCTTTGCTTCGGCGATGTTGTCCTTCGCCTTGTTCGGACTCTGGCATCAACTGAGTTGGGCCATGATCCTGATGGGAGTTTGGCAAGGCCTAGGCGTTCTACTTGAAACACAAATTCGTCCACAAGCCTGGCCCCACAAACTTCGCCCATTGCTCACGCCGATGCATGGCTTTCTCATGTTGATGTTTGTGTTCTGGCCGACACTCTTGTTTCACATTTCTCCGGGACATTTTCTGAGTTCACTCGGCCAAATCGCCAATTGGCAAATCAGCGCGGACCTCCAACGAATTCTCGCGTTGGCTCCTTGGCGGTGGGAGGCCTACCTCGCCCTAAGCTTACTTTGGTTCGCATCCGGAGAGTGGCGCGACAGCCATGAAGAGGTCGGCGCGATGACGTGGATCAACCGTCCACTTCGACGCTCACTCCTCGCCTTGGTGGTGATTCTCATGCTCTTATCGATTTTTATCTGGGCGCAATTCCCCAAAACTCCAACTCTTCCCTACTTGAGTATGTGATGGAACGACGCCGCTACTTTTTCTACAGTCTAATCGCCTCGCTGAGCCTCATCAGCATTCTGATTCTGGCCGATCAGCTCGTCTTCGAACTCAAAAAGCGCTGGGTGATTTCAGCGGGATTTCAAGCCGACTTCATTGAGTCGCAATTGCGCCAATCCGAACAAGTGAAGCGCCTTCGCCACTTGATCCTCGGCGACTCGACGATGGCCATGAACTTCGCCACACCCCGGCTCTCGCAGTTCGCCGTTTCCTCCACCTTGTTCGGCAGCAGCTCTCCTGAAGCTTACTACTTGCTCAAGCGTTGGCTGGATGCTGGCGCTCGCCCGAAATGCGTTCTGCTCGGGTTATCCTACGGAGGAGTGCGGGCGCATCTGCGCCGCGATCAATGGTGGATCTTGCCGCACACTCGCCTCTTCGACAAAGCCTCACTGGAGGAAATCCGCCAAGCTTCTGAAAGATTGGCGAGTCCACCCGCGCAAGGTCTGACGCGATTCGAGTTTGAACTTCGCGTGGGTCTGCTCGGCTTTTGGTACGGAGGCATTCCGTTGGATGTGATTCAACGCTCGGTCTTCAATCCCATCACTCGAGCGAGAACTTCGCGAATTCGAGAGTCCTTAACGAGCAGCCAAGGCTGGCACATTTTATCCGGCATGACGGATCAACACTCGGCCTATCAAGAGGACCGGAATCAGTGGGTCGAACATCTCATCGACGCTTCCGGATTCGAAGCCCTACCGCTGACAGATTTTTACTTAGAGAAAATCTATGATCTGGCCGAAGCGCACAAGCTCCGCCTCATACAGGTCTACGGACCTCTCTCTGAGGACTTCAACACAGAGAAAACCCATCAATGGCATAAGGCCTTCACTGAGCATCTTCACGCTCTTCATAAGCGTCGCCCCCGAGAGCACTCTGAGCTTCAGATTGGGCTAAAATTTCTTCCGACAGCCAAGGCCTTTGATCCTTCGCACATGTTGATCGATGGCGCGCGGGAATGGACGGACGAGGTGATTCGCAACATTCGCTGCTCAAGCCCTGGGGACTTTTCAGCTCCGCCATAAAAAACGGGCTTCCGAAGAAGCCCGCGCGTTTCAAGTTTTCAATGTGATCTCGAGAGAAGCCTCAGTTGGCCTTTGTGTTCTGAATTTCGGCGATCAGCTCCGGCGTGAATACAGATTCAAACTCCTTGTAAACCGGACGCGTCTTTTCACGCATCTTCTCCACTTCGCTGGCCGGCAGACGAACAACTTTCACGCCCGACTTGGCGAACGAAGAACGAAGCTGAGCTTCGTCCGTCAGCGAATCTTCGCGCTCAGCTCGCGCCGCCGCGACCGCCGCGCGCTCGACGATGCCTTGATGCTCGGGCGAGAGCTGCTTAAAGAAGCTTCCGTTCATCAGCATCGTCGTCAAAAACAAGCTGTGCTGAGTGTCGTTCATGATCGGCGTCGCTTTCTGTTGAGCGTCGTCAAAGCGAGCGATCGTCGTTTCTGCGGCGATGATCGAACCCTTCTTCACCTGCTCAATGCCCTCATCATGCGGCATCGGAACGGGCTTCGCGCCCAGCTGTCTAAACGTCGCTTGCGCCACCGGGTTCGGTGAAGTGCGAATCGCCATGCCTTTGAAGTCCTCGACACTCGCAATGCCTCTTTCGCGCGAAGAAATCACGCGATAGCCGCCCGAGTAGGTGAACGCAAAGGCCTTCATCTTCGCGCGATCCAAGCGCGCCAAAAGGCGCTGACCAATCGGTCCCTCGAGGACGGCTTGTGCATGCGCATGATCGCGGAACAAAAAGGGCAGATCCAAAACCCAAATCTTTTTATCTAGGCCACCCAGTTCAGAAGTGTAGGTCTGAGTCATCTCCGCCCGACCTGTCTGGACGAGCTTAACGTCATTGATCAGTCCATTTTGCATGAAGCTTGCGTCCACTTTGTACTTCTTCGCATACTCAGTCGCCGTCAAAACTTCAACGCGAAGCGAACCTTTAGATTCTCGCTCCACTTGTTCTTTGAACTGCTTGGCTGCGCGTTCAAAAACGCGGACCGGCTCATGCGCCAGCACCCAGCGGATCGTCTTTGGTGTGAGTGCACTCGGTGCCGATTTATCGGCCGAGGCCACTGAGCCACTCATGCCGACAGCAAACAGCGCCGTGAGTAACCCCATTGCCTTTGGCCACATCGCTGAAAAATTCTTTGTCGATGTCATTTCCCCTACCTTCCTGACTTTAGATCACGTGCATTCCGTAACAAAACACCATTCGTGCGCATTCGGCTTCCCTGCTCAGCCCACGCAAATGCTCCAACAGTTTCTTCACATTTACTCTGACAAATCAGTATCTTAGAATCGCCTTCTATTATGGACACAAGATGCCGGAAACTGCCAAGAATCTTTGCAGTTCAACCTCGACTTTGACTCAAGCTGAGATCACTTCCTCAAGTCAAAAATGTTTCCGGCTGAGGCACGGCCAAAGTCCAGGATGATCTCAGTACTCTTTATTCTCAATTCCCAAGGGCAATTCACTTGGCCGACCATACCGGTGCAATTCAAACTGCAAGCATGCTCAGCCCATGTCTCAATTTGGTTCGCCACATTTTGATTCAACCTCGCTCCGCCAAGGCTTGGCGCGCGCTTCTGACAATTGCGGCAATTGCTTTTCTTCAAGTCGAAACCTCGTGGGCGGCCCAGAGCCTATTTCAGCAAGCCCTTCAGCGCTTTGATCGCTTAACTAAAAAATGTCATCAGAGAGCTGCATCGCCGGAATGGGAAATTTGCTCGGAGATCATCAACACAAGTTTCTCAGGACGCGAACTTCGTTTGCTTGAGGCCTATGGCCTCAGGCTCAAGCAAGTCCAACTTCACACAATCACTATGGACAGAGTCGACAACTCCTATCAGCTCTGGAGCGCAGTCAAGATCTCTCAGTCCCGAATCGACGGAAGTGTCTTCATGCGCACACAGTTTCACGATGTCGAATTTCAAGACCTCAAGATTCGACACTCCAAGTTTATGTTCGCCCAGTTTAAAAATTGCCGTTTTCAAGATGTCGAACTGGAGCGCGTGAGTCTGCGCGGGGCAAATTTTGAGAGTTGTGAGTTTATCAATACGACGTGCATCGACTGCATGGTCGATGAGTCCACTTGGCCGCAGGCGATTCGAAATTCAAAGGGCGAAATTCAGTTGTTGGATCGTTCGGGGAAAACTCAACGAGCCGCAAGATCTAAGGTCCCTAGCGAAGATCCGTCCGGCGATGAGCTTTGAGGGGCGACGGCCGCTCCGGCTTAGACGTTGGGGCTATTGAAATCGGCGAACAATGTCGGCTAACCTGATGGAGTTCAGCCAACATGCGATTGCCGAGGAGAGGTGCTGCCCATGCAAAATGAGAAACAACGCTCCACTTTCGCTTCGCTAAAACGTTCTGGAAAACTTAAAGCCTTAAGCCAGGCCGGTCGGATCAAGATCGTCGAGGCCGTCTTACTCTTGCTCATTCTTGGCAGTCTCGGATTAATCGGCCGCGCACTCTGGCTCAAAAACGCCGCCCGGCAAGCAGCACGAGCTCCGCAAATCGAAGTTTCCAAAGAGCAGGCCTCGCCTTTTGAGTTGCAACAACAGAACATGTTGTTGCTTTCCTTCCTGCGCCTTCAAAAAGTCGACGAGATGCTCGGCAGCTACACGCCATTCAGCGATGCCGAATGGAGTCGAATCACGCAGTCCACATTTATGTTGGAGCGACAAGTCCAACAAGCACCGGGTTGCACCAAATACACTTCCAATGCCAACAAGCAAACCTATTGGACCTTAGGGAAGAAACAGGCGGAACTGCTTCAGGCTGGTCAGTCGATTTTGATTTTGAGCGCCACGTCCAACAAGTGTTTCGCGATCGGGCATGAGGGACCAATTTATCTTTTCCCCTATGAGAATAGCCAGCCCGCCGTTGTCCCCTTAGGACAAGTTAAGGTGGAACATGTTTTCACCATGTCTTTAGAAGAGGCGAATGAGGAGAATGCGAATCTCTTGCGAATTCCAATTCAAGATCTGAGACTCATGCTCGACTTCCCCAACCGCAAGGCGGAGCACAAGTCGACGTTTGTTCGCCTGAAACTGATCGCCCGCGCGCCGAACTTTGATCCGAAAGCTGATCCCGTTCCTCCGCCGAGCGTACTCCCTCGCTTTAAGCGTCTGACGGTGCCAGTTCTCCGGCAATTGGTGCAAGAACGAAGGCGCGACCCCAAGGCGTCTAAGAACATCATCGTCATGGACTTCCGAAGCGCCGAAGAGAGTGCCGAGTCGCTGCTTTATCACCCCGATTTTGACAAATACAATTTCATGTTCTTTGGTCGCGCGAGTTTTGAAAACCCAGCGGCCACGGATTTAGGCCGACACTTTGATCCGCGCACGACTTACGAGAGCCTTCTCAAGTCTAAGCTCACCTTGGACTTTCCACCTCAATACCAGGCGATCAACTCGTCCATTCTCATGGTGGGTGCCGATGAACTCGACGCGCGTCCCTACTGGGCGATCTTGCGACTCATTCAAGAGCACAATCAAAACAACATTTACTGGGTTCACCAAGGTGGCGAGTGGCTCGCATCTCAAATCAGCCGCATGCGCTCTCAGCAAAAAGATCGCCGAGGCAAAGCCTCCCCGATTGATCTGGCCCCTTCGGCCACTGAGGACAGCGATGAGGCCGACGAATAAAATCAGCTGACGGCGGCGCGCGGATCAAACCGCGCGCTGAAACTCCATGGCCCACTCGCCTAGAGTTTCCATCAGCACGAAAATTCCCACGCCGAGAAAACAGATCAAATAGAGAATACTGTAGAGCTCAACGATTCGGAAATTGTCCCAAGCCGCCCAAAGCATGACGCCAAGACCTTGGCGAGTCATCATCATCTCCGTCACCACCATGAGCACCAAGGCATAGCTGGATCCAAGTTTAAGCCCCTGCACAAAGTCGGGAACCAGACCGGGCAAGCTGACAAAACGCAAAGTGTGCCAGCGGCTCAATCGCAAATTGCGAGCGAGGGGTAAGTAGCCAGCGGCCTCGAGACGATGAAAACCCGCGAGCACAGTGGCGAGGATCAAGCTCAGAGCGCCCAGGGCAATCAGCGCCACATGGGCCGCGCCATCGATGCCGAACAACAAAAGGAACATCGGAAAAATCGCCGACTTAGGAAGCGGGTAGAGAAGTCCCGCGCAGGCGTTGAGAAAGCCTCTTGCCCAACCCCAAAGACTGGCAAGAACAATCAAGGCGAGGCTGATGCCCACCGCCAACCCAAGCCCCATACCCCATCGCGAGAGACTCGCGCGAAGATGCTCGCGAAACAAAGCTTGATCCGCGAGATCCGATAGATGCGATAGAACACGCGAAGGTGCTGGAAAAAATCTCGCATCCCAACTTGCCCATTGCACGCCAAGCTCCAACACGACGAGCAGCAAAATCAAAAGCCCTAGTCCGGCCCAAGCGCTTTTGGCTTTCATCGACTCACTCCGCGTGCAGGCTTTCGATGTCTTCGCATCAAAAACTTTTCATGCAGTCCTTCAAGCCACTTCGGATCAAGGAACAACAAATAAGCCGACATCATGGTGAGCGAGAAAAACCAAAGCCCCATCGTCAGGCCAATGCCGAGGTGCAATCCCCAACCGACGATGACGGTCCACTTGCGCGTCCCCTTCCACCACAAAGTCAGAGGCGCGTAGATCTCAAACAGCACCGTCCCCCACGTCATCAGCCCAATGAGCGCCGGCCACGCGCGCAAGAAACTCAGATCAAACATCATCAGCTGTTCGTTCCCCAGAACTTGCCAAAGAGCGGTCTGATCCCACCACTCCTTGCCCTTGAGTTTTTCAAATCCGGTGTACGCATAGATCAAACACAGCTGCACCTGCAGCATGCGCCAACCCACACTTTGCCACAGGCGATCCCACTGCGATTGACCAAGCTCGGACAAAGCCTGAGGTCGCAGAGGTTTCAATCGCTGGCCTCCGCCCATGAAGATCAGCGCAAACAAGAAGAATCCCGACACGATATCGGCCCCGTACACGATGGAGTAGTTCTTCTGCACCAGTGCGGAGTGCGCGACAAAGGCGATGAGCGCCATCCAGCGAACGCGAACTCCCAAGATCAATAACACAATCGAGACCAGCAGCGCGCCCTGCCAAAGCCAAACTCCGGTCCAGGTTTCAGGAGCCAGCGACCAGAGCGGTCGAAAATATTCCGGCAAAAGCTCAGTCGCTGAAGTGGCCGGCACGCCGCTGTCTGGTCCGAAGTAGTCCGCGGCGTAAATCGCTCGCAATGACACATTCACCAAATACGTCAGACCAAACATCCAACGAAAAAGCGAGATCGCTAAACGCGGATCCCCACCGCCCGCACGAAGCGCCCAAATTTCCCACGCCGAACCCAAATTCCAAAGGCCGACACAGAATGAGGAAGAGGCACTTCGCGCGGCTTCAGAAAATTGCGAGAGGAGCTTCATGGCGTCGCCTCGGCTCGATCGCACTCATGTCGTTGAGGCGGAAAAGTTTTTCGCTCGCCAAAATCGCTAAACTGCGACTGATCGACATTCGACAAGCGAGCTGAATCCAGGGATTCGAGCTCCTTCACCACTTGTCGAGTGGTGATGAACGCGGCCTCGGGGTGCCGGCGACACAGCACCGGCACGAGGTACTTGGCCAAACGCTCAGGATCCAGAGCAAAGTAGCGCATCGAATACAGACGTCGTGAGTAGGAGTCGCTCCAGCCAAAGCCTTCGCGCTTTTCGGGAACGTAGTGGGCCTCCGCAGACTCGACGCCGTCGGCATCTTCAATCACATACTCGAGGTAAAACGTGGGGCTAGGACCTGGCGAGAAAAACTGCCAGGTGGTGTTGAAGCCCAACTGATTCACATAGGCGCGGAAATAGGGTGAGAACTCGCGAACAAGAATCGAGTTCCCCATTGGAAACAAAGTCACAGCTGCAAAATGGTAGAGCAAGAACCCAGAAGCGGCGAACTTAAGCGCGCCCGTCGGCGTCGCGATCACGTCCTTCAACTTCCGAATCATCTGCATCCATGTCATCGAATCCGGCGGCTTCGGTGTCATCGTAATCCATTTTCGCGGTCAGTTCGTCGATCTGGTCATCGTTCTGGTCATCGATTTGGTCATCGATTTGGTCGTCGGCCACGTTCCCCTGTTCCAAATCGTCGACGGATTCCGCCAGCATGTCACCTTTTTCAGCGAGACTTGCTGCTGAAGTCTCCGACGCCTCACCCACAGTCGCCTCAGAACCCGAGGCCTCATCCTCAACAATGACCTGCGAGACAGCTTGTCCCGCTTCAGCCGCTTGCGCAGCCCGCTCAAGCTGAGCTTCGTAGCGTGAAAGCCAACGCGCATCTTTACCTTCGAGGCTCTCGCCAATCGCCAGCCGCTCTCGGAGATCTTGAGCACGTTCGCGATCGCGCTCGGAACGCTGCCTCAGCTTTTCTTGCTCGAAAAACTCCGAGGTCGTGTCGATCACCTGCAGGGTCTTGGAGATTTCCTCCAACTCCTCTTCGCCTTCGGAATAAGTGCCCTTCACCTCATTCGACATGGCCGATGTCAGATCGGAGAGCTTCTCTTTATCCTCATCCGCCTCATCGCCGATGCCATCGGGGAGCAATTCATCAATTTCCGAAAGCGTTGGAAGTTCTTTGAGATTCCTCAGGCCGAAAATCTCCAAGAACTTCCGCGTGGTCAGATAGGTCATCGGCTTGCCCGGCAATTCGGACTTTTCGCCAAAGTTCACCAAGCCACGATCCATGAGCGCACGCAAAAGATGCCCGGACTCCACGCCACGAATCTGATCCACTTCACCTTTGGTGATCGGCTGTTTGTAAGCCACAATCGCCATCACTTCGAGCGCTGGTCCAGAGAGTCGGAACGGACGAACCTTCGCCAAGCGTTTGAGATACTCGGTGTTGTCGATCTTCGTGCGCAACTGATAGCCGCCATGGATCTCTTCCAGCGTGACACCTCGCTGTGAGCTGGCATATTCGCTCGCCAACAAATCCAACGCCTGCTGAATGTCTTTGGTGCGAATGTTGGAACCTTTGAAGAGTTGCCTCATCGTCGCTACCGACACTGGTTTGTCGGTCGAAAACAGCAAGGACTCGAGCACAGACACCAATCGATCGTGTTCGATGAATTCGCGAGCCTCCTCGGCTTCAGCTTCCGAATCTTCATCGGCCTCGATCATCGTCGGCTCTTCAAGTCCCAGAATGGGAAGCTGCTCGCTTTCACCCACCATCATCCGGCTCTCCGGCGCAATCTCAAGCCACGAGGCTTCGCCCGACTCTTCAGCCGATCCACCCGCGCCGCTTGCCAGATCCTTCTCGGCATTTTGCGCGACAGTTTCCGCGACGTCGGCCGCAAGCTTCTGCAATCTCTCCAACTGCTCCGATTGTTCCGACTCGGAAGTCATCGCGGGCGAAAGCTCATAGGGAGCCGCCGCGCCGTCGATGAAATCGAGATCCGCCAATGCAAAAGCCGCCGACTCCGTGGCGGAAAGCACATTCGCATTCGTCGCAGAATCATGCTGGTTCGCCTCATCCGAGGATGACTTCGCGTCGAGGTGATCATTCGCAGGCTTTTGATCTTTGATGATTTCGCTCACGATTCCACCTCCGGCAAAATTGGCGATTCAGAAATTTCAGCGGCCGTCCCTAAGTCAGCGACAAAAATCTCGCCATCCTTGTTCGCCGCTTCACTTGGCAAGCTCTCTAAAGTTTCAACATGAGTCTCAGCAAGCACCTCGGCCTCAGGCATGGCAACCGCCACATCCAAAGCCTCAAGACCCAGCTCGCGCTCAGCTTCAGTCAACTCAGCTTCAAGCTCTTGATCCAACTCCATGGCCACGGCCTGCCGAGCAGCTTCCAAGGACGCATCATGCTCCGGCAAAGGCTCATCACTCGAGGCCGCGGCCATGACCGTGTCGACAAAGTGCTGCTGAGGCGAAGCTGCGACATCGTCGGCCTCTCCCGAGAGATCCACCTGCAAAGAAGTTTGTCCCGAAAGAAGCTCCTGCTCGGCCGCCTCTTGGATGATGCTGGCGGCCACCGCCTCAGCATCTTGCGCGTCGAACTCTTGCACGCGCTCCAGCACGTTGCGCTCAATCTGCTTTTTGGTTTCGATGTGAATGTCGCCATAGGTTTCATTCTGAAAGAGTGAAACAAATCCCAGACGACCCAATTCCAGCATGGACAAAAAGGTGATCAACAGCTGATGGCGCATCGGTGCTTCGCCGACATGCAAAAGATCGCGGAGCAACACCCGAGCTCCGACCAACAATCGATCCTTGATCATCATCACTCGCCCTGCGATGGACTCGGTCTTCGGACGAACACGATGCACCAGTCGATCGGCCTTACGCATCGCTCGTCGGTAAGCCGCGATCAGACCGAACAGTCCGTTCTCACCCTGCTCGACATCAATGATGATGCCGCCATCTTCGTCACTACGAAGATCTTCTCGCAAGCCACGCGCCCACACATCGCGGTTCAAAAGCGGACGATCATAGAGCTTCTTCGCCGCCTCTTGGTACATCTGATAATCGAGCAGCTTTTGCACGAGTTCACGGCGCGGATCTTCAGCTTCAACGACCTCACCCTGTTCATCGTATTGCGGGAGTAACAAACGCGATTTGATGTGAATGAGCGTCGCCGCCATGGCGACGAATTCACCGGCCACTTCAAGATCCAGCTCTTTCATCAAGCGAATGTGCTCGAGATACTGCTTGGTGATGTGATGAATATTGATGTTGAAGATATCCATCTCTTCCTTGCGGATGAGATAGAGCAAGAGGGCCAATGGGCCTTCAAAATGCGGGAGCTGCACAAGATAGCGCGGCGAGCCGAACATGGATGGAATTCCCCCTCAAGCCCGAATCAAAACAAGGCCGAAGGTCCAGTTCAACAATTCTTTTTAAGTTGCTCGAAGAGTCGGCACTAAACCCTTATGCCGATTGGATTTCAGAGCCGTTGGCCTCGGCCAAAGAGGGGTTGCGTCAATTTCCTATTCGTTGAGCAGATCGGCTTAAGGGTAATCGTAGGAAATGCCAATGCCCGTCCATTCTTTGACCGCCTCAAGCTGTCGTCGCGCTTCTTTGCGAGCCCGCATGCAACCATCTTCAATCAACTGATCCAACTGCGCGGGATTCTCTAAAAGCTCGCGCTTTTTAACCCGTGGCCCCGCCATCTGCGCTTCGATGTTTTCGCCGAGCTTCTTTTTGCAATCTCCACAACCGATTCCGGCCGAGCGACAACCACTTTCCACCCAAGTGAGGTCTTCAGCCTTGGAGTAAAGTTTGTGAAAGCTATAGACCGCGCACTTGGTCGGCTCACCGGGATCATTGCGGCGAACTCGCGCCGGATCTGTCGGCATCAGCCGCAAAGTCTTGGAGACCTCATCGGGTTCTTGCGTGAGATTGAACGCATTGTTGTAGGACTTCGACATTTTGCGACCATCGGAACCCATCAAGGTCGGGGTCTCACTGAAGATCGGCTTCGGCTCAGGCAGATTTCCGCCATAGAGGAAATTGAATCGACGAATGATTTCCCGCGAAAGCTCAAGATGCGGAATCTGATCTTGGCCAATCGGCACATGCGTGCCTCGATAGATGGCAATATCAGCAGCTTGCAGAACCGGATACATGAAGCGGCCCAGGTTATGCGTATCCGTTGCCTTGGCATCTTCTTCGGCGTCCTTCCACGTGGGCACGCGCTCCAGCCACGACATGGGCGTCAGCATCATGAAGAACATATTCAGTTCAATATGCTCCGGCACTTCGCTTTGGATGAAGATGACGTTCTTTTCGTGATCCAAGCCCCAGGCGATCCACTCAGCGAAGATTTCGCGCGCAAAGCGCTGCACTTCATGCGGCTCTTTATAGCGCGAGGTCATCGCATGCCAATTCATCACGCCATAAAATCCACGATAATCTTTCTGCAAATCCAGCCACTGCTTCAAAGCGCCATGAAAATTTCCGATGTGCAGATGATGCGTGGAGCGCATGCCGCTCATGATGAGTGAGCCGGGCGCTGGCTTTTCACTCGCGCGCGCAATTTGCAAATCCGAAGACTTCACTTCGCCGGCAGCGACTGAAGATTTTGTTTCACTCGACTTTGAATCCTGACTCATAGAGCGCCCCATCCCATCAGCGAAAACATCCAGCCCCAAGCGTAAACTAAGCCCATGGCCAATTGCACCGCCGGGTAGAGGATCACATGGCGAAGTGGGCTCATGAACACGAACAGCAACAACATGCCGAGCATCATCTGATTGTCGTCCAACCACTCTGACCAGCGCACCGGCAAAAAGCGCGCGAGCATTTTGCTGCCGTCCAAAGGCGGAAACGGCAAGACGTTGAAAAACGCCAGTGAGCAGTTCACGCCGACAAACATCATCGCAAAGTGGGTGATGAAGCGAACTTGCTCGGGTTCAAAGCTCGAAACACCAATTCCCATCGCCACCATGGCGGCAAAGAAACTGCCGATCACCGCGAGGATGAGATTCGAGGCCGGCCCCGCCGCCGCAATGAAAAAGGCATCGTTGCGCGGATTGCGAAGGTTTCGCGGATTGTAAGGTACCGGCTTCGCCCAACCCAATAGGCCGATCGGCAAGGCCCCACCCGACAACTTTGGAAGCAGTATGCCCGCAATCGGCAAGATCACCGTGCCGATCGGATCCGCATGCGCCACCGGATTCAAGGTCAGTCGCCCCATATGTTCGGCGGTTCGATCACCGCATTGCTTAGCGGCCCAAGCATGGGCGGCTTCGTGCACGCAGATCGAGAACAACATGGGAATGAAGTAAGTGAAAACCGTGAGAAGGAGCTCAATGACGTCGATCTGCATGAACTGACGCTAAACCATCCCGACGGGCTTCGTCTACTGCCGCAGCGCCGCGCACGCTTGCTTGCAAGGCCCACGTCTTCCACACTCTTAGAGCAACATCAAAAGCTAAGGTCGAGGAAGAACACGACAAACTGATGACGGCGAGGAGCCCCATGCTGAAATTTCTGAACACTCCAGTTTCTCCCAATTCACCAAATTCAATGACAGCAAAATCTAAGCAGCCCCAGTCGCGGTCGCAGTCGCAGTCGCAGTCGCATCAATCCCGCCTCGCCCATCGGTTCACCCCCGCTATGAAATTCAGCACTCTTTGCCTCATGGCCGCTTGCTGGGCGACGGCCAGCACATCGGTGATCGCGACAAGCCAAGAGTCGAACACCTCACCTGCGGCGTCGACGACAGGTGCCACCTCGGGAGCAAACGCCGGAGCCGGCGAAGTCATTCGCTGCAAGAGTCAAAGCGGACAGGAGGTTCGCGAAATTCGCATCAAGAGCCTGGAATCTGGCAAAAAGGTTCCTTGCGAGGTTGTCTACAAAAAAGCCGATGGCGAAAAGGTGATCTACTCAGCCCAAGCCCAAGAAGGCTACTGTGAGATGAAAGCCACGGAATTTTCGGAAAAGCTCACGGGCTTGGGATTTGATTGCGGACTGTAGATCTTTGGTCCGACGGACCTCGAGAAGTGAAATCCCCCAACTTGCGCCGTGGCCTGGCGATCATGGCCGGGCTCTTTCTGTTTCATCCGCCGGCACTTGCGGCCTTCAGCAATCCGAACTCATTGCTCTTAGGCGAACGAGCCGCCGGCATGGGTGGCGCGTTCACAGCGCTTAGCGGTGATCCCGCCGCTCTCCCCTACTACAATCCCGGTGGCTTAGTGTTTGATGCCGCTCCCGGCGTCTCAGCTTCGGCGTCCGCTTACGTTCGAAGCAACACACAGATCGGCGAGCAAGATCAAAAGCTCGAAAGCCCCGAACGCATCAATCGAGGCTTCTTCAGATCCGTGCCGATCTCATCCTCAGCTCTCACCAATTGGCGCGATCTGGTCTTCGCGATGAGCATCATCGTCCCCGATCACGAGCAATTTTCCGGCGTTCTGCGCTCGGACTCGCAAGTCAATGCCACGCTCTCACAAACCGACGAGTCCATTTGGGTGGGCGCCAGCGCAGCTCGGGAATTGAGCTCACCGTTTGGCGAAGGAAGTCGTCAGTCCGTTGGCGTTTCGCTCTATTACACCGCCCGAAGTCTGCATCGTACGGCGACGGATCGCAGTGGTACCGGAGCTTCAACGGTGATCACGCTTGAAGAAAAATATTTGGTCGCCAACTCCGTGGTCGGCATTTTGGGATGGCAGCTTGAGCAAGGCTCCTGGCGCTGGGGAGTTTCGCTTCGCCCTCCTTCACTCCCCTATAGTGGCGAAGCCACGTACTCGCGATCACGCACCGTCGCATCAACCGACACCACCACGCGAATCGCTGAATCGCGAGTCAGCGCTCGCGATCGCGTGCCCTCACGCCTCGCTGTCGGTTTGGGCTGGCAGCATCCCAATGGCAGAGAAGTTTTCTCGGTGGATTTGCAGTTTCAGGACGAGGTCGACTATCGCGACATGGATCAGAGCTCGGGAGCGGAGCGCACATACTTTCGGCGCATGACCAATATCGCCTTTGGCTATGAAAACAAGCTCGACGCCAAATGGACTTTTCGCTTGGGTGCGTACACAAACCGATCCACACACGAAGGACCAAGCGACCAACCCATCGAACGCACTGGCGATCAGGTCGATCAACTTGGATGGTCGGCAAACTTGCGCTACGCAACTTCGCCCAACACCTTCACAACTTTTGGCGGATTTTATTCAGGCGGTCGCGGCACCAGCGTGCAACGAATTGGCGACGCACTCATCACGGTGCCGAAGAGCCAACATCAATATGTGATGCTGGTGTCGAGTGGCTTTCGCTTCTAAACGACACCGCGACATCATTGATGTCGATCGCATTCTCACTCGATCCTGATTGAGCCAACACATTCAACAGGCGAGCTGAGGCGCGTCCGTCGCCAAACGGGTTGGCACGCCGGCGATAGGCCTCGCAAGTTTCGGGATGATCGAGCCACTGACTGGCTTGGCGCTCAATGGCTTCACGTCGCGTGCCCACAAGAACCGCGGTTTGTGAATCAACAGCCTCTTGGCGCTCCGTCTCTTCTCGCAGAATCATCACCGGCAAATTCAAAGACGGCGCTTCTTCTTGCACACCACCTGAATCCGTCATCACAAATTCAGCGGCATCCATCAGCCAGACGAACTCGATGTAATCCATGGGTTCGATCACCACGACACGCGACCAAGCCTCACCGCGATTCTGTAGGGCTTGTTGAACAGCGGGATTCCGATGCGCTGGGAAAACGAACACGACATCTTCGCGAGCCGCCAAAGTCTCCGCCGCCAGAAAAACTTCCTGCATCTTGGGGCCAAAACTCTCACGGCGATGCATGGTCAGGAGCACAAGCTTTCGCCCTTCGCTCCGAGCCCGCTGAATCAAGGGATACTTCGTCGCGATTCGATCCTGCCAGAGCGCATCGGCGCGGAGGCGATCTCGAACATTGAGAAGCGCATCGATGCCCGTATTGCCGGTGATCCAAATTCGTTCCTTCGCGATACCTTCCGCACGCAAATTTCGCGCGGCGAGTTCCGTCGGTGCAAAATGCCAGTGCGCACTGAGCGCCACGAGACGCCGGTTGAACTCTTCAGGAAATGGAGACTGCAAGTCACCGGTTCGTAAACCCGCTTCAACATGTGCCACAGGAATCTGCATGTAAAACGCGGCCAAGGCCGCCGCCGCACAAGTCGTCGTATCACCTTGTACGCACACCAAATCCGGTCGAGCCTGTTGCCAAACTTTTTGCAGCTCTTGCACGCTTCGACTCAATAGTGATGCGAGATCCTGCCCCGGCTGCATGAGATTCAAATCTAAATCCGGCTGCACACCAAAAAAATCCAGCAGCGGTCGCATCATCTCGCGATGCTGCCCCGTCGAGATCACTCGAACCTGAAAGCGTGGATCCAGTTTGGCTCGCAAGATTGGCACGGAAAGTTTGACGGCCTCGGGCCTTGTGCCAAATACGAAATCAATTTTTCGAGCAGAAGCCGCGTCTTTCGTGGCCAATTGAGAATCGGAATCAGAAGACGGAGAGCCATCGTTTCTCAGCACCATCGCCACACCCACGGCGCCCAAGCTCGGGCACCCGTTTATTCGCTCTCCATCGTCATTTTACGGACTAAACATTCCTCATTCGATCTGAGCCTATAAACCTTAGGATCAGCTCAATGAAATGTTTCAAACCGGTTAACAAACTACTTCGTATCTGCTAAAAACGCAAGGCTCGCACGCCCGCGGAAAGGTGGCCGGCCTGAGTCTCAAACGCTTCCGAATCCAATTCGATTTGCCGCCATTTTGCTGGATTCGGCCGAGCAAGTTTTCCATCTTTGTTCAAGATCCAAACGCCGAAGTTGGCCGAGGCCACAGGCCTCTCATGCAGCTCATCGCAAGCACTTTTGTCGTCTTACTCTCGACGGGTTTCAATGCCGCGATCGCGATTGCGGCTGAACCTGCGATTGAAAATTCCATGGAATCGCGCGCCCCAGAATCACACGCCCAAGCGCCAACACAATTTTCTGTCGTACATGTTGATTCGAGCAGCTCCAAAGCTTCAGCCGATGAGATCACATCGCAATCCGCGATCGCTTCGAAAGCGCGCGTGAGCTGGTTCAGCCAAGTGGTGGGACGTCCTGAATCGCGAAACGATCGGCCCACGGGCTGGTTTCACGAATCCACACTTCGCGCCGCCTTCGCCGATCAACTCATCACACCTGTGATGGGTGCTGTGCTCACGCAAGAGTGGCCAACAAATCTCGCGCACCAACAAGTCGCTTCGCCATTCCTAGGACTTCGTGGCGAAAATCTCTGGAGTGACAGTCTCGGCGCCACACAGTGGCTCGCGCGCTTGATCGGACAAGTTGAGTATCGGTACCGCGAAAGTCGCGCCGAAAACTCCATTCGTGGCGCCGACCCGAGAGCTTTGTTGGCTGGAGCCTTTTGGTGGGAGATTCAACCCCAAGCCTCGAGCACTTGGGCTCTGGATGCTTATCTGCAAGTGGGACGCGCACCTCGTTTTGATGAAAATGCTTTTCATAGCGAACAAGTTCGTCTCTTACGCCGAGCGCGCCTTGGCCAATTCGCAAAAGGCACGCATGCCATCGATCTTGGTATTGAAGCCTTTCAAGAAGTGGCGCCGAGTCTTGATCTCGGTACAGATCGACGCGAACTGCGCTTAGGTGGCGCGTGGGTCTGGGTGAGCGCGACTCATCCGGATACTCGCGGTCTGCAGCTTCGCGTCCATGAGGCCTATCCGATTCTCGCCAAGAGTCAGCTTGGCCAAGACGACTCTCGACGCCGCTGGGAAGCGACGCTGTTTTTCACTTGGGCTTGGGATCAAGGCGGTGCGAAGTGATCAGCTTCCTCGCTTCCCTCGTGATCTTCTTGGCCGTGACGGCTATTTTCGCCTTGGACGATCTGCACATCGATTTGCAGGCTTGGTTTCGCCGCTTGCGACCTCGCCGCCTCACTGACGCTGACCTCGCGGCTTGGCGACAGCTTCCCGAAAAGCCGATCGCCATTTTGGTGGCGAATTGGCACGAGGCCGATGTCATCGACCGCATGTTGCGCGGCAATTTGTCGCGGCTCGATTACTCTCGCTACGTTTTCTTTGTCGGCGTGTATCCCAATGATCCCGAGACGATCGCCGCCGCTGAGCGAATGGCTCAGGAAAGTGCGCGCGTGATCGTGATCACCAATCCGCTTCCAGGTCCAACCACCAAGGGCCAAATGCTCAACGTGATCTTTCGCGAAGCCATCCGTCTTGAAGCCGAACTCGGTCTTCAGTTTGAACTCTTCGCGATGCACGACTCCGAAGATGTCTTACATCCGCACTCGCTCCGACTGTTTAATGTCGCCGCCGAGCGCGCCGACTTCATCCAGATTCCCGTCTTCTCCTTTGCGCGTGGTGGGAATCAATGGGTCGCCTCGACCTATATGGATGAGTTCGCTGAGCTTCACACAAAAGATCTCTTAGTGCGAAACGCCCTGCGAGCGGGACTACCTTCAGCCGGCGTCGGCACGGCCTTAAGCCGAAAACTTGTGCTGACCTTGATGGCTCGCCAACAAGGCCAAGTGCTGCGCGAAGATTCACTCACCGAAGACTACATTCTCGGCATGACGGCCGCAGAGCTGGGCTTTACCTCAAGCTTTGAGTGCGCCTACATCGCGCGAAAAGTGCCTGGTCGTCGCAGTGAAGTCCGCGACTTCATCGCCACTCGCGAATACTTTCCGTCGAGCTGGGAGCGCGCCGTTCGACAAAAGGGCCGCTGGATTCACGGCATCGTTATTCAAGGCCGACGCTTGCTGCGCTTTGAGGGCCCTTGGACTCGTCGTTACTTTCTCTGGCGCGATCGCAAAGGCCCATTGGTCGCGATCTTGGGCTTAGCTGGCATGATGTTTCTTGGCGCAAGTTTGCTGGCACGTTTGCTCGCACCTGTCATCTGGCCCATGGATTGGACCGCCGCGATGGTCGATGCTGTTGAAGCGCAGCGAGACACTTTGATGCTCTATCAAGTGGCGCTTGCACTTTTGAGTCTGAACCTGTTGATGGCGCTCTGGCGAGTTGGACATCGCATGCGCTCGGTGTGGTGGGTGCATGACGCCAAAGCCTCGGCCTTGAGCGCTTTACGACTGCCCGTGATCAATGTTCTCAACTTCGCCGCCAGCTTCCGCGCTTACCAGCAGGCACGACAAGCCGAACGAGACGGACGAGCTCCAGCCTGGGTGAAGACCACGCATGAATTGCCCGCCGACTTCGGTTTGGCGCAGCCCAAGATCGAGACCGCTCGCGAGACGACTCAAGTCTCGCCGCCGGAGGCCTCGACATGAAGCTGACACGAACTCGACTTCCCAATCGCCTTATGCAGTTGGCCTTGGCTCTAACGAGCGTCGGCGTTCTCACACACTCCTCGTTCAACGCTTCGGTGCAAGCCGCAACACCTCGTAAGCCTTGCGTGCAGATCTACTTTGATCGGTCGAGCAATCCCGCGGCGTATTGGATGGGCCGAACCTATGCGCTCTTCACACAAAACTACTTGGGACACTTTCCGCAGTGGCAGCAAATCGTATCGGCGATCGAGCTCTACCAACCGGGCGAGTTGGATCGTTGTGAGGCCAACATCTACATCGGCTCCTACTTTGAAAATCAAATTCCACAGAGCTTTCTGGATGACTTCGCCCGGACCAAATCACGAGTGATGTGGTTGGGCTATTCCATCTGGAAGTATCCGTCCGCGAAGCTGGGTGAAATGTTCGGCTTTGAGTACGATGGGCTCACCACTCTCGACACGCGAAGGCTGGACGCGAGCGGTGCGCCCAGCTTCTTCCGCGACGTCCT
Organism: Bdellovibrionaceae bacterium UBA2339; assembly: GCA_002344785.1. Lineage (GTDB taxonomy): Bacteria > Bdellovibrionota > Bdellovibrionia > Bdellovibrionales > JAMPXM01 > UBA2339. The sequence goes on from DDUL01000003.1 coordinate 33,278, forward strand.
CTATAAAGGCGAAGTGTTTCCGAAGTTTGGCGAATATGTGAAACTGGATCCAACGGACTGGCATTCTTCGGCCGAGTTTCGTGCCGCCTTTGAACAACTCCGCTTGCGTCCCGCCACCCGGCCCGAAGACCGAATAGATGTGGATGTCTTAGCTGAAGTGCGACACTCCGCTACGGGCGAAGTGATTCCCTACGCCATTCGCAAGAAAAACCGATTTTTGATCGCCGACATCGCCATGAGCTACATGCACGAGTCGGATCGAAGCTTGGTGTTTGCCGATTTGCTCTATGATCTACTCAATGAGCAGCCCCGACACGCCAAACGACCGGCCGTCGTGCGCATCGAAGACGTTCATCCCAAGTCGCCGCTTTGGGACCTTGAGGATATCGCCCAAGTCCTGCGCGACGAAAAAGTCCCCATCACAATTTCGCTGATTCCGATCTTCTTTGACCCACTCGAACGCGCTCTCCGATCTCGCGACGAAGAGTTTGTGCCGATGAACCGAGACTTCGCGTTCATGCAGTGGATTCGTCGACTGCAAAGTGAGAACGCCACATTTATTTGGCATGGGGTCACACATCAACGCGGACGCTTGCCGAATCCCCACAACGGTCTCTCGGGCGCTGACTTTGAATTTTGGGACGCCACCACCCAGACGCCTCTGCCTGAAGACTCTCCGGCCTGGCTTGTCGATCGACTTGAAGAAGGTTGGAACACCTTGCAGGCCGCAGGGATCTCGCCCCAAGTTTGGGTGACACCACACTATCAAGCGTCCAGTATCGATTACGCGATCTTCGCGCGCGTGATGCCATGGAACATGGGACGAGTGATCTATTACAATCACCGTCTGAGAGGACAAATCGCCGCAACACATGAAGCCGATCTTCGCTTTGACCCGCGACGACCGCAGAATGCACAAAACCGCGCCAAGTGGTTTGCCACGCTCGAGGCCGATGTCGAGTTTGAACGTTGGAACGGACAACTCTTTCCCTGGGAAATTTATGGGGATGTGCATGGGCAAAGAATCATTCCGGAAAATCTCGGCAACTCACAGCCCTACATCAGCCCGCATGTGGTGCGGACTCGGTCAGTGCAAGACATCGTCCGCGATGCGCGCCGAAACCTCGTGCTTCGTGACGCTTGGGCGTCTTTCTTCTATCACCCGTTCTTGATTCAAACTATCGAGAGCGGTGGACGCGGCACTTACCCCGGCGATCCCGGCGAACTTCGTTGGCTGATTCAGGAGATCAAAAAACTCGGTTACGAGTTCGTCGATCTCGATGCTTGGGCGAAGGCCAATGATCGACCGATTCGACCCGAACCGCTGGTTCGCGACTTTAACTTTCCACTTCCTTCGTCCCAGCCCGTTCCCTTGTACCGTTCTGGAGGTTCGCCTCCTGTTCGATCCGGAGGCTTGCCTCCATCACTACCCGGAGGCTCGCCATGAGTCCGCTTCGTTTCGTCCCGCGTTCGGTCCGTCAATCTGCTCTGGTGCTGATCAGTGCCATGTCATTGCTTGCAGGCTATGCGCCGCTGGCCTCGGCCGCGCTGGCGCTTCCTCCGCCCGCAACATTACTTGCACAAGCACAGAAGAACCGAGCCGGACTTCGCGATGCGCTGCTCGATCTGCAGCAAAACGTACAAGAGTTTCGCGACCCGGCGACTTTCGATTCTTACTTTAAGCTCTTGCCGGAATTTGAAGTTCTCGCGCAGCGCTTTCAGTTGGATGCGGTCTATCCTAAGGGCGTCGAGATGACGGGTCTGCGCTTGGTCGCTCATGGCATTCGCTGGATGGATCTCTCGCAGCGGACTCAAGCCGATGTGGAACTTTACTTTCGCTATGCGGATGCCGATGTGTGGACGCGAGCGCTCAACGAAATGACTCTTTTGGCCAGAGATCCTCGCACCATGAACACACGACTTGAACGCCTGGCGCAAAACCTCGAGGTGATCTTACTTCCTACCGAAGTCCGCTTCCCAAATCGCCCCGATGTCGCGCAAAATTCGCGCGAGCTGATCTCAGGGATTGCGCTCAGATTTTTTAAGGCCGCTGCCAGCGATGCGGAGGCTCGAGCTTGGACCGCACGCCTCAACACGCCTTCCACATATCTAGATGCGATTGAGTTTCTTCAAGAACAACTCATCACCGAGCACTTGCCACTGGAATCCATCGCTGATCGGCTGATGTCGATTGGCGACAAAATGGCGCGCGAGACTTTGGCGCTGCCGAGCTATGTGCCCGCCGCTTGGGGACAGACTGCGATGGAGTTGATCTTGCGCTCCATCGAAGTGGAGCGAGTTTGGCCGATGCCACAATTCACCGCGATGCTGGATCGGCTTCGCCCCACGCATCTGCAGGGCTTGGCCACCAACTTTGTGAATGTCGATAAGACACCTTCACAAAGCTATGCGCCTCACTATTTGGATCTTGGCCGTGCGCTGATTCAAAAGCTGGAGAGCAGCGGTCTGACTCGCGAGGCGACCGAACTCACGCGCCAATTGGGCCGCGCGGCAGCCCCCATTCAAGGTCGAAACCTTGGACTTGAGGGCTACTATCGCCTCGAGGCGGGCGACGGAACGAAATTTGAGATGTCGATCGTCTATGCGCGAAACAACATGTTGTACGCGGCTTTGGGTTTTGATGGTGGTCATGCGACGAAAGGTTTCTTCAATGTCACCTTCGACATGGACCGACAAAAATTCTTTGCCAGCCAGCGCGAGCCGGATCTCGACGCGTCCCCGAATCCGATGATCTCATTCACCGTCAACGCCCAAGGCGAGATCGAAGTCGACGATCCCCTCTCGCAGCCAGCGTGGTCCAAGCTTCGAGGCCGAAGAGTCGGAACCTTCACGTCCTTCTTCCCCGAGGAAACGCCGCAGGCCGTACCGACCGACGGTGAGTACCGAGGCGAAATGCGATTCGCCACGGGCCAAGTCTGGCAAGTCGAGCTCAGCATCACGCGATTTGGTTCGTACTCGCTCGGGCGTTTGCGCGGCCCTGCAGGTGTTTGGATTGATTTTCAGACCGGAACACATGGAAAGAATGCCGTCATCTATCTCACGACAGGTCGATTACCACAAACCAGCTGGATTCAGTTGCGAGCCGTACGCCGCGGCGACGATCTCGAAGGACAATTGATTTCTGGTGCGCGAGGCCTGACCGTGCCATCGTTCAAACTCAAGAAAGTGAAATGAGGAGTCAGACAGTGAAACACACTCAGAACAAGGATTCACGACAGACCAAGCTCGGACGAACATTCATCCCAGCTCTGAGGATCAACCTGCCGCACCTTCTGTGGTCGGTCTTCGCCATGATCTTAATGTTGGGCGAGTCCGCAGAGGCGCGAGTTAAAGGCTTCAATTTGTCAGAGAGCGAAGGCTATGTGTACGACGCCTCGGCTCCCGGCCAAGCGGCGACAGATGCCATGCGGGCTGTCGATGAGGCGAAGCGCTTGGGCTCCAACCACGTCATTCTCAATGTGCGCGGCAAGATGGTCGGCCCCTACTCCAATGAGGTTGTGCCGATGACGCCCCCTGCGGATCGCGCGAACGAAGCTCGTCGCATCGTTCGCTTGTCGAACTACATTCGCCAACAAGGCCTCACGGTTGGCATTCGACCGATCTTTTTCGTCTTTGGTCCGCGCGGTGAATTTCCCTACATCGAGCAGTTGGCCGACGGTACCAGCAAGGTTTGGTGGCATGGCAACATTCAACCTGCGGATCCCGACCGATGGTTTGAAAGCTTCCGAACTTTCTTGGATCAATACATTGCCATCGCGCGCTTGGCGAAAGCTGAAGAGTTCACCATTGGCGCCGAGCTCTACTCCATGACGGTGGGAATTGAAGATCAGTGGAAGGCTCAGCCGTATGGATTTCCCGGTCGCTGGCTCGAACTGCTTCGCTATGTGCGCGCCAAACTCCCCAGCTCGCGTTTGATGTACGACATCAACTTCACGGATGACTCCAACACGGAGTCGGGCTTTGCGCGATCCGGTGGCGAGCTTGAGCGTTGGCGATATCGCCTGGTGGACCTCGCAAGCCCCACGGATCCCGCACAGTTGAAGATCTGGAAGGATCTTGTGCAGTTCTGGACCGAGCTCGACGCTGTCGGCATCGACATGTATCGAAGCTTGGCCTCGCCCGCGGATTCGATTGCCACCGACTACGCGTCCTTGGTTGGCCAACTCAAAACACGATCCGACGTGTACGCCACGCAGCTCGACACTTCATTGCTGGAGATCTCACTGGTCACCAACATCGAGAAGAAGATGATTCTCAAAGAGGTGGGCTATCGAAGTGTTGAGAAGGGTTTCATCGAGCCGTTTAACTACGCGGGCTCCAGTGGTGTTTTGAACATCACTCATCAAGCCGCTTCCTACGAAGCCTTGCTGCAAAGCTTTGCACAAGCCAATTGGGGCTGGTTTGAAGGCGTGGTGTTCTGGGACATTCAGGTTGATCCGGCGCGCGCCGGCCTTCGCGATCTCGGCTTCTCGCCGGTCGGCAAGCCGGAGACTGAGTCCGTGGTCATCGATCACTTCCGTAGAATGTGATCTTCACGACCTCGCAAAATGCAAAACGCCGGACCTATTCCGGCGTTTTTTTTCGGCCAATTTCTGGAATCGGCTTCGCGTTTACGGAGGACCTCGCTCAGATTCAGCTCGAAGTTCTAGCCGCGGGTACAATTGGCCATCATTCCGCACACGCCCCCCTTGTGTATTGCCTGCGACGAGTTTCGAACCTCTTACCGCTGTCCCGCCCTGAGGGCGTGGCTACAACGCCAGGCAAGACTCTCATCGGCACTTCGCTGAGGATCTAAAGCCCGCAAATCTGCATCGACACACGCGTCTCAGTTTGTGGCGGCTCAAGTGGCGTGAATCCGCAGAGATTCCCAATTTAAGATGCGAGCAAAATTAAACTTCTTGCATTTCCAAGCTTGGAATTGATGCGATCAAACACATGCTGACCAAAGAGAATCGACAAAGAGCCTCTTGGATTCTGATCTTGATGTGTTGCTCGCTGCTCGCGAGCTGTCAGAGTTTGAACTCGCGAAAACCGATGTCTCCGTCCGGATGGAAACTCACCTCTCTGCCGCTGGAGGCTGGGCATTGGCAAACTCGCTCGGATGGTTTTGGACAAGTCGATTTTTCGCCGGGGCAAATTCGCCTGCGGCCTCGCTCCGCGCAACTGGCTTCGGAAACTCACGCCGCTCTACTTTTGAGTCGTAGCCAACATCAATACTTTCGGCTTCGGGTGGATTACCAACATGTTCGGCAGCTCCGACTGAATCAACCCAATCCCTGGGAAGTGTTTTGGATCGCCTTCAACTATAAGGAAGTGAGCCCCTCACAGAACCCAGCCTTGCGTGCGCCCAGCAAGCAATCCAATTACTTCGCCTACAAAACCAATGGCGTGGAGCTCGGGCGAATGTTTGGCTCCGTCGAACAGCACTTTCTCTTCACTCAGGCCACCGCCACACAGCTGGGTCGACATCGACTGGAACTGGAGCGCGGCTATTTTGGCGTGAGGATCTGGGTGGACGGCAAAGAGGTCGTCAATTTCCAGGATCAAACTTGGCCCGATGCCCTCTATGATCACGTGGGTCCGATCGGGCTTTATGTCGAGGACGCCGAGGTCCGCATCGAAAGCGTGAGCATCGAGGAGCTTCCCACGTTTCCATGAGCCAGCCGCCTCGATGTTCACCCCGGCACTACGCCGATGCCCAACTTAGTGCGCCGAGCTTGATGACTTCAGCTGCGGCGTGATCTTGAGTTCCACGAGGCGACCCTCGCGACGAACTTTGACCGGCACCGTCTCGTCGGCTTTGAGCGCTTGGAGGCAATACACATAATCGTAAATGCTCTCAATTTGAATGCCGCCCAATTCAATGATCACATCTCCGCTCTTAAGCCCCGCCTTCTCCGCCGGCGAAGCCTTTTGCGTACCTGTGATCCGCACACCCTTGACACCTTCTTGTGCGTAATCCGGCACCGTGCCCAAATAGAGTCGAAAGCTTCGCTGCTGATTCATACGCGACTGACCTTCGACCTTTTGATACTTCGGCTGAAGCTCTTGGGAAGCCAAGGCCTTGGTGACCGCCTCCACTTCCAAAGCCACTTGTCGCAAGCCTTGGTAGTTGAGTTTCTCCGGCGTATCGCTGGGACGATGGTAATCCGCGTGTGAGCCGGTAAAGAAACTGAGCACTGGCACTTCGCTTGTGTAGAACACGACGGCGTCGGTCGGCAGATACGGATCATCTTGAAGGGCGAGATTCAGCGCATCGCTTTGTAGCACGCGCCTTGCCTGACGAGCCTCAAACCAAGGCCGCCACTCGCGGCTCGAAGCCAAGCCCTGAATCTGTAGAGCTTGCCCAGCTTCAAGACGACCCACCATATCCAAATTCAAATACGCCAAAGGCCGAGGCCCCTGCCACGACTTCATCGCCTGCGTCGAACCCAAAACGCCAATCTCTTCCGCGCTCCAAAAGCCGAAGATCACATCGCGATCGAGCGTCTTTCCCGCCTTCAGAGCTTGAGCGACTTGCAAAATGGCCGCGACTCCCGAAGCATTGTCATCCGCACCGACGTGAGGCTTTCCCACTTCATCGCCACGACTCAAGCTTCCGCCCACCTCGCCCAAACCTAAGTGATCCATGTGACCACCGACCACGACGGGTGGAAGTTGCGAGCGACGGCCCGGCAACTTGGCGAGCACGTTTCGCCCTGTCGATCGCTTCAACTGCAAATCCACTTTCACACCCAGACTGGCCTTCGGCTCATTGACGACGCCGACCTCACCTCGATCGGCTCGCTCCTGCAGGGACTTCAAATCGACATCTTTCAACATGCGCTGAGCTGTCGCCCATGACAGTGTGATCACCGGAATTCCGACGTCACTTGCGCCGTCGAATTTGAGAACTCGCGACACTTCGCGCGCCGTTGGATCTAAGACCACAAGACCCACCGCGCCCTTTGATCGTGCGGCAATGGCCTTTTGTGAAAGTCGTGCCCATACGTTGAGATGATAGCGCTGCTTGAGACTCACATTCTGAGGCAAGTCGGCCAAGGCCACAGCCCATCGTCCGTTCACATCCAGACCCTGATAGCTGTCAAAGGCCGCTTGACCTTCTCCTGCCGGAGCCACAATGCCATGACCCACAAAGATCATTGCGGCTTCCATTTGTTCGCCAACTTTTGACAAAGAAAGTGGCATCCAATCACGACCGACCTGCAGATCCTCGGCCTTCCCCGCGAGTCGAAGTCGCGCCCGATTCGCAGCCCCCAGTTCAACACCACTGACAAACTCAAACTCTTGCACGAACTGCTGACCTTGCGCCGGCTTCAAACCAAGTTCCTTGAGACGAAGCGCCAACTGCTCAGCGATTTGCTTTTCCTCATCACTGCCACTGGGCCGCCCACGAAACTCAGGCGCAGCCAAATATTCCACCCACGCCCGAAGTTCACGAGGCGTCACATCATCGCTTCCCCATAGCGGAGCCGCGGGCTTTAAGCCCAACGACTTTCGCGCCAGAGCGTCCGACCAATCGGCAAAATGAATTTGCGACTCACCTTTTTCATCTCGCCGAGTCCACGAAAGCGACTGCCCGTCTGGTGTAAAGACCGGCAAGCCGTCAAAGCCTTCAAGAAACGAGACGCGAACCGGTTCACGTGTGCCGGCTGTGTCGACGATGAAAAGTTCGAAGTTGGAGTAACCCAGCTTGTTGGACGTGAAGATGATGTAATCTCCGCTCGGATGAAAGTACGGAGCCCAACTCATCGCCTTCCAACGCGTGAGCTGTCGCTCCTCACGAGTCTTCAAGTCCATGACCATGATCTCGGCATAGGCCCCGTTGGGCGCAAAGCGCCGCCAAGTGATCTGCGTGCCATCGGCCGAAAAGAACGGCCCACCATCGTAACCGGGAGATCGCGTGAGGCGCTCCACCCCGCTCCCGTCGGCGTTCATCAAATAAATTTCCATCATGTAAGAGGCGTCTTGCTGGAACAGCTTGGCGTCGGCCTCGGACAATTTCTCTGAATAACCGGTGCGGTTGGACGCAAAGACGATCTTCTTTCCGTCCGGAGAGTAGCTGGCTTCAGCGTCGTAGCCCAATTCCTTGGTGAGCCGCTTGAGCTTCGCTTCATGAACGGGCGCGCCCTGAAGTGGCGTCGCAAAAATGTCGAAGTGCTCATCATAGCTCCAAGAGTACTTGCCCTTGACCGGATTCTTCCGTTCCGCCAACTCATGCTCCACTTTCGCCTTCAGGCCAGGATCAAGATGCGTGGAAGAAAACAGCGCCTCGCGGCCATTGGGATGAAACCAAGCGCATGTGGTTTTCCCCTGCCCCGGTGACAAGCGAGTCGTGCGGCCACTTTGCAAATCGACGGAGTAAATTTGATAGAACGGATTGCCCGCATGTCGCTCGCTTTGCAAAATCAGCTGACGACCATCTGCAGAAAAATAACCCTCGCCCGCGCGCGGCCCCACGTAAGTGAGTTGCCGAAACTGCGTCATGAAACCCGGATCAGCGCCTTCAACTTTTCTCAATCCGGCGGAACCTTGTTCCGTGCCACTCGCCGGCCCGTGCGCCGCGGCCGTGCTTGCAAAGCTCGCGGCAAAAAAAGCGGCCAGGACAGCGCTCAAGCTGATCGCAAAGGCCGATGCTCGCCTCGCAAAGAATGTGATTGAAGATTGAGAGAGGATCGAGTGCGTAAGTTGATTTTGCATAGAGCGACAATGCCAATTTCGCCGCGTCCACGCAACTGCTCAGCGCAATCAAGAATCAAATGAACAGCTTGATGCCGGCAAACACAGCTTCGCGAGTCCGCTCGGTCGCAACGCCTCCGGCCGGAGTACGCCGCCGAACTTCACGTGTCCAACTGCCAAACACTCGCAGCGCCAAAAAATCAATGAAGGCCCCGGCCTCGGTCAACTGACCTTCCATGCGCGCCTGAAGATTGGAATCTTCGGGCAAATACACGAAGTACTGACCCTCAACTCCGAAGGCGCGATTCAAGTAGATTTGCAGACGCCCACCCGCCATTTGCGTTCGCCACACTTCGCTTCGGTCTTCTTCTTTACGCAAACCATAGAGCAATGTGAGATGCGAGTTTTGCAGCGAATCTCCGAGAGGCCGAAAGGCAAACAAGCCCCAGGTCTGAAAGCCCTCACCCTCGAGATCAATGTATCGACCTTCAAGCCCCACGAGCGTGGCGTAGGCCGCGGCCTCGGCCTGCACATGTTTGCGAACTGGCGGCACCTCGGCCTGATCGATTCGCGTCGGCACATTCGCGTACCGCCCGCCGAGCATCAGCTCAATCCAGTCTTCTTCATTGGTATGCCCCGCCAGCCACATGTCCTGCAGGCGAGTTTTCCTTTGCGATTCAAAATAATCCGCAAGCGTCCATCGATTTTCGTAGCGACGTTCCGCACCCTTTCCCAGGTTTTCAAGGAACTGACTGCGGGCTTCGGCGGCTCGAGGCAAGAAGGCGAAGAGCAACAGGGCGAGGCCAATCCGCAAATTGCTGATGAAACCCATCAGCGCCCCACAATTTGATGAATACGGTCGACAATTTCTTGAATGCTGGAGCCAGGACCAAAGACGGCGGCGACACCCTGTTGGGTGAGCTGATCCGCATCGTCGGAAGGAATGATGCCGCCAACAAAGATCGGCTTGTTCACACTTTGCGAGCGCATTTTTTCTTGAATCGCGGTGATCAGGGGGATGTGAGCCCCTGAGAGAATACTTAAGCCCACAATGTCGACGTCCTCTTGCAGGGCCGCCTGGACAACCATTTCAGGTGTTTGATGCAGTCCAGTATAGATGACTTCAAAGCCGGCATCCCGCAATCCCCGGGCGACGACTTTCGCTCCACGATCGTGCCCATCTAAACCTGGCTTGGCGACCAAAACTCGAATCGGTTGCATGAGGCCGAGGTTAAGCTCATATTGTGAGGCGATCAAGTGGAGGTTCCCAAAATGTCCGCCGAGATTCTTGCACGTCCCGCATTGACCACATTGAGTGAAGACGAACTTGCGTTCCGCGACGCTGTGCGCGCATTTGCGGAAGGCGAGATCAAACCCCTGGTTGGCAAAATGGATCACGACGCCCAATTGGACTCGTCGCTTTTGCCCAAGCTTTTCGAGATGGGATTGATGGGCATCGAGACACCGGAAAAATACGGCGGCGCCGGTGGCACATTTATGATGGCATGCTTAGGCGTGGAAGAGCTGGGGCGAGTCGACGCTTCGATCTCTGTGCTCATGGATGTGCAAAACACTTTGGTGACCAATGCGTTTTTGCGCTGGGGAACTGAAGACCTCAAACAAAAGTATTTGCCACGCATGGCGCGCGAGTGGGTCGGCGCCTATTGTCTGTCGGAGAGCACCTCGGGCTCTGACGCCTTTGCGCTCAAGTTGCGCGCTGAAGATCGCGGCGACAAGTGGGTCTTGAATGGCTCGAAGCTTTGGATCACCAACGGCAAAGAAGCCAGTGTGTTCTTGGTATTCGCGAACATGAATCCCGCGGCAGGCTACAAGGGGATCACCTGCTTCATCGTCGAAAAAGATATGCCGGGGTTCACCGTCGGAAAAAAAGAAGACAAGCTCGGCATTCGCGCGTCTTCAACTTGCGAATTGCTGTTTGAGAATTGCGAAGTGCCGAAGGCGAATGTCTTGGGCGAAGTCGGCAAGGGATACAAAATCGCGATTGAGACGTTGAATGAAGGTCGCATCGGCATCGGCGCGCAAATGGTCGGCATCGCTCAAGGTGCTTACGAGGCCACCCTGGCCTACGTCCAGACGCGAGAGCAATTCGGTAAAGCCATCGCCACCAATCAAGGCGTTCAGTTTCAGATTGCGGAAATGCGCACGTCTCTCGAAGCGGCTCGGCTCATGGTTTACAATGCCGCTCGACTCAAAGACGCCGGCCAGCCGTTTATCGAGGAAGCGGCGATGGCGAAGCTCTTCGCCTCTCGCGCCGCCGAGAAAATCACTTCGTTGGCCATCGATCTCTATGGCGGCAACGGCTTCACCAAAGAGTATCCGGTCGAAAAGTTTTGGCGCGACGCCAAGATTGGCCAAATCTACGAAGGCACGACCAACATGCAGCTTCAGACGATTGCGAAGATGGAGCTTTCACAGCTGAAGTGAGCCGTGGCAAACTGTGTCGGAGGGCGAGAAATCGCAAGTCGACACAGCATGATGAAAACCACCAAGACCTTCGTCGCGCGGCGAGTTTCATCGCGCGGCTTCAGTTTGATCGAAGTCATCGTTGCAACGGCCATCTTCGCGATCGTTGCACTCGCGGGCATGTATATCATTTCGGAAACTGTCCGCAGCTCCAACAAGTTCGCGCAGAACATCGAAAAACAACAAAGCCAATTCTCTTACTTGTCCAAGCCCATGCCCAGCACCACGCCGGAACTGGCGTTTGATTACTGGCCGCCCTTCATTCGGATCCCCGCACCGGTCGCTGTGCAAAATGGCACGGTCAACGAACGCCCGCTCAACCGCTATCTGGTGGCCATCGCGATCACTCCCGACATCGATTATGGAACACTCAAGTGGCACACCTGTGAAGCTTCAAAGGGTATCCAACTGACTTGCCGCGATTTCCCTGAGGGCCAACGAGCCGCGCAAGTGGAGTTTGCCTTCGACGAACAAGATCCACCGCCCAATTTTTTCGTGCGCCTTCGCTTGATGTGGGATGAGTTGCCGCAGAATCATCCGGTCAAGTTCGGACAAGAGATCACATTGCAAGCGCCGTTTTGGCGCGACTGTACGGCGCCTGCCGAATTGAAGATTGAGCGCGGATGGGTTTCGTTTGGCGAGATTTTCTCGTCGGTCGAAGAAGTTCGCCCGCGCTGCTTTCAAACTTATCTGCACTATTGCCAGCAAAACGGCCAAATGGCGCGCAAGGCACACGGAGAGGCTGTATGCACAAACAGTTAAGAGGTTTCTCGATCATTGAAGCCTTGGCCGTTGTGCTCATCATTGGTCTATCCGCCATGGCATTTCTGTCACTCATTCAGGGTCAAAACTCATTTCTGAAACAATCCCGACAGACCAACGCTCGCGATCAACTCAACAACTTGTTTCAAGGCGCGCTCAAAGATCGAAATCTCATGTATCTCAGCGCTCGACACACACAGAACAAAGCACTTCGTAGCTGCTTGGTCGCATCGGGAACAGGCCATCAGATTTTACCCAAGGCGACTCCGGCCGCTTCTCCTTCGCCCGCGCCAGCAGGTGGCGGCGGCGAAGCGGCACCGGCTGCGGCCGCGACACCTCCTCCAAGTCTCTTGTCAGATGTCGACACTTGCCGCATCGGCGATGTCTATCCGCTTTGGATCATCGACGTGACAGATCCAACGCTTAAGAAAGTTTGGTCGGCTCCACCCAACACGCCCGTCAAATATGATGAGCACGGTCAGGGCTGCGAAGAAGGCGGCAACAAGGCCTGTCGCTTTGAGGCCTCGACGACTTTCCGGGCCTTGTGCGATGACGAAAGCACCAAGTGCTTGCGGCCCGAACGCATCGTCATTTCCTTCTTCCTGAAACAAATTGAAGGCAATCAGGATCAAGTGCCCAAGCGTCTTAAGCCCACGGAGTATCAGTACGGGCACTTGTTGGATTCCAACGTTCCGCCCAGTTTTGTGTCATTGCCTCAGTCGGTTTCGCTTTCCACGCGTCGAGCAAATCGAACTTTCGACGTGAGCATTCAGAATCCCGAGCCCGGCCAAACTGTGGCGTGGACAAAGTGTGAGTCCGACGTCGATAACATTGCGGTTCAGTGCGGCCCCTTTGTCTCCAACAAATCAACCATACAGATCTTCATGCAAAGCACTTCGGCCAAGGCCGGAAAGATTTTGCTCGAGGCGAGAGACTCAGGTCGCGCGCCGAACACTTCCGTGACGGCGCAAGTGCCCTTTGTGTTTGAAAAGCTCTGCACGCTGCCTTGGGGCGTGCAAATCGGCGAGAACGAGAGCTTGGAAGCCTTTGAAGAAGGTGTTGTGGATCTCTCCAAAACTTGTAAAGCCGAGAGCCGTGTCTGCAAAGACGGTGTGTTGAGCGGCAGCTTCAAGTTTCAGTCTTGTATCGTTCGCACGCCCTCAGCTTGCCAGGCGCCTTGGGGTGAAGCCGTTGCTCACGGTGGCAGCATCATCGCCTTTCAAAATCCTTTAGTGCCTTTTGGACAAACTTGCCTGCAAGAGACGCGATTGTGCACGGACGGAAGCCTCTCGGGGAACTACGCTCACAAGACCTGCTTGGTCCAAGATGCAGCTCCTTGCCCGTCTCCGACCGGCGGAACCGTTCCTCATGGTGGCAGCGTGCAGGTCTATCAACAGGCTTCGGTGGCCTTTGGTCAAACCTGCGCTAGTGAGCAGCGACTTTGTCAAAATGGCGTGCTGAGCGGCACCTTCACGGCGCCGAGCTGCCAAGTCAGCCCGCCTCGCAATTGCACGCTGCCTTGGGGCGGAAACGTGAATCATGGCGCGCAGGTCACCGCCTATCGGCAACCGAGCGTTCCGTTTGGATCCTTCTGTGATCAACCCGGTAACTTTGAAACGCGAAACTGCGTCGATGGGAATCTCACCGGCAACTTTGGCTCACCCTCGTGCATGGTCATGCCACCCTGAGCGGTGAGTTCGGCTTCATGCTTCGTGAATGAGCTCCAACATTTTGGCCAATTGATCGATTAAGCGTCTTTGGATTTCAGCTCGGCGATCCGACGCTCATAGACGTTGCGTACGGCTTCGATTTCTTTTTGGTGCTGCACATCGCGGTCAGAAAGCCGGCGATCGCCTTGCTCGCGCGCATGCCCCACGCGCTTTTCGTTTTCTTCCTGCAAAGCGCGCGTTTCAACCGAGTGCTGTTGGCGCAGTTCCTGAATTTCGGATTTGTGCTTTTGCGTGAGCTCTTTTTCCCGCTGGGTGTAGAGTTCACGCAAACTTTTGGACTGATTCGATCCCACCTTCGACATACTTTGATTCTACACGAAGCGACGCGCGCCTTGACGGCGCAATTCTGAAGTACAATGCGGAACTCGCCTTCAGCCTAGGGTGCAAACAACTCTAATGGGGAAAATTTGCCTTAAGGGCGGCGCTGAACCAGCGATTCCAGCATCGCAACCAAGGTCTTGTACTGCGTCTCAAAGCCAAGACTAGGTCGAGTGACTCCGTCCCTTACGGCCATCTCAGGCAGACATGGAACGTGGATGAAGCCGCTTTGGATCGGCGTGTAGCGAAAGCGATGCTGCATTCGATAGAACAAGTCATTGCAAACATAGGTGCCCGCGGACCATGAGTCGCGAAGGCGCAAACTTCGCTCAGTACAGGTGGATCGAATCGAGTGGACGGGCAAAGTTGTGGGATAAAAGCTTGGCCCAAACTTTAATATTTTTCCGCTCTCAGACCCAGATTGGTTTTCGCTTTTTACAAAGTGATTGTGAGCTAAATGCTCAAGTTCAAAATCACTTCGGCCCGCGGCCAAGCCCAAAGACAAGATCACATTCGGTCGAAAAGCCGAGACCTCAGTCATCAATCGATCAAAGGCCACACCGAACTCCACCGGCAACACCACGCCGCGAATATCCAATTCGGTGTTTCCAGAAAGAGCATGGGACGAACAAGAATTCAGCTCGTGCACCAAAAGTTCGGTCGGATTCAAACTCTCTCCGCCGAACTTCTCAAAGCCGGATACCAATACCCGAAGCATCATCGACACCCCTGAGCCTTCAAAAACGCCGAAAGCTCCGCATGCCCTTCACTCTCGGCAAGACCCACTAGACCCAATTCACCAGGTTTCGGATCCGCATCACGACAACTCAGTTTGCCGCTCCGCTGAGGTCGAAACAGCGACTTCACGACATCCACGAAGCCCAAAGCAATCAACTCGCGCACCGGCTGTGCGCCGGTACGATCAACTTGAAAGGGGTCCGCGCCGCTGGCCAAAAGCAGAATCGCCATTTCAGATTTTTGCTCAGGTGTCCCCGCCCCCACGAGCGCATACAAAAGCGCCGACTGACGATCAATGTCCGAAAGTGCCGAGTTCGCGCCGCGATCCAAAAGCCAACTCACGGCGCGCACTTGACCGTTGTGCGAGGCCACCATGAGGGCGCTCACGCCGTTCTCATCAACTGAGTTCACATCCTTGCCCGCTCGCAACTCGGCTTCCAAAACTTGAAGATCACCTAGGCGCGCGGCCCGATACCAAGCTGAAACTTTGGGCTCTGGCCGCATCGAAACTTCGTTCGTAGCGCAGCCCACAGAGATCGTGATCAACAAAATCACACTCGTGGCGATGCATCGCCCGACACTTCCAAACATCATCGCTCGCATTTTTTCAGCCGATCGTGTGAGGCGCATTTACAAGTTCCTACGGTATTGGCCGCCGACTTCGTAAAGCGCCAAGGTCATTTGATGAAGCGAGCAGACACGCGCGGCTTGCATGAGAGCTGCAAAGACGTTTTGACCGCTCAATGCGGCAAGCTTTAAGCGCTTGAGCGCCTCTTCCGAATGAGCCTGATGTGCCGCCTGGCTTTCACGAACTCTTTGCAAGCAGAGATTCTTTTCCTCATAGCTCGCTCGAGCCAGCTCGATCTTGGGCGGCACGTAAGAGCTCTCCAAAGTCTTCGGATCGATGAAGGTGTTCACGCCAACGATCGGCAGTTCACCCGAATGCTTCAAATGCTCGTAAAGCATGGACTCGTCCTGAATCTTGCCGCGTTGGTACTGTGTTTCCATGGCACCCAGCACGCCGCCGCGTTCGTTGATGCGCAAGAATTCCGTCAGCACGGCCTCTTCAACCAAGTCCGTCAACTCTTCGAAAAAGTACGAGCCCTGCATGGGATTTTCATTCTTCGCCATACCGAACTCGCGGTTGATGATGAGCTGAATGGCCATCGCGCGACGAACACTTTCTTCCGTGGGCGTGGTGATCGCTTCGTCGTAGGCGTTGGTGTGCAAGCTGTTGCAGTTGTCATAGATCGCCAGCAGCGCCTGCAAGGTGGTGCGGATGTCGTTGAAATCAATCTCTTGCGCGTGCAGAGATCGACCCGAAGTTTGAATGTGGTACTTGAGCTTTTGCGAGCGATCATTACCGCGATACAAGTCACGCATCGCGATGGCCCAAATTCGGCGCGCCACTCGACCGATGACCGAATACTCGGGATCAAGGCCGTTGGAGAAGAAGAACGACAGATTGGGAGCGAAGTCGTCGACGTTCATGCCCCGAGATCTGTAGTACTCGACAAAGGTGAATGCATTGGACAGCGTGAAGGCCAACTGCGAGATCGGATTCGCGCCCGCCTCAGCGATGTGATAACCGCTGATGGAGACCGAGTAGAAATTCTTCACCTGCTTTTCGATGAAGTAGGCTTGGATGTCGCCCATCATCTTCAGTGCGAAGTCGATGGAGAAGATGCAGGTGTTTTGCCCTTGGTCCTCTTTCAAAATATCCGCCTGCACGGTGCCGCGAACATTCTGCAAAGTCTCGTCGGCCAAAACCTGCCACTCTTTTTCCGTGAGCTTTCGCCCAAGTTCACTTTCGCGCCGCTCAACTTGCTGGTCGATGGCGGTGTTCATGAAAAAGGCCAGAATCATCGGTGCGGGTCCATTGATCGTCATGGACACACTGGTGGTCGGCGCGCACAAATCGAAGCCCGCATAGAGGCGCTTCATGTCGTCCAAGGTGCAAATCGAAACGCCAGACTCACCGACTTTGCCAAAGATGTCGGGCCGAGGATCCGGATCTTGTCCATACAGAGTCACCGAATCAAAAGCCGTTGAAAGTCGCGTCGCCGGTTGACCCTTGGCCAGATAGTGAAAGCGCTTGTTCGTTCTTTCCGGCGGGCCCTCACCCGCAAACATGCGCGTCGGGTCTTCATTGTCGCGCTTGAGCGGAAACACGCCGGCGGTGTAGGGAAATTCTCCCGGCACATTCTCAAGGCGCAAAAACCTCAGGCGATCGCCCCAATCTTTGAGTTTGGGGAGCACCACGCGGCGAATCGGCGTGCCCGATAATGAAGTGCGCAGCAACGGCTGGCTGATTTTGCGGCCGCGAACTTCGTAAGTGTAGTGCTCACCGGCATACGCGTTTTGCAACTGATCCCACTGCTGCAACTTCTGTAGTTCCGTCGCACCGATGGCTTTTTCCCATTGCTTGAGACTGGAGTCGTCGATCTTCACGGCCTCGCCGTGAAGAATCTCTTTCACAGCGCCAAGCTTGGAAGCCGCCTGAGCCATGGTCTCGGTCTCGGACTTATATCGACGCACGGTCTGAGCGATTTCCGCCAAATAGTTTTGACGCTCGGGCGGCACAAGCGAAGACCGCTGCACACCCACGATGCGCTCACGCGTCTGAGCCGACAGCGTCCAGAACTTCGCTCGAGACGCCTGTCGCTCAGCCAAGATCTCGGTGAGTTTAAAGAACAAGCGATTGCAGCCGTCGTCATTGAATTGCTGGGCTTGAGTGAGGAAAATCGGCAGCTTCCGATCCGCCTCTTCGCTTGGTGCCTCAAAAAGTTTTCGCGAGCGACGATACTGCTTACGCACATCGCGAAGCGCATCTTGCGAGCCGCGACGATCCGCCTTGTTGATGGCGATCAGGTCGGCAAAATCAATCATGTCGATCTTTTCTAGCTGCGACTGCGCGCCAAACTCACTGGTCATGACGTACAACGAAAGATCCGCGACTTGTGTGATCGCGTTTTGCGCCTGACCGATGCCGCTGGTTTCAGCGATCAACAAATCAAACGCATAGCCTTTGAGGAAATCCAACATTCGCGGCAAGGCCTCGGCAATCTCACTGCCGCTTCCGCGCGAGGCCACCGAACGCATGAAGGCACCCGGGCGCGACAATGAGTTCATGCGAATTCGATCGCCCAAGAGTGCTCCGCCCGTCTTTCGTTTGGACGGATCCACGCAGACGATGCCGATCTTGAGATTCGGAAAATTATTGAGCAGACGCTGAACCAACTCATCCACGAGCGAGGACTTCCCCGCTCCGCCGGTGCCGGTGACGCCTAAGACAAGCGGCGCATCGGAGGTTCGACGCAGACTTTGGAGACGCGACAAAACATCGGCGGGAACTTCGCGGCCGAGTTCAATGGCCGCCAAAGCCACACCCAGATCGCGATGCGGAAGTTCGGCACGACCCTCAAGCTCCCAGGCCACTTTGCCGTTTGGATTCTGCCCGGCCCGATCGACCAGGTCATAGTCACAGCCCTGCATGATCATGTCGATCATGCCTTCAAGACCCAGACGACGTCCGTCTTCAGGATGGAAGATCTGCGCAATGCCGTAGGCCTCGAGCTGTTTTTTTTCTTCATGCACGATGACGCCGCCGCCACCACCGTAAATCCGCACGTGTTCAGCACCGGCTTGTTTCAGCAAGTCATAGCAGTACTTGAAGTACTCCATGTGCCCGCCTTGATAGCTCGACAGCGCAATTCCCTGCGCGCCTTCCTGCAAGGCTGCCGTCACAACATCAATGACGCTGCGGTTGTGTCCGAGGTGAATGACTTCAGCGCCGGCATCTTGAAGCAAACGTCGCATGAGATTGATGGACGCATCGTGGCCGTCAAAAAGTGCCGCCGCCGTCACGATTCGCGGGTTGCGTTGAGTCTGATAGCGAGCTCGAGGCGAGCCCGTAGAGGATGAGGATTGCGTCGGGTCTTTTGCCATAGTGTCAGCAACTTAACCGATGCCAACCCGAGCTTGTATCTTGAGATGGGACGCTCCGCGCCGCCGTAAGAGTTGATATGGGTTGGAAGGATTCGGCGCGGATTGGGGCGAGTCCGTCGTTCCACCACAGAGAGGCCGGTTTGCAACGCCCCGCTTCAGGCCCCATTAGAACTGAGGCTTTCGCTTCTCCAAAAACGCCCGAACGCCCTCTGTTCGCTCAGGACTTTCAAAGGCGCGCCCAAAAAGGCTGGCTTCGATGCCCTCGGCCTCTCGAAGCGAGCATTCTTGCCCAGAGTGAATGCTTTTTTTGATCAGCGACAAAGCACCCGGAGCACGTTGGCTGAGCAGTTGCGCCTGGGCCAGAACTTGAGCTTTGAACTCAGCTGCTGGAATGACCTGATTGACCAAACCGATGCGAAGCGCTTCGTCGGCCTTGATCTGCGAACCCGTCATGGCCATTTCGAGCGCTTTGGCCGTGCCAATTCGACGCGGCAGACGAACCGTGCCGCCGAAGCCAGGAATCAAACCCAAAGTGCACTCGGGAAGCGCAAACTTCGCGCTCTCACTTGCGATGATCCAGTCGCAAGCCATGGCCAGCTCAAGGCCCCCGCCGAGCGCAAAGCCGTTGACGGCTGCGATGACAGGTCGAGGTAAACTTTCAAATCGCGCAAACAAAGCCTGGCCTTCACGCGCAAATTCCTCAGCCGCCTTCGGCGACATGGCTTCAAACTGCTTGATATCCGCGCCGGCCACAAAGGCCTTCTCGCCGTCACCGGTGAGCACCAAGACGCGCAGTCGCGCATCTTTTTCCGCGACATCAAGAAGTTGCGCTAAGGAGCTCAGCACTTCTCGGCTGAGGGCATTGAGTGCTTCAGGTCGCGAAAGGCTCACCCACCAGATCTTCGCGGACTCGTGATTCTCAACATTGTGAAATTCAATTTTGAGATGAGGAAAGTTCAGTTCCGACATCGAGGACTCCTTGGCTTGCCGAAATTAGTAGGTGTAGACGCCTCGTCCGGATTTGCGTCCCAGCCAGCCGGCTTCAACGTATTTCACAAGCAAGGGACAAGGGCGATACTTCGCGTCTCCTAAGCCTTCGTGCAAAACTCGCATGATCGCCAAGCAAGTGTCCAAGCCGATGAAATCGGCCAAGGTGAGCGGCCCCATGGGTTGATTGGTGCCAAGCTTCATCGCCTCATCAATGCCTTTGGCATCCGCGATCCCCTCGTACAAGGCGTAGAAGGCTTCGTTGATCATCGGCATCAGGATTCGGTTGACGATGAAGCCGGGAAAGTCCCGACCTTCGATGAACACCTTGCCCATGCCCTCAGCCAAGGAACGCACATTCGCAAAAGTCTCAGGCGAAGTTTGCATGCCGCGAATGCCTTCCACCAAACTCATGAGCGGAACGGGATTCATAAAGTGCATGCCGCAAACTTTTTCTGGCCGCCGAGTGGCCGCCGCAATCTTGGTGATGGAAATCGAGGACGTGTTTGAGACGAGCAGAGCCTCAGGCTTCACGGCCTGATCCAACTCCGCAAAAATCTTGAGCTTCAAATCCACATTCTCTGTGGCCGCTTCAACCACCACATCGCAATCCGCGAGATCGCGAAGTGCGGAGGTGCCGTGAATTCGGCCCAAGATCTGCTGCTTACCTTCCAGCGTGAGCTTTTCTTTTTTGATCAGGCGGTCACAGCTTGCCGCAATCGTACCCAGACCTTTTTCGACGGCCGCCGCTGACACATCCATCATCACAACATTCAAACCCGCGGCCGCCGCGACTTGCGCGATGCCATTGCCCATTTGGCCGGCGCCCACGACGCCAAGGGTTTTCGGCAGTTTTCCTGAAGTTACTGTTTCAGAAGTTGTTTGCGTTGATCCTTGGGCCATCATCCACCTCGTTTTGATGAGAGTGGATCTTGATTAGCATCAAAACAATTCGGGCGAAAAGCGAAACAACACTTCGCCGCGATGCTCAGCCTGCCCAACTTCAGGCCATGACTTTGTCGCGACCAGCAGAGCGCGACCCGTCTTGCTCAACGAGTAAAACTGAAGCCCCAAACTCGCCTCTTGCCGAGAATCCCGATCGCGGTGCAGGTCTTCATCCTCAACTTCGTAACGAAGCAGCCAAGCCCAACGCGAGCTCGCCTCCCAGGTGAGATCGCTGCGTCCGCTGCGCCATCGGCGCGACCTCGAATCTTGCGTGACTTCTGCACCAAAGCCTTCACCCAGCCATTCAAATATTTCCGATCCCACCTGAAAGCGAGTCAACACGCCCAAGGAGGCAAGGCGTACATGTGATTTTTCCGTAGGCACCAACTCCAGCGCCGAACTGGTCACGCCCGCGGGTGCGGTGGATGTCGGCGTCGTTCGCCCCGTCTGGCCGCTCAAAGTCGCACGCCACAAACTTTTCTCGTTGCGGTTTTCCCACTCGATCTTCGCTGTGAACCATGTCTCGCGATCCAGATCACTTCCGGATTCACCGTTATGCACCAGCCATTGACTGGCAAAGACGCCGGACTCAACCCGATAGCCCAAGCCCAAATCGCGAAGCGCCACCAAACCTCGTTTGAGGATGAGGCTTCGAGTCCACCGGCGCTGAGAATCATCAGCCGCTTCAATTCCAAACGGCACGTCCTGTTGGCCAAATCGCCAATCGCCAACACTGGTTTTCCAGTTGAGCCAAGCGTCGACCACCACAAGATCCGTGCTCCGCTCCGTGCTTGCACCCGGATATCGCCAAGGTCTTGCGACGAGGTTTCGCGTGCCAAGCCCCACTCGCGCGCTGACATCTTCAAATGTCCATCGCGCCCCCAGCCTCGCGCCACTCAAGGTGAACT
Organism: Bdellovibrionaceae bacterium UBA2339; assembly: GCA_002344785.1. GTDB lineage: Bacteria > Bdellovibrionota > Bdellovibrionia > Bdellovibrionales > JAMPXM01 > UBA2339. The sequence goes on from DDUL01000003.1 coordinate 54,798, forward strand.
CACCGTCACGAGGTTCGACAAGTCTCGCGCCAGACTCCAGCCAGAGCTGGTCCCAATCCACGCTCCCACCCAGTTCTGCAGCGGGCGCCGTCGCTGTGGCGCCGAGAGCGATCATGCTGATCGCACTTAGAATGTGCCGCGAGCTTCGAGCCAAGCTCCCGAAGGGATCTCGCAACTGGACCAAAGGTGAGATCGAAGCGCTACCTGGCATGTCACTCCTTAAGTTTTAAGGCTAACGAGCCATAATGAAAAAATCCATGGCGATTTCCAAACCGGACTCTCAACACCCGAGTAATTCGACTTCAGCTGGCGCAACTCGACCTCGAATTGTTGGTCAGCAACATCGCATCGCTGGGAGGCCGTCGGGATCGGCGTCGACTTTCATTCTCGGCGCGCTGTTGATCGCGAGCGGTTGGCTGGCTCCTCCGTCGGCCTTGGCACAAGCCTCACTGGGCGCGATCTCCGTGCAAGCGCCGATTTACTTGCAACTTGATTCGCGCTTTCCCTCCGGCCAAAGATCGCGTCGAGAACTTGAAGCGCGGACGCAAGCCTCACAGATCCAACGTTGGTTTCGAGTGCGAACCCAAGTCGAAAGCCGCAGCGTGCTTGGCTGGATTCCTGAAGATCATGTGCTGACGCCGCTTAAGCTTTCGACGATGGTTCGACTGAAAGTTTCAGTTCCGGATCGCTTCGCTCCGCATGTGGATTCGATTCGCCAAACACGGCTTCCGGTCGACTCACCGCTGGTGGTCCTCGATCAGCTCGGATCTTGGATGCGTGTGCGCCCCCTCACCGATACGGCTCTTGGTGCCGACTCTTGGGTGCCGACCTCGGCGCTTCGCCGCGACTCGCTGGAACAAAGTCGAAAAGCTTACGTCGTCAAACGCAGTGATCTGCGACTTCAGCCCGATAAAAAATCAACGGTGTTATCACAGGTGCACGCGGGCGAGATGGTGCTTGTCACACAGGAACGCAAGATCGGCTCGCGCGCGTGGATTGAGATGCGCACGGAGAACAACACGCCGATGTGGTTGCCTCGCGAGCATGTTTGGCTCGCGACGGATGTCGACGAAAAGTGGCTTCGACCGCAAGGCATCAACCTCGAACTGCGCTCAGCGCCGCACCCCACGGCTGATGTGGTGACTCGCCTGAAGGCGGAAGCTCGGCTTGAAGTTCTCGGACAACGGAACTTGCGTTGGGGACGCGTGCTCTTTGACAAGCAGACTTATTGGTGGCCGATGTCGGATGAAGATCGACAACTTGAAAATGCGCGACCAAGCATGACGTTAAGTTTTGAAGATCTCCGACAGCGGAAGATCTTCGATCAGGTCAAGAGCGAGGAGCTGGGACTGCACATCGTGTCCGCGCAAGGCGTGTTCATCTCCACCGATGGCGAGAACTACCGTCGCGTCGAAAGATTTGAGAGCAAGAACTTTCCCTTGAGCCTCACGCCGACGGGCGTGGTCATCGCTGGCCCCTACCGCTCCAACGACCAAGGCCAGAATTGGGAACAATGGATTCGCTGGGATCGCCTTGCGGAAACGCTCGCAGAAACCGAAGATGCCGAGGCCTTTGCGCGCATGCGCATGGCGGCCATTCACGCTTTGGATCAAGACGGACGCCATGTGCAAGCCGTCTTAGATGTCGGCAAAGGCCGAAAAATCCGCGTTGAGACTTCAGATCAAGGACAAAGCTGGATTGAGCTCTAACTGCCCCAGCTTGGATCTGCGCGCAGGGCCTCATAGGCCACCAACATACGCTGACGAACCTCATCCGTGAACGCGACAACTTTGTCGTGAGGCGCGTCTTCACCTGCAGGCGGCGGCTTCACATGCGGCATAACGGGATCCAAAACGCGAACTTCAATGCTTGAGATCCATCGCTTGGTGTTGACCAAGAGACTTCCCTTCTCCAGCACCGCGTGCGCTCCGTAAATCACCAGTGGCATAACCGGCACGCCAAAATTCGACGAAAACAAAAACGGACCCTTCTTAAAGGCACCAATCTCGGCGTTCGGTTGCCGAGTCCCCTCAGGCGCCAATGCAAACATAAAACCTTCGGCGAAAAGTCGACTGGCTTGCCGATAAACTTCCAAGACTTCGGCGCGGTTGTGCCGTGCGATCGGCAAGTTCGAACCCGCGCGCATCGCCGCGCCAAACATGGGAATGCGGAAAAGTTCAATCTTAGCCCCCCACCGAATTCGACGACCTCCGCATTTGGCCATGACGGCGGGAATATCAAAGAGGCTTTGGTGATTGAAGGCGAGGATCGCGCCACCTTGTGCCGGAAGTTTTTCAAAGCCGCGAGCTCGAATGCGAATTCCATAAACCCACAGCACGCCCCGAGCCCACAACATCATACTGCGGGTGAGTTGATCCGGCTGGCGCATGAAGCCTGTGAGAATCACCGGAATCGTCATGAGGCCCGTCCAAAGCGGCACAAAGGCAATACCGAAAATCGCTCGAGGATAGGTGATGAGACGGATCATCCGCACTCCTTCGCTTCAAAGAACCTCGTGATGCAAACCAAACACGCGTTCCCGCGCGGCCTTCTTTTGCCGTTCTTTATACGCTTCATGGGCGGTGGGTCCCTGGCTCTGTCGCTCAAAAGTTCCGCGGTCCATGATTTGAACTTCGAAAGGATAGAAAAAGCGAAATGGCTTGGAGTCGGGATCGCGCGCGTTCGGCACAGTCACCAAGCGTCGGGCGATGAATTTGATAAAGCGATGATCTGGACCTGAAAAATCATTTCGACGCGCTTGAAACTCCGCGCGTCCCGCATGCTGATCGTAATGTCGCTCGAGCCACTTTTCGACAAACTCATCAGAGATCGCACCATGGCCGGCCTGCGAATGCTCCAACTCATCCATCGCCTCGATGAACACATTCAACGGAAACAAAGTGTTCGTGCTTTGATCCGGAATGATATGCGGAAAGCTCACGATGTTCTGATCAATCAGCATGCGCACGACACGATAAGAATCAAAATACCCTCGGGTCACAAAGCGCACGCCGATCTTATCGAGCAAAGTGAGCGCCACGCGCTCGGGTCGCGCCAGGAGTTTGATCACGGCGCTCGCCGTAGTCTTAAACGGCTTCACGTCAAAGCGCTCAAGTTGCACGCGCTCCAAGGCCGAGGCCGCGGCCGGCTCGCGCAAAATGAACACACCGCTTCCCTCAAGATCTTGCGATACCGCGGACTCGATGGGCGCTAAAACTTGCTGCTGGATCTCATCGCGAAATGCGGAAAACAAATCGTTCCGCAGATGCACGTAGACATGCATGACTCGTAAAATGGCACATGCCCAGCGCTGCAAGTGGGCTTTGCCGGGCTCTCGCTGCGAGGCCAACATCAGAAGATCGGCCAAGTCCTCCAGCTGCGTGGGATCCGTGAGTTCAGACGGAATGCTCTCGCCTTCTTCCATCAATTGCTCGCGAATCATCGCCAAAGCGCGACGGAAGGTCGACGACATCTCCTCTCGATCTTGGGCCACAGCTAAGTCGTAACCGTAGGAGAGCAAAAACTGCCGGGCCTCGGCTTTGTCGCGGAGATCCAAGCGCGGAATATCCAAAACCGAGCGACCTCCAACAACACATTCCAAACTCTGATGCGAAAAATGAAACGGTGAAAGATTCGGCCGAGTCGAGGCGGTGACTTCAGCTCGCTCTTCCGTTCGGTCGGTCGAGTTGGATTTTGACTGAGAGTTGGATGTCTCTTCGCCGTCCGAAGAGTTCGATGACTTGGACATGTCGGCAGTTTGACGTCTCCCAGCCAGAGCGGCAAGCGCACAGAGCCAGCGGTTGCCGCGGCGCGCCCTCGCGCTCAAAGCAAAAGCGGATCAGCTGAACTGATCCGCTCTTGACGTCGTTGTGAGTTGAAGAAACTCAAGACTTACTGACAGCGGAAGAACTGACATGTCGGCACGCGGAACCAACCCACTGTGCCTGCGGCACCAGGCGTGGATCCATCGAAGCGGCGAGCATTGTCGTAACTGAAGCTGCCTTCGAACACAGAGTTATTGAATGTACCGTGCATCTCAATGTAGCCGTGCTGGTCTTGAAAGCGAAGGATCGCCTGATTGCCGGCCACTTCACCTGATGCGTTCTGCAAGAGAATCGTCACCGGACCCACGACTTTGCCATCGATGTTTTGCGAAGAGTACTCGTCGTACACCGCAACCAGCAGTCGAGAATCATTTCGCACGGTGATTCGCTGACTGCTCGCGGTCTGCAAAGTTCCGCTGGAAAGCTCCACGCGCCCGCCGATGTACACACCTGTATTGTTGGCACCCGTCGCCGACACATATCCAATGGCATCAGGACTCATCGTGGCTTCGAGCATGCCTGTCACCGCATCTTGAAACGAATCTTGATCTTGTGCATCCGCGATCACTTGTCCATTAAGAGTGATCCCCGCAGCTGTGGGCTGACCCGCGGGTCCAATGCCTCGCGTGTCTCGTCCAACAGTGACGGGCGTTGCGGAGTCTTGCTTGGAGCAGGCGCCGAGCTGCACCGCCAGCACCGACAAAGTCAGAACTAAGGCTGAACGGAATTTTCCTTGCGGGACCATGACGACCTCCTCCAATGGGATTCAATACAGAGGTAACGCAAGCTTCGGACCAAAGTTCAGGAGGGTGAGAGCTGCTTAAAACGCAGTCCAGGACGGTGAAACCCAAGGGTGACCATTGAGAAATACAGCTGTCGAGAAGCTCGACAGCCCCAGACCTGGCCTCGCCCCCTTGTTACATATCTATTAATTTAAAGAGATGAGGTCGCTTGCCGTGCTATCGGTCACATCCCTGCTTCGATTCGTTACTTGGGCTTTGCCGAGCACACCTCTCTTCATTCTAATGAGTATGCTGATGGCTTTGCCCGCATCGCGAACTGAAGCTTCGACCAATACGCGAAGCGAAGCTTCGACCACCTCAAAGGCGGCGGGCGCCGAGCCTCAGAAGCTCACAGCGCAAGCGCTGCAGCCGCCGACGGGTTGGATTGAACTCAAGGCCATTGCACCCGTACAGCGACTTTGGATTCACCAAGTCACCTCGCGAATTGTCGCCGACTCTTCTTTGTTTGCGATCCAAGCTCACAGCGCACGCGATGAAAAGATCCTGAAGCTCAAACGACAATTGGAAGCCTGGCATTCGGCGAACACAGTTCCGGATCTGTCTCCGCTGCAAGTGGATGGAGCATCGCTGGAAGCCTTTGAGCTTCGAGAGTCTGCCGTAAGCGGCACCACGAAATCCTCTCAATCCAAGGACTCAGCGCCTCAGACCTGTGAAACTTGCTGCTATACATTTCGCGCCAGCAGCAACACGCCCAATCGTCCGCCGACAGCTTGGCGGCAAACTTGGTGTTTCACTCCTCAGAGCAAGGCTCTGGTCGCCATCGAACGAGGCGCGGATCGAATTTCAGCGCGCGAACGCCTTCAACTTTTGGAGCTTGAGTCCACTCTCCAACGCTCTTCGACAGGTTCTCATCCATGATCAAATTGAATCGCGTTTCGCAATGCTCATCAGCGCGCCGACTCACTCTGCTCCCTGCGCTGATGTTGGCCCTCGCTGGGTCCGCGATTTTCTTTGTTGTTGGTTTCCCCTCCACAGCGCTAGCCAATCGCACAAGCCCCACAGCCGCGATCTGTCCGACCACAGGCGCACCCGGCACCATCGTCATCAATGAACCTGCGTTGGAACCGCTCATCCACAGTGTCAGCGAAATGGCCTGCACCGTGAGCGCGAATCAAACTCCCGTCGATGAGAGCCTCCTCATGGGACTGCTTCGCGGCAGCGGCCAATGCGCCATCGGCCTAGGCGGCGGAGTCATCAATCTCGCCGAAGGCTTGGGGGCCTTTGTGAAGCTCCTTGTGGTCGAGGCCCCAGCCGCTCTATGGCGTGCGGCGCGCGACAAACTCCGCGAACTCTGGGCCAGCTCACCGAATGCCGCATCAGGTGCTGCGGTCTTGGCCTCGGAAAATGCGGAAGCCCAAGCCACACTCTTACAACGCGCGCAAGCCTACTACGGAGCTTTTCAAAACTTTCTTTCGCAAGCCGCTGACAGCATTCGCCGCGAGTATCGCGACTATCAATGCTTGCCGGCCCACGAACAAAGTCGAATTCTCTGTCGCTTGATCAGCGAAGTCTTTCTCGTTGTGGTGAGCCCGGAAAAAATCATTCAAGGCGCGAAGTGGACCTATGACTTTGCACAAGCCAGTTCTGCTATGCTCCGCCAACTGAGGAACAATCCTGCGCTTCGTGAGATGAGTGCCGCAGATCGTATGCGTGCGGCCACACAAACACTCGCCGTCGTCGAAACACGCGGCCGCGAGCTTCGTCGCTTTCGCGATGCCAATCTCGTCGAGTACACCAACGCGCGCGGCGATCGCGTGCTGAAACTTGAAGAGTCGGTGACGCTCGCCAACGGCCAACGCGGCATTGTCGCACGCGAAGTGCTGGTCGACGCCAAAACCGGCGCGATTGATGCGAACACCGAAGTCGGCCGCGCCCTGATGGAGCGCATGGTGAGTGAAGGCAGCCAACGCAGCTCGCTCATTTTTGTCGACGTCAACAATCTCGGCAAAGTGAACTACTTCCGCGAAGGCACCACCGCCGGTGACCGCTATCTGGCCGGCGTCGGCGAATCGATTCGCGGCTCACTTCGCCCTGGCGATCTTTTCTTCAAAGCCGGCGGCGATGAGTTGGTGATGATCCTCAACACTTCTGACCCCGCCGTCGTACAACGAGTTTCCGAACGCATCGTTCAGCAAGTCGGCCAGCACCGCGACCTCGGCCGAATGTTTTCCGCCGAGGTCGCGGGACAATCTGAGATCTACCGACAGATCGCGCGCGCACGCAGCGTCGACGATCTTCCTCAAGCCGTCCGCGCTCGCCTGTCACCCGATGAACTGGCCCGCGCACGCCAAGATTTTGCGAGCGCGCAGTCACAACTCCTCAGTTCACAAGTCACACAAATCCAAGCCCAAGCCTCGATCCGCCCCAGCGTTTCAATTGGCTCCACCACTCTCCGCCAAGACAGTCTCGCCACCGCACTTCAACGTGCCGAGGCTCAAGCCACGGCCGTAAAAGTCGAATACAAAGCCGCCATCGGTTTAGACACGTCTAAATATGGGACAACGCCAGGAGGGGCCGTCACGTCTCGCCCCGACTACCGCGCGCGCCCCCAAGTCAGGCCTCCGGTCGAGCCCTCAGGTCCTTGACCAAAGTTTTGCTCTAAATTGAGCCAACAAGGTTTGTTCTGCCTTTAGACGCTGTTACCCAATTGTGAGTCCTTCGAGCTTCGAGATTCACGCAAACTTCATCCTCAACGACCGACTCTTGCAGCACACTTAAAGATATCGAGACTCGCTTCTGATCCCGGCCCCTCAATGAACGTCCCTACGGTAGGTGATTATGTTGAAGCCCGCTCAGCCGTCGAACGAGAGCCTCCGCCTGCAAAGTTTGCTGGATCTGAGAATTCTCGACACCGAACCCGAGCCCGCCTTCAATCAAATCGTCGAAATGGCTTCCGCCATTGCCGGCACACCCATCGCGCTGATTTCACTCGTTGAGAAGGACCGCCAATGGTTCAAAGCCAAAGTCGGAATCGAGATCAGCGAAACTCCGCGCGACATCTCCTTTTGCGGTCACGTCGTCGGCTCCGGCCAATCGCTCGAGGTCTGCGACGCCACTCGTGATCCGCGCTTTCATGATAACCCGATCGTCACGGATGGCCTTCAGTTGCGATACTATTTTGGCGCACCGATCACGCTTCAAGACGGCGTCACACTTGGCACGGTTTGCGTGATCGACCAAACACATCGTCAGCTCACCGAAGAACAGCGCCAAGGCCTTGAGACCCTCGCCCGCCATGCGGCCGCACTCTTTGAACTGCGACGCCGCGATCAAGCGCTTCGCGAACAGGCGCTCACGCTGCAAGCCGCACTTCGCGAATTGGCCGAGTCCCGCGACCAATTGGCGCAAGCGAGTCGCCAGGCCGCTGTCTCAGATCTCGCATCGGGCGTGGCACACGAAGTGAACAATCCGCTCGCCATCATCCTTGGATCCATTGACCACATTGAACTTATGCTTCGGCAGAATCGCCCCCTTGAAAAAGTCTTAGAAGGCTTCGACCGAATGCGAGCCGGTGCCCAACGCATCCGCGATGTCGTGCAAGCTCTGCGCGATTTCTCTTACGTGGCCTCGCAAACTTCGTCGCGGATTCCAAACGAATCCCTGCAGCGCGAAGGCTCGGTTCAAGGCGGCATCGACCAAGCTCTGCTGCTTTTGCGCTCGCGAGCTCAAGCCAAAGGCGTGCAACTTAAGTTCGACGAGGCACGCTTCCCCGCCGATGATCGCGTGATGGCCGAAACTCGCGAAGTGATGGCCTGTGCGCTCGCCCTGCTCACCAATGCTGTTGATTTTGCCAAGTCCGAGGTGCTGATCCAGGCGGAACGCACCGACCGAGAGTTTGTCGTGCGCGTGCAAGATGACGGAATTGGAATCGAACGCGAACGCGCCGCCCGCATCTTTGAACCCTTTCAGACGAGTCGCGAAGTTGGGCAAGGACGAGGCCTCGGCTTGGGAATGGCCAAGGGGCTGGCGAATCGCCGTGGCGGCGATGTGCGGCTCATCCAGATCAAAGATCCCACGATCTTTGAAATGCGCTGGCCTTTGAGTTCAGCCAGCATTCAGGCTGGGCGAGATGCTTCGAAGATCGCCTAACTGGTCTCGTTGAGTGTTGCGAATTCGCAGCGCCCTCGTCCAAACGTCGAGAATTCCAGTGGAATCGCTCAAAATTCCCTGCCTACAGTGCGGGGTCGCGGAAATCGACCCGCTCCCCTAGGTCCAAGGGAGCTTAGGGCCGATCGCGCAACACTCAACGAGACCAGTTTAGGAGTAGAAACGGCGATCATTCTTCGCCAAGTTCTTCATCGGCGCCGACGGCTTGAATCTCTCGCCGTACTTAGCCGCGAAGTTCTCAAGCTCGTCGCAAATCAGCTTCACGCCGACCGTGTCCGCATAGCGGAGCAATCCGCCCCGAAACGGCGGAAAGCCGGTCCCCATGATCATCGCCAAATCCACTTCATCCGGCGTATCGACAATGCGCTCTTCGATCAGCGCCAAAGATGCCTCGTTGATCATGTTGAAGATTCCGCGTCGAATGGTTTCGTCGCTCGAAAGCTTATCCGTCGGCGCGGGCAGCCCAAGCTCCGCGTAAACGGATTGATCCACGCCCTCGGATTTGCGAGCCGAGTTGTACTTGTAAAAACCCAGACCGCTCTTTTTTCCCAGTCGCTGTTTGTTTTCAGCCAGCTTCTTCATAATCGGCGGAATTTGAATTCTATCGCCCAATGATTGATGGAAGATCTTGGAGACCTTCACGCAGACGTCGATGCCGATTTCATCCATGAGGGTGAAGGGCCCCATCGGCATGCCAAACTCTTTTTTGTAGCGACGATCAACGGTCTCGATCGACATGCCATCTTGAAGCAGCCAAGCGGCCTCGATCAAGTAAGGAACCAAGATGCGATTAACCAAAAAGCCAGGTCCATCTTTGACGACGACCGGCATCTTGCCCATTTTTTTGGAGAGCTCAAACACTGTGGCAACGGCTATGTCGCTGGATTTCTCACCGCGAATCACTTCCACCAGCGGCATTTTGTCGACGGGATTGAAGAAATGCATGCCGACGAAGTTCTCAGGATGCGGATGCCCTTTGGACATCTCCGTCACCGAAAGCGAAGAGGTGTTCGTGGCAATGATTGCGTCCGCACGACAATGTTTGGCCGTCTCGCCGATGACCTTTTGCTTGATTCCCATATCTTCAACGATGGCCTCGACCACCACATCCAGTTGTCCGAAGCCTGAGAAATCCAGGCCGCCGCTCACCAGCGACATCTTCTGCGCGAATTGATACGAATCAATTTTCTTTCGCTTCATGAGCTTCGACCAAAGATCGCGCGCGTGGCGAAAGCCGAGCGCCAAGGCCTGATTGTTGATGTCTTTCATGCGCACTTCGATGCCTTTGTCGGCCGCCACATAGGCAATGCCGCCGCCCATCGTGCCAGCGCCCAAAACGCCGATGCGCTTCACCGGCATGGGTTTGACCTCGCCCGAAACGCCCGTGCGCTTCTTCACCGCTTCAGTGAGATAGAAAACATTGATGAGATTTTTCGAAACGTCGGTGACGGCCACTTCACAGAAGGCTTGCAGTTCGATCTCCAGAGCCGCGGCGCGATCGCTCATGCCATAGGTCTTTTGCACGACTTCGATGGCCTTGATCGGCGCAGGATAATGCCCATGCGTTTGCTCCAACGTGCCGGACTTCCACTTTGACATCACAAAGGCACGAGCCGGAGCCAGCTCCATCATCGATGCGGCGGCACCCGCGGGCTTAAAGCGCTTCACGCGCTTACCTCGCGAGGCCACTTCACGCGCCATCGCCAAAGCTCGTGCTTCCAATTGCGCACGATGCACCACCTGATCGACCAGCCCGATCTTGGAAGCCTTGCGCGAGTCCACAGAACCGCCTTTGACGATCACATCGAGCGCGGCCTGATAGCCCACGGCACGCGGCAAACGCACACAGCCGCCAAAGCCCGGAATGATGCCCAAGCGAACTTCGGGCAGACCAATGCGAGTCGACGGATCATCCGAGCAAATTCGATAGTCGCAAGCGAGAATCAACTCGCATCCGCCCCCCATGCAGGCCCCATGAATGGCGGCGATGAACGGGATCTTCGCATCTTCGATCGAGTTGAAGATACCGTGGGCTTGATGGATGGCCGCACGAAACTCATCGGCCTTTTTCATGCCGCGAATCTCTTCGATGTCAGCGCCCGCGATGAAAATGGAGTTCTTCTTTGACATCAACACCGCCGCTTTGAAGGCGCCTGAGGTGACTTCTTGAATCACCTCGCGAAACCGCACCATGACGGGTGTTGAGAGCTTATTCACCTTCTCGCCAACTAAGTCGAATTCAATGACGGCCACATCGCCTTCGGCACGAACTCGGATGCTTTCTTGAATGCTCATCTCGCTGTCTCCACTTCGCACGAAATCAGTTTGCTCTTCACCTCTGCGGCTCTTCAACTTTCCAGCTGCAGAATCATTGAACCACCCTGCCCGCCACCGATGCACAAAGTGGCCAAGCCAAACTCAATCCGCCGCCGTTGCATCTCCTTCATCAAGGTCAGCACCAAGCGGGTTCCAGTTGCGCCCACCGGGTGACCCAGCGCAATCGCACCGCCATTGACATTGAGTTTGTTCAGATCGATGGAACCAACGGCCTTCGAGAGTCCCAGCTTCTCTTGGCAAAACGCATCGCTCTCCAAGGCACGTACACAGGCGAGGACTTGCGCGGCGAAGGCTTCGTTGAGCTCGATTCGTCCCAAGTCCTGAAGGCTCAGTCCGGCGCGCTTCAGCGCGATCGGCGTTGCGTAGGCCGGTCCAAGTCCCATGCGTTCCGGCTCAAGTCCAGCGAACGCGTAGGACAAAATTCGTGCGATCGGCTTAAGCCCCAAGGCTTCAGCTTTCTCGCGACTCATGATCGCGACCATGGCGGCGCCGTCGGTGATCGGGCAAGCATTGCCCGCTGTCACTGTGCCATTTCGTCGATCAAAGATCGGCTTGAGTTTGGCGAGTGCTTCCATGGTCTGATTGTCGCGCGGACCGATATCGGCCTCGACGACTTCTTCAAATTTTGGCGGCAGGAAAACCGGCGTGATCTCTTCGGCCATCACACCGTTTTTCATCGCCTGTGAAGCCAGCTGATGCGAGCGCAATGCGAACTCGTCCTGCTCAGCCCGCGAAATCGAGAATTCCTTAGCCAAAAGTTCTGCGGTCTCGCCCATGTTCTTACCGACAAAAGGATCCGTCAGGCCTTCGATGATGGCCACACGTGGCTTGTACGGGGCGCGCGCCATCGGATTGGTGGTCACCAAATTCTTGATGGCTTTCAGATCAGCACCGAGAAGATTCATCAGCGCCGGAATTTGTTGTCCGGGACCTTTGGCGCCGCCGAGAGCCGCAATCGCCTTGGTCACTTCTTCCGAGTAGAGCAGCGGCATCTGCGACATGCTCTCGGTTCCACCTGAAATGACCACTTCGGCCATGCCCGCTTTGATCTTATCAAAGCCGGTCGCGATGGACTCGAGCGCCGAGGCACAATTGCGATGCACGGTGTGAGCACTTGTGCGAATCGGCACACCCGCACCCAATGCGATCACGCGCCCAATGTTGACAGCATCAGACGGGTTGCCCGTATTGCCGATGATCACTTCATCAACAGTCGCGGGATCTAGATTCAATCGAGCAAACAACTCCTTGAGCGCGACGCGACCCAACTCGGCCGGGTGCACGTTCTTTAACTTTGATGCGGCCTTGGCAAACGGCGTACGCACACCACCCACCAGCACCACATCGCGCGAACTCTTTGGCGCCGCCGCACCGACTTGTGAACTCGACACAAAACACCTCCAGCCCTCGACTTCGAGACGAAGTCCATTGGCCCTTCAAGTGTGAGCGTCGTTGCCTCGCGAGGCAAGGTTCGTGACTCAGTTCGTGCCGCAGTTCAAATGACAATGTTCAAGCGAAGTTGTTCAACACCAAACCTTCGCCTCGCTGCGGGCCAAGACCCTGCTGTGGGCCTGCGGGTCGCGGCGCCCCAGATCTTGCCTTTTTGGGAAGCAGATTGAGGCCACGCGAAGCTCAGTATACGCGGCAGCGCGCCAGAGGAGGTGCGTTCAACCCCAAGTGCTCGGCCTTCACCGCGAAATGAAGCAAGATTGACAGTGCAAAGCTAGACTTCCTAGTCTCAAACAGCGGCGCCGAGTCGCGCCCTGACAAGCGCCAGTAAGGCCAATAAGTAAGGCCAATAAGTAAGGCCAATACGTGAGGCCAGAAGTGAGGCCAGGAGTAAACCACTCGTAGTGCTGACGAAACGAAAACCTGACCCCACAAATCGACCCGAAATGTCGACCCGAAATGTCGACCCGAAATGTCGACCCGAAATGTCGACCCGAAATATCGACCCGAAATACTGAAAAGAGATCAAATGAGCCGCTCAGATCAAGGTCCCCGCATCGACAAAACCACACTCGACCGTGATGCCCTCGACTATCACGCCAAACCCGTACCCGGAAAAGTTGAAGTGGTGTCACCGAAGCCGGTGAATACGGAGCGCTATTTGTCTTTGGCTTACTCGCCAGGCGTTGCGGCTCCTTGCAAGGAGATCGCGAAAGATCCCGAACAGGTTTACAACTACACGGCCAAAGGAAATCTCGTCGCCGTGATCACCAATGGCACAGCCGTCCTCGGACTTGGCGACATTGGCCCGCTCGCGGGCAAGCCAGTGATGGAAGGCAAGGGCGTGCTGTTTAAGCAGTTCGCCAACATTAACGTCTATGATATCGAAATCGATACGAAAGACACCGACGAGTTCTGTCGCGCGGTGAAGGCGCTTGAACCCACCTTCGGTGGCATCAATCTCGAAGACATCAAAGCTCCCGAGTGTTTTGAAATCGAAGAGCGACTCAAGCGCGAAATGAAAATCCCGGTGTTCCATGATGATCAACACGGAACCGCCATCATCTCGGGCGCGGCACTCCTCAATGCGGCCGAGGTCACAGGCCGTCGCATGGACCAAATGCGTGTGGTCATGAACGGCGCAGGCGCGGCTTCGATTTCTTGCGCCCGAATCTTCATGGCTTTGGGTGTGCGCCGTGAAAATCTCATCATGTGCGATTCCAAAGGCGTGGTGTTCAAGGGGCGAAAAGACGGCATGAACAAGTACAAAGAAGAGTTCGCCGTGGATACACCGCTGCGCACGCTCACCGATGCCTTAAAAGGCGCCGATGCCTTCATTGGACTTTCCGTCGCTGGAGCGATGACGCCCGAGATGCTCAAAGCCATGGCGGATCGCCCGATCGTCTTCGCTATGGCGAACCCAGATCCGGAAATTGATCCGCCTGCCGCCAAAGCTGTTCGGCCCGATGCGATCATCGCCACAGGTCGAAGCGACTACGCCAATCAAGTGAACAACGTGCTCGGCTTCCCCTTCATCTTCCGTGGCGCCTTGGATGTTCGCGCCACACAAATCAATGAAGAGATGAAGCTTGCCGCCGTACATGCCTTGGCAAAACTCGCCAAGGAGGAAGTGCCGGAGAAAGTTTCCGCAGCCTACGGCGGTCAGCAATTCAGTTTTGGTCCTGAGTACCTGATCCCCAAACCCTTCGACCCCAGAGTGCTGTTGTGGGTGACACCCGCAGTGGCGAAGGCGGCGATGGACTCAGGCGTCGCACGCCACCCGATTGCCGATTTCCAAGCCTATCGAGATCGTCTCGAGGCCTTTCAAGGCGCGCGCACCGGCTTCGTCCGCAGCGCCATCAATCGCGTGAAGGCGCAAGCTAAGGTCAGCGGCAAAGGCTTGCCAATCGTGGTTTTCCCAGAGGGCTCGTCCACAAAAGTGCTTCGCGCCATGCAAACTGTGATGCAGGAAAACATCATTCGCCCTGTGCTGCTCGGCTACCCTGACCATGTTCACGAGCGAATGGACGAACTGGGACTTTCCGAATTGAAGAGCATCCCCGTCTACCAACCTTCGCAGCATCCGAAATTTCGCGAATACGTCGACAAGTTGTTTGAGATGCGCTGTCGCAAGGGCGTGATGTGGCGTGAAGCGGAACGCCTCATGTCGGATCCCGATTACTTCGGCGCCATGATGGTTCGCATGGGTGATGCGCACGCGATCGTCACCGGTGCGACGCAAAACTACGCCGATTGCGTGCGGCCGATTCTTGAGATCATCGGTGCTGGCCAACGCAAGACCGCCAGCGGCCTCAATCTCGTCATTTTCAAAGACAAGATTTATTTCTTCGCCGACACCGCTGTGAACGTCGACCCCACTGCCGATCAAGTCGCCACAATCGCCATTCACGCCGCACGCGTGGCGGAGTATTTCAAGATTCAACCCCGAATCGCGATGCTCTCCTACACCAACTTCAAATCTCGCGGAGATAATCCGTCGAAGATGAAACAGGCGGCGGATCTTGTGCGAAAGCGCTACCCGCACGTGATCGTCGATGGCGAAATGCAAGCGGACACAGCCGTCAACCCGGAGATCGTCGAGCGCATTTTCCCGTTCTGCGAAGTCAAAAACGGCGCCAACATTTTGATTTTCCCGAATCTCGATTCGGGCAACATCTCCTACAAACTGGTGCAGCAGTTGGGCGGCGCCGAGGTCATCGGACCCTTCCTCATGGGGGTGAAACGGCCCGCCAATGTCCTGCAACGAACTTGCACCGTGGATGATATCTTTAACACCGTGGCCCTCACCGCATTGGAAGCTCAAGCCTTTCATGAAGCTGGCTCCACGTACCCGGGCCCCGGCGAAAAGCGTCCGTAAGGCCGCTGAGGCTTCAGAAACAATCCGAGCCGTCTCAATTTGAGGCGGCTGCCTTCGACTTTGGTCGAGGTCGCTGAGCCAAGTCTTGGCCTGGGATGCCTGGCTCGAGCCTACGCCCCTGCATCGATTTTTTTCCACACAGCTTGGCCGGACTTGCGTCGGGCCCTATCAAGTCTCAAACTAGAAGAACAACCCTTTAAGGAGACGAGCGATCGCAAAAACCGACGAAAAAAGTGGTTCAGATCTGCACGCATCGAATAACTCAGGCGTTCCCTCGACAAGTCGAGCCTCACGGCCACCGACACCGCGATGGGAAAGCGGCAAAACTCTCCTGCGCCCTAAAGAACGAGTGGTTTGTGTTGGAATCGGCTTAAAATCCGAATCCGTCACCGAGCTTAAGGACTCGCTGTTGGAGCTTGAAGAGCTGGTGCTCTCGGCCGGCGGTGAAGTTGTCGGCTCACTCACGCAGGTGCTTCCGAGCTACAATCCCGCAACTCTCATGGGCTCAGGCAAAGTCTCTGAACTCGCCGAGCTGGTGCGCGAAACTCAAGCTTCAGCCGTGGCCGTCGATCACAGCCTCAGCGGCGTGCAGATTCGAAACTTGGAGAATGAATTGGGTGTTCGTGTTGTCGATCGCAATCAAGTGATCCTGGATATCTTCGCTCAGCGCGCGCAAACCTATGAAGGTAAGCTGCAAGTGGAATTGGCGCAGTCGCTGGATCAGTTGCCGCGAATGGTGGATGCGTGGTTGGGATCGCTGTCACGACAAGGTGGCGGAATCGGCACTCGAGGTCCCGGCGAAACCGCCATCGAGATGGATCGTCGCCGCGTGCGCGAACGCGTGAAGCAAATTAAAAAGCAGCTCGAAAATGTTCGCGAGCACCGCTCGCAGCATCGGGCCTCAAGGCGGCGCAATCGCATCCCAAGCTTTGCATTGATCGGCTACACCAACACCGGCAAGTCGACTTTGCTCAATCGCCTGACGCAGTCGCAAGTGCTGGCGAAGGATCAGCTGTTTGCGACTTTGGACCCGACGACGCGCAAAGTGCATCTCCCGGATGGGCCTCCTTCGGTTATGACCGACACCGTGGGTTTCATTCGCAAGCTACCGACCAATTTGATTGAAGCTTTCAAAGCCACACTCGAAGAAAGCGCGGACGCGGACATTCTGGTGCACGTGATTGACTTATCGTCGCCGCAAATGACCACGCAGGTGGAAGTGGTGCAAAAGCTGATCGAAGAGTTTGGTTGGCAGGATAAGCCCGTCATCCACGTCTACAATAAAGTGGATCAAGCTCCCTTTGAAAAGCAGTTTCAGGTGAAGACTTTCCCGCGCGTCTTTGTGAGCGCATTGACCGGCGAGGGCTTGGACCGCCTCAAGTCGATGATGACCGAAGCCATCGCGAGTCTCACCGACAACGTCGAACTTTATTTCCCGAAGGACCAAGAGCATCGCATCTACGATCTCAGTCGAGAAACGAAGATCACAAAGCGCGAGGCCGGATCGAGCGGAACAGTTTTGCATGCGGCCATGACGCCTGCACTTTTGAGTCGCTGGAAAGACTTTCTCGTCACCGAGGATGTATGACGAATCGGCGAGCAACCCAGTTGCAGCTCAATTCGCAGGCCAGTTCGCAAGTCAGTCCGCCGCGCGACTTAGGCTGGCTCGATGGCTTTAGAAAGATCTCGATGACGTCTTGGTCTTTGGCTTTGGCTTTGGCTCTGGCTCTGGCTATGGCCTTCGCGTTCACGGAAATCGCCTTCGCCAATCCGAGGCGCCCCACTTGTAATCTTCAACATCTCACCCGCGACTGCACAGCTCAGGCACGAGCTGGTTTTGATCTACGAGGCGCGCAAGCACAAGACACTGGCGTGGTGATGAACATCGGCAACATCGAAGCCATTGGACGCTCGCGCTTTGAGACCGAATTGAAGAAGATGGCCAGACGCCATCCAGTCGCCGAGCAACGAACGATGGAGCTCAGCGATGCGCTTCGGCGCGATGCGATTGAGGCTTTGCGTGGCAGCCTTCGCCCTGATTCCTTGTCGCCCGACTCTCGAGCTATGATACAGCGCCTGGAAACTGTGCGAATTGAAATTGTGGATAGCGCTGAAGAGTTTTGTTCCGAACGCGTTCGCGAAGGTTTTCCCAACGCCGCCTACTTGCCCGAGACACACCAAATTCAAATTTGCCCGGCGATGGCCAAACTCGATCCCGGAGCCATTCGCCTCGCCATTGCCCATGAGCTCGGCCATGTGGTTTCGGGCTGCAACATGGAGCGAGAGTTCTATCTCTTACGATCGCGAGGCGACTTGGAACGCGAGTGCACGGGTGATCCCGAAGAAGCCGCGATTTTGCGAGAACGCCTCGACGGAGTGTCGCACATGGTGGCGTATGGTGGCCGCCTGGAGACGAGTCTGCGTGATTGCGGTATGTTGGAAACCGAACCAAGCGCCAGATCCGAACGCTCCACCACTTTCGCCGACCTCAATCAGTGCGTACAAAGTCGATATCGATCTCGCTATGATTTGTTCGTGAGAGCCAACACCACACCTCTGCCCGGACAATCTCGCGCTGAAGCCGAGCGCTTGCGCGAAGCCTTCGTGCGCGATAATTCGCTCACCTGCTTTGGACCTTGTGACGAACACCATTCAGATGCCTTCGCAGGCATGCTCATGGGTCGCTGGGCGGCTCGTCAGAACCCGAGTGCCGATGAAGTTCGCCGTAGCCTCCACCTCTTTTCCGGCCTCGCTTGCCGCGAAGAAATCACCGGTCGTCCTGTGCTCAATCGCGACATCTACCCGACTCCCGCTGAGCGCTTGGCGACGATGATGTCGGACCGAAACATTCAAGCCGCCTTAGGATGCTCGGGAACTCAGCCGCCTGTTTGTTCGCTGGATGGGTTCACCGCCGAGCGACGCTCAATTGATCCCCGCCCCGCAGACTCATCAGCTCGTCCTTCAGGAACTTCACCTGGCGCCTCACCGGGGCAAACTCTTTCGCCACAACGCGAAGGACGTCCAGGAGCGCGCGAACCAAGGACAAGCCAATGATTTCAGTTTTACGTGCACGTCTTATAGTGGTCATTGGAGTGGTCATTGGAGTGGCGATTGGACTTGTGATGGGCCTGCCGAACGGGATGAGCCCCAAGGCCTGGGCTCATTCGCCGACAATTCACTCAGCAGCTCCGCCGACCGCCACAGCTGCTGATGCTACGGCTGATCTGAGTTTCGAAGTCTGCATTGCGGATCGGGATGGTCGCTGCTTCACCTATTCCGAGGGGCAGATTCGTGAAGTCCTGCGGGGTCAAACCTTCGTGCAAAGGGCACTCGACGACAAAGCGGCCCGCAAACTCGTGTCGAGAATTGAATCTGATCTCAAAAACTTTCCGCAATCCAAGGCACCCTGCGCATCCACGATTCGCTTTGTGAAATCGGGACAGGAACTAAAGCAAGTCTGTCGTGAACTCTTGCCTCGCCCCCAGGTCCAGACTTGGAAGGCGCTACTTAAAGAACTGGAAGCCTCGACTCTGAAGTGATCCAACGCCTACCGGCTCAAATTCGGCACAGCAAATTGAATTTCTTCATCGCCTTGGGCTCCTGAAGATCTCCCGCCGGATTCAAATCCCCGCCAATTCCATCGCGTTAGGCCTCAAGCTCTTGGCCTCGCCAGTTAGACGGCGGCATCCAATTTGCGCTCATGTCGCTATGGATTTAAGACTCACTCACTCGCCTGATGAGGCCACCCACCAGCTCGCGGTTCAATTTCGCGACGATTGGAAGGACCATGCGGACGCATTTGCGCCTTAATGCCATTCACTTCGCTATGCTCTTGAGCCTCAGTGCCTTGAGCTTCACGTCGCCGTCAGCTTCAGCGCAGACACGATTTTGCTCATCACTTTTTGTCGTGCAAGCGGGGCTAGCGCCTCAGAGCGCTCAAGTGCTGATTCGCCGATCCGCGGCTATAGAGGAAAAGACGGGAAGCCTTTCGCTTTTTGAAGTGATGCATCCGCGGATCTACGAAGTGAGGCTGGCCGGACAGGGCGAGGCCTCGCGCGCTTGGGTATTGGACGCTCGCGTGAATTCTTACCACCTCGGGGAACTGCTCAAGTCTGCACAGCCTGACGCGACCAGCGGAATTTTCACTCGGCCCGAGATCAGCATCGTCGCCACCACGGCTGCTGGAAAGCGCGAGCTCGAGGGCATGCTTCGCGCCCACGCCCGCGAAGAACACGTCGAACTTTACGTCGCGACTTGGAATGTTCAGGCCCGTCAAGGCCAAGCCTTAGTCCCAACTTTGCGCCTACGATCTCGCGCTGAGCTGCAAGCGGAGCGCGATGCCCAGCGCCTCGAAGCTGAAGCTCGTGCCCGCGCCGAGGCCTCGCGCGAACAGGCTCTCGTTCGACAACTCGAAAGTATCACTCGCACCGAAGACTTTCACAGATTGAGCGAGGACGTGAAGATCTCGATCCTTGAAAGGGAACTCTCACCCATGCCGCAAAATTTTGTGTCGCGCGAATTCGACGCTCACGCGCAAGGCGCGACACCCAAAGAGCAAGCCGCGATCGCACTGGCTCGCGAGGTGGCTTTGCGTGAGGTCAACACTGAGGTCGAGCCACCCGAGGGCACCGTCTCCATCGGCCCCATCCAGATGAACTTTGTCGTGACACAATTGAAGATGGGCTCGACGAGCGAAGTGGTTGGCGTGCAAGTTCATCTCTCGCAAAGCGGTGGGGCAAAACGCGAAGGCCGAGGCCGTCGCCACGCGGACTCCGAAGCTTCACACTTTGCGAGCGAAGCTGAGGCGCGACGAGCCGGTATCGATGTGGGAGCTGATGTCAGCTGGTCAACCTCTTTGACTTTGGACTTCACGGCGGCGCGCCGATCCGGACAGACGCGTCCTGAGATTCTCGGAAGCCCCGAACTCTACATGGAGTGGTCGGGCTGGTGAGACTTTTTATTCATGTGTGATCCCTGTCTGAATCCTATGTGAATTCTGTATGAATTCTGGCGCGATCTCGGCGTGTGGCTTTTGTGGCCCTGTCAGTTGGCCTTGCCAGCAAGGCGTAGGCGCGCTTCGCGACGCTTTTTTGCCTGAGCAAACCGGCGCCGCTCTTCTTCGGACTGCGGCTCTACGGGTGGAACAGGAATCGGTCGCATCTTTTCATCAAGCGCCACGAAGGTGAGATAGGCGCTGGCCGTGTGAAAGGTCACGCCTGTCATGGGATTCTCGGCGTCGACTCGCACGCCGACTTCCATGGATGTTTTCCCGACATAGTTCACGCTTGCGCGAAGATTCACAGTCCATCCACTCAGCACGGGTTGGACAAATTGCAAGTAGTCGATCGACGCGGTGACCACGCGAAGACCTGAATGGCGTTGCGCCGCAATCGCACCACAAATATCGATCCAAGACATGATCACACCACCGAATACACCGCCCAGAGAATTGGTGTGCTGCGGGAGAACCATTTCCGTCATCACCGTCTTGGATCGCGACACGGGTCGCGCGATTGCGGAGACCGGAGTTGAAGCTTGAATGGCCGAGTTCGTCTTCTTCTTTGGAGGCGACTTTGACATGAGGGATGTCCACTCGTTTCCAGAATCGGGTTATTGTGGCGATCCCCTTGCACGTCGCAGGATCGCCAGGTCTGTTGAACGCGAGTTCACTTCGAATCTTGAACGCGAGTTCACGTCGAATGTTCGAACGCGAGTTCAATCGGACTCTTGGTCTTTACGCTTTCATGCTTTGCTCTGACCCGCAACTCTCGCACTAGCCCCGCCCTAAGCTGGTCTTCATCATCCTCGACCTACGTCCTAATGCTCTCGCCACGACAAACTCGACGTAAGCCTCAGTCGACTGACGCTCGATTTCTGCCGACAAGTGAAGAGTGAAGAAGCGACTTTCCATCTTCTCAGGTTTGCTAGCGCGCTCATCTTGGCGCTTTGCTTTCAGCGGTCAAGCCGTTGGCGTCATCGCGCGCGCGGCCTGCATTTCACTTTGTTGTGTCGCCATGCTGGGCGTAGAAAAGGCTTCAGTCGCATCTGCACAGAACCGCAAAGCCAATAGCAAGAAGAGCGAGTCCAAGCGGACAACTCGCACGCCAAACTCTGCTGCGCCTCAGGCCAAACCAACAAGCAACGCGAGTAAAACAAACAAGTCCCCAATCAACAATCGAGCCTCGCGCTTGCCACCCAAACCCGCGACAGCATCGAAGCCCGCAGCTTCTCAAGTTGCCGATCAAACTGTTCCGCAAACTTCAGACGCACCCAACTCTGCCGCTGCATCTGGCGGCAACACTGTGCTGCGCCCCACATTGCATTGGGTAGACGCCAGCACACGCTCCAGCCTCGGCGAGACCCGGGCCTGGGCAATCGCTGCAGATCGAGCCTTCATTCAACTTGAGTCTCACTTTCCCATCTCGCAAGTTGTGGAGTCGCCGAATTGGGAATTCAAAAGCAACCGACTCACCTATTATGGACGGCTCACGCAAATCGATCCAATCTCGCGTTGGGGCCTTGTGGTGTTCAACGGACAAGTCTTCGGCAACGCCAGCGACGAAGTGTTCAGAAAGTCTCCGCGCAACTTCGCGCTAGAGCCCAAAGACTTCACCGCCTGGAAGCGCCTGAGCGATGAACTTCGTCGATCACCTGCCCAGGTCACAGGACTTGTGGAACAAGTTCGGGCCCGCTGGGACGCATTCGAGCGAGAAATCTGGCGTAGCTTTTATTCTGACTACCGGCCCTTTGGACTCAGAAATTGGCTTTTGGGCATTCGGCCCGAAAGGAATCCTCTGAGCTCGAGTGCGCTGCCCGCCTCGATTCAATGTCAGCCCCGCGAACCCTACTTACCTAGCCGAAGTCCAGTGCGTCGCTGGGCTCATGAGGGCGCAGGTGTGAGCTGTGTGCTCACCACAGATGTAAAACTTCAAGCAGATCCTTGGAGTGGCCAAGACAGCGTCTCGCGAATTGCACATTCTGGTGGCGTGCTACGTTTGACGGACACGAATCTTCCGCTGAAGAGTCAAAGTCAAATTCTCGAAGCTCTGGCAGCTCCCCATCGCGAAAGATTTGAGCGCCTCGCTTCGGGACTTGGCTCCTCTTCCCAAGCCGAATGTCAGACGATCTATATCGATGATCGACAGATCGTCTCCTTTGTCTGCACTCGTAAATTGCGAAGCCCCGCCAACATCCATCATTCGCTAATGGGCTGGGGTCAGCTGCGTGGCAATAGTTTCCTGCACAGCTTTCTGGAAGCCGAAGGTGTGTCATCAGGAATCATTCTCGAGCTAACGCGAATGTCGATGGATCAACTGGGGAAGACACCATGAACGTCCTGTTGATTATCAAAGACAATGCCGGAAGAGTTCTTGCCGAGACGATCTTATCGAGCGGTGTTTCCACCATTGGCCGAGACGCCGCTTGCACAATCTCCGTGCCGCATCGTTCACTCTCTCGGCATCATGCGCAGATCACCGTGAACGACAACTTCGTTCGCGTGGTCGATCTCGGTAGTCGCAATGGTCTTTATTTCGGCGGCGAGCGACACCAGCAAATTGAGTTTCAAGAAAATCGACGAATTGATGTTGGCGCCTTAAATCTCGAATTTCAATTCATGGATCAAGATCATGCCGACGTCGAGCCGGAGCAAACTTCGCCCGGCGCCCAGCCTTCGCCCGAAGCAGAAGTCGATGTGCGCACACAAGTCGGGCAAGCGGCGAAGTCGACGCATGAATCAGCTTTTCTAGCGCGTGAAACTTTCGTTGGCGCTTCACCACTCGCTCCACGCTCACCCACACCCGCGCGCACAGTGCCGACACCACAAAGTCCATCACCGATGCCGGCCGCGGCGCAACCGATCGCCCGCCCTTCAGCTCCCGGTGCGATTCAAAATCCTCAACGTGAGCGTGAGGACGACTTGGCGTTTGATTTGAATGCCGTCGGGCCGAACGTCGCTCCCAGCGCGCCAACAGCGGCGTCTGTTCAACCACCTCCTGCACCTGTGGACTCGCCCTACTTCGCGGCCCCGGTACCGCCGACTCAAGCTGTCGCGCCACTTCCTCCCTTGGCTCCCCCGCCCGCACGCCCCAGTGCTGGCACGGTGACCTCTTACACAGTTTCGAAGTCTGGTTTCGAAGCGACCGAGGAAGCGCCTGCAAAAGCAAAATTCGATTTGCATTCACGATCCACGCAGGTGATGGCCGTCGCCATCATCGTCGTGATCACCTTCATTGGACTACGTTGGGGCACTTCGGGATCGAAGTCCCAAGAGCCGAGCGCACAAAGCTCCACGTCCTCACCTGTTTCGCCGAACACGACGGAGCAACTGGATCAAGCGTCTGTGAATCCTCCTGTAGGCACCGACTCTCCTTCGGTGGGGAATCAAGATCGCCCAAGGTCAGAGACGGAGACTCGGCCTGCGCCTTCGGTGAATCGAGATGTGGCGCCTCAGTCTGCTCAGAACTCAAGACCCTCGCCTGAGGGACCACCCCAAGCTGACGGCTCGTATCGCTATGGCACGGCCAACGAGTACCTCCGCCACGTGCAGGACTTCGTCAATCGGCCTCGCTGAGGCTGCAAATCACGTCGACGATCAACCCATCGACGACGCTCACTCTGGACCTCCGTCCAGCAAGTTCATCGCGAAATTTGCCGATAAAGCCTTGGGATATCGCGAGGAGACGCATGGCATTTCATCGATCAAAACGCCAACGCCATAGTGCCGACGATTCAATGTGGACAAGTTATTCCGACTTGTTCTTGGGATTGTCAGTGATCTTTCTGTTGCTCTATGTGGCCGCAAGCCTTCGCCAAGGTACGGAAGGCTTCGTCCAATATCAGCAGCTCAAGCAGACGGAAAAAGAGAATGAGACTCTCCGGCAGCAGATTCGCGCCTATGAGACCATCAATAAACAGTATCTGGATCAGCAGGCCTCGGACGATCAAAAGAAGACCTATGATCTGTTGATGAGCAAACTTGATCTCTTACAGAACGAAGCCAATGACGAAGCGAAGAAGCTTCGCCAAGCGGCTCGCGAACATGACGAGAAAAAGCGCGCATTGAACGAGTACCAAGCCATGGTGAAGGCCATCGTGCAAGCCAACAACGTCGCCTCCTCGCGAATCGCAAAGCGCGATGTCTTCATCGACAAACAGGAAGACAAGATCGAAGAGCAAGACAGCAAGATCACCGAGCTCAACCAAGACCTGGTTGAAAAGCGCAATGTGATCGCCAGCGGTGAGCGAAAAATTCAAGAGCTGGATCAGCAGCTCAACACGAACATCAAGCGCTTAGAGGCCGAACGCAAGGCGAAGAAAATTTCGCAAGCCGCCTTCATTCGTGAGCGCGAGATGCTTCGCGAACAAGCTCGTCGCAATATCGAAATGCTCGAAGCGCAGAACATTCGAGCGCGCGGTGAAATTGACAAGATCAATACCGAGCTCGCTCAAACTTCGAGGGAGCTGGCGTCGACCAAAACGAACTTGGAAAAGACTCAAGCCTTGGCTTCGGATCTCGGCAACAAGCTCACCGAAGCCGAGCGAAAGCACCAAGAGCGTTTGGCAGGCCTGCGTGACGCATTCGCATCCAAGGCCGCCGCGGAACGAGCCGAATTTGAACAGAAACTCGCCGCAGAAAAACTCAGTGGCGAGCAACGAGCCGCGCGCGAAGCCGCATTCCGTGCCGAGGCTGAACGGAAGGCACGCGGTCTTGCCGACCAAATCGCCGATGCCGAAGGGAAATTCCGTCGCGCCCAAGCCGAAGCTGAAGGCGCAAAGGGTGCCTTGGCTAAGAAAGAAGGCGAATTGGCGGCGACAAAAGGTCGCTTGGAGCAAACATCGCGCGATCTGGCCACAGCCCAAGCCAATCTTGAAGCCAAACGCAAACTGGCCGAGTCGATCAAGAACCGCTTTAACAAACAAGGCATCAAAGCCGAAGTCGATGGCAAGACCGGCGACGTTTTGTTGAGCTTCGGCGAAGAGTACTTTGATACGGGCAAGTCCAAACTCAAACCGGGCATGCAACGCGTGCTCGAAAAGGCGATGCCCGCCTATTCACAGAGCTTGTTTGAAGACAAAAGCATCGCGGACAAGATCAGTGCCGTGGAGATCGTTGGTTTTGCATCGCCGACCTTCAAGAATCGCTTCATCGATCCACGCAAGCTCTCGGCGGCAGATCGCAAAGCTGTGCAGTACAACTTGGATTTGAGCTATCAACGCGCACGCGCGATCTTCGATCACATTTACGCGAACATGGACTTCCAACACAAACGCCAGCTGCTCCCGCTTGTGAAAGTCACCGGGCGAAGCTTTTTAGCGCAAGATCCGAATCAACGAACACCAGCAAACTCAAACGCCGATGCCTTCTGCCGTCAGAACGACTGCGCGAAGCTTCAGCGCGTGATCATCAAATTCAACTTAAAAGAAGAATAGGACGAAGGAGAACAACATGCTCGCCCTGGAACAAGTTTTTTACAAATTGCTCGAGCAATTCGCGGTTGTGGGAAAAGCCGTCCACTTCCCCGTGATGATGGCGATCTTCATCGTCGGCGTGACCGCACGTTGGTTGATTCATCGCACAGTGAAGCGACACCACGGCTTTGCGAAGACCTTTGAATTCCATGTGAGCCAGTTCTTGGCTCAACATCAAAAGAGCAACAGCACCAAGGCTTCCTTCTACTTGTTGGTGAAGAAACTCTTGGAGCGAAGCTACTTCGAGTCCATAGCGCGCCGTCAGGACGGCAGCAAAAGCCCGCACACCGTCGCCCTTCCCTTGGATGACCGCATTTTCCTCACGCGATTCGGTTGCGCTTGGTTCGTCAAAGAACTCTTAAAGCAAGTTCGTCACTTGCAGCACGGCCCAGTACTCCCCAAGCTCGATCAAATCACGCGCGCCATCTTGTCGCGAAATCCTGTGTTTGGAAAAGTGTTGGGTCTGATTCCCGCTGGCGGTCTCAATGACTTCCTCAACATTTTGCCCGGCCTGTTTGTCATCGGCGGGATCTTCGGAACCTTCTTGGGCGTGATGAACGGTCTGCCGAGCTTAGGCGGGATGTCGGTGGAGAATCCCGAACAAACCAAGCAAATCATGGATGCCTTCCTCCGCGACGTCGCCATGTCGATGGGCGCATCGGTGACGGGCATCTTCTTGAGCGTGTTGATGACCTTGATCAATACAACATGGTCTCCGGAACGTCTGCATGACGACATGGTCGAGCGCTTTGAGAACTCGCTGGATCTTTTGTGGAACTACGCGACTTCCAATGAAGTGCCGAATGATGTGCGCGGTTTCGATGAGAATCAGGACCCTGTCGAAGCCCTGAGCGCAGCGGCACTCAATCAAGAATATGAGAAACACCGTGCACGATTTGGCGACGCGGCTGAGTCGACGGCCAAGTCCGCCTAATTGGGATTGAGTTGAATGAGTTAAGGAACTGAATGAAAAGTCCGCGGCGAATCTGCCTCATCAAGATCGGCACAGGTGAGAAGCAACGCACTCACCTGATCGATCGGACCGACTTCACCGTAGGTCGATCCCCTGAGGCCGACATTGTACTGCCTTCCACCAGCGCTTCGCGTCTCCACGCGAAGTTCTCGCTTTCTTCACGTCAAGATGCGAAGGCCGTGACTTTGAGTGTTCAAGACCTGGGTTCCGCCAATGGCACCTTCGTCAATGGTGAACGTCTACCGCCGCACACACCAACCACGCTCACTGAAGGCGCCCGCGTGCGAGTCGCCATGATGATGGAAGAAATCGAATGCCACATTCTTCCTCTCCCCTTCGAACTTTCCGATCTCGAAACCGCAAGAATGGTGACACGCGAGTTTCTCATCCAGGCCTTTGCCGACGAAGAAAAGAAGCTGCAAGAGAACTTTGATCGCGAGCGCGATGCCCTTCGCAAGCAAGTGAATCTCGAGATCGAACGCGAGCGCGCCAAAGTCGAGGCCACGGCTGGCGAACGTATTCTGCAAGCCACTCGCGAAGCTGAGGCTGCGGCAGAGAAAATTCTCAGTGAGGCGCGACTCGAAGGCGATCGTCTCAAGGCCAAATCGCGCGACGAAGCCACACAGATCTTTTCATCCATGGAGCGCGAGGCGGCCCAACTTCGGCAGCAAGCCGCCGACATTCTCAGTAAAACTCAGCGTGAAGCTGCGGATGAGCGCGAGCGTCGCATGCAGGAGGTTCGCAAAGAAGCTGAGCAACTCCTCGAGCAAGCCAAGGCGGATGCACGCCGCGATCACGAGCGGCATCTGCAAGAATCGCAACGCGTCTTGGATGCGGCCAAGCTCGAAGCTGAAGAGGTGATCAAGCGCGCTCAGGCCGAGGTGAGCGCACACCGTGAACAAGAGCGTCAGGCC
Source organism: Bdellovibrionaceae bacterium UBA2339 (assembly GCA_002344785.1). GTDB lineage: Bacteria > Bdellovibrionota > Bdellovibrionia > Bdellovibrionales > JAMPXM01 > UBA2339. The sequence goes on from DDUL01000003.1 coordinate 82,553, forward strand.
CAAGCGCTCGAACTTGAACGACAGCGATTGCAAGTCATCGCCGAGGCCAAAGAAAAGGCCACGCAAGAGCAAGACACGATCGTCGCCAACTATAAGAACTTGATCCAAGAACTTAAAGACAAGCTTGAGCAGTTCCGTGCGCAATTCGCCGAGACCGAGGCCAAGCGCGAGCAAGAACTGCGTGAAGTCGAGTCACGCCACAAATTGCTCGCCGATCTCGAAGCGCGTTGCCTGCAAGCCAAAACCGAACTCTACCGAGTCGATGAACAACTCGCCCAGGCCAAAAAACTGATCGCCGAAGGCCAGACCGCCGCCGAGCAACGACTGGCTGACGAGCGAACTGTCGCGGCCCTCAAGGCGCAAATTCAAGATCTCGAGCAAAAGCGCCAGAACGACCTGTCCAAAGCCGAAGATGAAGTCGCCCAGCGACGCACGCAATTGGCCGCAGACTTTGAGCGCGAGCGCAAAGCGCGAGAGGATCAAGCTCACCGCGAGCGCCTTGAAACTATGGAGCGCCTGAAGAATGAGCTCGCCACTGAAGAAAAGCGCTATCGCGAACTGCTCCGCCACAAAGCCACGGAGATTGCGACACAAATTGAACTGAAAGTCCTCCCGCGCCTCCAGCAAGCCTTGGCCGACACGCCGACCTCAGTGAGTGAACGGGCTCTCGCGGATGCGCAAACCGCCGTTCGCGAATCCGTAGCCTATGTCACCGAGTCCAACGTCACCAGCATCAGCCTTGCGGCGATGAGTGATGGCGCCAAAGCCCAAAAGACTTCGCAGACCATTCGCCAAGGCGCTCAAGCCTTGGGCTGGGCGGCCGTTGGCCTCATTGTGTTGGGAATCTTCAATTGGCGAACCGTCGTGCACTACTTTGAAAACCGTGAACGAGTCCTCGCCAGCCTGCTCGCCACCGAAGACGAAGCCCGCCGGCTCTACGTTCCCGTGCGAACGACGGAGTGGCGCGATAGCTATGTGGACCGCGTACTCTTCCTCGATCGCTATTTGGAAACCAAAACCAATAGCATTTACTTGGATCAATGGACGCTTCGACTGCAAGACGTGGAACTGGCTCGCCGACTTGGACTCAAGGACGACGACTTGATTCGCTTTTTGGCAATTGAAGCCAACATGATCAAAAAGCTGGATGAGTTGCGCCGGCAGATCGATGCCACTCAGCCTGAGTTCGGCATCAATGCCATGCGAAACTTTGAGAATGCCGAACTCCAAAACATGCGGGCCGCGATCCGCACGCAAGCCAACTTTGAAGCCCTCATGGGTCTTGAGCGCGAGTTCACGCAAGGCTTCATCAAGCGCGAGAAGCGCTAAATCCAATAATTCCCAGAAAAGAAAAAAGCCGCGCCGCGATCTCTTTGCGGCCCGGCCGATCCACCCCCGCCAGAGGCTTGGGGTGATTTGTCAGGAATAATGCTTTCAGTTGTCGAGTCGAAGATGCGGATCGTTCATCGAGCATCAGGTTTTCAGCGCTGGGCTTTCACCCTGATCTCGAGCGCGCGGAGAGACTCCGCTCTCCGCGCACGTCCAAACCAAGCTGCAAAACTTAGATACCGAATGCGCCGACGTCGCCGTTACCGTTGCCCGAGCCTGTACCAGTCTCGTTGCGAATCGGTGCGATCGAGCCTGCAACAGTGGTCGAACCCACCGGCATTGTGTTGATCGCAGCTGCGCCCGCGGGAATCTCTGTGCGAGGAGCCTGAGTCGGCTCGTTGTCCACGAAACCGAGGTGCGGCAAGCACCAAACGATGAGCTGTGCGCGAGACTTAACGTTCATCTTCTTGTAGATGTTCGTCAGATGAAATTTGACCGTCTTTTCTGTAACGAAAAGCTGGTTCGCGACTTCCTTGTTCGACAATCCTTTCGAAACCAGTTCCGCCACTTCGGCTTCGCGATTCGAAAGACCTTTTTGAATCAGTACATCTCTGAGCATCCTTGCTCCCTCCGCGTTGGTTTGAACGTACACCTTCGTTTACGACATTCGACCGGCTCAATTGCGTATCGCGGTCTTTCGACCGTTCAACAGCTCTCCGAAAGCCTCGGTCAGTTCTTAGGTTAGGTCCCCGAAAGTTCCCCAACCCCTGTCCCTATCCCTAGGACCATCCCGACCGGCCATTCGGTTAGCACAAAAGCGCCGACCTCTATCAAAGTCTGACAGGGCCCAAAGTCGCACGCAAGCCCCCTTTTTGATCAAAATCACATTTCTAGACTCGTCCCCAGTCTTGCCAAAGCCGCCTTTAGACAGCGAAATCGGGATTTTCTCTCGACGTCGGCACAGGCCGACAGCCCTCAGTTTCAGTCCCGCAAATTATTGAAATGAGAAATTTCTCGACGAACAAAGAGGGACTGAAACGTCCAGAGCCCGACTTGAATCAAGTCCAGGCCGCCCACATTCACGAAGTCTCGACCAAGTTTCGCATTGAATTGCGAGTCGGCTTACCCCACAATCCGCGGCCCTTTCTTTATCGACACACATGCGGCATGAGACGCCGCGAGACTTCAACCTCGCGCCGATAGGCCTCGACAATTTCCGGAAGCATTTCGTCGGTGATTTCCGTCGCTCTTTGACATCGAGTCCCTGACTGCCGATTCCAAGTCAACTCCCCAGACCGCAATCGATCTCGCAACGCACGCACAAGTCGCAGAGTTTCATATCGGCCCGGCTGACCTCGAACCGAGTTCGCCCAATTCAATCCCGAAGCATTATTCTTAAGGTCCATACGTTCGCTGGCGGTGTAATCCTTCGACTCACCTTCGTGAGCAGCCAACAAGAGTTGCGCGCGATCCTGTCCCAAATTCATCGTTAAATCGGCGGCAAAGATAAAATGTCGTGCGGCATCCAACTCATCATCGGCGCCCAGCGGATTGATGATCGGCTGATTGGCCCGAGAAATTCCACACATCACCACCGACAAGGTGTCGGCCCGACAAGCCGCCGCCCGCGCGCCCAAAGCCGATCCGGGAAAGTTCGCCAAAAATCTTCGTTCATACGGATTCAAGCGCAAGTAATCGCGCCCATACGCCGCGGCCAAGGCCGCATCAGTCAGCCTCCCCAGCCAACTGAGCTCTTGAACAAGAGGACGCGAAAGCTCGCGCTCCGCGCAAATCTGCAAAAAATCTTGGACCAAATTCGGGTCATCAATTTCGCTGGCCCAAACCGATCCCGACGTCGCAGCAGTCAGAAGCATCACACGCATTGCACGGCCAAGAAATCTCAGCATAGACGTCTCGAAAGTCGCTCCACCACTTCCTCGGCAACAAGATCCGCGCGCGCTTCAACACCCAACACGTCATCCAGACTTTTTCCCCAAGTGTGCACCTTCGCCCAACGAATCGAGAGCCCCTCGGCCAACAAGGCCTCCAACGCCGTTCGCAATGCCCCAGCCTGATCCACGCCTTGCAGTGAGATCACCCACTCATCTGAAGATTTTGATAGCAGTTCGACTCGCTGAAACTTCACAGCCGTGACCGAGGCCACAGGCGTCGGAGCCGACTTTCCCGCCAACCACGCACTCGACAATCTCGCTTCCCAGCGCTTGGCCTGAAAGTCCCCGCGTGGTGGCTTCACCTCAAACCAGTCGTAAACTCCCAACACATCGTCGGTCAGAATACTGGCATGACGCACAGACAGTCCGACCTGGTGAAGCGCGCGCGCAAATCCCACCAGAAGTCCTGGACGATCTTTGGCAACGTGAAAGCGAACCAACACGCGGCCACTCTTCCCTGTGTGAATGACTTTAAGACTCTCTTGATCAACGGGCCCATCGGTCCGTGAACTTTGCGGTTGGGATCTTTGCCAAGTTTCACGCAAATCATTGGCCAGAATTTTCGGCGACAAGGCGGAAACCAAAAACGGATCGAGTCGCTCCGCCAAACGCACAAGCTCAGCCGGCGCGTCGACAAGCGCTTTCATGAGCTTAGAAAAGCTCAGAGCCTCTGGCCTTTCCAAATGCTCCATAAGGTCGGCCAACAATCTCTCTTTCCACGGCGTCCACGCCTCGCGATTCGTCGCCCACACATCGATGGCCGTGAATACAGCGAGGCGTCGCGCGCGTACACCTTCACAGCCGATTTCATGAAGCTCTCGCCAAGTCGAAGGCAAGGCCGGATTACCGCGAAACGCCGCTTGCGACATCGCCAGATGATGTTCCACCAGCCAAAGCACTTCTTCGATGAACTTGTCCTTAAGTCCCCACGCGCGCAAATCTTGCTCCGCGATCTCGCGAGACGCATCGGAGTGATCTCGGCCCGAGCCTTTGCCGATGTCATGATAGAGCGCGGCCCAGCCAAGAATTCGCCAATCCTCACGCGAAAATTCCTTCGTGTATCGCCCGAGTCGACCAATACGCTTGGGATGCTGAGCCACTCGTTTGACCTCGCGCACGGCTTGCAGCAGATGGGCGTCAGCCGAGTAGCGATGATATTGATCGTGTTGAACCCAGCCGACCAACTTGGTGAAGCCGCTCACCGCCAAATCCGCGAGTCGCGCACGAAAAAACGCGACGGCCAGTTCTTCCGACTCAAGCGGATCGACGACCTTGGCGAGCAATTCGCCCAAAGCCTCGCGGCCCTTTTGGCTTGTGTCTTTCTGGCTTGTG
>DDUL01000003.1:87437-89970 GCA_002344785.1 Bdellovibrionaceae bacterium UBA2339
GTGTCTTTCTGGCTTGTGTCTTTCAGTAAAGCTCGTCCTTGCTCCCGAGCTTCAAGCTGAGTCAATAGATCTGGCGAGTCCTCCAAGGCGCGAGTCAATTGCGCCATACTCGAAAATCGACGCCGTCGAAACACCTTGGCTTCGGCCCGAGCACCTCGCGCAAAATCCGTATCCGCGTAAAAAGAAACGCGCGAAAGACCCTTTTGCAACTCGCGCATGAAGTCCCGCGCCGAGGCATAGCCCAGCCACTCAGCGACGGGCGCCTGATCGTACGCGCTCAGCACATCCCCGCCGCTGCCGGCAACATGCACGCGATGACGCACCAACAAGTAAAAGCGTTTATAGTATTCGTAAATTGCAACCGCATGTTCGTCGGCCTCAAAGCGCTCCGGAAATAATCTTCTCAGCGACAAAGCCTGCTCCAGATCTCGCAAGCCTCCCGGCCCAAACTTCAAGTTCGGCTCCAGATAGTTGGCGATGGAGTCATGGCGCTTCACTCGCGCTTCGCGCTCTCGGCGACAGACTCGAAAGAAATCACGTCGCAAACTCTTGAGTCGGACTTCCAGCTGAAGCTGCTGATGCAAGAGCGCCGTTTCGCCACTGGGTGTGAGCGCACGTGCGCGCAGCAGGGCCAAAATATCAAAGGCTTCAACTCCAAGCGTCCAATCCTCTCGCGACTCTGGAACTCGCGCGCGAATCTTCACGCCTTGCGCTTGCGCCCAGCGGGTCACTTCCGCCGCGGCGGCCTCTTCACCAGCAAACACCAAGTCCAAATCTGATCGCGGCGAAAGCTCATCGCGCGACCATGAGCCCACCGCAACAGGCGCGGCCGCTTCCCAAACTTCACCCAGGGCTTGGCGAAATCGATCTTCCAGAGCTTGCGCCAATGCGCGCGCAAATGGATAGGGATCAAAGAGAGAAAACTGTGATTCTTCACCATCCGGAGGACGGGACGGCGGACGCAAAAATTTTTGCGCTAAGTCTTCAAGTTGCTGGTTTTCGAGGAAAGCTCGCGTCGCCACTCGACTAGTCTCAAGAAGGCATCCAAGGGCGTCAAGCGCTCGAGTTCAAGACTCGAAATCTCCGCCATCACCCGCTCGCGGACAGGATCGACCTCGATCGAGTCCAAGGCCATCGTCACCACCTCTTCGTCCATCGACTTCGCCTCGGTCGATGTGGCTTGATCGAACAATGACAACTGCGAACGAGGCGCTTGTCGACTCAGCGACAACTCGACTTCCTTGAGGATTTGCGCCGCCCTCCGCGTGATGGACGGCGACAGTCCTGCCAAACGAGCCACCGCAATCCCGTAGGACTTGGTTGCCGGCCCACTCACCAGACGATGCAAGAACACGATCTCACCGGCTGACTTTTCATGTATCGCCATATGGGCGTTTCGAAGCCGCGCAAAGCGCGTCTCAAGTTCAGTCAACTCATGATAGTGTGTTGCAAACAGCGTGAGGCACTGCTTTTCCGTCAAGAGGTGCTCAAGAATCGCCTGCGCCAAGGCCATGCCATCAAAAGTCGATGTACCACGACCGATCTCATCTAAGACCACAAGACTCTTTTCATCGGCTTCAGCCAAGAGCTCGGCAGTCTCTTTCATTTCGACCATGAATGTCGACAGGCCTTCTGCCAAAGCGTCGCTCGCACCAATTCGGGTTAACACCCTTTCCAAAATCGGCAATTCCGCCTGCTCGGCCGGCACGTAAGAGCCGATCTGCGCCAGAATCTGCGTCACCGCGACCTGCCGCATGAGCGTCGATTTACCCGCCATGTTGGGTCCAGTGAGCAAAAGACATTCACCCGGCTGAATCACAATGTCGTTCGCGATGAAAGGATGCGCACTCAACTGCTCGACAACCGGATGGCGCGAAGCCTTGATCAAAACCGCGAAGCCCTCGGCAAAATTTGGCCGCACATAACTTTCTTCTCGAGCTAAAACCGCCAGCCCAGTCACCACATCCAGCTCAGCCAACATGGCCGCAAACTCTGTGATGGCGCGAGCTTTTGAACTGATCAACCGCGCCAGCGCCTGGAAAATCGACTCCTCGAGATTGAGACGCCGATCTTGAGCGGTGACGACTTTTCGCTCAAGCTCAACCAACTCATCGGTCACATAGCGTTCCGCATTGGCCAAGGTTTGCTTGCGTTGGTAACGACCGACGGGCACACGCTCGCGATGCGTATTGGTGATTTCAATCGAGTAACCAAAGACGTTGTTCCATCGAATTTTCAAGGACGGTATGCCCGTCACTTCTCGTTCGCGCTGTTCGAGTTCCAAAACGAGGCGTGACGAATCTGTCGCCAGAGTCACCAGCTCATCCAATTCCTTAGACGCGCCAACGCGAATGCTGCCGCCCTGGCGCAAAAGCTGAGGCGGCTCTTCCGCCAAGACTCGTTCAAGCTCTTCGTACACCGAGCGAATTTCCGCTTCGAGCTGCTGCCAGGCCCGAGACGCCGCTCGATCATTCTGAATTCCAGTTTCAGTCGCTAAGATCGCCGCACCCAAACTGGCTCGCAGGCTCGCGAG
>DDUL01000002.1 GCA_002344785.1 Bdellovibrionaceae bacterium UBA2339
CCAGCGCGGAACACACACGCGCCCTCGGCCCCAAAGCGCTCGCGCTACATCCCGAAAAACCTCCGTCGCAAAATCCAGCACGAAGCGCAGCACAAGTGCGCCAACTGCGGCTCGCAGCATGCACTCGAAATTGACCACATACACCCATTCGCCGAAGGAGGAACGCACGCGCCGCCGAATCTCCGCACGCTCTGTCGCAACTGCAACATTCGCGCGGCGAAGAAGGCGGGGCTCATCTCAATGCATGAAGCTCCACGCCAACTAAGTCGATGGATAGACCCGAGACTGCCGATCGAGATCACAGAGTGATGATATTGACACTCGGGTGAAGCACTCGGCGCGCGCATGAGCCGCGCCCCGAATCACAAGCCGCGCCACGCACTCGTTCTTCAGGCGACCGGCCTTGGCGTCTCACAAAAGCCAACGCGCGCGATGCGGGAAACATGGCGCGCGCGCTAGCAAGTTCAGGTTAAAGCCGATTAGCGATTGCTGATGGCGCGAATCTCGTCCATGGCGCGATCGAACTCGCGCAGGACATCGGCGCCTTCAAGATGATCGAGGTGCGTGTGCAGGTGCACGTGGCGATCAAGTGTGGAGCGACCTGTTGTGCGAAGGCCTTGCGGCGTGGCGATTGGACCTGTCGCAAGAGCCGAAGCAGGATCGCTTTCGCCGGGAGTCGTGCCAGGGCCTGAGCCCGCGGGGCGCGAGCCCGGCGGATTGCGAGGTGTGCCCATGCTTTCGACTTTGGCCTCGGCGGTTTTGATGATGGCTTCGGTTTCGTCGACAACTTGTTTGATGAACTTCTCGGCGTCGACAGCCGCGGCCTTCGGATCTGGCCAGAAGTTTTTGTCGGCCTCATCCTTCACGAAGGCGAGCAGGCCCTTCACTTCATCAAAGCGTTGCAGGCCTTCGTTGCGCGATTGATTCATGTACCACAAGCCACTGCGGGGCGAGTGCGGCGAGACGCCTTTGAGGCGGCCGGCAGCGTACTCTTCGATCAGCTGGGCCTCGATGGCGACTTCTTCGAAGGCGTTGCGAACGCTCAAGTCGTAGAGCGCTTTGGCCAACGAATCGCCTTCTTTGGCGATGTCATAGAGGTACTGTTGATTCGGCAAGTTCTTGTAGTCATCCATCAACGACTTCAAGCGGTTGGTGTGACGGCGGATGAGGCTGCGGACTGTGCCGAGCGAAGCGATGTGGCGATCGGCTTTGCGGCCAACGTTGAAGTTGTGGTGCATGAGTTCGTGGATCAGCGTCCAGCGATCGCTGGCCTCGTCGACCAAAATATGCGGCGAGATGATCGAGCGCTCTTGGCAATCGCGATCGCAGTACTCGAAGTACAGACCCGCGAGTGTGCCACCACCTGCGCCACCGCCGCCTGCGGCCTCATTCCAAATGGCCTGCAAGGGCTGCGCGGCCACGTCGAGGTTGAAGAAAGTTTGGCAGGCGCCTTTGAGCTCGGCGCGTGGAATTCGAAACAGCTTCACGCCGAGGCTGCGGACATAGTCCGTCGTCGATACGGCCGAGGCGTCGAGAACAGCGTCGAGATCGAATCTGTCGTAGGGTTTGAAGAAGAACGAGGGCACGAAGTTGGTTTGCGAGTTGTTCGCAAAGAGAGCGGCCGGGCCCTCATCGGGAGGCTGAGCCGCACAGGCGACTTTGTCGTAGCCGGGAGCTGTGAAGCTTTGGCCTCCGCCGCCGCCACCGCCGCCCGAGCAAGCTGACAGCGTGCCCAGCAGGGCGAGGCCACTCAACAAACTGATGGCAGATCGAGTTGAAGCTGAGAGCCAAGTCAGTCGGAGCGCGTGGATTGGGCTGCCTAATTCAACAGACATTTGGAATTTCCCCCTCTAATGCTGGCGGGTGCATTCACCAGATCGCCATGGTTCCAAATCGGAACTCAGACTCCTAGCCAAAGTTTTCCGAGAGCGCATCTGACAATTGCTGTCGGCGTAAAGTTTTGTGCCTCGAAATTGCGGCTTATACCTTGTCCAATTCGAGCTTGGGGTCATTGGGGCATGGATTTCAATTGGCGGGGTAGGGTGAAAAAAGCTTACTTTGAGCTAATTTCCTTCGCGATCCGTCGTGAAGGAAAGTGAAATTGCGGAATCGACACCGCCTGCCGCCCGCAACCGCACGCGGCACCGCAACCGCACGCGCAGCACCCGCGCGCAGCCTAAAAACAAAAGCCCGAAATGCGGTCAGCACTTCGGGCTCGGCATGTGGAGGGCGGAGGCCTCGGGCCGCAAACCGGCCCGCTCCTCCGTCACAAGAATGCGACTTACAGGCTCTCGATGACTTTTTCCAGTTCGTCAGCGCGGCCGGGGATGATGACGTTGGGAGCGATGGCGATCGCGGGCGTGCCGTTGATTTTCATCTTCTGCGCGAGCTCGCGAACATGCATCAGCTCAGCCATCACGGCCTCGCCTTTCATGTCAGCTTCCCAGCGCTTCACGTCCAGACGAAGGTTAGTGGCGACTTTCTTCAGCGCATCGGGCTTGCGAGCGCTGCGATCCAATTTGTAGAACGCATCGTAATAGTCTTTGTACTTACCTTGTTGATGGGCAGCCAAAGCCGCGCGCGCCACTTGCTCAGAGAACTCGCTCAAGATCGGCAAGTTCTTGTAGATGATTTGCACGTCGCCACGCTTCGCCAGTACAGCGGCGTTGGTTTTGCTCTGGTGTTCGCAGTGACCGCAGAGGAAATCAAAGAAGTAGGCGACTTTGATTTTGCCATCTGTCGATCCCGCGGAAGGGCTGCCTGCATGTTGAAACAGACCTTGGGCGTTGGCCTGCACATCCGCCGGCTTCGGCATCGAATCTTCTTGCTGACGGCGCTGGAAATCCATCAGCGACTTCATGATCACTTCAGGGTTCTTCTCGACCCATTCTTTGATCTTGGTGTCCGAAGCGCCGCCATCCAAGCAGGACGTCAGCGTGAACGCGGAGAGGAAGAGAGCGGCGACTTTAAAGGACGACTGGAAAGACGAAATAAATTTGTTCATGTCCAATAGGCTAGACAGACAGGCCGAGGGCTGTCGAGGCCAATTTGTGACGCATCGGACGAGTTCACATTCCTGCACCGAGCAGTGGGCGTCGGGGTGGTGGGGGCCAAAGGCTCATGTGCCCCTCTCGAGAAATTCGTTAGGGCGTGAGGCCTCGGCGCTGGAACTCTTGCACCAAGGCATTCGTATAGCGACCGGCGAACAGGCGGCTATCGGCATTCGAGATCTTCAGTAGCGCGGTGCGGAAGTCGTCGTCGCCATTGAGCAGTTTCAAGTGCTCAAAAAATAGCTGATCGACTTCGTGTGAATTCGTGCCGGCGGCCACGCGCACTTCCCACCAAACATTTGCATACACCAAGCCCATGGCGCCCACGTCTCCCGCGGAGCCACCTGTGCCCGATGAATTGTAGGCATCGAGGAGTGTGCGATTGCGAAGCTGAGTCATGTCGCGCGGAAAGCCCGCGATCGTGGCCGCTTGGCCAGTGTTCACCAAAGTTTCACCAATGAGAGGACGATTGGGAAACATAATAGCTGCGACGTAGTCTCCCACACCGAACTGCAAGGCGGCGGCACAGCCGTTCACCGATGAACAGCACTGCAGCGAAGGCGCGGGACAGGTCAGGTTTTTGGTTGCGGACTTGGTGCGCATCGCACCGCTTGAGGCGTGCTCGAGATTCGCCAAAGCAAACAAGTGGACCAGGATCTCGCCGCTCCATGCGACATTGCTAGTGCTGGTCTGGCGTAAATGAATGGTGTTGCTCGTTGGATTGTAGCCGGTGATGGTGTCGTCGACGACGACCTTCACGCCTTTGCCTTTCGCGGGCAGTTGGCCTCGGAGGCGTGCATCCAAATATTCGGATGTGCGATTGATCCAATAGTAGGCCATCACTTGCTCGAAAGCCGAAGAGTTGGGCGCAAGGGGATAGACGGTCTTGAGACCGTTGGGCACACCATTCAATTCCGGTGTGTTGATCGAGGTCACTTTCACCGTCGCGTTTTCAAGCTTCCCATTGCCCGCCAGCGAGGTGAGCTTCACGCCATAGGTTTGTCGCGTGTTGAGTTCCGTGGCGCGCACTGTGCCTGTGCCGGAAAGCTGCGCGCCGTTGGCCATGGCGACGGGGTTTTGCTGGAAGATACAAGCATCGAAAGCGGAGTTGCTGGCGCAGTTGGAGTCGAGGCGATCCGTGCGCGGCACCAAGTCTGCGGACGCGGCGCCGCTACTGCCTTGCGAGATCACTTTGCTGATGGCGTTCGGATCGGCTTTGAACTCGGTGCAGTTTTGGTAAGCGAACACCAACACCACCGTGGCCGAAAACATCGTCAGACTTCGCAGAATGTTGGCGAGACGAGGCGGTGCGCGTTTCACGGTCTCACCTCCGAGCCGCCATCACCGGCCATCACGTAGCGAGAATAGAACTGTCGTCCTAAGCGTTCGATATCGAGAGTTGCGCCATTGCGCACGACCGACACGAGCCCCGCGACGGGGCGAGAGCTATCGGTGAGTAAGCGCGTCACGGCCGAAGGCTCGGGTTGCGCAACGCCGTGAGCGTGGAAGGCGCCGATCACCAGTGCGGCCGCGCCGGCGACCACGGGTGAGGCCATCGAAGTTCCCTGTAAGTCGCGATAGTTGTCGGGTGCGATGTAGGTGGAGCGAATGCCGTTTGAGCCAGGGGCGGCGATCCACACATAGGTCGGAGAGAAGTTTGAGAAGCCCGAGCGTGCACCCGTGACGGCGTCGACGGAGGCGACAGCGAGGATGCCCGGGTAATCTTTGGCGTAACCTGCGGGCATGACGAAGTTGGCCGCTGTGATCTCGGCGTTTTCGTTGCCGGCAGCGACGATGATGGTGACCTTGCGAGACAGCGCATACACCATGGCGTCGCGAACCGCCGTGCTTTGCCCGGGGCCGCCCAAGCTCATGTTGATCACATGCGCGCCGTTATCCGCGGCAAAGCGAATGCCGTTGGCAATACCCGCGTCGCCACCTGAGCCGTTGGCGGCGAGCACTTTCACGCCCATCAATTTAATGTTTGTTCCCATGACGCCAGTGACGCCGACGTTGTTGTTGGCGCGCGCGCCGATGATGCCGGCCACGTGTGTTCCGTGTCCGTGGTCATCGGCGGGGTTGTTGTCGTTATTGATGAAGTCGTAGCCGTTGCTGCCGTTGTTGAGCCAAACGTTATCGATCAAATCGGGATGTGTCGCGAAGATGCCAGTGTCGATCACCGCAACGACGACGTCGGACTTCACGCCTGCGCTTGAATAGAACCAGTCCCAGCCGAGCAGCGCTTTGGAAAAAGCGATGTGACGGGCGTTGGTCAGCATGGGGTCATTGGCTGTTGCTTGAATGCCCGCCTCGCCACCGCTTGAGGCGGCCAGCTGCTCTTGCTCAGAGGCCGAGAGCGAGCCCACGCTGACAGGTTCGGGAAGTTTGAATTGATACTGTTGGTTCTTGTCGACGCGCGCGATGCAGGGATCGCTGTCGGCCAGCGCGTTCAACTCATCAAAGCTCAGGCTCTGATCAAGATTCCATTCCACGGCCTGAAAGCGCATGGAGGGAATGCTTTCGCTGCCTGCCGCTTCCATGATCTTGCTGGATGCTGAAGCCGCGAGCTTCTGCGAGCCGAGGCTGCGCACTTGTTCGTCGCGACACTTGTTGTCGACCAAGACCATGAGTTGTGAGCCGGCCTCGAGTGAACTCGCCGTGGCCTTGAGGCTTCCGCCACTGGCCGCTGCGACGGCGGCGCCCACGCGCACCTTCGGTTCATCTTGGGGGGCTCCATCGTCGGCCAAGTTTTCGAGGGCGACCACGCTTTGATCTTCGCTATCGGGTGTGCCTTGAGTGGTGAGTGCACTGTGATCGACGGCGCGATGACAGTTATAGGTGAACGGCGCGAGCGCGCACATGCCAAGTAACAGCACTGCAATTCGCCGTCTCCGATACGCACGTATGGACATGAAGCGATCCCCCCGCCCGAAGTCTTATTCTCCTATCGGCGACTCGCGTCTGCCAATGGAGAAGCATTTCGGTGTCTCATCGTGAGACATGTTTTGTTGCGGGCCCGCTGTGCTGCAAGCGGTTTGCGGGACTCCGCAGGTCAACGTCAAGATGAGTTGAGCAAAATCGATTCCTTGTCGGTGGGTCGAGAGGGCCAAGTGAGTTGGGTCCAAGCGGCTTGAGGTGTCGGCGCTTTCGACGCAGCCCTGATTTTGTCGAATCAACGAACACTGGCGCTGAGATCTAGATTGAGACGAAGGCGAGTCTTGCCTGCGCCGAGGGCGCGTGTTGTGATCTCGAATTGAGACGCCCGATCGAAAGGCTTGTGCACCCGAGGTGGAATTTGAACGGCAATTTTCAATCGCCTTCGTCTAAGGCGGAAGCGCAGGCTTCGCCAGAGGCCGTGTTCGCCAGACTTCAGCGCGGATTTGCTTCGGGTCGAACGCGCCCGCTGCAATGGCGCGCGGAAAAGTTGCGCCGACTTGAAGAGCGACTGCGCGCTCGTGAAGCTGAACTGCACGCCGCGCTTGCTGAAGATTTGGCGAAGCCTGAGTTCGAAAGTTTTTTGTCGGAGTTTGCGATTCTATGTGAAGAGCTACGCGACGCACGCCGCGAGCTTCCGTCATGGATGGCGGCTCGACGAGTGGCGACACCACTCAAGCTTTGGCCGGCTCGCTGTGAGTGGACCTATGAGCCCAAAGGTGCTGTGTGCATCATCGGACCCTGGAATTATCCAATTCAGCTGGCGCTCGCGCCCCTCATCGCCGCGATCGCGGCGGGCAACACCGCTTGTGTGAAGATGTCAGAGTTTGCGCCCGCCAGCGCGCGCTTTGTTCGCTCTCTGGTTGAGGAAGTCTTTGCGGCGGATGAGGTCGTGGTGGTGGAGGGCGATGGGCCTTGGACCTCGCGGCTCTTGGATCGCCCGTGGGCGCATGTGTTCTTCACGGGATCCACGGCCGTGGGGCGAATTGTGGCACAGGTTTGCGCGCGCCACTTGACGCCGACGACGCTGGAATTGGGTGGCAAGAGCCCATGCATCGTCGATGCGACGGCGGATCTAGAGGTCAGCGCTCGGCGTGCCGTGTGGGGTCGATTTTTCAATGCGGGGCAGACTTGCGTCGCACCTGATTACGTGGCCGTACATGAGTCGGTTGCCGACGAGTTCACACGGCGAATGCAAGAGGAGATCAGGTCGCGCGGCGATGATCCGGCAAACTCCGCGCGTCTCATTCACCATCGCCACGGCGAGCGACTTCAGTCGCTGCTTCAGTCGCTGAGCCCGGGTGCTGAAGTGCTGACAGGCGGCGGACCATATTCGGCGAGTGAACCTCGGCGTTGGCAGCCGACTTTGGTGCGGTGGCCTCGGGCCGCATTGAAGCCGAGCGAATCCCATCCACTTTTGCGCGATGAGATTTTTGGTCCGATTTTTCCGATTCTCACTTGGTCGACGCGCGAAGAATTGCGAGCGATTTTGGATCTGAATCCAGATCCGCTGGCCTGCTATGTGTTCAGCCGCGATCGCGAATTTGTGCGGTGGCTTCGTGAAGGTGCTCCGGGCGTCGGTGGGCAAGAGACTTTGAGCTTTGGCTTTGGCGGTGGCGTGCTGAATGATGTCATGGCGCAGTTTGGAAGTCCTGAGTTACCGTTTGGCGGGCGCGGCGCCAGCGGTATGGGTGACTATCACGGCGAATTTGGCTTCATGGAGTTTTCACAGCGGCGCACATGGGTGGAGCGGCGGACTTGGGGAGACATCGCTCTTCGCTATCCGCCTTACGGCGAAGCTTGGAAGAGGTGGAAAGCATGGCTCAGTTGAAATCCAAAAAGACGTCGCGAGCGAAGCGACTGAAGCTCTTTGATGGGATTTCTCAGCTTTGGAGTTTTGAGGAATTCGCCGAGGCCGATGGCCGCCACCCCGAGCGTTGCGAGCTGCGTTCAATTCCCCAAGCCGCAATGCTGGTGGATGCCGAAGGTCGAGTGCTGTGGAAGGGTGCGAAGAAAAACTTTCGTCGCGAGGCCAAAGCTTGGCTCGGAGAAAAGCTTGAGACGATTTCGCTAAGTGGAAGTGAAGTGCTGCCGGCATTCGTCGAAGCGCACACGCATCTTCTTTATGCCGGTGATCGCAGCGATGAGTTCGAAAGGCGCAATCGCGGCGAAACTTATTTGCAGATCGCGGAAGCCGGCGGCGGCATTCGACGAAGTGTGGAGCTGACTCGGCGAGCTTCGGCTTCGCAACTGAAAGCTCTGCTTCATCAACGTCTGCAGGAGCTGGCGCAACAAGGTGTTGCGACCGTCGAGATTAAAAGCGGCTATGCGCAGAGTGTGGACGAGGAGCTTCGGCATTTGCACCTCATTGCGGGATGTGTGAGAGCGAGTCGACGTCAGTTGAATCTTCCGCGCGTGGTGGGGACGGCGCTCAGTGCGCATTCGGTGCCGCCGGGTGTTCCGGCCGCGGAATGGTTGCGCAAAGTGCGCGAAGGCGTTTGGCCGAAGCTTCCGCGCGAGATTCGTCGCGTGGATGTGTTTGTCGAAGCGGGCGCGTTTTCGCGCGAGGATGCGGATCTGCACTTGCGTGAAGCGCGACGACAGGGGCTTGAGATCACCGTGCATGCCGATCAGCTGTCGCTTTCTGGCGGTACGGATTTGGGAATCAAACATCAAGCGATGTCCGTGGATCATCTCATCGAAATCACCGCAACTCAGCGCCGAGCATTGGCGCAGTCGGCGGACACGGTCGCGATGCTTTTGCCGGTGGCGGATGTCTATGCGCGACTGCCTTATCCGAATGCGCGCGAGTTGATCGATGCGGGCGCTCGCGTGGCGTTAGCGACGGATCACAATCCAGGCACCGCACCCGCGCTGGACATCGCGCTCGTCGGTGTGTTGGCGCGCACGCAGATGCGCATGACGCTCAAAGAAACTTTGTGCGCCTACACCTACAACGCCGCTCGCGCTTTGGGCTTGAGTGCTGAGACGGGATGTTTGCGTCTGGGAAGTTCCGCGGACTTCATCGTGCTTCGAAAGGGCGCGAGTCTCGCGCAGCTCTTCTACGAAGTTGGTCCGCAGGGCGCATCGCGAGTCTTGGCCGGTACTTATCGAGGCGGACAGCGCCTCGCCGGATCAGCGACTGCCTGAAAAACGATCTCATTTCGTTGGCGTGAAGCCAGAGGCCGCCGAGGGTTGAGTGCGCAAGTCATTGAAATAACAGACTTGTGTTAGCCGCCTCGTCGCGCACATCAAGATCCGGCAAAAATCTTAAATAGTCTTAAAAAAAATTTGCATCCGGAGATTTTCCGCGTCTAGGCTCGAAGTTGACATCCCCTCGCGGCAGGATGCTGGAGGGGTGTCAAACCTTCAGTTCGCTTTTTGGCTGAAAGTGAACTCGAGGCTGCGAATTTCGTTCGGCAAGCTTGAGAAAGTGAGTGCGAACGAGCAGCAAAGGTTCGTCGAACATCGGCCAAAAAGAGAGTGACCGCACAGGAAGGCTTGAACTGAATCGAGCCGTACTCACATCGAGGGATAGCATGAACGAGATCGCGACACGGATGCCGCTGAACTCAATGACCGCTTCGCATGAAGTGGCCACGAGCGAAGAGACTCGTCTCTTCATTACACAATCCTCTTACTTCACAGCTGCTTTCAATGGCGCCATCTTTGATGGCCCGCTGCGCTTGTACTTTGCGCAGGCGCAAGAGGGCTTGGCTTTGAATTTGTATTTCGAACTTCGCTCGCAGATGGGGGAGTTGGCTGAGCCGCGCCCCGGTCGCGTCTCGCGCCCCAATCTTTTTGTGATGATTTATCCGACCGAGGAGCATTTCGATTTGTGCTTCGGTCCCCCCGCAAGCGCGATGAGCGGTGCTCAAGCGACTTCGGCCAATCCTTCGCCCTTCGGACAGGATTTAGTTTTGGGATTGATGGCCAGCGAAGTCGAGTCCGACTTGGCGACACATGTGGAACGCGCGGCAAGCCTGCTGCGAAACATGATGAAGCGAATGGCCGAGGCCTAAGCAAAAACTTGAAGGCTAGCGCTCAAGTCGCGCTGGCCTCGTCCTCATTTTTCGGCGCGGGCGCTGCCGGCGCGTCTTCGTCTTCCGCGAGCAAATCTTCAATCATTCGCTGCGCTTCTTCTTGAGTCCAGATCATCGAGCCGCCGCCCACCGAGGCCACGCGACCGGCGCGATCAATCATCACGGTGCTGGGCGAAGTGTCCACGCGCAGTTCAAACGCGGCTTTGCGAGTTGGATCGTGCAACATCAGATCTTGCATCTTGAATCCGCTGCCTTGGAGAATTTTAGGTGAAAGATCGATCACGCGCCGAATGGCCTCGGCATCGATGTCCATATTCACCATGCGAACCTTGAGGCCGGCGCGCTGATACTTTTTGGCCAGACCCACCAGCTCCTTAATTTCCGTCCAACAGGGATCGCAATCGGCCGTCCAGAACCACAGCAACAAGACGTCTCCGCGATGAGCTTGAATCTTGAAGCTCTCCTCGCTGGAGTCCAGGCGCTGGATTTCAACCTGCGCGGGGGCGGTGGGTCGCTCGTGAGCCAAAGGGTCAGGCTCAGTGTGGGCCAGCGGCAAGTCCATGGCCGGCCGACTCATAAAGTAGGCCGAAGCCAATATGGCGATGAGCAAGCCGCCCACCAAACTCATTAAAACCGGCTTCGAGGTCAATTTGTTCGCGCCTCTCGACGCGAGAGCTTTTTTGACGGATTCTGTAGGCTCAGGGGGCGGAGATGAAGGCTTATCGAAGTTCATCCCTCAACGCTAGCGGGCGCGGACGCCGCGGGCAAGTTGTGCTCGAATACATTTTGCTGCTGATCATTTCTGTAACGATGGCTTTCATCATCACGCGGATGATGGTGGGTCGCGATGAAGGCAATGCGGGATTTGTGATCGTCACTTGGCAAAATCTTTTGACCGAGATCGGTCAAGATCGGCCCGATGCCACGCGCACGGATCAGCCGTAACATTGCGGCGAAAGTCCGCGGTGCAGAGTTCAATATTCGCGGCGCTGAAGTCCACCTGAGCTGACGAGCGCACGATACACCAAGCAGCGTTCGTCCCTTGAGTTGAGTCGCGCACATTCTTCGGCCTCATATTGAATTTGCGCCAAGGGCACTTCCTCTTGGGCTGCGAGCCTGAGAATGTCGGAGCGAAATGCGCGCGCACCACTGGGCAAGGTGACTTGCGTCTCGTTCGTGTGGCAAGTGCCGCAGCTTGTGCCGCCCGTGGCGCTCAGCCGTGTGTGCTCCACGCCATCGGCCTCGGATATGAGGTCGGATTGAATTGGTAAAACGAATTCGGCCTTCAAGCTCTGTTGAGTGTTGGGCAGGAGCTGTCCCAATTCCACAAGCGCTGCGGAAGCTCCGCTCGTCACAATGCCAATCAGCAGATCGCCACGACGAATGAAGAGGCGCGGGTTTCTGGCGCTCGATGCGGGCTGAGCGCTGCGCTGGGAGTGAGTCGCGATCAACTCGATCGGTCCAGCAAGATTCATCACAATACAACTGAGCTTCACGGGTCGCGGAAGTGCGTTGAGATACTCCACGAAGCTTGTGAGGTCCGTCGGTTCAGGAAGCGATGACCGAGGCGCACAGGCCGCACGATCTTCGGGACTGAGAAGTGTCGTTGATGAAGCGCTCTCGCGCGCTGCTTTGTCGAGAATCTGGAAGCTCGGCCCGCAGGCTTGGCCAAATGCAACCAACGACAGAGCTGTCACAAGCAGACCCGCGACCAGAGGCCTGGCTTTGCGGCGCTTGTTGGGCCGTGCGGTGAAATGACTCCATCGAAATTGAGGACGCATGAGCTTCATTTTATTTCATGAGACCGCATGCAGGGGCTTGAAAGTGTTCAATCTCAATTTGGAACAGAAGTTGGGACAAGTTGGCGTGCCTCATGATTGGCAAGGCGCGAGCGCCGAATCGCTGAGCGCCGAATCGCCGAGCGGCGACCTGGTGCCTTTGTGCCCTAGCGCCCTCGCCCCGTATGACCAACTCACCAGTTCGAACGAGCTTTGACAGCGTCGCTGAGCGCTCGCTGCATGCTTTCGCGAATTTCTTGCGCCAGCTCGCGGACCAATTCGCGATCCTCGGCCGCGCTTGGCGCGTAAGGAAGATGAATCGGTGGCAAGAATATGATTTTCCAGCGCACCGGCAAAGGTATGATGTTCAGCGGAAGCGGCAAAACGGCGCCGCGAAGAAAGCGCGTGAATCGCAGTTGCGCCAAATTGATGTGCGTCTCTTCCGCGCCAATCACCAGCGTCGGAATGATGGGGCTTTGTGTTTCCAGCGCCATGCGCACAAAGCCGCGCTTGAACTCTTGCAGGTGATAGCGCTTGGTTGTCGGCTTGAAGTTTCCGTACTCGCCCTCGGGAAACAGTACGATGAGATTTTTCTTTTTTAGTTGCGCGAGGCCATTGGCCGTCGTCGCCTCGATGAAACCCACTTTTTCCGCAGGAATCGCCGTTGCGGAGGTGAGAAACCAAAAGTGATGCGTCAGAATTCGCGGCAAACGCCCGGTGCCGCGATGAATCTCATGGCCCAACAAAAACGCATCGAAGCCCGAGTAGCCGGAATGATTGGGCGCGATAATTCCGGATCCGCGCTTCGGGATGTTTTCTAGACCCTCGACCTCAAGGCGAAAATATCGCCGAGCGATCTCCATCACAAAGCGGGGAAGTGCGCGGTACACCAGGCGCTCGGCCGGCGCGGCCAAGTGATCGGCGCCACTGCTTAATCCTCGGCCCAAGGTTTGAGCGACCTCTGGTCCGATCTTTTGGCCGATTTTTTGGCCAATTTTTTGAGCGATTTCTGGTCCGATTTGTTGGGCCAATTGTTGCGCAAATTGCTTTGCACTCCGCACAGAAAAGTTGCGCAGCATCGAGGGATCTTGCTTGGGTTTTGGCGCATTCTTCTTCATGATGTTGAACTCATGGGAAGCACAAACATTCTTTCACTGGATCAGGGTACCACAGGTTCAACGGCAAGCCTCATGGATGGCAAGGGGCTTGTCTCAGGTCGCGCCGACCTCGACTTTCGCCAGTACTTCCCTGAGCCGGGATGGGTGGAGCACAAGCCCGACGACATTTGGAAGTCTCTGCTCGAGCCCATTCAGTCCGTGATCAAAAAGACGCGCGTCAAGCCCGGTGCGATCTCCGCCATCGGCATCACCAATCAGCGCGAAACCGTGGTGATTTGGGATCGAAAAACGGGACGTCCGCTCTACAACGCCATCGTTTGGCAAGATCGTCGGACCACGGAAATTTGCGAGCGCTTGAAAGCTGAAGGTGTTGAGCCGATGCTTCGCGAGAAGACCGGCCTGGTGATCGATCCGTATTTTTC
The DNA here is from genome assembly GCA_002344785.1 of Bdellovibrionaceae bacterium UBA2339. Taxonomy (GTDB): domain Bacteria; phylum Bdellovibrionota; class Bdellovibrionia; order Bdellovibrionales; family JAMPXM01; genus UBA2339. The sequence goes on from DDUL01000002.1 coordinate 13,346, forward strand.
CGCGACGAAGCTCGCTTGGATTTTGGATCATGTGTCGGGTGCTCGTTCGCGTGCTGAGCGCGGCGAGCTGGCGGCGGGGACCATCGACACTTATGTGCTATGGAAACTCACGGGCGGCAAAGTGCATCGCACGGATGTCTCAAACGCGTCGCGCACGCAGCTGATGAATCTCGCGACTTGTGATTGGGACGATGATTTGTTGCGACTGTTTAAAGTGCCGCGCGAAATTTTGCCGGAAATTTGCGACTCCAATGCGCTGTTTGGTGTGACTTCGGGATTGCGATTTTTGCCCGACGGCATTCCGATCACAGGCATTGCGGGGGATCAGCAGGCCGCACTTTTCGGTCAACTCTGTTTGCAAGTCGGCGAAGCCAAATGCACCTTCGGTACGGGAAGCTTTCTGTTGATGAACACTGGAGCTGAAAAGTTGCGCTCCAAGGCGGGCCTACTCACCACCGTTGCGTGGCGATTGCGCGGGGAGAAGCAGGCCACCTATGCGCTCGAAGGCGGTGCCTTTGTGTGCGGCGCGGCCGTTCAGTTTTTGCGCGATCAACTGGGCTTCATCAAAGACTCGGGAGAAGTCGAGAAACTCGCCGCTTCCGTGAAGGACTCCGGTGGAGTGGAGTTCGTGCCGGCACTCACGGGACTTGGGGCTCCGCACTGGGATCCGCGGGCGCGCGGTCTGATTTGCGGGCTCACGCGAGGGACGACTCGCGCGCACATCGCCCGAGCGACTCTTGAAGCCATGGCTCTGCAGAACGCCGAAATTTTGTTGGCGATGGATGAGGATCTGCGCAGCGGCGCTGCTGGCTCGGGCGGCTCAAAATTGGCGCGCGTGTTGGTGGATGGCGGTGCGAGTGCGAACAATTTGCTCATGCAAATGCAGGCCGACGTGCTCGGCACCAACGTCGTCCGACCGAAGAACATCGAAACCACATCGGCGGGCGCTGCGTTTCTCGCGGGTCTCGGAGTCGGCGCGTTCGCGTCCACGGCGACGCTTAAAAATCTTTGGCGCGCCGATAAATCCTTTGCGCCGAAGATGAAAGACGAAGATCGCCAAGCGCGCTTGAAACGTTGGCGAACGGCGATTCGCCGCGCGACCTTGGTCGAGATCTAGGGCGCGCTTCGGGCTTTGAGCCTCGACGCTCGTCGAGCTTGTTCATGACTCAAAATGCATCCTCCTTCGACCGATAAGAAGTTCGGAGGAATCCATGGTGCCGAACGAAGAACTTTGGAGTTTGTTTCGACTGTCGGATCGCAAACAGTTCGATAACCTCTCCATCGATAAAGTGGAATTTCTCTTTCACGCCCTGCCAGAGGCCTTGCGCCGCGATTGGATCATGTGGCGCGAAGGCTTTACCGGCTGGAAATCCTTTAACGAATTTCCCGTGATCCTCCAGCAAATCCGCCAAGGCGGACGCCTTGGCTCGCAGCCGCCGCCGATTCCGCAAGCCGTTTTGAAAATCGCCGAAGAAATCAGTGAGGTCGTCGAAGTCAGTGAAATTCACAATCTCGATGGGACTCCGGACGAGCCCACAGTGCCTGAGCCAACACTTCAGAGCGGGCAAAGTTTGCCCGATTCCGATGTGGTGACCATCGGCGAACCCTCGACACAAATTCCGGCTCCTCGCGCAGCAGGCTTACCGCCGATCGAGAAACTCATCTTGGATCGCAATGGAAAAACAGCGGCTGGTGTGAACTCGCCCGCGCCTGCCGCAGGCCATGGCGCGGCCGGTGGTCAAGGTACGAAGGCCACGCAGTCGCGTAATGCCACGAAGCCCAAGGTCATTGTGCCCGCCAAAGCGCAGATGCAACCCGGCCAAGGTGTTCGCGTGATCAATCTTCCGGATGAAGCGACTTTGTCGCTCATGTTGGAGTCGCAAGTCGCCAACGAGGACAATCGCGCGGCTCGCTACCGTAAACGCTTTCCGATTCGCATACTTCATGCCGGTAAAATTTGGGACAGCTCGACCATCGACATCTCGATGTCGGGAATGAGGATCCGCGATCCGCTGCCTCCGGGGTTGCCGCGCTTCTTCAATGTCGAAGTGGATTTGGGGCCAGAGGGTAAAATTCCCTTGGTTTGCAGCGAAGTGAAAGACGATCCGACCGCGCATCAGGGCACGCGCTTGCGCATTCAGGTGAATGACTATCAGACCGCGCTGAAGTCGGCCTTGCTACAAGCGTCCTGAGTGGCGTGCGTTTTGTTTGGCGAAGTCGCGAATCGCGAACTGTTTACTGAAAGCCACCCTCATTGAAAGCTTCATTGATGCTTGGCTCGGACCAAGTTGTAGGGCGTCTCACCATGCCTCAAATCGCACTGCAATCTCTTGATTAGTCTCAGGTGCACTCGCGCGTGGCGCACTACTGACCCTGGCGAGTGAGGTGAAAGTACAGTCGTGCGAATCGCCAGCAATCTTTGTGGATCACCAAATTGCGACTCCCGAGTACGGGTGTCTTTATCTCGAGGTCGATCGCATCATTACAGAGTAGGCAATGATCGTGAGACAATGACTTCAAGGCAGACTGAGGTTTTGCCGACCAAGTCTCTTTCGACATTAGTTCAAGCAAGTGCCTAAGATACTTCTTCTCAATTTGGGCGCCGTTCAAATGAACTGTGTTTTTCAAATTTTTGTCCCTTCATCTGGGGAAACTCGAACACTCTCCATCGATCTTCTGTGGATGCCGTGGTTCCTTTTTCTAAGTTGCCCGATATGCCCAAAAGTGCCCTTTGATTACGGAAACAAACTCAATGTAGAGGCTCATGATGATGGAGGCATCTTCAGCGGACTGGAGGCTGGTCGGAACTAGGAGTTCTATGGATGCGTTTGAGGCACCCTCAATTGTTGAGGTTCCATAATGACCTGCGTGAGTTTTCAAACTTTCTTCGAGCATCCATTTGAGCCCAGTGTCGAATTGAAAGTGTTCTGTCTCGTTGAAAGTCACTGAGAATCGAGGGACCTCGGAGGCGCCGATCATGATCATCAGGCTCTTCTTTTCCAGCGGTGTTTGAGATTGGACCACCTGACGAAGATGGGCCGCGATCTGTTTCGCTGGCAACGCACCTTCTGACGATGGGCCATGTTCAACGAGAAAACAGTCAATCGCCACTAAATCGGGCAGCAATGCCTTTATGATAGTGGTGGCGAGCGGTCCTGGGTCAGATACGCATCCCAACAAACAAACCGATGCTTGGACCTCACCGCCGACCTTTCGGTTCATGTGGTGGTGATAGTGATGTACGACCCATTGATCCACTTCGCCAAATATCTGATGTCGGATGGTATTGGTCTCAATGAGCTTCATGGGTTGAACTCCTGACATATCGACCCTTTCACTTCAGTCGAACCTTGAATCAGAAATGACCGTAGAACTCGCAACGAGTCCAAAAGCGATGGTCGAAATAAGTTTGTTAGTGAACCCTGTGATATTTGAATAGTTCGTGTCAAAAAACAGTGAGGCGGGAACGGACATCAAAATGTCGCAACCTGAGTTGCCAGGAGGAAGGGCAAATCCCGCCTTGGATGCAAAAGAATCCGTCGCTCTGCCAAATGGAAGCGATGAAACATTGAATAAATGTTCAAATTGGCGAGTCACGACCTGCTCAAATTCGCCGACACAACGAAAGCGGATTTCGTCAATTGAGTTCGTGATCTCTAAAACGGCTATTGGATTTCGAAAGTCTTGAGTATTTTTGTGTCGGATCCTGGCGAGCCGATTCAGCGTTGTCTCAATCGAGTCGAATGGCGGATGTTTCTGAGGCGACAGAGTGAGCTCTTCAGAGTCCGAAGGGTTTTCCAGAATAATGGGTGAGAGTGTCGCAACATGTTCACTGATACATTCAATTGGCATTGTGGCATTGAGAATTTCACTGCAAGGAAGAGACTCTACTTTTGAATTTACATCTCGTAACCGGGCAAACTGACGACTGAAAACGATCCAGCCAAACTTTGAAAAGTCGTTCGATGAAATAAAGGTCCAGTTCCGACCAGATTCCACAACGAGCTGCTTCAAGTTCACTCCTTTATTTTGGTAGGCCCGCAAGCCGCTCTCGCCGCATCGGCGGGTGATGTCACGTGAGACAAGGCTTTGACCCATCAAAGGGATTTATCTCAGTTTTATGTTAGCACTGTTGTCGATGACATCGTGCTCGAATCTCAAGACAGGGTGTCAGATGTGTGCCGTACTGAGATAAGTTAAGAGACTCCAAAGTTGTTCTTCGGCTAAAGCTCTCCTTTGAGCGCCATCTAGATTTTCCGCGATCCTAATACGAAAGAGTTCAAAGTCGTGAAGCTCTCCCGTCGGCCGCTGAATTGTGGCAAGGTTTTCTAACGCGGGCATCTTTCGCAAGTAGGTTTCGAAATCGGGGCGAGATGCGACGAGGTCGGAATCAACCCAGAGAGTGATCATCGAATTCTCGTCTTTATCAATGGCTCTCTCGACATGAGCCACTCGTTTCAAACGAGAGCCTTGCTGATTCAGCAGATCGGAAAACTTGACGACATCCATGAAGTCACCGAAAGGGAGGGAAGCTACATTTTCCTCGGCCGCAAATGACATGAACTTCATTCGATGTAGATTCATTGTACTCGAAATGAATTGCAGGTCTCTCAAGGGACCCTTCAGCATCGTATTGAAATTGAAAATGACCAAACAGTCGGGACTCGACGAACTCGTCGGCGAAGACAATGTGATCAAGGTGTTGGGACTTACTTCGAGGGTCTCAAACTCCACGGAAAACCTATGGAAGCGATCCATGTCCTACTCCGAATGAGAATGAATTTCGAAGGTGCGTCGCGACTCTGATTTGTGGATCGTCAGTGGGTAAGCTCCAGCGGGCTCTACCGAGCTTCACGTTTACTTTTTGAACAAACAGTGGGCGCCAACTCGGGCCACGTGTATTTCAATCCGTCTGGACATAGATTCTCCAACTCGAAGGGTTTTGACCCACACCATCGAGTCTTGCCGATGAATTCAGGCTTCAAGTGACTTGGGCACTCGGCAGGACTTTGACCTTCATAGCTGTTGATTGGTTTTACAAGACAACGGAAACGCTTAGGCTTTGGTACGTCTGGTTTTTTTGACGGAAATGATCCGCGACCGTTGAATGTGTCAGCAACGCCAACTTCGTTGGACTTATCAGGCTCAAATCGAATCCTCGCCTCTTTGCCGAACTGGCGTTGGCAAAAATTGAAATTAGCTTGATCCTCTTTGGCCGACGAATCGGCGAATGCCTTATGGGATGCAAAGAGAGATGCAAAAAGAACCGATGTGAGAAATATGGAAATCATGAGGTTCATGTTTTCACTCCTGCCTGCGGGGAGCCGCGCCTTCAATTTGCCTCGCTGATTATCAGCCGGTCACTTATATTTACGGGACCCCAAAGAATCCCAATAGGACCTCAATAGTTTTAGAGAGAGTCTTAGCGTGCGCCCCGCCCACGCCGCGTTGCCAGTAAAGGGCAGCGCGGACCTCAATCAGGCCATTCAGCGGCTCCGCGGAATCGAGATCTCCCCAGGCCAAGTCGTATAGGCGGGCGCGATCGCCAATGGATTCGCCCTCGCGCTCAAAAGTCCGCAGAGTGGCCTCGGCCGCTGAGGCTGAAAATTCGGCACGAGAGTTGCGACGTCCGGCGACGGCTCAGTCCATTTTGGAAATCTCGATTTCAGGAGGTCGTATGTCGACTCGTTGGAGCGTTCGCCGCAAAATCGTCTTGGGTTTGACCGCGGCCTCGGCCCTCGTGGCACTTCGTTCGCCAGCTCAGGCGCAGTGGAGTCTCTTCGAGACGGGCGAGCTCAAAGAGAGCGAAATTCTGGCCGCTTCTTCGACGGGCGCTCTGCCGGTGCAGTCGGCGCGAGTCATCGTCGACAACGACGCCGCTTTTCAAACCAAGCTGGAAGCCATTCGCGCGGCACGCTCCAGCATCCGCATGGTCTACTACATTTATTCGGATGATCACTCGTCGTCCGTGTTGAGTGAAGAGCTGATCGCGGCCGCGAAGCGCGGTGTGCAGGTGAAGCTCCTGCTCGACTACCACACCAATCACAAGCATCTCGATCTGTTGGCCGCGATGATGAAGGAAGGAAATTCTGGGCGAGGCCGCTTGGAAGTTCGTCTCTTCAATGGACCAACACTTGAAATTAAAAAGGATTCCAAATTCTTGGTGTCCGCGTGTAGTGCGCAGGCCGCTCGCCAAGGCGGCACCGCCTGTTCGGACGAAAAGCTCGCCGCGGTTGAGAGATTCTTCGCTCAGGATCCCTCAGGTCAGTCATCGTTTTTCTTGAAGCTTTTCCTTGCGGGCCTTTACTCCAAGAATGTCGGCGCCTTGCAATTGGCCGCCGTCGAGGGCTCGGGATTCAATGCCGCCGCGACCGCAAGCGCGCAGCCGAGCAAAGAAGAGATCGAACAGCTCATGGAATTCGGTCGCTTGGTTTTCGATGCGAAATTCCGCGGCAGCTTGCAGGCGAAGATCAAGCTCGGTTTGGCCTTTGCGATGTACGGCGAAAAGCTGGGGCCCATCTACAATATGCTGACCAGCACTTTGCCAGTTGAGCGCGAGCGCAACGAAGCGGCGAAGATGGATTGGAAACACCTCACGGACTTTACACACCATAAGCTTTTGGCTGTGGACGACACCTTCATTCAGTTGGGTGGTCGTAACATTGAAGACTCGTATCACATGCAGGCGAACGAACTGACCAAGAAGTACATCTTCATGGATACGGATATGTTGGTTCGGCTGAAGTCACCGCACGCAGGTGTCGCCGCGACCTATGATCGTCTGTTCAACTTCCGCGCGATGAGCGTGCCGCTGGCGGATGTTCAGCGCGAAGCGCCGCTCGGGCTACTCAAGAACCTGCCGCTTGTGCAGCAAGCTGTCGCCAGCTGTGCGACGACAAAGGCCTCGCAGCCGGCGCGCTATGAGAATTGCGTGGCCACTGCGTACTCACGCTCGAGCGTTGTCGCTGATGAAGCTCGTCAGGACGAGGCACTGCGTGTGATGCGCCAGAACGCGCAAGTGTACCGCACGCGCTATCAGCCGCGTATTCAGGAAACTTGGCGTGCAGCGCTCAATCAAGGTGACGAGCTCTCCGCGCAGGATGTGCGCAGCATGTTGCTCACCTATATTGAGAACGTGCCGTTTGATAAGTCGGTCGCCGTGGGTCAAGAGCGCCGGAAGTACGGCGTGGACAATGGCCGCGATGAGCGAAGCGGAAAATACATTCATAGCCTATGGACGCAGTCTTTGCGTCATGTTTGTCGCGAGACCTCGCGATCAGGACAGCGCCAGCGCGTGATCCTGCATCAGGGCTATGTGCTGATGCCGTCGAACTTGATGATCGCGATGGGTTCGATGCTCAATGGCGATTGGGACTGCCGCAATGTCGAGGTCATCATCCTCACCAACTCGCCGCAGACGACGGACTTGAACATCATCAACTTCTTTGCGCGCCATCAGCTGAAAGCTTTGCTCGATTACGCCGCCAACAGCCCGTCGCACAGCAAGGCGCGCATTCGCGTGCTGGAGCACAAGGCGCCGGCGGATGGCTCGAAAGTCAGGTCCTTGCACACCAAGCTGAACATCATCGGTAACGATGTGATTCTGGGTTCGGCCAATGCGGATGTGCGCAGCTACTATATGGATACGAACAACGGTTTCTTCTTCCGCGGTGCGCGCGAATTCGTGCGCGACTATCAGGCGCATGTGGCGCGTCTCATCGCCGATCGCAATCAAGTGGGCGACTTGTCGCAGGAGCTCTTGCGCAAGTCGACGGCTGACTTGATCAACGAGGACCTCATGGCGATTCGCGGCCTGGTGCAGAAGTACGACAAGCAGGGAAGAATCACGCCGGAGCGTTTGGAGCTGATCAATCAACAAGTCGTTCGCGTGCTCACTTACACCTTCCAAACCAATCAAAAATTGGTGAATCGATTGATGATCGACGTGCAGATACCGCAAGGCGAAGGCGGATCTCACGGCCAGGAAGATGGCGAACGCTTGCGACTGCAAAATGATCTCGCCAACGACTTCAACTCGTTGATGATGCTCTTGTAACGACGCCTGTGAGTGCGGGGCTTTAGAATCCGATCTCGTCGTCCGCGGCTTTCGGCGGACGAGGGCTTGGCCTGCGTGCGGCGCTCGCCGCGCGGCCACCACGCACGGTTTCCGCAAGCTCGCGAAGATCGCGCACAAAGCGTACGCCCGAAATTTTCTCGGCTTTGATCATCGACGCGAGCTGCTTTTGATTCGAGGCCGGCACGATGAAGCGTTCAAAGCCAAGTTTGCGCGCTTCGCGCAGGCGTTGATCGGCAAAGTTCACCGCGCGCGCTTCGCCGGTGAGCCCGAGCTCGCCGAAGTACACCGTCTTGGCATCCAAAGACTCGCCACACTCGGATGAAATCAGTGCCGCCGCCACGGCGAAATCGGCCGCGGGCTCGTCCAAATTCAAACCACCGACGACGTTGATGAAAAGATCCGAGGCGTGCAACTTCAATCCCAAATGACGATTGAGAATTGCCGCGAGCAAGTGCACACGTTGCGTATCAAAGCCAATCGATGTGCGGCGCGGTTGCGGCAACGGCGAAGAAATCGTCAGCGCCTGCACTTCGCAGAGAATGGGACGTGAACCTTCCATCGACGCGAAGACGGCAGAGCCGATCAGCTCGCGGCCGCGCTCTTCTAAAAACATCTCCGATGGGTTTGTCACTTCCACTAAGCCGCGCGAGTCCATCGTGAACACGCCAAGCTCGTGAGTTGCGCCGAAGCGATTCTTGAGCGCGCGAAGCAAGCGAAACGCGTGCGTGGCATCGCCCTCAAAGGCGAGCACAGTGTCCACCATGTGTTCCAGCACTTTGGGTCCAGCGATCTGACCTTCTTTGGTCACATGACCGATGACGAACACCGAAATGCCCTGTGACTTCGCCAAATGCATGAGCGCGGCGGCGCACTCGCGCACCTGTGTGACGGATCCCGGCGCGCTTTCGATGTCGGAACGATAAATCGTTTGAATCGAATCGACGATCAGCACGCAAGGCGCGCCATCGGCCTGTGCCTGATGCGCCATCGCGCGATCGCGAATCACTTCAAGTTCGGACTCAGCCGCCAAGCGCACACCAGCCTGCACGACACCCATTCGCTCCGCGCGAAGCGCAGTTTGTGTGACGCTTTCTTCGCCGGAAATGTAGAGAACTTGTGAGCCTCTTTGCGCGAGGCCTCCGGCCATCTGCATCATCAAGGTGGACTTGCCGATTCCCGGATCGCCGCCCACCAACACGAAACTACCTTTCACAAGGCCGCCGCCCAACACGCGGTCGAGTTCGCTTGAACCCGTGGGGAGACGCATTTTCGACTCTGTGCTTCCTGAGTGGGCCTGTGCGATGGCCTCTTCGATGCTGAAACTCAGAGCAGATGCCGAGCCTGAATTTGCCCCAATCGCCCAAGCGCGAGATCCCGACGCCCCGCCAGAAAATGAGCCAGACTTCGCACCTGAAAGCCCGCGCGGCTCGCCGTCGGTGATGCGCTCTTCGACGAGGGTGTTCCACTCGCCGCAATCTGTGCATCGACCTTCCCAGCGCGTGCGCTGCGATCCACAATTTTGACAGACGAAGACGGATTTCGATTTCGACTTGGCCATAAGCTTGTGGCTATCATGTTCCTTCACGGGGAGCCACAGCGAAGATGGGTGAAATGCAGTCTGCGCCGCACTTTAAGCTGAGTTGGAATTTATCGAACCGAGAGACGCATCAGCAAGTGTCAATGGGTTTGTCTGTGGGCGAGTCGGTGGGTTTTTCTGTGGTGGGCGTTTCTGGGGTCCGATTCTCGATCACTCAACGCGTGATGAAGTTGGCACTCATCGCGGCCCTGACTTGTGGACAATTTTCCGCTGCGCAGGCGTCTTCATCGGCGTCACTCACGCAGCTTCGCCCGATTGGTCAGGCCGTCCGCGCCGGAGATCTGGCGCGTGCGATGGACGCCGCCAAACGCGCCGGCGATGAACCGGCGGCGCGCCTCGCGCTAGCAATTCAGCATCAAAGTCGAGGCGAATGGAGCGAAGCCGATGCCGTGCTCGCTCAGCTCCTGGAAAATCCGCAACGCGTGAACGGCTTGCAACATCAAGCGCGCCTGGCGCGAGCCGAAGGTCTGATTGAACTCAAAAAACCTCTAGAGGCTCGGCCGCTCTTGGCCAGCATTGTGAACATCTCGCAGAAAAATCTGCTCGCGGAAGTGCCGACGGCGCTTCGTGTGCGAGCGATCGTGCTGCTCGCGAGAGTGGAAGCTGGTCAAGCGCGCTGGCGTGAGGTCGAGCGCATCACGGCGACCGCGCTTCGGCGCGTGCGCGGCGGTGAGGCTTACCCCGCACTGGCTTATGAAGCCTTGCGAGCCAAGCGCCACTTGGGAAAGAGCGACTGTCGGCTGGCGCGCGCGCTCTATGCAAAGTATCCGGCAGCACCAGAAGTTGAAAAGTGGGGCCCGCTGATGCCGGAAAATCGCGTCGATGATCTTGCGTTGGCTTGCTCCAACACCGCCAAAGACATGCAAGATCGATTTCGACGTTTGCAGCTTTCCGGGCAAGTGGATCGGTCGCTAGCTGAGATTCGCAAAATTCGTGAGTTGGGAGTCTTCGCAGCTTGGTCCACGGATGCGTTTGAAATCAACGCGCTACTCGCCAAGGGCGAGTCCGATGCGGCGATGGAAATTCTTGCGCGCCATGCGGACACGCATCGCGGGCATACGGGCTTTTGGATGTTGACGGGTAAGATCGCATCGCGAATGGGAGAACTCGCACTGAGCGCAGGCGCATATCGTCGCGCTTACGAGATTGCACCCAAGGCGCGCTCGGCGAGTGACGCGCTCTTTAGTGCCGCATTCACAGCTTATCAGATGCAAGACTATGACGGTGCGGAACGCGACTTTGAAAAACTCGCCACGCGCTATGGACGCGCAAAAGTCGCGCGCGATGCGCGTTGGCACTTGGCGTGGATGTCGTACTTGCGCGGTGACTACGAGCGTGCACTTTCGCGTTGGCAGGCGCTGCTGAAGGAGCGCTCACGCGGACGACGGCGTGTCGCCGCGACGGATGCGACTTCGCCGGATCGCATTTCCTACTGGAGCGCCATGGCGCTTCTGCGATTGGGTCGTAGCCCTGAAGCCATCGAAATTTTGCGGCGCCTCGCCAGTGATCGCAACATTTCTTACTACGCGATCCTCGCTTGGTATCGACTCAAATCCTTGCCGCAAGCGCCTCGCGTGGACTTGGCCGGACAGATGAGTTCGGACCCCCGACAAGATGTCGCGGTGGTCGCGGATGAAGAGTCGACCGAAGCCGCCGAAGCCGAAACCGAATCGGAAGCTGAGGCCGCACTCAGCGAAGCCGCCGTTGAGGCGGCGCCGGATGTGGCCGTCGATACCGGCGGCGCGCTGGAAAGTAAAGCCGTCAATGGCAACGGCGAAGCCGCGACTTTGGACACGAATGCGGAGGCGAGTGTTGAAGTCAGCATGGATGAGCCCGCCGCTGATCCCAGTGTGCGCGACCCCGGACTGCAGCGACATTTGGATCGCGTGCGCATGCTTCACGCTGTGGGTTTGGATTCGCGAGTCCGCTGGGAACTGGAAAATTTGGATCGCCGCGTGCGAAACTCCGCCGATCGTCGGGTGATGATGGCAGAACTTTTTCGTCTTGGCCGCTATGATCGCGCTAGCCAATTGGCGGAACTCGCGTTTGGTGGCGAGCGCGTGCGTGGCGGATTGGAGAAAGCGCGCGAACTTTGGGAGTATGCGTATCCGCGTGCGTGGAATGAAGTGGTGGAGCGAGAGTCGCGCAACTCGGGTATCGATCCGCTTTTCGTGTGGTCGATCATGCGGGCAGAGAGTCAGTATCGCTTCGATGCGCGCAGTCCGGTCGGCGCCACGGGGTTGATGCAGTTGATGCCGTTTACGGCTCAGCAAGTGGCGCGTGTGTACATGGGCCGTTCGATGGACGGAATGAATCTCACGGATCCCGCGACCAACATTGAATTGGGGGCGCGGTACTTGCGTCGTCTAGCAGAGAAAACCGGCGGCAGCCTCCCGCTCATGGCGGCGGCCTACAATGCGGGCCCGCATCGCGCGCAGATTTGGCTGCGTGGCTTTGGCTCGCTGGGCATGGATGAGTTCATCGAACACATCCCCTTTGCGGAGACTCGCAACTATGTCAAAAAAGTTTCGCGCCACTACAAGATCTATTTGGCGCTGTATGAAGGCGATCGCGGTTCGCTGACGTGGCTCACGGGACCAGTTGGTGTACGGCCTGATGTGAGTTCCACGGCGCTTGAGGTTTGGTGATGATGGGCTCGGGTTGCGTGTGATTTGCGGTCAACGCTGATCACTTTGCCACAATTGAGAATGGCAAAAAGGAGACAAATGATGGCTCAGGTCGTTGCGCGGTTTTCGATTTGGCGTCGGTGCGGATTTTTACTGACAGTGTTCGGGGTTTCGTTGGCACTCACGGCGTGCACGGGCCGTCGCAGCGATCGAATCACTTTGCCCGAAGGCGGCGAGGCTTTGCTGACCAAGGCTGAAACGCTCAAGGTGAATCTCACCAGCGAGCCGCCAACTCTCGATTGGAGCAAAGCGACGGATGTTTCGTCGTCCAAAGTGATCAACAACATCATGGAAGGCTTGGTCGCCTACGATTTGCAAAGTGAAGAGTTGGCGTTGCGGCCGGCGCTCGCGGAGAAATGGTCGTCCGACGCCGCCGCGCGAGTTTGGGTCTTTGAGTTGCGCGCCGACTTGAAGTGGCATGATGGTGTCGAGTTCACCGGCCAACAAGTGGTCGACGGATTCCAGCGCTTGCTCGCCAAGGACACCGGAAGCGAGTATGCCTACTTTCTCTTTGGCATCAAAAACGCTAAGGCCTTCAATCAAGGCCAAGTCGGCTGGGACAAAGTCGGCGTGAAGCTTTTGGCGCCGCGAAAGTTGCAGGTCACGCTCGAAGCACCGATGAGTTACTTCCCGCACTTGCTCGCGCACACTTCAACTTTTCCAGTGCGCCTCGACTTGATTCAAAAGTACGGCGCAAAGTGGACGGAAGCTGGCAACATGGTGGGACTGGGGCCCTATCGCCTGCGCGCTTGGCGCCACGACCAAGATCTCTTGCTGGAAAAACACGACGCTTATTGGGGGAGTCCGAAGCCTGAAATTCGCTATGTTCACTTCCTCATGGTGAACGAAGCGAGCACCGCCTTGAATTTGTTTGATTCGGGAACTTTGGATGTCGTCGATCAAATTCCCATCACCGAGCGCAAGCGACGTCGCGCGCAGAAGGAGTATCGGCGCGTCGGCATGTTGCAGTCGCTGTACTATGGTTTCAATACGCAGATCGAGCCGACGAACAATCCGAATCTTCGCCGCGCCATCGCGCATGCGATTGATCGCGAGAAAATCGTCAAGATTTTGGATGGCGGCGAAGTGCCGCTGACGGGTTGGGTGCCGCCGGGAATGTTTGGCTACTTCAGTGATGTTGGTCTCGAGCCCAATCTCGAGAAGGCCCGCGCCTATTTGGCCGATGCTGGCTACGGAGAGGGAAAAAAGCCGCTGCCTAAACTTGAGTTGCATTTCAACACCAATGAAGTGCATCAGAGTGTGGCCGAGGCCGTGCAGGCGCAGTTGCGAGAGAACTTGGGCTTGGAAGTTGAATTGAAGAGTGCGGAGTGGAAGTCGTACTTGGATCAACTCAAAGTGAAGCCGCCCCACATCTTCCGCTTCGGATGGCAGGCGGACTATCCAGATCCGGATAATTTCATGAACCTCATGACCTCGTATTCGGACAACAATCGAACGCGATGGAAAAACTCGGCCTATGATGCGCTCATCAAGCGTGGCGCGAGCGAGACGGATCGTGAGAAGCGTCGCGAGATCTACCGCGAAGCCAGTCGCTTGCTTCTTGAGGAAGGCGTTGCCGCTGTTCCTCTTTACGCCAATGTCTCTCACATGTTGATTCATCAACGCGTGGAGAATTATCCCGCCAATGCGCTCTCGCGATTCGAGTTCAAAGGAACGCGTTTGAAATGAGCGGTAAGGGCCTTTACATCCTCAAGCGTTTGCTGGGAGCGGTGATCACCTTGGCGGTGATCGCCACGCTCACGTTCGCGCTGCTGAGAATTCTGCCGGGCGGGCCCTTTGATACGGAGAAGGCTCTGCCCGATGAAGTGAAGGCCAATATCGAAGCTCGCTATGGCTTGGATCGTCCATTGCTCGAGCAGTATTTGAACTTTATGAGTGGACTCGTGCGAGGCGACTTGGGCGAATCGTACAAGTACGTGGGCCGAAGTGTTGCCGACATCATCAGCGAGGCCTTGCCCGTGTCGATGGAACTGGGCTTGATGTCGCTGTTGCTCGCCTACATCGTCGGAATTCCGCTGGGTGTGTTCGCGGCGGCACGCCACAACTCGGCTTTCGATACGGGAGCGATGCTGATCGCCGTGAGCGGTGTGGCGCTCCCGAGTTTCATGGTCGGACCGCTGCTCATCAGTTTGTTCAGTTTCGGCATTCCATTCGCGTTTCTTCAAGGCAGCTTGCCGCCAGCGCTGTGGGAGAGTCCCGCGCATTACATCTTGCCGGTTGTGACTTTAGGATTGCGACCGGCTGCGATTTTAGCGCGCATGACCCGAGGCGCGGTGCTTGAAAGCATACATCAGGACTACGTGCGCACGGCTCGTGCGAAAGGCGTGAGTGAGCGTGTCGTGCTTTTCAAACATGTGTTGCGCAATAGCCTCATTCCGATTCTCTCGATCTCAGGTCCGCTCGTGGCGGGCCTTTTGAGCGGTAGCTTCATCATCGAGATCATTTTCGCCATCCCCGGTATTGGAAAGCATCTGGTCCAAAGCGTGACCAACCGCGACTATCCTTTAATCTTGGCACTGACCTTGGTTTTCTCGATGATGTTGGTGATTGCAAATTTGGTCGTCGATCTGCTCTACGGCTTTGTCGATCCGCGCGTTCGACCGGAGAAGTCGGGGAGCGGTGGCTAAATGCGGTCGGTGTGAAATCGCTCCGAACTTGCGACTCGACGAGGCCAACGCGACAAGGACATTGCGACGAGGACACTGCGACGAGGACATTGCGACGAGAAACAGAAAGGTAAGACATGACGAACTCCATGGCTTTTCGAACATCGGTGCACGGAAACGGACGAGCGTCAGGCGGACTTTGGCTCCTCCTCCTCCTCAGCTTGATTGTGATCAACACCGGCTGTGCCTCGTACTTCACGCGCAAAACTTGTGAATCGACCAATTGGTTTCAATACGGCGAAAAAGTTGCGGGCGAAGGCCGCAGACTTTCGGGCGATGGTTTCATCAATGAGTGCCGCAAAGTCGAAGCGAACATCAACGAGGCCCAGCTGGATCAGGGCTTCAAGCACGGCATGGCCAACTATTGCAAAGTCGAGTCGGTCTATGATCTGGGGAAGCGCGGTGAGTTCTTCTCCCAAGATATGTGCGACGGCGAAAATTTGCGTAAGCTCCTTGAGCGCCACAAAGCGGGCGTGAACGACTACTGCCAAAAGTCCAACGGCTTCACAGCGGGCTCCACCGGCAAAACCTATAACCGCATTTGCCCCAAAGAATTGGAAACGGCGTTTTTGCCCGAGTTCAACCGCGGACGAAAGCGCTACTTGGGGACACTCGCCAATGAAAATGAAAAGCGCATCATCGAGATCGATCGCGAGATCATCGGCCTTGAGCGCGATCGCAACATGAAACAACTTGAGATGCAGAGATTGTCGATGCCGACAGGTTTGGCGGTTGAGCGAAAATATGATCCGGTCTCGGGCTCCTACCGCGAACAGGTCATCAATCAAATCAGCGAAGACCAAAAGCGTGCGATCGAAGACATGCGTTGGAAGATTCAGAGTTTGGACTCGCAGATCTCGCAAAAGCGCACGGAGCAGTCGAACCTTCGTGAAGAAATCCGCAAGATCAATCTCGAGATCTCAGGTCTAGACGGAGCCGGCTGATGGCCGCCGACGGCGAATTGCTCAGCGATTCGCGCTCGAGTCTGCCGACCGAGCGCCTCGGAGTTTGGTTGCGATCGCTCTGGGCATCGCGCGCGGGTCGTCGCTTTTTCGCCAATCGTGCCGGCGTGTTCAGTGGGCTCTACATCATCATTCTTCTTGCCATCGCCGCGTTGGCTCCCGTCGTTGCACCTTACTCCTTTGAGACGCAAAACATCGATCGACTCTTACAAGGTCCGTCCGCCGAGCATTGGTTTGGCACGGATGCGCTCGGGCGCGATGTGCTCTCGCGTGTGATCTATGGCGCCCGCATGTCGATGGCCGTTGGGCTTCTGACGGCGCTGGTCTCACTCGTGATCGGCGGAGTTTATGGCGCGATCTCGGGTTGGCTGGGTGGTTGGGTGGATTCGCTGATGATGCGTTTGGTGGACATACTCGATTCAATTCCATCGCTCGTGCTGTTGATTCTGGTGGGCGTGGTGTTCACCGCCTATCAGCCTTTCGATAATCCTGAGCTTCGCGCACTGGTTGGAATTTTACTCGCGCTCTCGGTGGTCGGCTGGGTGAGCCTCGCGCGACTTGTGCGCGGGCAAGTGTTGCAAGTTCGCGAAATGCAGTTTGTCGAGTCCGCTCACGCGATCGGTGCCGCGGGCTCAAGAATCCTCATTCGTCACATCGCGCCCAACATTCTCGGACCCGTGGTGGTGATGCTCACCTATCAAGTGCCGGCGAATATTCTCTTTGAATCTTTTCTGAGTTTCGTTGGCCTCGGACTGCAACCGCCCTATGCCTCATGGGGAGTGCTCGCCAACGACGGTTGGCGCGCGAAGTCCGATCCGCATCTTATTTTCTTTCCCGGCGCCGCTTTGTTCGTGACCATGCTTGCATTTAATTTTTTCGGCGATGGTCTGCGCGACGCCTTGGATCCCAAGGTTGCGAAGTCGAGATAGAATTTTCCGAAAGTGAAGGAGGGACAAGTGGCCAAAGATCCATTCAAAGCACTTCGCGCTCGTACGCCCGTGCACGTGCTCGAGTCCATCGGCCGCGCCTTGCAGGATGGCCAAGCCTCGCGACCCGAACTCATCGTCGGACTTCGCTCGGGCCAAAAAATGAACTGCCAACTCATCGGCACCGAGCCGCCAAGCGAGCCGCGAGGCGAACGCAGCTTCATGTTTCTGTCCCTGGACTCGGGCCGCTCGGATCTCTTCTACGTCAGCGCCGAGAACATCGAGTATGTGATCGTCCGTCGCGCAGAGGATTATCTCGAGCAGCTGCCTTGATGTTCGCTGATTGGGGCGCGCTGGCACGCTGGCGCTGGTGGCGGGTCCGCGTGGGTGTGGGCGCGCGAGCGGCGGGCTTGCTCGCGTGCTGGTGTGCTGGGGCGCTGGTGTGCGAGTGGATGCGCTGGCACGCTGGCGCGGATCAGTTGCCGGTGACGTAGATCACGCGAATCTGCGCAACTTCTTCGCCCTCATTGGCCGCGCCCTTGTCATCGATATGCACTTCATAAATCGCCGAGCCCGTGTGCGCGCCATTTGTTAGCGACACTTGCCAGACTTCGCGAGTGTTCGCGCCGTGATCCATATCCTTAAGCTCCACATCGACGAGATCACCCGGTCGACCATATAGACTCTGCACCGTCGACTGAGCCAAATCGCGAAACAAGGTCGCTTTGGGCTCGCCGGCATTCGCGAACCATGTGGTGAGAAGAATTGTGGCCGCGACGGCGAGTGTTGTGTGAGTGCGATTGAGTTGTGTCATGTTCCGGGCTCCTGTTGGTTTTTTGGTCTTGGTGGTGTTTTGGTATGCACGAACGCTCTCGTGCATGTTTGAAGATTTGCGAAGCCCGCAACTTACTTGAGATGTGCGGTTACGGCTCGAACTCCAGCGAACTTGTAAATTGGAATGAGAAAAAACTGCCATTGGCATCGGGGGCGTGCGCTGGGTGTGCGGGGTGGAGTGGTGCGCGCGTGTCGGTCGGCGCTCAGGGTGGCGCGTGCAGTTCATCCGCGCTGGCGCGGGTCACACTGTGTCACGGTCTGAGTGGTGCGCGCGTGTCGGTCGGCGCTCAGGGTGGCGCGTGCAGTTTATCCGCGCTGGCGCGGGTCACGCTGTGTCACGGACTGAGTGGTGCGCGCGTGTCGGTCGGCGCTCAGGGTGGCGCGTGCAGTTCATCCGCGCTGGCGCGGGTCACGCTGTGTCACGGACTGAGTGGTGCGCGCGTGTCGGGTGGCGCTCAAGGTGGCGCATGCAGATCATCCGCGCTGGCGCGGGTCACACCGCGACAAAAATCGCCACCTGCCCCCGCAGAACTCCGCACGCAAACCCAGCGCCCACGCACGCCAAACGCCCACGCACGCCAAACGCCCACGCACTCACAACATCAAACATTGAATCGGAAGAACAAAATGTCGCCGTCCTTCACTTCGTAGTCTTTGCCCTCGAGGCGATATTTGCCGGCGTCTTTGACAGCTTGCTCGGACTTGAGCGCAAACAAGTCGTCGGAGTGATAGGTCTCGGCGCGGATGAAGCCCTTTTCGAAATCCGTGTGGATCACGCCCGCGGCTTGCGGGGCCTTCATGCCTCGGCGAATCGTCCACGCGCGAACTTCCTTTTCGCCAGCGGTGAAGTAGGTGAATAGATCCAAAAGCTTGTAGGCCTCGCGAATCAGGCGATTGAGGCCTGGCTCAGTGGCGTTCATCGACGCCAGAAATTCGGCGCGCTCTTCGGGCGGCAGCTGTGCGATCTCCGCTTCCATCGCTGAGCAAATCAGAATGGCTTTGTTGCCTTCGCTCGCGGCGAATTTCTCCACGGCACGCGACCACTCGTTGCCGCCAGCGGCGAAATCCGCATCCGAGACGTTGCAGGCGTACAGCACGGGTTTCATCGACAGCAGATGCAGATCGCGCACAATCAAGCGTTCGGCATCGTCCAGTTCCACAGAGCGGGCGGCTCGGCCTTGCCCGAGCGCATCCATGACCTTTTTGAAGGCGTCGAACTCGGCCTTCACCTTTTTGTCGGTGCCGGTCTTGGCGACCTTCTCGATTTTTTGCACGCGCTTTTCAACGCTATCGAGATCCGCCAGCATCAACTCTGTGTTGATGACGCCGATGTCGCGCAAGGGGTCCACGGAGCCGGAGACGTGCACGATGTTGGGATCATCAAAGCAGCGCACCACATGCACGATGGCGTCGGTGGAGCGGATGTGACCGAGAAACTGATTGCCGAGGCCCTCGCCCTTCGATGCGCCTGCGACCAGGCCTGCGATGTCGACAAATTCCATCGACGTGGGAACCAAGGACTTGGGCTTGATCAGCTCGCTGATTTTTCGGAGTCGTTCATCGGGAACGGGCACGACGCCGACGTTCGGGTCGATCGTGCAGAAGGGATAGTTCGCGGCTTCGGCCTTGGCCGAGGTCAATGCGTTAAACAGCGTGGATTTACCCACGTTCGGAAGACCTACAATTCCAACCTGCAATGCCATATCGATTACCTCTTTTTGTTTTCTTCCGACTTATTGGCCGCTTTATTGGCCGACTCACCAGCCGACTTACCGGCCGATTCGCCGGCACCGACGTTCACATCACCAAGAGCAATCGGTCCGCGTGTGCACTTGGTGGCCGCTTTCGAAAGTCCGTCGATGGCCCAAGCTTCCATGGCGTCTCCAGCCAAATCTAAAAACTCGGGCAAGTGCTCGGCCTCGTCGGTGAAGAACGGCGAGAGCACCCAGTTGGCAATATCCCAGCGAGCATCGGGCGGCTTGCCGACGCCCAACTTCACGCGCGCATAATCTTGGGTGCCGAGCACTTCGTTGATGCTCTTCAGACCGTTGTGGCCGCCGGGGCCTCGGTTGCGTTGCATCTTCAAGGCGCCAAATCCCAAGTCCAATTCGTCGTGCAGCACCAACAGCTGATCGAGCGAAATCTTGTAGAAGTCCATGAGCGCGCGAACGCTTTCGCCCGAGTTGTTCATGAAGGTTTGTGGCTTGGCGAACAAGACTTCATGTCCGTCGATCTTGGCGCGTGTGACCAGGGCTTTGCGTTCTTCTTTCCAAGCGGGACGAGCGTGACCCGCGGACTCGAAATAGCGATCGAGGGCCATGAAGCCGATGTTGTGCCGGGTGAGCAAGTATCTTGCTCCCGGATTCCCAAGGCCCACGATCAACAGCATTCCCAGTCTCCTCCATCAAGCGCTGGTCCGTTCCGCCGAGCCTATGACGTTGCGATTGACGATGCGATAGGCTCTATGAAAAAGGCCGCGTGAAGCGGCCCTCTTCTCGAATTTCGCTCGTTGAAGCGAATTACTTTTTGTCTTTTCCAGCTTCGGCCGCCGGAGCCGCCGCAGCACCTGCTGCCGGAGCTGCCGCTGCACCCGCCTCGGGAGTCGCTGCTGCAACTGGAGCCGCCACTTCTTCCTTCGGAACCGCGCAAATCGCGATCGTCAAAGTGCCCGAAGTCATCACGCGAAGGTTCGCGGGCAACTTCAAGTCGGAAACGTGCAGAGCATCGCCTACGCCGAGGTGAGAAACATCCGCGACGATCTCAGCCGGAATATCGAGCGGACGACACTCGACTTCGATTTCGCGCATGACCCACTCCAAGACGCCGCCCTCGGAAGCGCCAGCGGGCTTGCCCTCGATGCGAAGCTGCACGGTCACGCGCAGTTTCGAGTCCATGTCGATGGCGTAGAAGTCGATGTGTTGCGGGCGACGATTCACCGGATGAACCTGAATTCCGCGCAGCAGAACGGCCATCTGGTTGAGAGTTTTGTCGTCCGACTTCAATTGGAAAATCGTCGATTCGAATTTTGCGCTCGAGTAGCGGCGCACGGTGAGCTCATCCGTCATCACGTTGATGGGCTTGGTCTTGGGACCGTACACCACGCCAGGAACCATTTCCTTGGTGCGAATCGCGCGCGACGGGCCTTTGCCGGTCTCGCGAGCTTGAACTTGAATTTCAGGACGTTGTCCTTGTGTCGTCATCTTTCTCTTCCTTCGGGAGCGTTTCCCAGCGCTTTGGTGCGGGAGTCGAACTCGACTCGCTTCGCCTGCGTACGCTTTGTCCGCCTGGCCCGTGTAGGCTCGAACTCGAATCGCAAATCGAGAGCGAGCGGTTTACTTTACGATTTACTCAAACAACGAACTGACGGACGCGTTGCCGTAAATTCGCTGTATGGCTTCGGCCACCAAAGGTGCCACCGTCACCACTTCAAACTTGCCCGAGGCCACCGCGGCTTCACTGAGCGGAATGCTATCGGTCACAATCACTTTCTCAAGTCGACTTTCCTTGATGCGTCCTACGGCCGGGCCCGACAGCACAGCGTGGGAAGCCACAGCCAAAACACTCTTCGCGCCGTTCTTGTAGAGAGTTTCCACGCCTTGCGTGAGTGTGCCGGCTGTATCGATCATGTCGTCGACGATGATGGCGGTTTTGCCGCTGACGTCGCCGATCAAGTGCAGAGCTTTGGCCTCGTTCGGTCCCGAGCGACGCTTGTCGATGATCGCCAAAGAACATTCCAAGCGCTTCGCAAAAGCGCGCGTGCGCTCAACACCACCTGCATCCGGAGAAACCGCGACAAAGTCTTCGCCTGTGCCGTGCAGTTCACGGAAGGAGCGCGCGAGTGTCGGGATTGCGAAGAGGTGATCCACCGGCACATTGAAAAAGCCCTGAATCTGAGCCGCGTGCAAATCCACGCAAACCACGCGTGTGGCACCGGCTGCCGTGATCAAATCCGCCACGCACTTTGCGGAGATCGGCGCGCGCGGCGCCACTTTGCGATCTTGGCGAGCGTAGCCGTAGTAGGGCATGACGGCCGTGATCTGCCGAGCCGAAGCGCGCTTGAGCGCGTCGATCATCATGAAAAGTTCCATGTAGTTTTCATTCACCGGCGGGCAAGTCGACTGAATCACAAACACCGAGTCACCGCGAACCGACTCGTGAATCTCGACTTGCACTTCGCCATCGGCGAAACGCTTGATTTCGCAAAAACCGAGCTGCACGCCGGCCGATTGCGCGACCTTTTGTGCAAAGGAAGGATTCGAATTTCCTGCGAAAATCTTAAGTCCTGGCATGGGCTCAAAGGTTTAGCCCGGGCGCGTTGCGTTGTCCAGAAAGGACTGGGGAAATGCCCCTTTGCGAGGCCGCTGGCGACATGGCCCGAGCCGACGACTTTAGCCTTGCGGAAAAGCCTAGAGGGCTTTCAGTAAATGCTCGAGCAGCAGGCGGGCGGCTTGGCCGCGATGCGAGAGCTTGTTTTTGAGCTCAGGCGTGATCTCGGCCATGGTCTTTTTTCCCGTATTTTCAGGGTGATGCGGGATAAATAGAGCGTCATAGCCAAAGCCATTTTTGCCCATTTCGGTCTTGCCGATCTCGCCCTCGCAACGCGCTTCAAAGCGAAGTTCCGCGCCTTGCGGATCAAAGGCGTGCAGGGCGCACACAAATGCGGCATTTCGATTGGCCATGGGTTTGAGCGCCATCATTTTGATCAGCTTCGATCGGTTTTCCGCATCACTGGCCTTGGGGCCCGCATAACGTGCCGAGTGAATGCCGGGCAGTCCGTTGAGGCCTTCGACGGCAAGACCCGAATCATCGGCCACAATCCATACGCCCGAGGGCGCGACCGCGCGCAGAGATCGCGCTTTGATGCGCGCATTGTCGGCGAAGCTTGCGCCATTTTCTTCGGGCGCGAAATAAAATTCCAAGTCTTGAGGAGTTTTGATTTTCCAGCCCGCCTTGGTGAGCGGCTCGAAGATGGATTCGAACTCGGCCACTTTGCCGCGATTGGTGGAGGCGATCCAAATTTCCATAGGCGACCTCAGTTGTTGGCCTTGGTGCTGGCGCTATTGCTGGCGGTGAGCGGCAACATGCCGCCGACATGCTCGGCTTGTTTGCGAAAGAGTTCGCGACAAGCGGCTTGGGCGCGATCCAAAACCACGCTCATCTCATCGCGAGAAAACGGCGTCGCTTCGGCTGTGCCTTGCACTTCCACAAAGCGGCCGTCGGCCGTCATGACGATGTTCATGTCCGTGCCGATGCGCGCGTCTTCTTCGTAGCAAAGATCGACGAGGGCTTCGCCCTCATCAAGACCTACGCTGATCGCGCTCACGTACTGCACGAGGGGATGCCGCGCGCGGTCCGCCGGCAAAAGCCCCGCGACTTTGAGCTTTTCAAGTGCGAACGCGAGAGCGACGAAGCCGCCGGTGATGGCCGCGGTGCGAGTTCCACCATCTGCTTGCAGCACATCGCAGTCGACGGTGATTTGGCGTTCGCCAAGAGCTTTTAAGTCGACAGCAGCGCGAAGCGAGCGACCAATGAGGCGCGAGATTTCCTGACTGCGTCCGGAGTTGTTGGCTTTCTCGCGTGTGATCCGCGTGTGTGTCGAGCGCGGCAGCATGCCGTACTCCGCGGTCACCCAGCCGCGCCCACCGCCTTGCAGCCATTTCGGGACTCCGGGCTCAACACTGGCGGTGCAAAGCACGCGCGTGTCGCCGAACTCGATGAGGGCCGAGCCCTCGGCGTGGCGAGTGAAGTGAGGTGTGATGCGAATGGGGCGAAGTGCTTCGGCCTTGCGGCCGTCGGGACGTGTGCTGATCGGCATGGACTAAGTCCTACAAACTTGCCGAAGCGAAGTCCAGCGCCGAGACCGCGTTGGGCGCTCAGCGCAGGCGTCGCTGCTGATAGCGAGATAGGCCCTCGGCGATGGATTGCACGAGCGTGTTTTGGTAGGCGTCGGTGGTCAGTTCGTGGCCTTCGATTTTGTGGCTCAGGAATCCAACTTCGACCAGGACCGAAGGGATGGCCACATAGCTCACCAAATAAAACGGCGCTTGGCGAATCGCTTGCCCGCCTCGCGATCTTTGCTTGACGGCCGAGCTGTCGCGCCAGGCGCGATGCAGCTCGACGGCGAGTGTGCTGGAACTTTCAACGCGCGCTTGGCGGGTGAGGTCCGAGAGAATGCGCTTGACGTCGCTGCGCGCGGACTCGGGCACGCGATCCAGGGCCGGCAGCTTGCGAGCTTCGGCTTGGCGAATGCCACTGGCGTCGATGCGCTCGTTCATGCTGCGCAGTGAGTTCTGCAGCGAGACGGAGACTTCGTGATCGTGCGAATGAGAGTGCGCGTGATCGGAGCCGGCGGTGAAACTGATCTCGCTGTTTTCACGACTGGCAAGAAACATCGACTCTTCATCCACCGGCAATTGGTTCTGAAAGTAAAACTCTTTTCCCTTCGCGCGCGGGTCCGTTGAAGAGTTGAGATGCAGACTCAGGAGCAAGTCATGCTCGCCGCTGTTGGCCAGTTGCGCGCGCGATTCCAAACTCAAGTTCACATTGCTTTCGCGAGTGAGAGTGACCTTGAAGCCACGTCCTTCAAGTTCACTTCGCAGTTTTTGCGCAAGCTTCAGCGTGATCTCGGACTCTTTGGTGTCGCCACGAGTGGCGCCGGCGTCTTGGCCTCCGTGTCCAGGGTCCAACAGCACGCGAAGTGGTCGAGCGGTCATGGACTGAGGCGCGGGACTTTGCGCATGAGCCGCGACAGCGAACATGGATGCGATCAACAAAACGCGAGAGCGCATCAAAGTTCTTACGCTGCGAAGAATGAAGGGACGTCGAAGCCAATCGCGATCAGACATAGATTCCAGTTTGCCTTGGCTTCAAGGCAACGACCACGCGGCCTATGGCTAAAAGTGCGGAGGGCAAAAAAAAGCGGCCTGGCTTTGGGGGGGGGTGCCAGACCGCTCAAAAGGGGGTTGCGAGCTAGTGGAGCAAGGTCGAGACCAATCTCGAGTTGCAGTTTGGCCTTGAGGTTTCAAAGGTTTAGCCGCAGCTGAGCTGTCTAGACTTTTGACAGGGGACGACGAACGAGGGCACAGTCCATCACGAATTGCTCGAAGCCGATCCGTCTTTCCAACGGGGCTCGTGGGAGCGAAAGCTCAGTTCGTGTCGAAGTCGGGGCGTTAGTGTCCATTCGATCTGTGAGCTGTGCTGACACTCAAGAATGGAGTTGAGCCATTGGGTGTCGTGATCGATTTGCGTGCTTGGATTGGGCCACGACCACACATCATGCAGACTCGCCCAAGGAAACGCCTCGAGGCAATCTTGCAGAGCCTGTCGGGCCGATGCGGTCGGACGCAAAAAAGTTTTCGACAACAGCTCGATCTGCCCGAGCAATCCAAAAAACAGCACAGCTTGAATTCTGTGCGCATGAAGATCATCGCGAAGCGCGTGGGGCTGCGGCGACCACCACGGCAAGATGTCGGCTCGTGAATCGAAACTCAAGTCGATGCGACGGCGGAGCGCTTGCGGAAGTCGTCGCCAGCGAAGTTTCCAGATCAGGCGTGCGATCGGATCTGGATCAATGATGCGCAGACCGCGAAGATGCGGGGCCGGGCCGAAGACTTTTTCGAAATCCAACAAATAAGCCGCGCTCGGGCCGAAAATCGCAAGTCGGCCAGAGGCCTCGCGCATCGGTGAATTTTCGGCGCTGGAGCGGGTGGGGTCAGAGAAGACATTCGTCAGCCATGTGCTCACGGCATCGCTCACTTGCGCGCGCGTCGCGCTCCACAAATGCCGATGTCGCCAAGCGCGCAGGTGGTAGACGAGGCCTCCGGTCGGCGATAAGATCATGCCTCTATCCGATAGGAGTTTGCGATCATGAGCAAGGCCTTCGTTCGCGAGGATGATGATAACAATGCGGGTGACGTTGAGGGTTTGGATGCCGCCGACATGGGTGGCGACGAGGCCGATGACGTCGCCGCCAAGGCCATCGCGCAAGCTGGCGGCAAAAACTATATCACCCTCAAGGGCCTGGAAAAATTGAAGGCCGAATTGCACGAGCTTTTGCACGTCGAGCGGCCCAAAGTCGTCGATGTTGTCGCGTGGGCCGCATCGAATGGCGATCGCTCGGAGAATGCCGACTACACCTATGGCAAAAAGCGCTTGCGTGAAATCGATCGGCGAGTTCGCTTTCTGCAAAAACGCATCGACATGGCCGTGCCGGTGGATCCCGCCACTCAGCGAGGTCAAAAAGTATTGTTCGGCGCGAGCGTGACTGTCGTCGATGAAAGCGGCCGCGAACGCGAGTACGCAATTGTCGGCGTGGATGAAACGAATGCGGAACGAGGACGAGTGAGTTGGATCTCGCCCATCGGTCGAGCTTTGTTGCAAGCGCAAGTTGGCGACGTCGTGGTGTTGCGCTCGCCAAAAGGCGACGAAGATTTGGAGATTGTGAAGCTCGAGTACAAGGCGCTCGACTGAGAGGCGGCGCGACTCAACTTCAGTCGAGGGCTAGTGTTGGCCGCGCGATGTGGAGTTGATAGCTTAGAGTGATGTCCAAAGTGGCGCCCAACTCATCTGGCTCGAACAACACGTCCCCATCAGCTCTCGTGAAACGTGAAGTGCGGGTCACATTTTGGGGAGTTCGCGGCTCGTTGCCGACGCCGCAAACTCCAGAAGCCATTCGCGGGCGACTTCGCGAAGCGCTCACGGGCTTTTCAGAAAGCGGGGCCTCGCACGCCGACGCCTATTTGGAAAGCATGCCGATTGCCGCGGTCGGTGGTTACGGCGGGGACACGGCTTGCGTGGAAGTGGAGCGTGTGGGCGGCAATCTTTCTGAGGATCGATTGATCATCGATTGCGGAAGCGCGCTTCGTCGACTGGGCGGCAAAATGATGGGTGGACCTTGCGGCCGAGGCCAAGGCAAAGTGCACATTCTGCTCACGCACTTTCACTGGGATCATTTGGTCGGCCTGCCGTTCTTTCCTCCCATTTTCATTCCCGGCAACGAAGTGAACTTCTATGCCGTGCAGCCGGATCTTTCGCAGAACATTCAAGCCATGTTCCGCAAGCCCTTCTTTCCCGTCGCCTTTGAAGAACTGCGTTCAAACGTGAGATTTCATCAGCTCGAGCCGCGCAAGACGTTCAACATCGGCGCATTTGAAATCACGCCTTATCAGCTCGATCACCCGGATCCTTGCTGGGGATATCGCATTGAGTTTGAAACTCCCAAAGCTCGACGAGCTTATGCTCATGCCGTCGATAGCGAGTGCACGCGAATTTCCGAAATCGACTTGGGCGAAGACGTGAAGTTGTACAGGAACGCGGACCTCTTGCTGTTCGATGCGCAGTACACTTTGCAAGAGGCCGCTGAACACATGAACTGGGGTCACTCGGCCGCGCCCATCGGTCTGGATCTGGCACTGCGCGAAGGTGTGAAGTGTATTCGCTTCGCGCATCATGATCCGGGTGCAAGCGACGCGAAGATCGCCGATGCCGAACGCCAAACGCGAGAGTACATGGAAGCGCTCGGCTCTTTCGCCAAGCAAAATGCGCGAACCCACCCGGAAGTGGATTGGCGATTCGCCCATGATGGCGATTCAATTTTGTTAGATTGATCCCGTGGCCTCGGTGTCTTGAGGTCAATGCCACTGCATTGAAGCTCTTAGGTCGGCGAAGCTTCGCCGAGGCCTCGTTCGGCGGGCTTTTTTAGCATGCCTTGAGTGAATAATAAGATATTCAACATGCATTTTACGAATGCATGTCCTGGGCCCTATAAGCCACTCCCGTAGCGACGACACAAACTTGAAACGAGATCGCGCACGACACTGAGGTGTTGGACCTGAGTGTTGAATGGGGGCGATGAAGTTTCACAACGGCTCAGGGCTTTGGACTCGGGCGAAAAAGGGAGAACGTATGATGAAGCAAGTGGCTCAAATGGCAGTGGTGATGGCAACGGCAATTCTGGGCGCGGGCGCTGCGCACGCCGATGGCTTTGAATGTCAGAGCGTGGACGGTGATTTGAACTTGAAGGTCTACAATCATGTTGAAGCGAGCATCGGCACGCGCGTGGCTTCGACGATGATCGTGTCGGACCCTTCGGTCAGCTTTGGACGCAAAACGATCGCGGCTTTCACCGACGCCAAGGGAACTTTGAAGTCTTCGGGCGCGCTCTACACGGCGAAAGTGGATTTGCGCATGAGCGAGTCCAAGCGCAAAGGCGAGTATCTGGTCGGCACGCGCCTTGGTGAGCTGGCCAAGATTCAAGTGGCCGTGGACTTCTCCTATGCGGCGCCCGTTGAAGATGGTGCGGAGCTGGCGGGACGCGCGCAATTCGTCAAGCGCAACGGCGACTTGATTGAGCGCGGACTGACTTGCACGCGCTATCTCAAAAACTAAGCACAATCTTGGATAAGGAATGTTGCTCGGAGCGGGGTGAGGGGCCCCGCTCATTTTCTTTCGCCAGCATGAGGAAGCTGGTTTGCGACAAGGGGCGGCGCTTGCCGCGTGAAGTTGAAAACGGACGGAATTTGCGCGGCAGGCGTCGCGGTCCATGACATCCGCATCTCCGCACCGCTAAGCTTTCAGGTCATGGAACTTATCGAATTCGCTCAGCGCTTTTTTACGGATCTGCCTGGAACACTGGAATACATGAGTCAAAGCCTCGGCGTTTGGGGCTATGTGATTTTGTTCCTCATCATTTTTTGTGAGACCGGACTTGTGGTGTTTCCGTTTCTTCCCGGTGACTCGCTTCTTTTTGCTGTGGGAGCCGTGACGGCCTTGCCCGGCGCTGGTCTGCATCTTGGTTTGGTGTGCGCCGTGATGATCATCGCGGCGATACTCGGTGATGCGGTCAATTATCACATCGGCAGCTGGGCGGGCCGCCGCTATCTGAGCGTCGGCAAAATTCCGTTTGTGCGACAGGATCATTTGCAGCGCACACAGAGTTACTTCGCCAAGCATGGCGGAAAGACCATTATCTTCGCGCGCTTCATTCCGATTGTTCGCACCTATGCGCCCTTTGTCGCCGGTGCCGCGGGCATGCCGTATTCGCGCTTTGCGATTTTTAATGTCGTAGGCGCGTTTTGCTGGATCGGATCTTTGGCGCCGCTGGGATACTTCTTCGGCAACCAGCCTTGGATTCGAAAAAACTTTGAATTGGTCATATTGGCGATCATCTTCATTTCGATTCTGCCCGCCGTGATTGAATTCATTCGCATGCGGCGCGAGGCCCAAGGCCGCGCGAAAACTTCGGCGAGCGACGAAGTTGCCGCCTCGCCACTTTCGCCCACGACTCCTTCACGCCCAACCGGAGAAGCTCCATGACTCGTTCTGCATCGGGACGCACAAATTCATTTCTCGCAACATTTCTGGCGTCCACGCTCGGCACAATTTGCGCGATCTCGCTGTTGATCGTCGGCGTGCCGGTGTTCTTCGGGGTGCTGCTGAGCTTTCTCGGCGCCGCAAGCCCTGAGTCAGAAAGCGTGGAGAAGCAGTCGGTGCTCTACATTGGCTTGGACGGCGACGTCGTCGATAGTCCGTCGTCTTTTCAGCTGAGCTTCAGCGATGATCGCCCGCAAATTCGCTTGTACCGAGTGCTCCGCGCGATCAAAGCGGCGCGCGAAGACGAGCGAATTTCAGGCGTTGTGGTGGAGTTTGATAACCCGAGCATGGGTTGGGCCTCGGCCTCGGCTCTACATCGTGAGTTGGCGGCGGTGAAAGACGCCAAGAAATTTGTCTTCGCTTATGCCGACCAGATGGGCGAAAAAGAATTCTACGTCGCAAGCGCGGCCGACAAAGTCTTCATGCAACCGCAGGCTGATCTTGAGCTCAACGGCTTGGCTGTCGACGAGACCTTCGTCAAAGGGCTTTTGCAGAAGATCGGCGTTCAGCCGGTGATCTTCCGAGTCGGGAAATTCAAGTCCGCTATCGAGCCGCTCATCGGCGATCAAATGTCGCCTGAGAATCGCGAACAGCTTCAGACCTTGCTCAATGACATCTGGGGTGAAGCGCGCACGCGGATCTCGGGTGCGGCCAAGCGTTCGCCCCAAGAGCTGGACGCGGCGATGGCCGATTTGAAAATCAGTTCGGTGGATGATGCCAAGAAATTTGGCTTGGTCGCCGAAGGCTTGTTCTCCGACGAAATGGAAACGCTGATCAAGCGTAGCGTGTACACCGAGGTGCAAAATCTCGATGAGCTGCACGACATGGAGATCAACTGGGTGACGGTGCCGACTTTGCTGGCCGACATCAAATCAAAGCGAAAGAGCAAAAAGAACATCGCCGTGTTGGTCGCTGAAGGCGAAATTATCAAAGGCGAAGGCGACGCGGGGCTCGTGGGCGATGAGTCGATGCTCGAGGCGCTTCGCGAGATTCGCGACGACGAGTCCATCGCGGCCGTTGTCGTTCGCATCAACTCGCCCGGCGGCTCGGCACTGGCGAGCGACATCATTTGGCGAGAGTTGTCTGTGCTTGACGAGAAAAAGCCTGTGATCGCCTCGATGGGCGACATCGCCGCCAGCGGCGGCTACTACATCGCCGCGGGTGCGCGACACATCTTCGCAGAGTCCACCACCATCACCGGATCCATCGGTGTTTTTGGTGTGTTGTTCAACGCCGAGGGCTTGCTCAAAGATAAAGCCGCGCTCAAGTTCGATCGCGTGTTCACGCATCCGCATGCCGACTTCGGCGCGCCCAATCGTCGTCTTGATGCGGACGAGACCCGACAGATTCAATCCAGTGTCGAACGCGTCTACACCCGCTTCTTGGATGTGGTGGCGCAAAGTCGCGGCTTTGAAAAAGTCGACGAGGTCGCTCCACTTGCTGAAGGGCGTGTTTGGTCGGGTGTCGCCGCTCATCGCTTGAAGCTCGTCGATGAGATCGGAGGCCTGGAGCGCGCGGTGAACAAGGCCGCCGAGTTCGCAGGTGTGGGTACCGGCTTCAACATCGAGTATTTCCCTCGGCGCGGCGATCGCTTTGCGCGCTTTCTCGATCAGCTGAGCGAAGACTCTTCATCGTCGATGTCGGGACCATCATGGAGTCGATCGTTTGCTGAGCGCTCGCGGGCCCTGGCTTCTGTGCGTACGGATCTGGGTGGCTCGTCGCAAATTCTGCGTCACTTGGTCGGTGCACTGACACCTCTGAATCAGCTTCGCGGCTGGGCGGCGCACGCCACTGAACCGCGACGTTGGATGGTGCTCGCTCGAGATCCGCTGAGCCCAGCCGCCATTCGCTAGTCGGAACTCAACACGCGCCGCTGATCAGGCGGCGCCATCATCGAAGACGGCATCACACGCGCTCTTGCCAAAACCCATGGTGGAAACGGATTCGACAAATCCGCGAAGCCTCGCGTCTCAATGTCAAAACATTGAGCATGGCGATCAAATCCACAGCTGTGGCCCATGCGGCTCAGCTCGAATTTCTCTTGGTCCGAGTCCACGAAGCCATTCGGGCCGTGTCTCAACCTGAGACGTCTCAATTCGATTGTCTCAAGCCTCAAAAAGAACTGACTAAAGTCTTAAGCTCAAGATGACCCATTCCGATTCAGTAAAGGTAAGGGTTTGCGCCGGCTCGATCTGATCATGAGCTGTTCCAGAGAGATGGGGCGCGAACCGAGGTCAGCGCGAAGGCAATGGGGGGTCGCATGTCGAGTGCTGAAACAAAGCGTGACGAAAAGTCGGGTCAGTCTGAACACGAGGGACAGTTGTTGCGTCGCAAGCGACTGCGACGAGCTGTCATGAGTCTCGGAGTGCTGGGGCTTGTCAGTCTCTTCGCTTACCAAAACTGCGATGGCGGTTTTCAATTCGATCCGGTGACGGGCACTTTGAGTTCAGGTGGTGGTCCGGGCACAAGCGGAGGCAGTCTCACCATCACGACTTTCGATCCCGCGGGTCGAGTCTACACCTCCGACGTTTTTGAAGGCGGACTTCAGTATAAGATTGTGGCGACAGGTGCTGGCGTGTCCTCGGCGACTTTGCTTTGGACGCGCACGCAGGACACCGGCAACTGCGTGCTCAGTTCGGGAACAAGCTCGGACACGCGCTTTGTGACTTGTTCGAATAGCGGTACGGTGAAAATTCGCCTTGAAGCCTTCTGGGATGATGGCCGAGTGGACTCGCGCGAAATCACCAAGAACACGACAGCTGTCATCGTCGATGCCTGCGGCGTGAACACGGACACGCGCGTGGTGTTTCGAATTCCGCAAGGCACCAACACTGGCCCATGGAACAGCACGGCCTCACCGGCGCTGGTGTTCGTCGGCCAAACGCTCCGCATATGTAACGACGACACCGTCAATCACCAGCTGCACACCGGCGGCTCGCCTTGCGCGCATCAAGGTAGTGCCATGGCGCGCGGACAATTTTATGACTGCGTGATCGCCAATGCGAACACGGCGGGCATGTACGATCACATTCATGGCACAGGTGCGACCTTCTCGGTGCAGGCGCTCGACGGTACGGCGCTTTATGCGGATGCGACGAAGTCAGGCACGGCCAATAGCTGTGCGACTTGTCACAATCCGATTGGCACGAGCGCTAAGCGAGGTCGAACCTTCGCGCAAATCAAAGACGCGATCCTCAACAATCGCGGCGGCATGGGCGCCTACAACGGTCGCATCACCGACAACGAAATTCGCGCCATCGCCTTTGCGCTTCGCTAAAGCTCACATCATCGAATGAGCGCCGCACAACGGGCGGCGCTTGCGAGACAAGTCTGGCCCCCGAGGCGGTTGACCTTATTGGATCCAGCGGCCAGCATGGGCAAATGGCAAATCCGCAAATTCAAGGCAACGTCGTTTCGCGCAGCTCTCGATCGCGATTTAAATTTTGGGCCGTCATGATCATCGTGCTCAGCTTTTGCTTGAGCCTCTTCATCGAAGAAGATGCCGAGGCCCGGCGCCGCAAGCGTCGACGACGAGCCAAGCAACCCAAAGTCATCAATGAAAAGAAATTGTATGAGCGCATGGGCGGCGAACGCGCGCTCTCCGCGCTGATCGAAGACTGGTTTAGAAGCGCTCTTCAGCACCCCGAGTTCGGTCCGGCGCTTGCGCCTCGCGCGCAAAGCCCCGCGCCCTTTGCCAAGCTCCGCAAGCAGTTTCAGCAAGAACTTTGCGAGATCGCCGACGGACCTTGCGCCGAACTGCCGGAGAGTCCCTTCGAGAAACTTTCCGTGGAACTCAAGTTCACCGAGCCCCAGCAAGTCGCCTTCGTGGATTTGCTCTCACAAGCCCTGCTTCAGTCGGGTGTGGGTGAACGCGAACGCAATGAACTGCTCGGGCGCCTCGCCAACGTCGTGGAATTGAATTTGCCCGAGGCCGACGGCCCCGCAGGCGAGCGCCGAGGCGGATTCCGGTGAGCGCGGACGCCGCAGCAGGAGCTGAAGCTGGCGCATGGGACCTTCCCGAAGTGGAAGTTCTGATTCGCGAGATTCACCTCGATACCTTTGGCCACGTCAACAATGCCACCTACCTCTCGCTCTTTGAGCAAGCGCGCTGGGATTTGATCGAAGCGGGGGGCTACGGCCTCCGCGTGATCCGTGAAACTGGCCTTGGCCCCGTGGTGCTCGAGGCCGCCATCAAATTTATGCGCGAAATCGGACTTCGCGAACACATTCGCATTCAAAGCCGCGCCTATGACCCGCAAGGCGGCAAAATCATGCGCATGCGACAACGCATGGTGAACTCGCGTGGCGAAATTTGCTGCGAGGCCGAGTTCAAGTTCGGCCTGTTTAGCCTCCGCGAGCGCAAACTCGTGCCACCCACGCCGGCATGGCTGCGCGCGATCGGAGCCCCCACGCCATGAAGATCCGCGTGATCTTGATGAGCCAAAGTCCGGCGCGACGTCGCCTGCTGAAGAAAATCGTACCGCGCTTTCGTTGCTTGCGACCCGTCGGCGTGGATGAGCGACAAGCGCAGCGCGACTTCGTGCGCGCGCGGCCACTGCGCCAAACCAGCGATGCGGTGGCCTTGGCCAAGCACCTGGCGCGAATCAAAGCGCAGAGTCGGATGAGTCTTCGCAATGATGAAGTGATCATCGCGGCCGATCAGCTGCTGTATCTGCCAAGCTCACGTCGCGTGCTGGGAAAGCCGGGAGGGCTTGCGCCCGCACTTCGCCAGCTCAAAGCCATGCAGTCCGAGCCCGCGG
Source organism: Bdellovibrionaceae bacterium UBA2339 (assembly GCA_002344785.1). Classification (GTDB taxonomy): domain Bacteria; phylum Bdellovibrionota; class Bdellovibrionia; order Bdellovibrionales; family JAMPXM01; genus UBA2339. The sequence continues at coordinate 47,246 of DDUL01000002.1, forward strand.
TGCTGATCACGGCCGTCGTGGTCCGCCAGGCCGCGCGAACTTGGACCGCCGTTCAGCGAGTTCGACTGCGCGTGCGTCCGGATCTCGGTATCAGCGACCTCCGCCATTATTTGCTCCGCGATCAGCCTTGGGACTGTGCCGGAAGTTTCAAGATGGAGTCGGGTGCGCCTGAGATTCTCGCGTGGATTCGAAGCGATGACCCGACGGGGATTGAGGGGCTGCCGCTGATGCGCACGAGGGCTCTCCTCAAACTGGCCTCGTTGAGTGTTGCTCGGCTTCGTCGCTGAAGCCTAAGCCGTGAATACCACATGGAAAATGCCGATTCAGTGACTGCTGCTTTTGTGGGCAGATCAATAAGACCCGATTCGCCTAGCTCAGCCAAGGGTAGGGGATCTCAGGACGCAACACTCAACGAGACCAGTTAAGATGCAGCGAACGAATAACAATATCGCCTGAACTCATTGGTATGCATACGCAATCGGCGGTAAGACTCCGCCCATGAAAGCACCAACTTCGATTTTTCAGCCGCAAAGTCCCTTCAGTTTCTCCGTCCGGCGATTGCTGCAACTTGTGCTCGCGCTCATGGTGAGCGCCGTGATCTCGCCCGCGCAAGCGCAAGCGGATCGCATCGCCGAGGGTGATCGTCCTTGGGTGGATACGGTGCGGGCGCTGATGCGCGCCGAGCGGCTCACGTATGTCGATGTCGAAGTCAGCGAAGTGCACTTTCGCGAGCGTCTTCAGCAAATCGCGTGGGATCAGGCGCAGATCTGGGGCGACACCATTCTTGAGGGCGACTACTGGGCGGACGAAGAAGTGATGTTGGACCTGATTCAGGGCGTGTATCGCGAAGGCGTGCAGGTCGCATGGCGGATCACCTACTCGTCGAAGGCCTTTGATACATCGGTTTGTGCGCCCTATGAATTCGCCGATGAAGATCCGGCGCGATTCAATGACTGCATTCCGGGCCGCATTCACGAATCCAGCTTTGTGTCGATGGACCTGAAGTCCTTCATTCGTGATGACGAGGCCTACGCCGAGTTCATCGAGGACTAAAGAGCCTTCACACTCATTTCGATCGACTGAAGATCGCTAGCTAAGAACCCGAGCTTTGTGCGATGATCGGCGTCAGGATCTGACGCCACTTCGCCTGGGAACTTGGGAGTCCGCCGCTATGACACCTCTATGGAACAAATCCGCCGAAAACTCCTACATCCTGCAGGATGTGGACGTGTGGACTTCGGCGGGCACGCAGCGATCCTGTGATCTCGAAATTCGCGACGGTTTTCTCGTGAGCATCAAGCCCGCGGCGGCGAAGTCCGCGCGTCTTTATCGCTGGGCGGTGTTGCCGTCGGGCGTGGACACGCAGGTCCACATGCGAACTCCAGGACAATGGGAAAAGGAAACTCCCGAGGCCGCATTGCGTGCGGCCATCGCGGGCGGAGTGGGCGCTGTGCTCACCATGCCCAACACCAAACCCATTCTCGATAGCGTTGAAGCCTTGGAGTTGGGACGTACACAAGTGGCGCGGGCCGAGGATTTGACCGGTGTGCGCGTGCTCTGGAGTGTGGCCGCGACGATCGCGCAAAAAGGTGAGGCGGTGGCACCGCTTGAAGATCTCGTCAAAGCCGGAGCTGTCGCGGTGACGGATGATGGCAAGGGCATCGCGAGCGATGCGATTCAGCGCGAGATTTTCGCTCGGCTCGCACCTTTAGGCGTGCCGTTTTTGCAGCATGCGGAGACCTTGGGGGCCGCGGGTCCGCTGGCACCGGGCCCTGTCACCAAGCGCTTGGGCTTGTCGCCTTATGACGAGTCCCACGAAGTCGACATGGTCGCGCGCGACTTGGAATTGCTTCGCCAACTTGCGCGCGAGCTTGGCGATCAAGGTCGCCAGATTCGCTATCACCTGTTGCACACCTCGAGCGCGCGCTCGATCCCGCTGGTGCTCAAGGCGAAGGCCGAAGGCTTGCGCGTGACGGCTGAGGTTTCGCCACATCACTTGTATTTTTCGAGCGACGAAATTGATGAAAGCAACAAGAGCTTTAAGATGAACCCGCCGATTCGTTCGGTTGAAGATCGCGCGCAGTTGCGTGCGGCATTGGCCTCGGGCGACATCGATTGGGTGGCGACGGATCATGCTCCGCACGAAGCTGAATCTAAGGCCAAACCATTTGCTCAAGCGAGTTTCGGAACCTTGGGGCTTGAGACGATGCTGCCGGTTTTGCTCGATATGTGCGCGAAGGGCGAATTGACCGAAGCGAGGTTGGTCGAAGTTTTCTCCAAGCGACCAGCGGAGTTTTTGGGAATCGGCGAAGACTTTGGTGATTTGAAAGTCGGCAAGAAATTTCGCGCCACGGTGGTTGCGCCCCGTGAGCCGTGGACAGTGCGAGCTTTTGCGCACCAAAGTCTTTCGAAGAACACTTGCTTTGACGGCGTTCGCCTCACGGGTCGAGTGCTCGCGACGGCGACGGAGAGCGGACTGTTCGTCGCTCCGAAAGTTTCAACTTAAGTTCAATTCTAAACGGCAACCGATCAGATCAGCGACACACGGGTAAGCGTGTGGGGCTCACGTGCATTTCCGGGAGCTCGGCGCAAAGTTCACGATCGAGGTTTTGCCAGCTCAAGTCGCCGCGTTCGATGAGAAGTTGCAGCTTTGCATAGATCGGCGTCAGGTGATCGCGGATGGCCTGCACGACGAAGCGAGGCTTGCGGGGATTGCCGGCTTCGTAACCGTGGCGGCACATTTCGTCTTGAAAGGCTTGTTCAGCCGACCAGCCTTGCGACAGTTGACGGGTGAGGGCCGCGAGCAGACCTGTGCGATCTTCGCCGACGGTGCAGTGGAAATAAAGTTGCCGGCGAGATGAAGCCGAGACTTTTTGAATCAGCACGAGTCCATCGATGATGTGTTCGCAAACACTCACTTCGTCATCAATGTCTTTCCACGGCATGGGCAGGTGATGAATTTGTCGCGCCTTGAAGCCCGCGGCGCGCAGCGCTTGGATTTGTCGAGCGACCTCGCCACGTGCGTCGCGTTTGAAGATCAAAACATCTGTAATGCCAAAGTCGACAAGCTCTTGGACCTTTTGCCCGGGCTCTGAGCCGCGGAACACCCGCGGCGCAACTTCGTGTGTGTTGCCGTAGCTCAAACCCGAGACCGTCGATTTGTAGGGAGAAGTGAGGGCCCATGCCGCTGACGTTGTCCATGACCAGCCTATGATGCTTGCGAGGATCAAGGTGAAGATGTTGGCGTAGCGCATGAGCTCTCCTTGGGTTGAGGCTCCTGATGGAGCCTCTAGAATCCAGTTTAGGGGACAAGTTCCGTTGCGGCTTTCGAGAAGGCCTCGAAGTAGTTCTTGTAGCCTTCGCGGAAGTCTTGAACGGTGTGGGTGTACTCGAGGTCAGGTGTCACGCCGTTGTTCTCGACAAACACGTGATCGGGGTACTGCCCGTCGGGGCGGAATGTGGTGAACAAGCCGCGTGTGAGCGAAAGCTTGGCGCGCGAGTGTGGAAGCTCGATCACTTGCTCAACACTTCCGCCAAGGCCAGCCGTGCGACGACCAAAGATTTTCCCCAAACCATTGTGCTTCATCAGCATGGGGAAGGCGTCGCCGCCGGAGCCGCAAAGCTCATCGACGGTGATGAGAATGGGCTTTTTCCAAACGCCTGCGCCGGGAGCCGGCACTTGTTGAGTGACCAGCATAAAGTTGATCGGCTCGCGCGCCAGTCGCAAACCCGCATCGTGATCTCGATCGAGGCTTGCTGCATAGGCGCGAACTTGCTGAGCGAAGGGTGCAGTGAGCTGAGTTGCGGGCACATCGCTGAGCCAACCCAACCAGCGTGAAATCCACTGGCGATCGGCAGTGTTGAACTGCACCCAAGCGTTCATGCCCTTGGGCGCGAACAATCTTGCGAACCAGTCGACGTACAACACGCTGCCACCGGGGTTCTCAGTTTGGTCGATGACCAAGACGTCCGCGATGGGTTGAAACTGCTCGATGAGGGCCGAGTAAACCGACAAGTTGGCGATGAAGTCGGCGGCGCTGTAGCCAGGCTGGCGCATCATGAAGACGGTCTTGCCGTTATGTTTGTAGAGACCGGCAAAGACGTCGGGCCAAGTTTTGGGTGTCGTGAAAGGTGTCGGTTCCGAGTCGAAGACCTCGAGCTGTTTGCGCCAAAGAGCGTAGTACTTCGCCGCCAGCGCCGGATCCGCGGTGACTTTGGTGAATCCGACTTGGCTTGCGAGCTTGCGCGAATACCAATAGGGCTCGGTGTTTCCCATGCTGAAAATCGAAGCGTCGGGAGTTGAGTTTTCGCTGGGCGCGTTGGCCTTGGGGACTGTGACTTCTCGGCGAAACTGAATGAGGTGAGCGAGTGGTTCGGAGTGTAGGCTCGCACCTTTGAGTTGGCTCAAGTCCGAGGGATGCGCTTCCGCCAAGGGCTTAAGGCCGGTGGAGCGCTGAAGGCCAGCGCGGCGCCAAGCAATGCGCGCGATGCGGGTTTCGCCTGTGGGTTTTTTGAATTCGATTTGTGCGAAAGGTTGAGTGGGGCGCATTTCGATCAAGTGAGCCGCACGATAGAAAATCGCGTAGGCCAAGTGGCGATCGCTCAAGTCGTTTCCGTACCAGGCGTACTTCAAGATGTTTTTTAGAAGATCTTCCGGCGACTTGCCGTCGACCGAAATCAGTTCGTCGCCGCGCTCGATGCCAAACGACGCCAGTTCAGCATGCACGCCATCGATGAAGAAGCCTTGCTCGACGGGAGTGACTTGAATCGGGATCTGTTGATCATCGCGAAACGGCTGAGCCAGATACACGTGTCCATCTTGGAAGAGGCGGAGCAGTTCGTAAAACTTGGCCAGCTTTTCCTCTTCGGTCTTCGTCGTCGCAATTTGTGAGCGAAGGCGCTGAGCCTCGACATCGAACTTGTAGCCGAAGCGGCGTTCTTTGTACTCGAGCGGACCGTACATCGAGCGGATGGCCTCGACCATGGCATTAAAGTCGGCTTCGGCTTCGCTCGTAGAGAGCGGACGAAGTGCCGCGGACTCGGCCAGAGTTTGTGGTTCAGACGACGAAGCTGAAAAGTATTGGCAACCGGTGAGCGTCGTTGCCGAAGCCAGAACCAGAACAAGTGCCAAAGCCAATGGCGAAACGGCACGCACGAAAGCATGAATCATAGAACCCCCTCATGGGTCGGTTTTCTAAAAGGAGTTGCGGGGGGCGGCAAGCCCGCCTGCGAGGTGAGTAGAGTTTCCTCAAGCCAGGGGCCGGCCCTTGTCGGGGGGAGTCGAGAAGTTCAACACGAGGTGGGGCTAAAACCGACTTAATACGCAATTGGTTGGGGTTAGGCGACTGTGCGGCTGGTCTTGGCTTTGTAGTGGGTTGTTGTGGGCCCGCGCGCCTTGAGGTGAGCATGCGTTTAACAATTTCGAGTCGACGGATTTGGAGTTTGTTGCTTGTCATGCAGTTGGGCTGGGGGCCGTCGGCGCTGGCGCTGAAGTGTTCGGATCTTTTCCAAGCTTCGCGGCGAAGCGAAGTGTCGGCGAACTTGGCGCGCGGTGCGGGCTATGCGACGGCTCGCGACTTTGATCGCCTAGCGGATCGGGTCGAGGCCCATCGGGGCGAGTTCATGCGACTGCTTTCCAGCGTCGATAACTATCACGGTGCCAATTACGAAGTTCAGCAGGTGATCCGCACTTTGCGTGGGGTGAAAATTCACGAGCAGAGCTATCTCAATCGCCTGCAACAAGGTCCCGGTGTGCGAAACGTCGCCGTGTACGGCTCAACCAACATTCCGCTCTACACGTTGATCTTGCACGCGGTGATTCCTGCATCGACGGGCGCGCATGTATGGTTTCGCACGCCTGCGGCCTCGCGCGAAACTTATGTGCGACTGTTTACGCGCTTCAAAGAATTGAATCCGGAGCTGGATCTGTCGACGATTCATCTGCTGACGGACCCTGCGGACGTGCAGTACGACAACTTCCGCAAGCAATATGTGCTGGGCATGAATCGCAAAGGCAATCGCTACGAGCGAGGGCCCGCGGACGTGGTTCTGTTTACGGGCAATCCGCGAACCGGCGAAGAAGTGCGAGCGCAAATCACGCGCAAGCTTGAAGAAACGCGTGCGCAACTTGCGGAGCTGCCGGAATTTCGCGGCACATTGTTTTTGAAGTTTGGCGCGGGACTGAATCCCGTGATCGTGACGGCCAACGGTCGTCAGCATCTTGCGCCCGCGGTTGATGCGGCGATCGAGGCGATTCGCATCAACTCTTCGCAAGATTGCATCGCGCCCAAATTTTATGTGGTGCACGAAAGTGTCGCGCGAGAATTCACGGAGCAGCTGATGACGCGAGTCGGATCTTTGCGCTATGGCGAGCGCACGGATGTGCGCGCGGACTACTCAAATTTGACTTATGCGGAGAGTGTGGATGGCCTGCAGGCCTTTCGCACGCGCTGGCAGGCGAATCTGCTGAATCCCCAAGCGCAAATTGATGCGGCCTCAAAGCGCGTCGATCCGCATGTCTTCAAGTTCGAGTTTGATCGCTTCAATGATGTCGAGCTGGTGGATCACTATGCGCCTTATTTGGTGATCTTCACTTACCGAACCAAAGAACAATTGGAGCGTGTGGCCAATGATCCGCGGGTTCGCGAGCGCGCGATGTTTGCCTCGGTGTTTGGCGATGCCGCGGATACGCAGATGGTGTATTTGCGCAAACTCTTCGAAGACAACTTCCACACGACGATTCTCAATCAATCCATCTTTGTGGAAGAAAGCGGGAACTTCCCCTTCGGCGGCTACTCCGCATCGTCCTCGACGGCGACGCTGCTGGCGCTGGAAGCTGGCGCGATTCGAAGTTTTGAAACGCATCGACCTTTGCTGTATTCGAAAGAAGCGGCACAAATTTTCGGAGCACGCTCGGCGCACGCGGGGCGCGCGGTTCTTGCCGGAGGCGAGGGGCGCGCTGGTCGCGAGGACGTGGCGCGCTTAAGTGAAGTGTTGCGATTGGCTGAGTCGCCGGAGGTGGCGATCAGCTCACACGCGCAGTGGCGGCAACTCAACGGCGTGGAAACATCGGCGCGACCGCGCGGCTTGACGGCGCTTCGCGAATTGGGGCGTACACATGGCTTTTGGCGCGTCGTCGAAGGTGCGGCGCCGCGAACTGAAGCTGACGCGCGAAAGGACGAACTGTTCTTCGGACCTCAGCGACTTTACACCAATGGCCAAGTCCAAACTTCGCGTTCTTCAGAAGCGGATGCGGATCGCGCCGCGCCGGGGGCGACCACGCCTGGGGCGCACGCCGCCTTTGTTGAGTCCGGGCGCTTTCGTCGAGGCGTGGTGCTGCATCCGACTTTCATCGACGCGGACGTGCGCGTCTTCAACGCTTGGCGCGGTGATGCGAATCCGCTGATGGGTGTCGGCTACCTGAATCCCGTGCTGTTTTCCAGCAAAGCGCGCGAGTACGCCGTCGCACAAGCCGTGTGGCCCGGGAGCATGCCGCGATCCGTAGAGTTCAAAGATCTTGCGGCGGTGGCGCGCGATCCCGAAATTCAACGTCTTCGAGAAAGTGTTCTCGCCCGCTTGCAAAGCTTGTCGAGCGCACGTGTCGGCGTGGGTGAGCGCGCCGAACTTCTCGCGCAAGTCGAGCAGCTCTTGCAAAAGACCTTTGCCGGGATCAATCGCGAATTTCCGCACGGAGCCTTTGTAAAGAACTTTAACGAGTTCACGACGGGAGATCTGGGCAATCAGATCACGACCTATTCGCAGAACGAGCGAAACTATGCACGTCAGTTCATCACTTGGGCGACTTCGGACTCGGCCAGTGGGCGGCCTGGAAGCACGCGTTGGCTGCAAAGTGCGCAAGGCCAAACTTACGAGACCGGCACCAAGATGATCGCTAAGTTTTTGGTGAAGCCTGAGGATTTGCTCATTCAGCAGCGTGTGGTGTTGGCAAAGACTTCGCTGGGCATGCCGGTCGAGATTCGCGTCGACTTCATTGACGGTGAGGCTGTGCATGCGCG
>DDUL01000054.1:0-207 GCA_002344785.1 Bdellovibrionaceae bacterium UBA2339
CGACCATAAGCGGGGTTTGCCATCTGACCACTACCCGGTCATCCTAACTCTGGTTCGGAAATGAACCGGAGGACTCATGAAACACGCAAAGCAATGTGTTAATCGTCAGCTGACTCAACGGAAATTCGATTTCATCATTTCGACTTCTCTAACTTGCCTCTTGGGCTTTGCCCTCGTCTCGGCGGGAACGAGTTTCGCACAAACTGC
>DDUL01000054.1:495-69626 GCA_002344785.1 Bdellovibrionaceae bacterium UBA2339
GGGAACGAGTTTCGCACAAACTGCCCCCGCAGCTCCCGCCGCGGCTTCTGCTGCGGCTCCTGGGGCAGCTCCCGCGCCTGCCGCGCCGGCGGGCCAAGCCGCTTCGCCGACCTCGGCCGCCGCAAGCGCGACGCAGAAGTCAGATGATCTGAAGGGTAAAGCCAAAGGCATGGGCATGGGGATGAAGAAGGGTCATGGTCCTCATGGGGGCGGTGGTCCTCATGCGGGAGCCGGTCCAATGATGGGAGCCGCGTGCAAAGCTGATCTTGAAAAGCTCTGCGCCGGTGTGGAGCCTGGCGAGGGTCGATTGATCAAGTGTTTGAAAGAGAAAGAGTCGCAAGTTTCAGCGGAGTGCAAAGCGAGCTGGGACAAGATGAAGGATGAGCGCAAAGATCGTCGCCAAGAGATGCGCGCGGCTTGCGGCGGGGATGCGGAAAAGCATTGCCCGGGGATGAAGCCCGGTGACGGCCAACTCATGAAGTGCATGAAAGAAAAAGAAGCGCAGCTTTCGGCAGGCTGTAAGGCGGCTATGTCGGAAATGGGTCCTAAGCGCCGTTGATTCACGCGCGTGACCAAAACCCTCTCGAGTCTTTCGAGAGGGTTTGTTGTTTGGCTCAAATGCTCCAACGCGACCACGAGCCGCGATGCTGAAAGCCCAACTTGGCGTAGAATCTGTTTGTGGCCTCGTGCCGAATGTCGGAAAACAACACGAGATCTTGAATGCCTTCATTTCTCAGCTGCACTTCAAGTTGCGCGATCATCTCCTGACCCACTCCTTGCCCGCGAAGCTCGCGTCGCACAAAGAGCAACGAAAGCCGCTCGGATGTACGCCCAGATTGGGGATCACGAAATTCTCCGGACAAAGCTCCCATCGCGAGCGGCGAGGTGGCCGTTGCGCCACTTGGTCGCGGCATCGGCGCCGGCGGAATCGGTGTCCGTTGACGCATTGATTTTTGAGTCAGAAGAAATAGCCGGCCAGCTTTGAGCCAGTGAAGAGCCTCCGCGCGCGTGGCGAGCGGGGACTCGCGAATATCTTGGGCGAGTGAGGACGCCATCTCTTGCACCAACCAAAGATCGGCAGCCGTCGCTCGACGCAGTTCACGACTCGTTGGGGATGCTGAAGTGGGCATCGACGAATCCGAGATTGACGGCAGTGGGGAAAGTTCTTTCAGCCAGGCCCACTGATGGACGTCGAGTTCGGCTTGGTCGAGCGCGATTTCCGAATCGCCTCGCCAGAATTTTTTAGCCGAGGTGAGTTTCAACCATTCCGCGATCGGCAATGGCCTTGTGCCAAAGCGAACGACGGCAATCTGCGACTGCGGCAGCAAGACTCCGAATTGATCGGGTAAAGCCTCGGGGCTTGGAGACGTGGACCACGCGATGAGATTTTCCGATTCACCGCCGCCCCCTAGGGCGCGTGGCGAGGCCAAAGTCAGGATCTGATGATGTCGTGCCAGCCAGGCTAGGCGGGCTTGGGGCTCACGAAGCTCTGGAGCCATCGTGCTGGCTTGCAAAAGCGAACTCTTCCACTCATCAAGTCGCGAGTAGAGTCGAGCATCGAGCGGGACCTTGGCCCCGTGTCTTGGCGGTTTCGAAAAGCTCATCAACAAACGACTAGCGGCTCGGTAAACTTTTGTGAAGGGGAGTTCACTCATGTCCACAAGCAGCACGAAACGAAGGCGCATTGGTTTGCTCACGGGTGGTGGCGATGCTCCGGGACTGAACGGTATCATCGAGGCGACAGTGCGCGCATTGGCTCCGATGAACCTTGAGATCGTCGGGATTTGCGACGGCTTTGAGGGAATCTACGATGGACGTTGTATTCCCTTGGATGTCGAGCGAGTTCGTGGTGCGCATAATTTCGCAGGCACCTTGCTCGGCACATCGAACAAGTCCGGCACGAAGGGCCGCGAATCCGAATTCGCACAAGCGCTTGCCAAGTTGCAACTTGAGGGTTTGATCGCCGCCGGAGGCGATGGAACTTTTGAAGGGCTCTCGCGGGTGTTGAATGGGGGACAGAATTTACGTCTCATCGGTGTTCCCAAAACCATCGATAACGATTTGCAGGGAACTGATGTCACGTTCGGCTTTGATACGGCCTGCGCTGTGGTTGCAGAAAGCGTGGATGCGTTGCGAGCGACGGCCGAGGCCCATCGGCGCGTGATCGTCGTGGAGACGATGGGTCGTACTGCGGGATGGATCGCCTTGGGTGGTGGCTTGGCGAGCTATGCCGATGTCATCCTGATCCCTGAACGACCCTATGACCCTGAGGCTCTCAAGCAGCACCTTCTCAAGTTGCGTGCATCCGGACGCCGAGGCGCAATGGTCGTGATTGGCGAAGGTGCGCACGCCAAGGGCGGCAAGCCGCGCGTGGCATTTCATGTCGCAGGCTCACCTCAAAGTGAACGTCTGGGTGGCGTTGCCGAAGAACTGGCGCGATGGGTGGAACGCGAAACACAGTGGGAGGCCCGACACGTGGTGCTGGGACATTTGCAGCGTTCGCGGCATCCGACGACGACGGATCGATTCATCACGGCCGCGATGGGTGTCGAAGTGGCCCGCATGGTGAGTGAAAATCAGTGGGGCCAAGCTGTTGTGGTTCGCGATGGACGAGTCACGCGCGCACCACTCACAGATTTAATGAAGCCGGCGCGACTGATCGACACGGATCATCGATGGGTGAAACTTGCTCAAGCGCTGGGACTTTTCATTTAAGCGCGAGTTGCGAAAGTCGAGTCGCGCTTGGCCGCAAAGCCGGGTCGAATCTGCAAATTGAAATTCGCCTGACGAAGCGCGCGTTTGAGATCTCCTGTGCACGCGTAAGTGGACAGCACGCACTTTGAGGCGGGGACCTCGGCCAAAAACCGATCCAAGAATTCTCGAGACCAAAGTTCCGGCGTGGTCTTGCGGCTGAAAGCATCAAACGCGATGACATGGCAGTTTCGCGCGTCGGTGAAGTCGGTGTCGGGCGCGAGGGCTCCACGTACAATCCAATCGCCTTGATCGAGTGCGTTCGCCAGCTCGCGACGGATCGCTTCGGATGCTGCTCCAGTTTGGCGTGAGGCGCGTTCCAAGATGTCTTCGTAAATTTCGTACGGCACAATTCCGGCGTTGGCGTCGCCACGAAGCCAAGCTTGAATTGCGTGAGTCAGTTCGGGCAAAGCTTCAAAGCTCACGCACGAAAACTTTGTCTTCGACGCCGTCGCGTAGGCCGCGCTCAAGATCTCGACGTAGCCCAGACCCAAACCCAAGGAGAAAACTTTGTGCGCAGCCGTCGCAATATGCTGCCGAGCCCAGATATTTGCCTCACCGTAAATGTATGCCGTTTCGCTAAAGGCACCGCGCAGCGAATGCATGCTCTCGCCTTCCTCGGCGTTGGCGAGCAAGGGACGCGCTGTCCATGAGGCGTCGTCGGTGCGGTAGTAATTCAACATCATTCAGCTGGGCCCTTTGATTGTGCGCGGGCTTGAAGGTTCCCAAGTCATTTCATTTACTTCACTCACATTTCGCATGCTCGAAAACCGTCTGCGCACAACTTGGCTTCGGGCGAAAGATTTGAAAGCACAATTAAGTGGCCCAGCTTACGGGTGGCGAGCAAGTCTGAAATTCGTGAAGGCTATCAAAGCATCACAACGTCCTCTCGGCGGCGGTCTTGGCGGATCGTATTTCGTTAATTATTTCATATAGATACGCCATCCCCAGCAGGTCGCAACACTCAACGAGACCAGTTAGGGGCAGGCCGGAGAACCGATACTTCATTGACAGGCCTCGTCGCCTCCCGCACACCTGCCGCATGAGTTTGCAGGCCGTCACGCCTCCCTTAGCTTGGGAAGGTAAACCCTATCACCCGATCAGCCTCGATTATCGCCAGCGATTTGGCGGCAAAGTCGTCAAGATTCCCGTTTCGATTGCCGACACTTGCCCGAATCGTGAGGGCCTTCGCGGCATGCAAACTTGTATCTTCTGCGATGAGCACGGGAGCTTCGCTTATGCCGAGTCCCAAGGGCTGGACCTTGAGCGCCAGGTGGCTGAGCATCGAGCCAAAGTGGCCTCGCGATTCAACGCTGATAAGTTCCTCATTTATTTTCAAGCTTACACAACGACATTCACGGCACTCGGGAAGTTGCGCGAAGGCATGGAGCTGGCGTGTCGACTTGATGACGTCGTGGGAATGGTGGTGGGAACTCGGCCTGATTGCTTGTCCGAAGCCGTGCTCCGCACATGGCGCGAGATGCATCAGCGAAAGTGGGTCGGCGTGGAGATCGGTGTGCAGAGTTTTGATGACGACCAATTGCTGTGGATGCGACGCGGGCACACGGGCGCGCAGGCGATTCGCGGTATAGAGCGCGTGGCGAAAGAGGCGCAAGTTGACGTCGGTGTGCATTTGATTTTTGGCTGGCCGACAGAGACCGACAAGCAATTGATCGAGACGGCGCGACTTTGCAATTCACTGCCGATCAGCAATGTGAAGCTGCACAATCTGCATGTGCTAAAGGGAACTCCGCTTGCCGATCTCTACGCAAGTGGTGAGTTTCGCCCCGTGGACCTTGATGAGTATTCACATCGCGTGGGCATATTCTTGGATCACTTAGATCCGCGAATTGCCGTGCATCGATTGGCGGCTCTATCGTCGAGATGGGATGAGCTGATTGCGCCGGATTGGGTGCGGCACAAAATGAAGTCTTGGCAGGGCGTGATTGATCGGGTCAACGACGGCGGACATTTCCAAGGGCGATGCTTCAACCCGCACGTGGAACCAAACGTCGGACCGCAAGTTAACCCGCAAATCGAGCAAGACGAGATCGAGATCACGACTTGATTTCCGTGACCTCGATTTCCACGCGCGACATTTCGGCAACTTACAGATTCACTGAAGCTTTGTGATGGTTATCGGCCGATGAACAGCAAGCCGCCTTGCTTGATTCCTTGAATACTTGTTTGCAGATTCCGCCAGCTCACGGCGGGGCAACCCCAGCTTCGCCCTTGGGTCACGCTACGGTCTTGAACATAGTCGGCGCCATGAATGACGACGGCGCGCGCTCGCGCGTTGGAGTTGCTGTCGCTTCGGCCGTCGAGTCGCAAAGACAAGCCGTTTTTGCCTTGATAGGTTTCCGCGCCGACGTAGAAACCTAGTGACGAGGCATTGGATCCGGCGCGATTCGAAAAGCTTTCGGCATAGCCATCGCGGTTGGCGTCAGAACCGCTGCCGTGCGAGACATGCATGGCGTGCACGGCGCCTGTCTTGAGATTCACAAGATAAAATCGAGGCTCCCAAGACGGCTTACTGAAGTCGATGATGGAAAGTGTATCGGTGCGCAAGCGATCTCGATAAGTGAAGTGAAAGAGTACGGCGCGCTCGAGCAGATCGTCGCGGATGATCTGTTGCGGATCGAGATGTTGATAGGCCGACAAGATTCGCGCGCGAGACGCATTGTCGTAAGGCTTCTCCGGCCAAATTTGCCGAGTGGCCTGCTCGCTGAGGCTCTCGTCAAAGAAGGACTCGGCTTCGCTGTCGTCGGCGAGCACTTCGGAAGGAGTGCCGTTGGTTGCGGGCGCACATGCCGTCAGGCCCAGTTGAAGCAGCAAGACGAGAATGGCACTCATGGGCCAGCTGCGCGTGTGAAGCAAGTGGCGAGCTGTGGCTGATTTGTTGGCTGATTCGTTGATTGTGGCCATCTTCAACCTCCTTGTTGGCTAGGATGGAATTCCCCGAAGTGTTATCGGCGGAGCCCGCGCAAAGTTTGCGGGCCTTAAGTCAAAAATCGAATCAGTTGTTCGCGCTGCGCGAGTGCATCTTCGCGACCGACGCGCACGAGTTCGCTGCAAAATTGCGAATTAAACAAGAGGTAGGACGTCAGTTCAGAGGCCTCGCGCGCCGAGCCCAAGCCGCTGACGAGATAACGAATCACGCGCGGCAGATGTTCGTAGTGGCCGGTGGCGATCGCGCCGATGTCGACGCTTGGGCGAATCCATAAATAGTCCACCTTGCGCAGCGAAAGTCGCTGTCGAGTTTCGGCGGGAATGACGTCGACAGTCTGATTGATGCGACTGAGACGTTCCATGTCGAACTCGATCGCATCCATTAAAAGCGCGTTGAGGATCACACCCAAGACGCGCGCGAGTGAAGGCTCGATGCCTGTGGTGTTGGGTGGCGTGATCGGGTCGGGTCGACGAACGCTGATGACGATCAGTCGCTCGGCGCCAAGATGAATGGCGGGCGAAAGAGGAGCCGTGTTGCGAAGTGAACCGTCGCCGAAGTGATCTTCACCGACCCGAACCGGAGGAAAGAACAACGGAATCGCGCTTGAGGCCATGATGTGTTCAACACCGAGCTTGGCAGGTTGGCTTCGGCGTCGACTCCGATCCCAGGCGGTGAAGGAGCGCGCGCTTTCGACGAAGGTGATGGAGTGTGAGCTGGTGTAGTTCATTGCCGTCAGTGCGACGGCGTCGAGATGCCCATCTTGCAGGTGGCGAGAGATTTTGCCGAAGTCGATCTTTTCCGTCAGGTAATCCCATAGAGGTGAGGTGTCGAGCAGCGAGCGCGCCAGCTTCTTTTGGTAGAGCGCACCGATGGCGGCATCCAGCGCGAACTTGACGCCGAGGCGGCCGGCGGTGAGAGCGTCGGTTTTGAAGACGCGCTCCGCCTCGATTTCCTGCCAGTTTTTGGTCAGGTGCTCGGTCGCAGTTTGAAAGTTGTCGGCAGCGGCGGCGATGTAGCCGGCGTTGACGGCTCCAGCGCTGACGCCTGCGACGACGCGAAAGGGACGATCGACTCCAAGTTCGGCGGCGATTTCGGCAATGCCGCGCAGCACTCCAGCCTGATAGGCGCCGCGGGCTCCGCCGCCGGAAAGAATGAGGCCCAGCTTGCTGGAGGGGCGTCCTGAGTTCGGGCTCTGCGTCGTCATCCTGCTAGCTTAAGTGTTCAGCTCGGCTCGACCAAGTCGCGACTTGGCCTTGGTCGAGGGCAGGAAGCCTGATAAAGCTGAAGTATGTCTTCATCCCAGAACATCGATGACACTTCCCCTGGACCTGAATCGACGCGTGCTCAGCAAGAGACGGAATCCGAGGCGCGTTGGCGCCGCATGATTCACGTTGTGATGGCGGGCATTGGCTTGTTGTTTGTCGGCGGACTTCTCTTTCTGCTCTCAGGTGGGTCAACTTGGTTGGCGCATCGACAGATCTTTGCGATTCAAAGAGTCGCACGCGCGGATTTGCTGTTGATGTATGAGGCGGAACGACAGTTCTTCAACGAACATGGTCACTACACGACGGACATGAAGGCGCTGCGCGTGTTTCCGAAGAAGGTCATGTTTGCTTTCGGCTTCACCAAGCCTGCGAATTTTGCCAAAGAGTTGGCGCGCGCAGGGGCCGAGCCGCAAGTCGACAATGTGGTGAAGCTCGGCGAAGCGCTGAAACTTGATTTTGGTTACTCGCCGAAAACAAAGGTGCGCGAGATTTCTTGGGCGGAATTGGCTGCGGTATGTCCGGATTGCACGGCTACGGAGTCAGGCTACAAAGTCATTGCAGCCGCGAATCTTGATGATGATCCGCAACTCGATATTTGGACCATCGATCAAGATGGCCACATCGAGCATTTGAAGGATGATTTGCGCGACGATGGCTGATGCCATCGTCAGTCTTTAATTCTGCGCGTAGGATTCGAGCGGCGCGCAAGAGCACACTAAATTTTTGTCGCCGTGAGCGTTGTTCACGCGGCCCACAGCTGGCCAAAACTTGCGTTCACGCACAATCGGCAAGGGGTATGCGGCCTCTTCTCGCGTGTAAGCATGCGTCCAATCGCTTGCGGTCACGGAGCGAAGCGTGTGGGGCGCGTTCTTCAGCGGATTGTCTTCCTTAGGCCATGCACCACTTTCGACTTTGTCGATCTCTTTGCGAATGGCGATCATCGCGTCGCAAAAGCGGTCGAGTTCTTCCTTAGATTCAGACTCCGTGGGCTCGACCATGAGCGTGCCGACCACAGGCCATGACATGGTTGGCGCGTGAAATCCGTAGTCGATGAGGCGTTTGGCGACATCTTCGACGGAGACGGTTTTGAAGCCGCGCAGATCGAGAATGCACTCATGAGCGACACGGCCATTTTTGCCCTTATAGAGGATGGGAAAGTGGGGCTCGAGTCGCTGGGCCATGTAATTGGCATTGAGGATCGCCACTTCGGTGGCCTGCTTGAGACCGTCACGGCCCATCATGTGAATGTAGGCCCATGAGATCGGCAGAATCGATGCGCTACCGAAGGGAGCCGAGGCGACGGCCGAATTGTCGCGACGTAAGCCGGTCGAAGAGTCGGCGAGATTGTGTCCAGGCAAGAAGGCTTTGAGATGTTCGCGCACGCCGATGGGGCCGACACCGGGGCCGCCGCCGCCGTGTGGGATGCAAAACGTCTTGTGCAAATTCATGTGCATCACATCGGGCCCGAACTCACCCGGACGGCAAAGGCCGACCATGGCGGTGAAATTGGCGCCGTCCATGTAGACCTGCCCGCCGCGATCGTGAATGACTTTGCAAATTTCTTGGATCTCTTCTTCGAACACGCCGTGCGTGGAAGGGTAAGTGACCATGAGGGCCGCGAGGTTGTCTTTGTGTTGATCGGCCTTCGCGCGCAAGTCCGTGAGGTCCACGTTGCCTTCGCGATCACAAGCCACGACAACGACTTTCATGCCGGCCATCACAGCTGAAGCTGGGTTGGTGCCGTGCGCGCTGGAGGGAATCAAGCACACGTTGCGATGTGCGTGACCGCGTGAGCGATGATAGTCACGAATGCAGAGCAGGCCCGCGTACTCGCCAGCCGAGCCCGCGTTGGGTTGTAAACTCACGCCACCAAAACCGGTGATTTCACAGAGCCAACCTTCGAGTTCGCGAATGAACTGCAAATAACCTTGAGCCTGATCCACCGGCGCAAAGGGATGAATCTGTCCCATCTCGGGCCAAGTGACGGGAATCATCTCAGCTGTTGCGTTGAGCTTCATCGTGCAAGAACCAAGCGGGATCATCGCGTGGGCCAGCGAAAGATCCTTTTGCTGCAAGCGCATCATGTAACGAAGCATCTCAGTTTCTGAGTGATAGGAATTGAAGACCTTGTGTTGCAAATAGCTGGAAGTGCGGCGCAGTTCCTTGGGCCAATTGGTCCACGAGTCCGTCGCAGCTGGGCCTCGACTTTTTTCATCGAGAGCGGCGACATCAAGACCTGCGGGCGTTACACCGAAGACCTTCAGTAAGCTCAAGACATCTTGGCGCGTGCTCACTTCATCGAAGCTGATGCCCAATGCGTTTTGTCCGGAGTCGCGTAGATTGATGCGTTCCGCGCGTGCGGCTTGCAGGTAGCGCTGAGCGTGGTCGCGAGTTCCGCAATCGATCCACAAAGAGTCAAAAAAGTTTTCGTGCACGACTTTGATTTGGCTTTGAGCTCGCAAGCCCTCGCGCAATGCGCCGGCCAAGCGATGTGCGCGTTCCGCGATTCGACGCAGCCCTTGGGGCCCGTGATAGACCGCGTACATCGAAGCCATCACAGCCAAGAGCACCTGTGCCGTGCAAATGTTGGAGGTCGCCTTCTCACGGCGAATGTGTTGCTCGCGAGTTTGCAATGCCAATCGCAAGGCGGGTTGGCCGGCAGAGTCGATGGAGACGCCGATCAGTCGGCCGGGAATGGAGCGCTTGTATTCATCGCGTGTGGCGAGAAAAGCGGCATGCGGTCCGCCAAAGCCCATCGGTACGCCAAAGCGTTGGGTGTTGCCGATGACAATGTCAGCGCCCCATTCGCCAGGTGGCGTGAGCAAGGTGAGAGCCAATAAGTCCGTGGCGCAAATCACCAGATTTTTTGCGGCATGGGCTTTGTCGGCGAGCGATTTCAGGTCGCGGACTCGTCCTTGGGTGTCGGGATCTTGAATGAGAGCGGCGAAGGTTTCCGTGCTGAATTCGAATTTCTCAATCGGCAGAACGCGAACTTCAAGCCCCAAGGGCTCGGCTCGGCGAGTGACGACTTCGATTGTTTGCGGATGGCAGGTGTCGGAAACCAAGAACACGCGAGCACCCGAACCATCGCCTTTGACGAGATCCGAAACATTGTGAGCCATCGTCATGGCTTCAGCGGCGGCCGTGCCTTCATCCAACAGCGAGGCGTTGGCAATTGGCATGGCGGTAAGATCCATCACCATGGTTTGAAAATTCAAAATAGCTTCGAGTCGACCTTGAGAAATTTCGGCCTGGTAAGGCGTATAGGCCGTGTACCACGCGGGATTCTCCATGATGTTACGAAGCACCACAGGTGGCGTGACTGTGCCGTGATAACCTTGGCCGATGAAGCTGCGGTACACCTGATTCTTGGAAGCGATTTCCCAAGCTCGGGCCAAAGTTTCGCCTTCGCCCTTAGCGGCCGGCAGATCCAGCGCTTTGCGACTGCGAATGGCGCGCGGAACAGTTTGTTCGATCAACATTTCAAGACTCGGAACGCCCAAAGCTTTCAGCATAGCTTGCTGATCTTCAGGTCGCGGTCCGATGTGGCGAGAGATGAACTCTTGTGAGTTCTCCAGCTCCGAGAGTGTGGCAGCGGCTCGATGCCCTTGAGCCGAGGCGCCGGAGTTCGAAGTTTTTGAAGTGCTTTGAGTTGGAGATGCCGACATGCCGTCCTCCGCGAAGTGTCCGGTGAAGCGAGGTGAATTGGACCTCTTTGGACTAGCATGGCGAGAGCGTGATGGCGAGTTGAGAGAGCTGGCGAGTCAGCTTTCCAAGATGCCGAAAACCCAAATTGAATCGAGGTCGCGAAGCCCGCCGTGCCCGGCTTGAGGTGGGCATTCGGCGATTTGCAGTGCTCTAAGACTCAGCTTTTCTTGCCGGGCTTGGGCGTGGCCTCGCTCAAGTCCACAGGCTTTGAAAAGGAGCCGCTGGAGTCGTCTTTGAAAAACCCCGGATGGTAGCTGATCGTCGAAGTGTCAGAGAACTCCGCGGATTCAGCCTCTTGGCTCAAGTCTTGGCCTGCCTTGGCTTTACGCAAAACCTCATTCGTGTGACGCAGGCGTTCAACGAGCGCCTTCATGACGGCCATGGCCCAGTCCGGCAAGTCATTGAGGAGCTGTTGATAGGCTTCAGCGGAAATTCGTGCCGCAACGACTGCGGTTAAGGCGCGGGCGGAGGCGGAGCGAGGCAAGCGGTCCAACATGGCGAACTCGCCCAGAGAGTTTCCCGGGCCCAGCTTCGCAAGATGCAGGGGTTTGCCGTCTGGTCCATTCTTGAACACTTCCACCTCACCCTCTTGGATGATGTAGAAGTGAAAGCTGCTTTCATTCTCGACAAACAACATGTCGCCGGGCTGAAAGCTGACGGTGCCGATGTCGCCACTGGGTTCAGACATAGGATGAGTCTATCGAGCCCGCAGGGGACACGACCAGTCGAAAGAGGCAAGTCCTCGACCTAAGATGGTGCGAAGGCATGGCGAGATTGTCGGATTGTGATGAAGGTCACAGCGGTGAAGGAGGCGTGCGGAGGTCGTGGCGCGGGACGGGCGGCGGCTTGTGGTGCAGAGAAGATCAAGCGCCACTCGCTCGGCCAGCAGCGCTCAAGCTGAACGGTGGCCGAGGACGCCTCCACAATGTGGCCGCGAAGTGCTCGGCCACACGGCGAACATGCACTGTGAATACGATGAGCGAATTTTAGCGGGACTTCTTGGATTTCGGCGCTGAAGCTCGACGCTTTGTGGAGCGCTTGTTGGATTGACGACGAGCGCCTGCTGACTTCGCGGTTCCGCGAGCTTTCTTGCCTGTTTTGGCGAAACCGGATTGTCGCGGCAGTCGCGAGACCATCTGACTCAGTTTGCCCACTTCGGCCTCGATCTGCGATTGAAGCTTCGTCACTCTTCGCTTCACTTGCTTGACCGTCTTTTCAACCTGCGCAACTTCGGCTTCACCGCGCTTGACGATTTCGTTGGTCAGGCGTTGCAGCTCGGAACGCAATTTATCGATCTGCGCTGAGGCGCTCAGGCGTTGCAATTCGTTGCGGATTTTATTGAGTCGGGTCGAGATTCCGTTGGGCATATTCACTCCGGTCGGGCTGAGGTTTTCACTCGTATCGACATTGGCGTCGAAATTGGAATGTAATTTTGAATGGAACGCTGGTTCTGAAGACGACGGCGTTTCGGGCCTACGCATTGAGCTTCGCCGAACGACTCCGTGCTTGGAACTAGCAGACTTTTCCGTTGAGGTCGAGTCCACGCTTTCAGTTTTGTCTGAAGTACTCGGCGTGTGTGCCGAAGCGCTTTCCAACTTGCCTATGCAGGTTGCCGAATCCAACTGAGTGTTCAGGCTCCACGTGCGACGCGAAAGGATTTTAAGATCCTGACCAAAGCGGGCCGGGCCATCCGCCCGCATTTGCGGAGCGCGCTCGGAAAAGTAGCGTTGTAAATGGGCTTCGTCGCAAATGATATAGGTGCATCGATACAGCCAACTGGCCTCGTCGCCATGAAGCTCCAGGCGCAAGGCCTCGGCCGACATAAAGCCAGGACTTTGCAGCATGTCGGCAAGATGCTGGACGAGCCAAGTCTCAAAGCGGCTCTCGAGAATTCGTGGCGTGACGAGCTGAACCTCGTAGATGACTTGGGAGTTCGAATTGAACCCGGCAAGAGGTGTTGCCGAGCTCTGCGCCGGTCGCACTTGCGAGATCTGGTTTTTTGATTTCGAATGAGGCGAAGTTCGCGTCGGATTTCGTTTCATTGAGAAATTGAACTTCGCCATGCGAGCATCATACTCGATGACTGAGATCAGGAGCTAGCTTGTTGAAGTCGAGAAGTTCGACAGATCTTGAACCATTTGCTCAGGAGACGGCTTGGCGCCGGCTCTTGGCGACTCGGCTCGCGACTCTCGGTGCGACTTTGTTGTTTTTATCCTCGAGTCTGAGCTGTGCGAGCAGCAGGAGCCGTCCGTCAACGGACTTAGGCGTCAAGACTCCTGCGACTTCGACCGAGAAAGCCGTCGAAGATCTGGTCTGCGGGCAAAAGACTGAAATGGGAACGCCGTTTAAGATTTGCCTGCATCTTCGCAACGAGCCAGGTGACTTTTCGGCGCGAGCTGAGAAAGCCGCCCGAGATCTAGAAGCGGCATTTGCCAAGATTGGCGAAATGAATCTTTGGATGAGCGATTGGCTCGAGACCTCAGAGCTTTCCCAGGTGAATGCGCGAGCCGGCCAAGAAGCCGTCACCGTACGGCCCGAGCTCGGCCAGCTGCTGCAAATGACTTTGGATGTTGCGCGCGCCAGTGGCGGCGCTCTTGATCCAAGCTTCAATGTCTTCTTTGGACTTTACAATTTTAAGTCGGGACAAGAGCGCGAGCCCACAGCCGCGGAGATTGCTCAACGTCGGCCTCTCATCCGCTGGCAAGACATCGAAATCAAAAGTGGACCGTCGCCACAAGTGAAGCTGCGCCGGCGCGGAATGAAAATGGGTTTGGGCGCTGTCGGCCAAGGTTATGCGGCACAAATTGTCGCCGATGAACTTCGGCAGCTGGGATATCCGGGCGGCTATGTCGATGGCAGCGGTGACACCGTATTTTGGGGTAAAACCCCTAAACAAACACTCTGGACGACGGCGATACGAGATCCGCGCGATCACGCCAAGATCATCTTGCGAGTCTACGGAACGGACATGGCGATCACGACGGCAGGTGACGACGAGAAATTTTTTTGGCGAAACGGGCGACGCGTACATCACATCATCGACCCACGGACAGGTCGGCCCGCGACGGCCTCGCGACAAGTTACGGTCATTGCTCGGCGCGGATTCGATGCGGACGCCTGGGACACAGCCGCTTTCGTGATGGGACCGGAACGAGCGATCCCGATCTTGGAAGAGCGCGGCTTGCACGCGGTCATCGTCGATCGGCATGGCAAAGTATGGATCACGAAGGGGCTTGAGAAAGTGGAGACGCAGTGGGGGACGGCGTATGTCCCGAATTGGCGTTAAGCAAAGTCCCGGAATCGCCGATCGAGCATAAACCGATCAAAGAACGCCGAGACAGCGATCAAGGCCTCCGCATCGCTGATGCCATGTCGCTCCTTAAGTCGAGCCGCGAGGTCCGTGATCGAGCGGCGGCCGTCGACCTCACGCAGAAGTTCACTCATCGCGAGATGCGTGGCTGAGGCGGCAGCGAAGACGGGGAGAGCCGGAATGCTGAGTTGCGGATCACGAATCCATTCGATGCGGTCGTCAGCGAGTGGGCGCTCCGTGGGCGGTGGGCTGGAGTTACGTTGCCAAGTGAAACAAGTGAGGATCTCTTCTCGGCGATGAGCATCGATGGGCGAATGCAAGTACGGAGTCGAAGCCCGTTGCGTGCGGAGACTGCGAAAAAAAGTTGCGGCGGACTCTTCAGCTTCGGCGAGCGAGAGGTTTTCGCTTTCAGATCTGAAGTCGAAGCGCCACGAGCCGGCGTTGATCCATGCGCCGTCGGGCCGAAGCACTCGGGCGATTTCTGCGACAAGTTCAGAGAACCGTCGCGGCAGAATGTCGATCAGCCATGGGGTGATGACGATGTCGAAGCTCGAGGTGACAAGAGGCAATTGGTAAACATCGCCGAAAGCAAAGCTTAAGTGGTCGTGCGAGGCCGCCGGAAAGCCGCCGAGTTTGACCTCGCGGCCGGGACGATCTGGGTCGAGTGCTTGAACGGGGAAGTCCGCGCTCGTACGAGCCGCGCCGCCAAAGGCGAATTCCTGAGCCGCAAACAACAAGAGTGGGTTGAGATCGAGGCCAACGACGCGATGGCCGAGTTGTGCCAGATCATAGGCTAAGCGGCCAGCTCCGCATCCGAGGACGGCGATACGGAATTTCCCTGAGAACTCGGGCAACATTTGCTGGCTGATCAGTTCGAGCAGGCGTTCATTTTCGCCTGGAAAGAGCGAAGGTGACCAATCGCGTACGGCGTTGGGCGCGTACCCGAGCAAGCCTTGGCGGAGAGGAAGTCGATAGAATTCAGGGCCGGGAATCAGACGCTTGCGATCTTGGACCTTGAGCGGTTCAAGTGTGCGGCGGACGTACTCGAGGTGGAGAATTTTAAGCCGACGAATTTCAGTGAGACGCTTTCGCGTCGTCGCTGATGATGACTCGGAGATTTGTGACTTGAGGTCGGCGACTTCGGACTCGAGAAACTGCAGCAGTTGCAACGCTCGATCTCGCCACTCGACGAGGGCACGAGTCGGCTCCGGAAAGAGCCAAGGCAAGCCCTGGAAGACCGGAAATTGTCGATCGGCTCTTGAGGTTGAAGTCCAAACCGACTTCGCAGACAGATCCAACGCATCGGCTTCGGGATGCAGGGGGTCTGTCCACAGTTTTTGAAGCTCTGAGTTGGGCATGTCTTGATTATGCGAAGTTCAAAGCGGGACTCACAAGTCCAATTCGCAATCGATCCAATAACGGAGTCTCAACAAGGCAATGCCAGGTCGTGTCTATCGGTCCGCCGAGTTTCAGAAAGTCTCGAGCGTGCCGATTTCGAATTGGATCGTGTCTGAGGCGACATTCGCTGCTTGCATCAGCCCCGTTGCAGTTTCGAGATTGCCGTTGAGTTGCGTACCCGCAAGATGGCTCGTGTTGGGATTGATGCTGCGATCGACATTGGAGAAGGTCGAGAAGGTCGTCACGAGTTGTCCATTGATGCGAATCTTGAGTGAGCGAATGCGAATTCCGCGAGTGGTGGTCTGCAGACTTGGTCGAGAGAGATGATAGATCGCGCTTCCGTCCGTGGCCGTGGAGCGACGGATGAGGAAGTGCAGTCGTGCGCCCGTCGGACTAGGGCCTTGGGTCAATTCGGTGTCGAGATCAAAGCTCATAATTGTATCTGTGGTGCCGGCCGAGATCACTTTCTCCGTCGTCAACGCTTGATAGCTGGTGCCGCCGCCTTCTTGGCAGGAAGTGAATTTGTTGAACTCGACATCAACCCAACTTTTGTTCGCGGGCGAGCCAGCGCCTTGGTGATCTGTTGTGGCGTACTGTTGAATCTTCGCTATGCCGCGAGTGGTGAAGTCGGTGTAGGCGAGAGCCAGATCTCCATCCGCGAATACGCCAGTGCCCGCGCCACCTGTGCGATGGCAGTCTTTGCACGCCAGTGTGCGCAAGACTTTGTTATAGACCGTGCGCTGGAAGTTGCTTTGGTGGTCGTTGTTGCAAACGAAGAAGGCTCCCGAAGCTGAATCGAGATTCATGGGCACGAAATCGGCGCCGCAGTTCTGATAGAGCATGATACAAAAGGCCGCAGCGAGGCCGAGGATCAGGCGAGTTGCCCAACCCGTGCGACGGTGCTTTGTGCCCCTAGTGTCGGTCATCGATCCCCCATCGAATCCAACGTTCCATCAACATCAGTCTATCTCAAAATCAGCCGATTTACTCGAAGCGGATCACCTCATCGAGTTGGCGTGTCTCAAAATAGCCCGGTAGGACTCGATCTAAGAGAGTTCGCTGTTTGGCGAATGCGAGATAGTTCGCGAAGGCTGCTGCCGCCGCGCGCTCGGCATTCGGCACGGGCGTGGTGGCATCCGTCGCAGCACCTTGGCCGTTGGTGTAGTGGCCAACTTGGTAACCGAAGCGATCGCTCTTCACGCTCGGGCGAGCGGTCGGGTCGTAGGCGATACAGTAAGACATGCCGCCTAAGCCGCGATCCGAGTTGAAGTCTGCACCGAATGTGTCGGAACCCGAGCCGACGGAACCATCTGTTGTGACGTAGATGAACACGGGACGGTTCATGACTCGCGCGGACTCGAGCACGGAACCGACGATTCGGCCGGCTGCTTGGTCTTGGTTGTTTTGATTGGCGCGGCCAGATCCGTGATAGTCGTAGCCGCCAAGATCGTAGCCGATGGTCGACGCATTGCCGAGCAGTCCGTTATAGACCATCGCCGCTTGAGCGTGCGCCGTGCTGTTGGCGGTGGCCGCGAATGCGGTCATCACACCGGAGCCGCCGTTGACGGTGTCTCCGTTGGGGTCGACGACCGGGGAGCGCGATGCGAGCTCGACGTTTTTGCCTGTCGCACATTCGACAAGTTTGGAAAGCACTTGGCCCGTAGCTGAATTCGGCGAGGCGATCGTGCGGGCCTGTGTGCCTGAGAGTGAATTGACGAGCTCAAAGAGCTTTCGGCGTCGTGGCTCTGACAAGTTCGTGCCGAGAACTCCGACGGGTCGGAGCGAGTTCACGATATCAGCGATGCCTCGCACGATGAGCGGCGCGGGCGGGTCAATGCGAGCGGCGCGATTGTTGACGCCTGTGCCGGTGTTGCCGTTGGTTCCAAGATTGGGAAGCAATTCACCTGAGCGACCTGCGGCAACGACCAAGCCCGAAGCATCGAGTTGGTTTTGGCTGGTGTCATCGTTCGTGGTCACGCAGATTGCGATCAGCGAAGTCCGATCGATCGTTGCCGTGGATGCGCGTTCGAAGACACCGCGCCAAAAGAATCCCGCAGTCGCGCCAGGCGTTCCGGCGGCAGCGTTGAGTACGCCGCTCATTCGCACGCCTTGAAACAGACTTTGAGATCGAGTGGCGTCTTGGAAGAATGCGTTACCTGCGCCGAGACCCAGGGCTGTGTAAGTTGAGATCGGATCGCGACCCGCAGTGCCTGCGACCCCAAGCGGAATGTAGTTACTCGAGAGCGAGGCGCCGCCTGACAGGTTCACCGTACAGAACAAGGGCAATCCCGCATCGGGCACAACGCAAGTGTCAGAGGTTTGTGCGTAGGCTTTTGAGTGTGTGAGCAAGCTCAGCACCGACGGCGTCATCATGTAGCCGACGAATCCGAGAGCGCCGCTGGCAAGGAAATCGCGGCGAGTGGTGGGACGGCCGTGATCGGCGTGAAAGCGCGCTGTGCGGATTTCGCCGGTGACTCGGTCACGCACCTGCTTTTCGATGATCTCGGTTTTCTGATTGCGTCCCATTTTTTCCCCCTACGCCCAAGAACTCAAACTCAATCCATTCAGCTCGCTGTTGCGATCTCGCGCGACCCCCGCGCGGATCACCGATCACATCTTGATCGCGTCCAGCGAGGACATCATCGACGTGCACACAAAGAGCATGGCATTCGCAGTATCTGTCGCGGCCGTCGTAGCTGTGAAACTTGCAGGTCGTCCGTCGGCCATGGCTTCATCGAGCATACGCTTGATAAGCACGCGCTCGGCAGACGACTCGTTGCGGCCCCAGAACGATCGGGCCATGCGACGAATCACTTCGTCTTTGGCGGCTTCGGTGATTCCGGCGCTGCCTTGGATATTCGTGAAGTCGACAAGTCCGAGAAAGCGACGATCACCTGCGGCTAGTGCTCGCTCGCGCGTGATCAACTCATCGCAGACATCTGCGGCTGTATTGGCGATCGCAGACATCATAGGTGCGTTGACGCTGTCGACTTTGCCCGTCTCGGTGATTTTGGTCTTCGCCGAAAGGAAGCGGGTGATCTTTGCCGCGGGAACTGTCGTGACGCCGGCCATTTGCTGCATCGAAATCAGCAAGTTTTCGGAATACACGATCGTGATCGGCTTGGTGTCTTGTGAGATGTCGAGCGGTGCAGGGTTCGCGTTCGGATCAGGAACGCTCGCGCCCTTCGTCTCCATCATTCCAGGACTACAGTTTTGGAAGCCGACGATCATCACGGCCGCGAGAGCGGGCAAGCTGATCGACGCTGTGAGTTTGCGGCGCTTTGAGAGGGACAGATCGCGGAAGTTCTTAAGTAATTTCATATGTCCTCCCTCCTTCACTGCACACAAACGTTGTCGAGCGCGACTCGCTCAAACAAACGGCGAAGGTGGTAGTTATCGACCTCAAATTGATTGGCGTGATCGAGGATGCGGCCTTCTTCGTTCGGCATCGGGCTTCGGCCGCAAACCCCTTCGAATACGCGCTTCACCATACAGCGTGAGAAGCCGCGGCTTTCGGCGATGGCGCGCCCGAACTCGGACATACCGTTGCCTTGCAAGGGCGTTCGCCAGCCAAAGAGCTGCGAGTTTTTGCCGTTGATCGCGTGATTCACCCAAGAGTTGTTCGTGGTCTGATAACCCGCGGGGAACTCGTTCGCGTTTCGATTCATCTTCGCGTTCACCGTCGCGGGTGTCAGTCGAGCTTGGCCGTTGACGAAGTCGACGTGAGCGAAGGCGCCGCGGAAACCGTCCATCTGCGCGTGACAAGTTTTGCAGCTGGTCAGGTAAGTGTTGAGCGAGCCCCCAGGCTGACGATCCACGTCGCGTGCGACGCGGTTGTCAGGCGCCGAGCCATCGGCCCACTCGGGCATGGTCACGCACATGAACATTTTGAATGTGTACTCGACCAGGCGGCGATTTGTTCCGGCGACCGCATGGGCTTGCATGAAAGCTGTTGAAGTGATCAGTCCCGCGGGATCCGGGTGATCGGCCAAAGTGCCGTTCACGAAGGCGCGTTGCGGAGAGCGGCGGCGAAGGACGCTATGCATGGAAAGTCCGCGTGCCTCAAGATCCAAGAAGTGGTTGGGAGCCGCGTTGTTTCCGGCAACCGTGAAGATATCGTTGTCGGTGTTTCGAATGGCAGGTGTCGCCGAGCTCGCAATCGTCGGATCGACTTGATAAATGAAGTTTCCGGTCAGCAACTCTTTGGCGCTTGTGGTGTCGGAGTCGCGCACCACGCCGACGAAAGTGGTGACGAAGTCGTTTAACGAAGCGCGGACCGAAGCGTCGCGAGTCGACATCGCTCGGGCGATGTCGCGAACACGAACGTCATAGAACAATGGGTCGGCTGTCGCGACGGCGGCAGCGTCTTGATGGCGATTGGCTCGCAAGAGAATTTCCATTTGGCCGAGGCGCGGGTCATCAATGGGCACGCGCACGGCGGTCAGGGCTTGAAACAAACGTTGCGCACGGGCTCGGTGTGACGAGATCGTCGCGTTGGGATCGGGTACAGATTGAATGATAGGAGTCACGGGAGCCTGTGTGTGCGCCGGCCGACTCCACAAAGCCGCAGCACCTAGCAGAATGCCGCCGCCGATACGGATGAACGTCGTCGTCCTTGTCGTCGTCTCAGAATAGGACGTCATCTCTGAACCCCCCTGCCAACAACCCCTTGTCGGCTTAGTTTCACCCAGACCTTAGTCGAAGGGCGCAAGACGGCCGTTCGATTTGAGGTCTCAGCCGATGAAGGGGAGCAGGTCCCATGCCGTGTCAGCTTCGTTTATCTACGTCAAATGTCAGACCACCCCACCAGGGGTTAGACAGGTGTCAAAGGCTCAGGCACTTCCCGGGAGCTGGCGCATTTGCGTGGTTGTGGGAGAGGTTCAAGCCAAGCTAAGTCACTGAGGTTGCAGGTGAAACTGAGGTGGGGGCGGCAGATTTTAGCGCTGCGGTGACGGATCCTGGCGTGAAGTGGCGAGTGGGTCAGAGCTGGGTTTCCAGCCACGTGTAGATCGGCGTCACGCTGGAGGTGGATCTCAGGAACTTGCCGCCGGCATGTTGTTTGGGCGAAGTCGGATCTATTGTCGAAAGAACTCGCGAATAGCCGCGCGCGCACATGTTGAGGTGTGCCTCATTTTGAACCGTTGAAGAGTTCACATCATCGGCTGCCGCCGGAACTTTGAATCCGGCGGACGGACTGCCGCCGTCGGTGGAGTGACAGCTCGCGCAGTGGGTCTTGAGTGCGGTGAGAGCAGGCGTAAGAGTCGCGAGATCGCCGGCCGTTAATGTCGTGCAGAATCCTGTGACGGAAGCTCCCGGAGTTTCACGACTCATCTCGACGCTGCAGTTTTGATAGGAAATCAAAAGCAAAATGGCGCTGATTGATCCCAGTAGCCGAAAACCCCAGCCTGGTCCCGCGGAGCGTGGACGAGTCGAAGTGGACATTGAGTTGCCTTCGCCGGGCTTAGTTACAACCACAGCCGCCCCCTGCGCCGCCGAATCCGCCGACGGATCCTTCGCGTGCGTTGAACATGTGGTTCATGTGCGCTTGCTCTTTGGGTGCGGCGACTAAGGCCATGCCGGGCTTGGCGAGGTTCGCCTTCTCGAACGCGCTCACTCGCTTGCCCAACACACCACAGCCGCTCAGGGAACCGACCAGGCCGATGAAGAGCAGAGATCGCCCAAGCACAGATCCGCGCCCGACCAATAGGCTTGCAGCAACTGCAAGTCGTCGTTGGGATGGGATGGACGTGTCGCGCATCAATTACTCCTCGATCGGGGCATCGTGACCTCGAACTTCATCACTTGAGCAGTTCGATGATTTCCTTTTCCAATTTCTTTTCGTCGCCGGACTTGAAGCCCGCGTGGACGCGATGAATTTTACCTGTGCGATCGACGATGAAAGATGTCGGCATTGTCTCTACGCCAAGGCCTTCCACCATGCTCTTATTCTTGTCGTAGACGACCGGGAAGCTTACGGGGTGATCTTGCAAGAAGGCCTTGCCGTCATTGGCATCATCATCGACGTTGACGCCGACGACGACGAGACCTTTGCCTTTATACTTCTGATACAGCTTCTCGAGCGCGGGAAGTTCGACTTTACAGGGCTCGCACCACGCGGCCCAGAAATCGTAGATGACGACTTTGCCTTGCAGGGCCTTGGCGTTCAGCGGCGCTTTGCCGGGGAAGGGCGCGACTTTCAATGCGGGGAAACTTTGACCGGCTTTGGCTTTGGCCTCGGCCGGCAGAGGCCAAAGGCTCAGCCAACAAGTGAATGCGAAAAGTGATGCGAAAAGTCCGGCGCGCGCGGCGGTGCGAAGCGTGGAGCGATGAGAGGTGGCGTTTGTGGAGTTTTGCTGTGTGGAGTTCTTGGGATCAGCTTGCAGGGACATGCCGGCGCTCCTCAGGTTCTGATGTGTGGCGAACGTGTTGGCTCGCCTGACTTGTTGAATGTTCCGAAGCTGCCAGCGGCGGCCAAAATCGCGCACTCTTCTCGAGATCGAGCAGGTGCAGGATGCGGTCGATGGACTGGCTTCTTCATCTTGCTAGATCTTTATCGGCATCCCAATGCGGGACTCGAGGGATTCTCGAATTGAGGCACGGCGATCTCGATTTGAGACAGCGATTGATTGCGGGCCGAGTTGGAAATGAAAATTCAGCCCTGTGTAAAGCGGGTGAGGATCAGAACTTCGCCGTCATTCCTAAGCCGACGACGAAGGCGTCGATCTTGAGTTTCTCGTCGTCGTCGAGCGTCTCGAGGCGATTGGCCGCGGTCACATCTTGAAAGCGCTGCTGGTAGGCCTCGAATTTGGCCGACACATTGAACTTGTCGGTGATGTTCCAAGAGGGGCGAAGGCCCAGGTTGATGGAGTTGTAAGTTCCAAGAGTGTTGTTGCCGGTGTAGAAGGGGCCAGGATCGCCGACATAGTAGTCTTTGTGAAACTTCGCTTTGGTCTGCGTATAAAA
This sequence comes from Bdellovibrionaceae bacterium UBA2339, assembly GCA_002344785.1. GTDB lineage: Bacteria > Bdellovibrionota > Bdellovibrionia > Bdellovibrionales > JAMPXM01 > UBA2339. The sequence continues at coordinate 22,841 of DDUL01000054.1, forward strand.
ACGCAGCGTCGTGGCGATTTCAAACTTGCGGCTGAACTCGTAGGAAATTCGCTCTTCCAAGGTGTGAGACATCACGCCCCAGCTGTCTTGGTAAATTCGGTAGGCCGTCGCGAACGAAGTTTTCAAGGCGTTGGAGAAGTAGTTGTACTTAAAGCCCACGGCGTGGCGATTTCGGGTGCGTGGGTGATTTTCGGAAAGCGCGACGACGGAGCTTCCTGAAATCAGTTTGGCGCGGCGGTAAGCGCTGGCGATGTAGCCGTTTTCGACGCGGAAGTCGTAGAGAATTTGGAAGATGGCTTGCTTGCTGAGAATTTGCGCCAGTGAGATGGAGTAGATCTGGTGGCTCATGCCTTCGATGAATGTGGGATTGCCGTTGGCGCGGATCACATCGGCGCCAGTTGCGAAACCAAAGCCGACGGTGGTGTTCTTTTGGAAGAACTCTCGTGTCCCACCGGCGACGACGATGCGGGAATTATAGTCCTCTTCGTCGGACGTGATCACACCAAAGGAGATGTTGCCGTCTGGAATCAGTGAGGAGAAGTTCAGTCCAAATTCTTTGCGGTGATCCGTGATCTTGCCCTGCGATGCATAGGTCTTCACTTCGCTGGAAGCGCTGGTGAGCAGATCCTGGGTGTGCTCAAACGTCAGCGTCATGCGGTCTTCGTTGAAGGTGGACGTGACCTCGATCGAAGGCGAAAGCACTTGGGTTTTGCTGTCATCATAGCGGCGAATCACCGTCGAGGCCTCGGTCGCGGCATAGGCCAGCGGCGTGTCGAGTGCGGCGAAGATCAGATGAAGCCAGGCCCATACAACGACCCAACTCCGAAGTGTGCGCGGCTGTGGTCGGTCGATCACGCGTGTCCTCATAGTCCAGCCTCCAGGCTCATGAGAAGACCGTTGGACACCAGACTGTTGTTGGCGTTGTAGATGGCGACTTGATTGATGCCGATGGCGATCGAGGCCACGCCGCCGAGATTATAACGAAGACCCGCCCCAGCACCCATGAACACATTCAGCGGCGTGCTGCCAGCGAAGAAGCTGTCTTTGGCGCCGGTACTGAGTGCCCCGACTTGGTATTGAACGAAACCCGAAACGGCGCCAAACAGCAAGGCGTCGTTGCCGATCTCGCCACCGCCCAAGGTGCCCTGTGCCGAGGGTGCGAGCCATTGCCCCGCGAAGGCCTTCACGTAGAATCCGGGGCTCAGGTAATTCATGTAGCCAACGGTCCAGAGAGACTGGCGATCCTTAAGGCTTGCGTAACTAAATTGCACAGCCGAGTCGACTAGGGCGACGACGCCGAATTTTTCAAGATCGACATTGTCTTCGGCGCCGCTCAGTCGCACCGATGCGCTCACGGATACAAAGCCAACGGCTCGCTGCTTTTCGCCAGTTGGGACGATGACCTTGTAGAAACGTCCTTGAGCGGACTCGAAAACTTTTGAACTGGCGCGAAGTTCGGTGTTCGCCGACAAAACGGCGAGTGGTCGGTACTTTTCACCGGGACCTGAGTATGCGACGACCTCATCTTCCAAAACCGTCAAGGTGACGGCAGCCAGGGCCGGTGTGATGAGGAAGAGTTGCATGATGAGCGTGGCAACGGCCAGCCCAAGTCCCTGCATGAATTTCGGTGCGAGGGCGCAATGGCGCAACAGCTTCTTGAGCGAAGCGCGCGAGGCTGGGGTGTTGAGCTTGAGATGCGTTTGCGGCGTCGTCACCGATCTAGTTTCCGAGTCGAGCGCTTGGCGGTCAACTTCAGAGCGCGAAGGCGAGTCGATGAAGTCAGGCGGCTTGGGCCAGTGCCCCGAACAATTCGTCGAGATCGAGGGGCTGAGTATGAAGCGATGGCCGCCGTGAGGCGAAGTCGTGTCGGTTCGGCAAAGGGATCGGAAGGCCGAGCGCCGGTTGGGTCCAAGTCCTGAGTCTTGGCCTTTAAATCGGCGCGGGTCGCGTTTTGATTTTTGTCGACCCTTGGGCCGTCTCCTTCTACCATGTGAAGCTGGTCAACGCGCAGGTGGTCTCGACGATGAGCCGTTCAATTTCAGCTATGAAAAATGCGAAGCTGCTGATCCAAGCGCGGTGGCGTCGGCAAAGTGTTTTTGCGCCCGGCTTGGCTGTGGCGCTGGTGTTCACTTTGTTGTGTCCCGACTTTGATCCAGTGGCCTCGGTCGCACAGGCGCAAATCGATGTGGAAGTGGATCAGGAGATGCGCGAAGAAGGTGCCCGCGCGACGCCCGCACCCAAACGTCGTAGACTGCGCGGCCTGCGTGATGATCGTGAGGGTGGAAGCGAGATCGATGGAGGTTGGGTGAAGCCCAATCGTTCGCAAGGCGCGTCTTCCAAGTCCGCAAAATCCGGTCAACAGAAGGCAACTTCGACGCGTACTGCACCGGCCAAACGCGCAACCTCCAAGCCGTCCTTGAAATCAGGCTCAGGCGTAAAGAAGCGTGTCGACGCTGCACCCGTTGAGCAGGTGCAGGACGACAGCTTTGGCAATTCGGAAGTCGATTCCGGCGTGAGCGTGGGTGAAAGCGAAAAGGATCAGGACGCTGTGCTGTTGGACGAGGTCCAAGATCGGCGCGAAATATTGGCCGAGAGCGCGGATCTGGATGCGGCCCAAGCTGAAGAGCTGCCAGGAACGGCCTCGGTGGAAGCCGAGTTCTCGGTTCGCCGTGTTGGGGTTTTGTTTCGCGGACGTTCTGTGGCGAAGGGGCAGAGTTTAGTTTCGGACTTGGCCTCGCAGTTGAGCGCGAAGACTTACTTGCTCGCGCAAAGCATCGACATCGCGGATTTTCCGCGTCTCGATGAAGCTGACGGCGCGCCTGTGCAACGAGGAAAGTTTAAGACTTGGAGCACGCAGTATCGTGTCGACGCATTTTTGGTGGTTCAAGAAGTCGAACTATCGCTCAGATGGACCTTGTTCTCTTCGCGCGGACATGTGCTGCTCAGTGGAACGCTCGGCTTGCAAAATAATCTGAGTGCGGTCAGCGATGCGGATCTTAAGGCTCTCAGCGAGCCCACCGTGGATCGCTTGGTGAGCTTGTTCCCGTATCGAGGTTTTGTGACGCGTGTTGAAGGCGGTCGGGTGGTGATCAACTTGGGCGAGCGACACGGAATTCGTATTGGTGATCGCTTGCAGCTGCTCACCTACTCGGGACGTCGATTTGACTCTGTGCTGAAGCGCTTGGGAGTCGTTGAGGTCGACAAGTTGATGGGTAGTTCGCAGAGCGAGGCCATCATCGATGGTCAGTTTGTCGTGCCAATCTACGCGAAGGTGGGTTTTCAAGCGCCCACGCAAGTGAACTTGGCAGCGCAAACTTTGGGTGCGGGAACTGACTGGGCGCTCACGGTCGGTGGAGAACTGGTGGGCTTTGCGGGCGACGCTGCGGAAGCGCGCTTTCAACCGAAAGTCTTTCGCTTCAACGCCACACCCTTTGGTGTGTTGGGACTCGCGTACAAAGACAATATGGTCCGCAGCCACTTTGGCAGCGTGCGCTCGGACACGGAAACTCTCAATCTTTTCGAAGTTTGGGCTTTGCACAACTGGAAGACTTGGGGCGGTGATCGCTCGGCACTCTTGATGTCGTTGGGAGTTCGTTACTTCTCGCTGCAAGTGGTCCCCAAAGTGGGCGCGACCACCAGCTTGGAGTCTGGCAGCGTGCTATCGCCGATGCTGGAGCTTCGCTACAACATGGTGTCGCGCGGACTGATCCGACTGTTCGTCCTCGGTGAGGCCTTTTACCCCTTGCTGTCGACGGGCGGATCGAGTTCAGGATTAAGCTTCGCATTTGGCGGCGGCGCCGGCGCCGGGGCGCAACTGAGTCTGACGCCTCGTTTAGCTGTTGAAGTGGCCGGGCGATCGCGATATTTCCGACGTCCCGTCGAAGGACTCAGTGGCGTGCAAGAGCGCCAGAACACCGTCGGTGGGACGTTGATCTTTAGATTCTAGTCGGCGCCTGCATTCGGCGTCGTATCTTTGGAGTTTCATTCATGGCCGAGTCCCAAGCTCCCAATCGGCGCAGCGACTTTTTGCTCACGCACTGGTCGCGCTATCCGGCTTGGCCCTCAGCACAGTCTTCTCGTGAATGGAAGTCGGGGCGCTGGCCGCTCCAGTTCGGGCACACGCTATTGGCCAAGCTTCGCTGGCATGCGCTTTCACTTCGCGGTGCCGTGCAAGACAACGAAGTGCCAAGCCCCTCGGAAGTTCTGCGCGCTGGGGATTGGGTGAGTGTCGATGAGGTGAGTGGTGAAGTTATACTTTGGTCGCCGAATCGCCTCGATCCTGACACGACATTTACGGCGGCGGATTTGCGTGCGACGGAGCGATGGTCCAACTTACTGACAAATCTACGTCGATACTTCTTGGAGCGCGGCTTTCACGAGGCGAGCACGCCTTTTCTGGCGCCTTCGCCGGGCACGGAAGCCTATCTCGACTCGGTGTCGGTGCGATTGCGACGTTGGGATGGTGCCGAGTTCACGCGTTACGCCATCACCAGCCCTGAGTTTCACCTCAAGAAAATTTTGGCCGCCGGCTGCGACAAGGTGTTTGAGATCGCACGTTGTGTGCGCAACCTTGAGGGCGGCGATCAGCATGCGCTCGAGTTTCATATGCTGGAATGGTACCGAAGCTTCGCCTCACATCGCGAGATCGCCGAGGACTTGGCGTTGCTTTTGGAAAGTTTGGGTGCGCCCAGGCCCACGCATCGAGATTGGTTGGGCCTTGTGGCGGAGTCGATGGAGCAGCGCGGAGCTTGGTCGCATCTCGGCGTGTCGGCTTACACGAGACCTGAGCAGCGTGAGGAATTTTTGCGTCTCGCTTTGCAGGCGAAGGATCACACGCAGTATCCAGACGTGACGCCGGCGCCATCAGCTGAGCCGATTCAAGCACTTCGCACTTTGCTGACGGCTTTGAAAGTGGAGTGGCGAGACGCGGATGGCATCAATGATTTGCTTCAGCGGCTTTGGTTGGAGCGCATCGAAGATTTGCTAGCGAAAGATCGGCCGATGCTGGTGGAGGATTTTCCGCCAGCGCTTTCGGCATTGGCGCGAGTGAACGCCGAAGGTTGGGCTGAGCGCTTCGAGCTTTATTGGCGAGGTTTAGAGATCGCCAACGCATTTCACGAGCTCAATGATCCCGAAGAAAATCAACAGCGCTGGCAAAGAGATTTGCTTGAAAAGCGGCGCTCGGGCCGACCCGAGGTCCCCGTGGATCAAGAGCTCGCGCAAGCTTTTCTGCATGGTGTGCCACCAGCTGGCGGCATCGCGCTGGGTGTTGAGCGCTTAGCGATGGCGCTTTGGAACTTACCCAACATCAATGAAGTTCGTCCGTTTGTGTATTGAGCCGAGCCGGCGTTGGCGAGCGCTCACCGCGTGGTGAGTGTAGGGGCTTCGTATGCGGAATGAATTTTGAGTGATCCGGAAAATGTGAGCAAGGGAACTAGTAGTATCACGACGAAGATCGATTGCCGGATAACTTTCATTCATCCCTTCCTTCATGCTCCTTTGTCGATTTCATTAGAACCACCTTGATGCACGATTCCGAGTATTGAATTCTTAGCACTGGCACTATTCATCTCTCTTCGGCAACTCGAGTGAAAGATAATTTAATCAAGATCATCAGGTTTCATCAGGATTTTTTCGCGAGATCCGTGAATGGCATTGAGTCAGCAATAACCGAAGAACTCGCATTTAGTCCAAAAGCGATCGTCGATATGACTTTGTTGGTAAATCCAGTAATGTTCGAATAATTCGAATCGAAAAATAGATTCGCTGGAATTGAGATCGAAATATCACATCCTGGATTTCTTGCTGGAAGTTCGAACCCCAATTTTGAGCTAATCGTATAGTCTGCCGGTGCAACTGAAATTCCTATGGCTGAGAACAGGTGATTAAACTGTTGCGAAACTGTTGAGGCAAAAACGCCTTCACATTGAAGTCGAATGCCGTCTGAGGAGTTATTGATCTCTAGAAATGCAATTGGATTTCGTGAGCCAGGTGTGTCCTTATGGCGCGCGCTAGCGAGGCGACTTAAAGTATGAGGGATCGATTCGGATTGTGGTAAGCCGACAATGCTTGAAGACGGCGCTCTTGGTTCATTTGGACGTTCTACAAAATACGGAGTGAGAGTCGAACAGTGTTCGTTTATGCATTCAATCGGGAAAGTAATGTTAGTAAGCTCCTGATTTAGTCCAGATTCAGGCAGCTTGTGATTGTTAACGAATCGACCGAATTGATAGCTGAAGACAATCCAACCAAATTTGGAGAAGTCTGGCGACGCTGCATAAGTCCAATTGGTGCCAGACTCTATGTGAATGACCTTCATGAGATCTCCTTCGTTAGAGAGGGTATGGCGGCGATAGTGGTTCATTGTTTTTACATTGCGCGTATCGAACCATTGCGCGTTGAAGACATTTTCCGTGCTTAAGCTCCGAAGGGGATTGACCGCGTCGGTAGCTCCCCGGGAACGGCGTCATTTTATATGTATTGCAAAAATCTTCATCTATCTTTAGCTGCTTTCGACATTTGTCTTCATCATCAGAATCTTCGTTTCCGGCATTACAGGCGAGAGGACTGCTAAAGTTTGTTGATGGGTTGCTGCCTGTTGTGCGTGTTGGTTTGTTGTTTTTTATCATTTGTGCGACAGAGGCTAGCGCAAGTGCTAACCCGCCTCCGCCACCACCACCATTTCCGTAACTAGGATCAATGATCTGATTTCCTGGACGAGTTCCTGACCACGGTTCATTTCGAAACAGTCCGCTCGGATCTACTGCATTGACCGGATCTTGCATCACATAGCCATACAAATTCGGATCACCGCCGCTAAACCCAATCGGATCCTTCGCTGTCCACCGTGCGGTTTCGGGATCGTAATCTCTCGCGCCAAATCTCACGAGTTTCGTGTCGCGATCCTGAATGCCACCCGCAAATCCCTGCGGGAGAGCATCGGGGCGAGTGTCTCGGGTGAGTTTTCCGTAGACGTCGTACTCGCGCCGCATTTTGATTTCACCCGTAGCACTGTTGACGAGGAATCTCGGTGAGCCCAAGTGATCACTGACGATGCGATATTGCTTTGTGGGTGTGAGCATGAAGTCCGGGGAGTGGGCTTTGACGGAGTAGCCGAAGCGTTTCTTAAGCGTGCCATCGGCACCGATGACTCCGGCGATCATGAGTTGATCTTGATAGATGTACTGTTCTTCGACTTGGCCATTTAATTTTTTAGCGAAGCGCCGGTTGTGGGCATCAGGCAAATACTCAACAGTGCAGCGGCCACCGGCTTGCGCGGGGAGATCGGCACTTCTTAGGTTCCCCATGGCATCGTAGTTAAAATTCGCGACTGCACCATTGACGGTGTTCAATCGTGAGGTGAGTTGGCCGTCGGCGTTTTGTGAGTACTGGACTTGGCCAAAGTTCATGATTCGATCTTGCGCGTCGGTTTGTGAATTGACGAGGGCCGAGCCTTGAACTTGGACGGAAGTCCGATGTCCGTTGGCATCATAGGTGTTTTGAAGGACAAGGGTGCCGTTTTGATGAACGGTGATGAGGCGGCCAGCGGGATCAAAACCGTAATTGAACAAAGTCGTGACGCCTTCGCTAGTTTCATTCTTTCCCACAATGCCGCCCGCAGCGTCGCGGATCAGCGTGTACTCGTAAAACGTAACTCCACTAGTTTTGGCGCGGTAAGTTTCGAGTTCGCCAAAAGCGTTGTAACCATATTCATCTTCGACGACTCCCATAGTGGTGCGGGTCACTCGCCCTGTCAGTGTATCTCGGGTCAAGTGCTGGGGACCGATGGCCGAGATGAGATCGTCGGCATCATACTCAATGCCGACTGTGCCAAAGTCGCTGTTGCCTTGGCTGGATCGGACTCGAGTGGTGACCATGCGGCCAAAGTTGTTAAAGAAAATCTCAAAGTGGCTTGTCGCAAGCGGTCCTTCGTCGATTCGCGAATGCACGATCGTGCCGCCTTCGTAGAGGTAGTCTGTTCGAATTCCGGCAGGAGAGCGAGCGGAAGTGAGTTTGCCGCTTGTGTGCGTGAACTCGTAAGAGCCTTGGGCGGTTTGAATTTGCTCAAGTTCGCCTGAGGTGAGGTTTCTGGCATAGCTTACGATTTCACCGGTCGCACGCGTGACCGAGGTGAGCATCTTGTCCAGATCATAGGCGAATTGAGTGAGATCATTGGGTGTTAGACTTGGAGGCACGTAGGCACTCACAAGATCCAGAGCATTTCTTAAAAACTGATGCTCCATGCGTCCGGCGGGCCGAACGGACTGAATTTCTCCATTCGGGGCGTAACTGAGAATGGTTTCGTTAAGATTTGGGTCTTGAATGCGAATCAGTCGCTGAAGGTCATCGTAGAAGAAACGAGTGATTTCACCGCGAGGATTTTGAAGGCTTGCGGGTTTATCGCCTGAGGCTTCGGAGTAAGTGAGAAGCGTTTCGCGTGGCGAGGCTTCGCCTTCAATTATCCGCTCAAGTCTTCCTGAACTATCATAATGATAAAACGTCGGCGCATCGTTTCCGATTTGGGTGCGGATCACGCGATCGAGCGAATCCAGAAAACTTGTCGCGACTCGCCCGCCGGCGGTTCGAGTGGTGAGAGTGCGAGTGGCGAGATCAAATTGAGTTTCTTCCCACGCATAGGCGTCACTCGAAGTCGTGGTGAGGGTATGATACTGAAACCACGTGTCGGTTGCGCCAGCCATTGCGGAAACTTGCCGAATAAAATTTTGCTGGCGAACAACGGGGCCATTGGCATGAACATGAGAACTTGGAAGCTGAATCGCAAAGCGAGGATCGGGTGAGTTTTGAACAAAATCCGAGTAGTGACCCTGCACGGTGGTGGCTTCAGTTTGGCGATTGAAACTTGTCGAGGTGAGCACACCATTGGGTGCAATACTCATTTGCGCGGCATCGCGGGCTGAGTTTGAGGAAGAGATGTTGGTGGCGCGATTTGTGGTGCTTCGCATGAGGGTTTGATTGTCGGTCAAGAAATCCAGCACCCAGCCCGAGCCGCCGCTATGAAGATCCGCGAGCAACTCGCCTTGGGCATTGTAGGAAAAATTGGAGTGTGTGCCGCTTGGGCGTTCAAATCGCGTGAGTAGCCCGCGCTGGGTGCTTGCAGTGGCATAGGCGAGCCGCCAGCTTTGCTGAGAGTTTGAAACCCCAAGAAGCAGTCCGTTTTCGATGTCGAGTTCCGTACGAACACCAAATGGGGAAATGATCGCAGTCGCCACACCTTGCGCGTCGCGCTCGACAATCAGGCGGAGCCCGTGCGCGTCCTCGATGGATATGACTTGTGCCTGAGCATTGTAATGAATGCTCTCAAGCAGCACACCTGTGAGGCCGCTTAAGGTTTTAAGATGCAGTCCACCCGGTGAGAATTCGTACACGAGATCTCCGCTGGGATCGACCACCTGAATGTTAGAGTTCGGTAAGGTGCGAGCGACGACGTCGCGCGAGATCTGGCCGTTTCCAAAGTAGAGAGTTTGCGTGTGTCGTCCGTAGGCGTGCACGTTACTGAGTGTCCATTGCCCCAGGCCTTGCCTTGCGGAAAGGAAGGTTCCAAGAACTAAGGGTGCAATATGCACCTCGGGCGGGAGCTTGGAGGCAAACGTCGATGTGCGGAATGTGCCGTTTAAAAACTCGGCAACCATGATGGGAGCTGAGCTTCGGTAGAGCTCTTCACTGGGGAGTGTGGCTAAATTTCTTGTGCCAAAGTCTTCGATTTCATGGCGATCTGGGTTTGTGTATTCGGCGCGAACTAACGCCGGAGTTTCAAATTCGACGGGAAGTCCGTTCTCATCCAGACCGTCCCACGAGTAGGTCATGCTGAGGTTCGCCTCGTAGGGGAGATCTTGCTTCAGCTCTTGGCCGTTGATGAGAAAGCTTGTGCGAACTCCGGTGAATTCGCTCGTTGTGGTGCCGCCCACAAAATTTACTTTTGCGGAAAAATTGGCTCTGTAGCCCTGCACACGTTCGCTGGAATAGGCGAGTGTTACGCCTGTGCCAGTCAGAGGAATTGATTCGCGGAGCACGCGATTGTCGACATGGATGATGCTGCCAAGACAGGTCGCGGGATTGCGGCTGGGAATGCTCTTATTGATTGCGTTCAGCATGGCTCGGTTTTGAATTTTGATATGCACGACTTTGTAATGTGCATAGGAGCCATCTTCTCCCGGAATTGCAGGTTCTGTGTCGCTGAAGGCTTGAAAGCACTCATCCCAACGATCTCCACCATAGTAGTAGGATCGCACGGCATCCTTAAGGCCCATGCAAGGATGGACGAAGTCTTGAAAAGTGCTCTCCTCAACGACGGCGAGATTGCCGCTTTGCACAGGGCCAAAGGGTGTGTTGGCTTGTGCGAAGGCCGATCCGCCTTTTACCAACGCGATTCCTGTGAAAATGAAAAGCGATGCTTTAAAAGTTGTGAGTGGGAATTTGCTTCGAGCCAAAACCAAGCAATGTTGAAAAAGCGAGCGGATGATCGGCATCATAGTTCCTCCGCGGCCGGCGTGCGAGTTTCGCAGCGTGGATCGAGAGCCAAGAGCTGAGGTGCGACGACCTGAATGACTTGGCCGAGTAGATTTCCATCGCCGTCTTGGTCATAGACTTTCAGTGTTGCCGAGTAGGTCCCTGGGGTTTGATAGGTGTGTTGAAAATGAGGCGTCAGAGATTCCAGTGTGGTTCCGTCGCCGGTAAGCAGCACATATCGCACTATGGGCGTGTCGCCCGGAGTGGAGGCTTCGGCATTGAAATTGACAAGCAGCGGGGCTGAACCGGTCGCTGGCGAAACGCTCAGCCGCGGGATCGGCGGAGCTGAGCTCCAGGCAAAGACGATTCGGTTTTGCACGCCGACGCCGCGCTTTTCGTCGATCACACTCAAGCGAACCGTGTATTCACCTGGATCTTGGAAAGTGTGCGTGATCGTGCGCCCCGTACCTGTTTCACCATCACCGAAGTTCCATCGGTAGATGAGAAGACTTGTGTCGCCGTCCGGATCAGAGCTTGCCGATGCATCGAAGTTGAGAGTCGCGGGAGCGAGAGCATTTCTTGGCTGAATGCTGAAGTTCGCAATCGGCAGTTGATTGATTTGTGTTTGAATTGGCACATGTACCGTGGCCGTTAGACCAAACGGGTCCTGCACCTGGACTGTGACAGATGTGCTAAGTACTGAGTTGAGTTCGCGAACCACTTGAGGGTTTGCAGTGAAGCCCGTTGTGAAACCGTCGGCAAAGGTGAAATTGTAGAGCAAGCTTTCGCGAGGATCATCCGGGTCAAATGCGTCGGCTTGAACCTGAACTCTAAACGGCGAACCCGAAGTTGTTTGCACCCAGTTGGCGATGACGACAGGCGGAAGATTCGCTTCAAGGGTGAGGTCTTGGGTGAGAGACGAGACAAGTCCGAAGCGATCTTGAACTGTTATGGTGATGAGCTTTGGTCCCGCCGTCGGCACGCTCAACGCGAAGGAGGGGGAGCTTTGAAAGCCCGTCACGATGTTGTCGGGTTGGATTTCGGCTCGGTAGGCGACGACTTGGTCGTTGGGATCCGTGGACGATGAGGCATCGATCAACACCAGGGCCGGAACTCCTTTTGGAGGTGGCGCCACGATGAAGCTTGCTTGCGGGGCGAGATTCACTTCAAGGCTCTGAATCTCAAGCTGCAAGTAGGATGTAACCGGTCCCTCGATGCGAATTTCCAAAACATCATTTCCCGTAAGCGCCACAGGGCCTGAGAGTGTGGCTTGAAGATCTGTGAGTGGGCCTAGGACCTTTTTGCCATTTAGAAAAACTTGGGCTGAATCCACGCGGAAATTATCCACGTAGGCTTGATCGATGAGATTCTGCGCTTCGCAAGCGAGGTACTCAAGGCCCTCAAGTGGCGCACAGTTTTGCTGCGCATGTGCTTCGCCATCGGCGTTCTTTAAATTAATCCGAGCGGGCCCCGCGCGAAGCTGAAGCGGAAATGTGTGAATGGTTTGAGCGCTAAGGCTTGAGCTCAAGCTTTCATAGGGCCTAAGCACCTCATCAGCCACGAGATGTGAAAGATCCGTGAGATCAATTTCCACATCGGCCGTGGCGCGGCGGTTTTGGCCATCGACGACTTCAAGTTTAACCCGATGTTTGCTGAAGCTTGTGAAGGTGTGGGTCAGTTGATCGGCCGTAACCCAGGTGTTCTCGATCTGAAAGCGTCGGGAGACGATGCCGACATCGTCTGAGCTTTGTGAAGAATCAAAATGAAACTGCAGGGGATTTTCAGAGCTTGAAGCATAACTGATGATGGCGATGGGTGGTTGATTGCGAGGTGGCGGTCCGCCCTGGGCGTGAGCTTCGGAAGCGAGCAGGCCGCAGGCAAATGCGGAGCATATAATAGATAAGAGTGTGATAGACGGCAGCGGGGAAGGACGCCGCATCTTCAAATTTGCCAAGGCAAAAAATCGCATCAGCATCTTGATCCTTTCTCCACACACGTGCCGCTCATCACGGGATCACTTCGCACACAAAGTGCGCTGGAATTTAGATCGGGTGAAATTTTTGAAAACTAAAGTGCTGTCGCGAAGAATCTCAGCGCGAAACATGGCACGAAATATTTATGAGGGAGCGTTCTCTCGCATGAGAGACGTATCAACGACCTGCTAACAATTCAGTGGTGAATTTCTGTGAGTGATTTCAGCTGACTCGAGGGGCAAACAACTTTCTGACAATTAGGGAAGCCAAAAAAATCTCGAAGTGAGATTTTGGGTTAAGAAAAATTAGGTTGTGAAATTTGGGAGAACTGCCGAAGCGGGCCTGGGTGGCGGTCTCAAAACTTGTGCCTCACAGTGACTACACTCACGATGATCGCGACAATACTGTGCTCCAAAGAGGTTCGCTTAAAGAGTCGAGCTGTGCAAAAGCTCAGGCGTACAGATCACCCACGGGCAAATCGAGTCGCGAGCAAATTAGTCGCGATTACTCGGAAATGGTTTCCGAGATCACCCACGACATTGCGACCAGTCCAAGAATAATTGTGGACAAGTACTGATTCGTATAGCCGAGAGAGTTCGAATAAGTCCGATCGAAGTACATCGATGCTGGGACCGATATCACAAGATCCGCACCTGACCTTCCAGAAGGCAGGGCAAAGCCGGCCATAGTCTCAAATGGTAAATTCACATTTTTGACGGGTACACCTTGAGACTCGAAGAAGCTTCCGAACCTAGAAGTGAGGTCGGCAGACAGTTCGCCAATGAACTGGAATTGCACGCAATCAGTTCTGTCATTGATCTCAAGCAGCGCGATTGGATTGCGGGTGTTTGAGTTATCCGCATGAAGTATCCTTGCGACTTTCTTTAAGGTGGTCTCAAAGGCCTCGATATCCCAATTCTTCGGTAAGGGTGAATCTGAAGCAGCTTCCGCGAGTGGAATGTCGATGAAAATGGGTGAAAGTGTGGCGATCAGTGGATCGATGGCTTCGATCGGTAGGGAGGCGCCGTAGAAAGATGGCAATTGAGTGCTTGGATTCGGCGGTGTGGAGAAACTAACCCGAGCGAATTGCCGACTGATGACGATCCATCCAAATTTTGTGAAATCCTGAGCTGATACAAAAGTTGAATTGAAGCTTCGCTGTATATTCAATGTCTGCATCTTGTCTCCGTGGTTAAAATTGAAATGGCTGTATCAGGGGGGGGGCAATCTTGCATTCGGGGGTAATGAACTTGTGCCATCTCCTAGAACTTCCATGGGGTGTTCACGCATTCTCTTCACCAAAGCATGCCGTTCACAGATCTCGTGATCGTGAAGCCAAGAAGGAAAAGGAACACAGACAAGATTCCAATGATCAATAGGTTTGAACGACTTAGCTTGATCCTCATAGAGAGAGACAAGGTTCCCACGAACAATAGTAGGGACGTGTAAATTAGGAATAGTCCGCTTGGGTAAATGAGTACGGCCAGTCCGATCGAGGCATAAACAACACTCAGAGCGAAGATCACTCGTAAAATCATTTGCGGCCCGAGTCCGCGTTGTATTGGTGATTTCTTCGAGTGCTTTTCTGCGATCGTGGTCTTGCTCCTGAAGAAGTTCAGCTTCGGTTTTCCGGCATGTTGTCTCACTCTCGTTGCACCTGGCGGTAGCTGTGCAAAAGCGCAGGCGAACAGATTACCCGCGGGCAAATCGTGGTGCGGGCCAATTAGCCGCGATTGATTTCTTCTTTGAGTTCTTTGCCGACTTTGAAGAAGGGCAGCTTCTTTTCGGAGACATTGATGACTTCGCCAGTGCGGGGATTGCGACCCTTGTACGGCTCGTAGTAGCGATTCACGAAAGAGCCAAAGCCGCGGATCTCGATGCGATCATCGCGCATCAGGGCCTCGACCATCGAATCAAAGATGGTGTTGACGACGGTTTCGGCTTTCACGCGAGTGATGCCGGCGCGCTCAGAGATCAAATTGATGAGGTCGGCTTTCGTCATGGGCTCCTCAGAACAAACTTGAAGAACTGCGGTCTTGAATGTTTTGAGGATAGGGAGAATCAGCGGACGGCGGCAAGTGTCTTGCTCCAAAAAACCCAAAGATTGCGTCGCGTTAGCGGCTTGTCAGGGCTGAATTTAGCGGTTCCAGCTCAAAGCGCTCGGCGGTCTCCACAATTGGCGCCACAATTCGTAAATGAATGGTCGAGTTCGAGCAAAATTTGATTGATCTCGGCCGTTGAGCCCATCGAGCGCTGAGGTGCACTTCCGCACACGGATTGCGATGCATTCACGAGACTCGTGCAGCAGATGGCCGCGAATTCCAGTTCAAAGCGAGGCATCGTCCGACACGAGGCTGTGCTCGTAGTGCTGAGTCATGTAGATCAGCACGGAGAGGAACAGGGCGAACATGTACATGACCGTGGCCTCGTGAAGCGTGGACCAGAACAGTCCGGCGACGTGAAAGCTTGCCTGGGCGCCAAACAGTCCGGCGACCATCACCCGATGCGCATGGTGTGAGGCCGGAATTTCTTGGAAGAGGCGCAGAGTCTTGAGCAGCATGTGGGCAATCAAAGTCAAATACGCCAACAGGCCGAGTAGGCCCGTACTGGAGAGCAATACGAAGTAGGCGTTTGAACTTTCGCGCCGGGGTCCAACTTGCACGGGTTCAAGTTGCGCGAACATTTGGTTCAGATCGCCAGCTCGGCCGATGAGCGGCGAGGACTCCCAGATTTTTTCAAGCTTCAGCATTTGCTGGCGCTGGGCTTCGCGTTCGCTGGCGTCGCGAAGAAGCAGAAACTGCAGGTTGCGCGCGAAGCCGGGCAGAGTCTCGTCGGCGGAAGCTTCGTTGTTGGCGGGGCCTGAGGACTCGGCAACCGAAGGCGTGGGCGAGCCTGACGACTTCGGAGCTGCGGGCGAGGCCATCCACGTGAGGCTGGCCCATAGGCCGACGAGCAGCGCGATGCTGGCGGTCCAAAGCTTGAATCGGCGTTCGGCGGGGAAAAGCAAAATGCTGAGTGTGCCGGTCAGTCCGGCCCACCACAGTCCGATTCGAAACGTTAAAAACAGGCCAAGCAAAAACATCAGACTCAAGCCGAAGCCGACCCAAGTGAGCCAAGGGCGTTCATCGCGAGGTCCCTTCAAGCAGGCGGCCGCCGTCGTGAGAGCCAAGAGCATCGCGAACATCGTGCCGAGAATTTCCGGTGAGCCCAAAGGCCCGCGCGCAACGTAAACTTGCGAAGCTTCGCCCGTGGAGGCGGGCCAAGCGCTTTCCATCGCACCGATTGAGAGTGGATCCCAACCCGTGAGGCTTTGCACGATGGCGACGACGACCAGTGAAATTCCGGCGCCGACCAGAATCTGCAGCACGCGATTAAGGCCCGGGAACAAGTCCCAGGCGTAAGAAAAAATCAACACCAGCGGCACCCAGCGAATCGCACCGAGTCCCGCCGACCAATCTTGCAGACTGGCAAAGCTGGTCGACTGTGCGGCGATCTCGGAGTTGGACGAGGCCAAAGGCATCAGCAGTAAGGAGAGAACTTGCAGCACAAGCAGCGCCAGCAGACTCCACTCCAAGCCGACGCGAAAGACATTGAACTCGCGATTCTTCATCGCGCGATCCAGACCGATGTACACGCACACGAGGAGCGCCAAGGTCCACGTGGCGATTTCCGTTGCGGCTCGGGACCAGGTGAAAGCAATCGGCAACAGGCTCATCAGCATCACCATCGGCGAGCCCACGATCTGCTTCAGCCAATGCAGCAGCACTTCACGCGTCGAGTTCATGTCGACGTCGTAGTTCCAAAGTCCGGCGATTTCCTCGCGCCGACGCGCCGAAGGTGATCCTGTGCGCGGATCTGAATTAGGTCGTCGCATGCGAGGCTCCCGAGGGCGGTGCGCCGGCGGGTGCCGCAGGAGCCGCAAAGCGCGCTCCGTATCGACCCGTCGCCTGCAAGACGGCAATGTAGGCCCGCAAGGTGTCGGCGACCATTTTCTCCGGATCAAACAGCGAGCTGACTTTGGCGCGGGCGGCTTCGCCGACGCCATGTGTGTCCACGCGCCCCTCGAACACCGCCAACATCAAATCGGTAATCTCCAGAATGTCGGCAGGGCGCACGAGAAAACCTTCGATGCCGTGTTCAATCATCGCCGAGATCGATGAAACTTCACTGCCGATCACCAGTTTCCGGCGCGCCATGGCTTCAAGCAAGGATGGTTCAAAGCCTGAAGTGCGGGCCGAAAGATTCACGAACACATCGGCGCGTTGAATACAGCGAACCACATCCGAGGCTTCCAAATCACCGGCGAAGATGACTTTGCTTCCCAGCGCCAACTGCAAGGTCAGATGCTCGATCTGTTTGAAGCGTGGGCCATCGCCGATGACGATGAGTCGCGCGTTCGGTTTACGAATGGCGACTTGTTCGAAAGCGTAGAGCAAGTTTCGCATCTCGCCGACTTCGCTCATGTCCGAAACCGTGACAACCACGTGGTGGGATTCGTCGGTGCGCGCCCAGGCCGGAGTTGGCGCCGAAGCTTCAGCCGATGAGTTCGCAGGTTCGCTCGAGTCCGATCCTGAGGTCGCCGCGATATCGATGCCGTAGGGCACGGTGTGAATTTTCGCGTCCGGGTACATGTAATAGCGCTCAAGGGTCAGACGTTCGCGCGGACTGGCGACGAAGATGCCATCCGCGTGCGCGAGCAACTCGCGATCGCCGCCAAAGTACGTCGACAAAAATCGCAAACCGACGTTGAAGCTCGTGCCGAGAATGCTGCCGAGCGACTCTTGCCCCATCCCGACCAGCGCAAAGAGGTCCGCCATCTGCGTGGCTTGCACGTCATACGCGAGCGCAAATCCCAAATCGCGCTTGAGCGGACCGAGCTTGAGCGCGGATGCGTCCAGCGAATGCACCACATGAAACGGCGACTCGCGATGCAATTCAAGAAAACGCGCGCGCACCAATTCCTGGTAGCGGGCCGAGCGCGCGGAGCGCGATAAGTTGCGAAGCTGCGATGGCGAGAGCGCCACGCGTGCACGCGGGCTGCGGCCAGCGGTGATGGGCACGATCCGAACGCCGTCGGAGAGTGAAGTCGCGCCGCCGGGCCCAAGATCGCTGGTGATGATGGTGACGCGATGGCCTCGCAGTGCAAGCCCGCGGGCGATGAGGCGCAAAAATCCTGGACCTGTCGCAGTTCCCGCCGTCGGCAAACGGCGCGAGATCAACGCAATGTTGAGGCTCTTGGGAAGAGATTGGCGTGCGCGTCTGAACATCGAGATTCAGGTTAGTGTGACAAAACCGAGTTCGTCATCTCGTTTCGTCATGGAGATTCGGGATCGGGATTCACGATTGGGTTTCGCTAGCGGGTTTCGTCGACCGGAGCTGAGGCCTCGTGCGCGTGAGGGTGCGCCAGCCAGGCATAGAGTCGCGAAATCTGATTGCCGCCGCGATCTGCAGGGCTGACTTGGGCTTGTGTGGCTGCGGATTCATCAACTCCGTCGGCCGAAGCGCCCGTCGCAGTAACCAAGGCCTGCGGCCAATCTAAATCGCGAATGGCGTGCACGCGCGCCAAGAGACCGGCGCGACGCATTTCGCGGCGCACATCGTCTGCGGCCGAGGCTGTGGTCCAGACGCTGTGGACTTGGCGTAGCAATCGAAGATGTCGTGCGCGAATTTCCGGCGAGGCGCGAAGCGGCTCAGCCGAGGCCATCAAAACTGATCCAGGCCAAGTGCCTTCGGTGGCCGAAAGTTGCAAGCGCGCTCCGAGCGCTTGCGCGTGGCGATCGCGAAGCTGCTCCCAAAACACCCAACGCGCGCGCGCAGGAGGCGGCAATTCGCGCCGATGCAGTGAGCAGGCCAGGTGCAGATCGGGATTGAAGGTCAGTACTCCCAGCAAGTGATCCAACTCGCGCGACTCTGTGAGCGCGAGCATTTCATCTGGCGTGGTCAGAAAGTGGAGCGTGCGCGCGGTCGGTGCGCTCAAGTCACGCTCGTCGGACTTTGATTCTTGTGAATCGTGAGTTTCCGCCTCATGCAGACGGGCGGTCGGCGCAGGGCGCGACAGCCAATTCGTTTCCACACCTTGATAGCCTAGCGAGATCCAAACTTCGCGTGGATCTAACTTTAAGCGTGAGCGCCAGAGGCGATTGAGGGCCAAAGTGTGAAGAGTTGTCGGAGATGTCGCGACCGTGGACTCGGCCGACAGCGTGGGCCCTAAGGATAAGAGCGCGGGCACGCGAGTCTGCAAAGTTTCTAGCGGCCAAGTGCGACGCTCGCGCATTTGCTCGCGCACCATATTGACGAAGTCAGCGCTCGAGGGCGCAACGCGCTCCGCGGACCACCATGCGGCTTCTTCATCGAGCAAGCAGTGCAACACTTCGGGATCAAATTCATAGAGCGAGGCCCAAGCTCGCGGCCATTCCCAAGCGGCAAAGCGCCGAAACGGATAGATCACGCGCGCGCGTCGACCAAGTTGGGGATCATCGATGGGCCGACCTGTCCACCGCGAGAGCACCAGCAGATCGTGGCCAAGTGCCGCGATTTCGCTGAGGACAGCATGTCGGCGACGCTCTTCCGCATCGCCTTGAGGATCAGGGCGAACTCGGGTGAGGATCGCGATGCGCATGTTGCATCACCTCCATCAAGCGCGGCAAAATTCTTCGATTCGCGTCGGGGATTTTCAGCGCGCTCAATTCTTCGGGCGTGGTCCAGCGCAGTTCCGTGTGATGCTGCGTCTTCACTTCGCCGCGCCAGAAGCGAACATCGTAAAACAAAATCAAAATCGAAGTTTCGCCGTAGGTGTGACTGGCGGCGAGGCGCAATTCGCCGATCTCAGCTTCGATACCCAATTCTTCGCGCAGCTCGCGGGCGAGCGCGGTCTCGGGCGATTCACCCTTTTCAATTTTGCCGCCAGGAAACTCCCATTGTCCCGCGAGACTGTGGCCCGGTGGACGCTGACCCAACAGCACGCGATCTCCGCGGCGAAGCAAAGCTGTGACCACGGGAATCCAAGTGGGGCGCGGCGGGCGAGTCGGAATGTCGTTGGTCTGAGGCGTGGCGGGACGATTCGTCATAGCGGACAGAGTAGGGCAAAGCCCGCTTCACGAGTAGTGATTGTTGAGAACTGATGTGCGGATTGAGATGTTTTGAACACTGCGCCAAGCGCTAGGGCAAAGGCCTGAGGCGGCGTGCGGCTTGAGAAAATAGCCAAGGCCCATTGAGCACCAGTGTCGAGTACACTTGCACAAGATCCGCGCCGCGATCCAAGCGCTGCAAAACATCGTCCGTGTTCATCACGCCACCTGCTGAAACCACCAGACGACCTTCGCGCCCACGGCCCAAAAGCCGCAGCACCTCGTCGAGCATGTGCAGTGAAAGTGTGGCCAAAGGTGCGCCGCTTAAGCCGCCTTCGGGCGGAAAGTTCACTTGTGGCGGGCGAGCCAAGGTCGTGTTCGTCGCGACGACGCCATCCAAGCCGACACTGAGCAAGCTATCGATGGCGGAGGCCAAGCTCTCCGCATCCAAATCCGGACTGAGCTTCAAAAGCAAAGGCCGGCGTGTGGCTTCGCGAAGCGGCGACAAAAAGTCGCGCAAACGCTCAGGCTGAAACAAGTCGCGAAGGCCCTGCGTGTTGGGCGAAGAGATGTTAATGGTGAACGCGTCCGCAAGATCATCGAGTTCGCGAATCACCAATGCATAATCAGCTGCGGCTTGGTCCAAGCTGGTGTCGCGATTCTTGCCGGCATTGACGAACACGGGCGTGAGGCGTTCGCCGGGTCCGCCGGCGGCGGCCGACCAGTCCTGCAAGTTGGCGCGCGCCACGCGCAAGCCTTGGCTTGGGAAACCCATGCGATTCCACAGCGCGCCCGCACGCACGTCGCGATCAACGATGCGACCAGGATTAGGGCCTTGGGCCTTGGGCGTGATCGTGCCGATCTCGAGAAATCCAGCACCGAGCGCGGCCCATTCATCGAGCGACTCGGCGTCCTTATCCAACCCGCCGGCTGTGCCGAGCGGATTGCGAAACTTCATTCCGCGCCAGGAGAATTCGCGCCAGCGCAAGTCGTCGGCGTCGGGAGCCAAGAGTGCGGCCAAAGGTAGTAGTGATGGCGCCAGCGCGTGCGCCCACGCGGGCGGAAGCCAGAGCCAAGGTCGGCAAGACCACAGCATCGAAGACTCAGGCGCGACGCCCAAAGCCCCAGCAGAACCCGAAGTCGCAGGGCCAAGATCGCGCCCAAAGTCACGCACTGAATCGGAGGGCCGATCCATCATCGAGGATACAATCCACGCAGCAACATCGCGCGCTCAAGGCGTCGCACAGACTGGCCCATCGCCGCGGTTCGCATGTCGAGCTTCTTTTCGGTTCTCAATTCCCAAACCTTGTCGAAGGCGTTGGTGATGATGCCCTTCATGCGATTGTTCACTTCTTCTTCAGACCAGAAGAAGTGCGCGATGCCTTGCACCCACTCGAAGTAGGAGACGATCACACCGCCGCCGTTGGCGAGGATGTCGGGGCAAATCATGATGTCGCGCTCATGCAAAATTTTGGTCGCGGCGTTGTTGGTCGGGCCGTTGGCACCTTCGACGACGACTTTGCAAGAGATCTTCGCGGCATTGGCCTCGGTGATCTGATTTTCCATCGCGCAAGGCGCGAGCACGTCGCAATTCAGTTGCAACAACTCCTCGTTCGAAATCGGCTCCGCCTTGGTGTAGCCCTTGATGACTTTGTTTTCGGCGACATAGCGGAGCAGGTCGGGGATGTCCAAGCCATTGGGATTATGCAAGCCGCCCGAGACGTCGCTCACCGCCAAGATTTTTGCGCCGCGATTGAAAGCGTTGATCGCCGCGTGAGTACCGACGTTACCGAAGCCCTGAATCACAAAAGTTGAGCCCGCCATTTTCATGCCGAGCTTTTCCAGCGCCTTCTCGGCGATGAACACAACGCCAAGGCCGGTTGCGCCCGCGCGCCCCAGAGATCCGCCGATTTCGACGGGCTTACCCGTGACGACGCCGGGTTGTGCGAAGCCGAGTTCCTGCGAGTAAGTGTCCATGATCCACGCCATGGTCTGCGCATCTGTTCCCATGTCAGGAGCCGGAATGTCGACGTCGGGACCGATCAGTGTGCCCAACTCCGAAGTGTATCGACGAGTCATGTTTTGCTTTTCAGTGCGCGAAAGCTTGGAGGGATCAACAGCGATGCCGCCTTTGCCGCCGCCGAGCGGAAGATTCAAGAGCGAGCATTTAAACGTCATCAACGTCGCCAGAGCTGCGACTTCAGAGAGTGTGACGTCTTGGTGATAGCGAATGCCGCCTTTATAGGGGCCGAGTGTGGACGAGTGCTGCACGCGATAGCCGGTGAAAACTTTAACGCGATAATCATCCATGCGCACCGGCACGGAAATGATCACGGCCTTCTTCGGACGCTTCATGCGCTCCAACACGTTCGGGTCACAGCCAACGGCGTTGCCCGCGGTCTCCAAAATTTTGATGGTGTTATCAAACATCTCACCTTGAAAAAGATCGGCTTGATGTGCGTGAGCGTTGCCCGTTGTGCTGGTCGCGGTCGACATGTTGTTCCCCTTTTAACTTCTGGCGCCGTTTTGCTGATGGCGGACGTCGTCCATGATGTGGGCCAGAACGAAAGCCCGATTAGAGCGCCGGGCTTGGGCCTTGGCAACCTTTGGCCTTTGGCCCCAAAGCGCGGCTTCACATGTTCATGAGCTTGGCATTGAAACTTAGCCCTTGCGGTTCGGCCGCCCGAGTTCGCTCGACTCTTGGACCTACCGGCCGTCATACGGGGGCTTGAGGCCTGTGGCCTCGAGAGGCCTTCGCGAAAGCGAAGTTGCGGAGTTTCTGCGCAAGGGGGGCGAGCGGGGCAGTGAGGCGTTGCATTTGGGGTGAAGCTTGTCGGTCCGCGAGGGATGTGATGAAGTGGCGGGCATGTCGAAAGTCGCCAAAAAGAGCATGTCGGAGTATCGCCAAAGCCTCTTGCAGGGGTTGACGCGGATGGACGGGAAGCGGGTGATCGTCGTCGGCGACGTGGGCGTCGACGAATACACTTGGGGGCAGGTGCGGCGCATCAGTCCCGAGGCCCCCGTGCCTGTTCTCGAAGTCGAACGCGAAGAAGCGCGCTTAGGTCTTGCGGCCAACGTTGCTCAGAACATCGCCAGTCTGGGTGGCGACTGCCGCTTGATCGCTGTGTGCGGTGCTGATTCCGGCGCGGATCAGCTGCGTAGCCTGCTTCGCGAAGCCAAGGTCGCCGTCGATGGCCTGGTCGTGGACGCCTCGCGACCGACGACACGCAAACTGCGCGTGATGGCGCAATCGCATCACCTGGTGCGCGTCGATTACGAACAAAAAAAGTTTTTGTCGCCGAGTCTGGAAAGCGAAGTGCTCGCGCGCGTGAAGCGCGAATTGCCCGGCGCGATCGCCCTCATCATTCAAGACTACGCCAAAGGCGTGATCAGCGAAGCGCTGGTGCGCGAGCTCACCTCAATGGCGCGCGCGCAAGGTGTGCGCGTCCTGGCCGATCCTTATCGATCCACGCCGCTGGCGACCTACAAAGGCGTGGAGCTGATGACGCCGAATCATGACGAGTCGGTCGCGCTCACGGGTCTTGGTGCCGATGAGTTGCGCGCTTCGGACGATACGCTCACGCAAATTGGTGAGCGACTCATGCAAGTCGTTGGCGCTCAGCAAATGGTGATCACGCGCGGAAAAGATGGCATGCGCATTTTCGAAGCTGGGCGAGTGACAGATTTGCCGACCAACGCCCGACAAGTCTTCGATGTCACAGGTGCGGGCGACACCGTGATCGCGGCCTTGGCACTGGCGTGGGGCTCGGGCTTCACACTGGAAGAGTCCTGCGCACTGGCCAACTTTGCGGCGGGCATTGTCGTCGGCAAAGTGGGTTGCGTGCCTTGCCCGCGCGCGGAGCTTGAGGCCGTGCTTCGCGCCTGAAGCTCTCCAACTCCGCGCTCTCAAGCGCAAGTCAGTGAACTTCACCGAACTTCCGCGATGAAGTCCGTCGCAATTTTGCGTGGTTCGAAGTCGCATTCAGTCGCTGGCCGAGGCCGCTCGGCTTGCTCATCGCCTTCTAAATTTGCGTTGAGATCAAAACTCACTAGGGATGAGGTTTGCACAGCTCATTTCGCCCAAATCACAATGCGGCCATTGGCCAAAGCCCATTGCGCCGGTGGCGATTGAGTTGAGGGAGATTGACCTGTGCGTGACTTCAGAATCGACCATTCCAAGTCCTGGCCCGGATTGAAGTTGCTGTCACTTCGCCACGGACTGCGAAGTGATCTGTTGAACCTTCTGCGGACCATCTTGGCCGTGCAACTTTCCCTGTCGACGATCTTCGCGCCGGCATTTGCGGTCGCGGGTCCGCAATGTGAGGCGCTGTTTGCGCGTTCAGCGCCTGAGGCCTCGGACAGCACGGCACGTGTGGAAGAAATCTTCTTTTCCCTGGGGCAAGGACGCGGGCGATCGGCGCCAGAGGCCACGGCCACGCGCCAACAACTGGAACAGCGAAGCGTTGAGATTCTGACTCAGCTGATCTCGCCGCGAAAGGGCGATCCTTCGCCGAAGTTTCGCCAATGGTTTGAAAGTGCAATCAATCTACGGCGTCCTGCGGAACTGATCGATGCGCTGGTGCTTCTGCAAACACTGCGCATGGATTTTCTGCGCCATGAATTCGCCGATCTGCGAGCGCCGGCTGAGCAGAAGTTTTTGGAACTGCGGCGGCAGCTGACCGGCGAAGATGTGCGCGTGATGTCGCAGGCCATGCGGCGCTTTCCGCGCGCTTTGCTGCGCGAACAATCTCGGGAAGTGCAGGCCATTCACGATGCGATGTTCGCACCCAACTCGCCGCAGTTGATGGGCCAGGCTTGGCATCAGCTGCGAAGCTATCGGCCCGGTTTGGGCGACTTTGTCGGCGGCACTTTGCTTTTGGCGGGCTTGTTTCACAAGTCCGGCCAAGACGCGATCGCGGGTGCATTGCACGGCTATGTGCTGTGCAGCTTTGTGGAGCATGCGATTCATCGCTACGTGGGACACGCGCGTCGCGAAGTCATCGAGCAGCTTCAGGCCTTGGGCCAGCGCTTTGGTGCGCTCGGGCGCATCGTTGCCGAGGATTTTCGTGGCACGGCCTTTCTGCACGGCACAGTTCATCACGGAAGTTACGCCGCTCACTACGTCGAGCGCTTCGCGCCTCGCGAAGAAGCGGGGCAAACCGCCGCGCAAAGGCAGGCGCAAACTGTTGAACGCCACGAGCGCATGGATCAGCTCATTCGCAATCGAGGCGCCAGCGACGTCGAATCGGCGTTTCGCTCGGAATATGGCGTGAGCGTGGGCTGGGCCGTGCGCAACGCACTGATCGTGATGCCGTTCACGACGGTGCTGAGCTTGTTCTCCGCACAGGCCGGCCGCATGGCGGGGTTTGATGTGGGCCCGGAGTTTGTTGCCACTTCGGTGGCGACGTCGTTGATGTTCATTCCGGTGAGCAAGTTCATTCACCCTTACTTGCACATGCCGCGCGAGCAAGCGCTCGCGAGCGCGTCGCCGCTGATGCGCTGGATTCTGCAAACTCGCTACGTCTCGTTCATTGCTCGAGCCCACTATGGACATCATCGCGAAGTCGAGCTCAACCAGAACCTCGTACCGCTCGCGGATCTTGCGCTCGGCGGCTATCGCGATGCGAACTTAAGGCAGGTCTTGGAACTGATTCGCTACCGCACTTTCTTCTAAGCTTGAACGGGGCGATCCGTACTTCGCCGCGATGGGCGTCGGCGATCCGCCAGCGAACATGGCCGAACTTGAAGTCGCGGCTTCGGTGCCGCTTCACTTGTTGGGCTGACGCAATTTCCGCTCGGCATGGCCACCACTTGCATTGTCTTGGACCTGAGGTCGGCGTCGGCCTTGCTCTCCTTCTCTCCGAAATGAGTCTGAAGATCGGGGCCCACAAACCGGGAACGAGGAGAGCTTGTATGAATCGCAATTGGCCTTCCAATCCAGTGCGCTCTTCAGGTCGGCCTTTAGCCCGCGTTTTAGGAGCCCGAGCGCTAGGTGTGAGCGCGCTTCTCGTCAGCATGGCCGCTTTGTCGCAGGCTGGGGCGCAGACTTGTGAAGATCTCTTTGCGGTGTCAGCTCGCGCCATGGCTGATCGCGCGACACTGGCGCCAAGATCTGGGGCGCCAAGATCTGGCGCACAGCTTTTGGTCGAAGCGCTGGGTCGAGCCCAGGCGCAGAAAGAACAGAGCCTCGCGAACATTCGCGCGGAGCTTGCGAGCGCGCCGACGTTTAAGCCCTCAGCTGAACTCTTGCAAAAATACGAGCTTGTCTTGACGAACTTGCCCCGCGTCGATGCGCTTTCTCGCGATCGTCAAGCCGAAGCTTACGACATGCTCACGCGTCTTTGGACGCGCGTGTTGGATGCCGAGATCGCACGAAATTCGGCGGCCTTTGGCTTCTCAGGGCTTCGCGACATTTCCGCACACGCGGCGAGTATCAGCATTCCGTCCGCGCGGGTATCGGGACTGACGAATGCTGAAGTCCTGCATATGGAACTGATCCGCATCGCCTCGCTCAACCCTCGCGCACAAATGCGCGAGCCTTCTGGCGCGATCATCGAACTCAACGTCCGCCTCGATGTGCAGGTCCGCGGTTCGCAGCGGGCTCGCCGACAAGAGCAGCTGCTCTCGAGTTTGCCGGAGATCTGGCGCGGACTGCCGCGCGCGCAACTGGAAGTCCTGCGCACGCAACTCACAAGTCAGCAGTCGGCCCTAGATTCGCAAATGCTCCGTGATACTCTCCAAACTTTGGATTTGGTCGAGTTTCACCAGCGCTTCGTGAGTGGCGAGCGCCTTGTGGAAACACCGATTCAGACAAGCGATCGCGGACAAGTCATGTGGTCGCTCCAGCGATGGTCGGAAGTTCGTCAAAACGACTCAGCGGCATCGCGCGAGTCCTACGCCCAAGTCGCCCACAACGTGGTGGCGCGAACGCGCAGCTTTCGGCAGCACCCGCGGGCTCGGGAGCTAGAGGCCTTGAATCGCGAGCTGCAGCAGCTCAACCTGTTGCTGCAAGCCCCCAACTGAGCTGTTCGCAAACTGGACAAGCCTGAAAAAATCGCCGTGCCTTTGAAGGCGTGAAGCCGCGTCTCGCTCTGTATTGCGTTTGAACGGCGAGGAAGTGTGCAGACAGAGGGCTTTGGCCGTGATAGACTCCGCCCTCCATGGACCTGCAAAACTCCGCACTTTCCTCAGCGCTATCTACGGAAGCCACTCGCCAGCATCTTTCGATCACGGAAGGTCCTGTCGCGGCCGCACTCGAAGCTCAGCCGGAGCTTCCCGAGGTTCAGCCTGCGTCCGAAGTGGAGAGACGTAACTTCTTTGACTTGAGCTACGCGGATTTGCAGCTGGTGCTCAAGGGGCTTGGCAAAGAACGATTTCGTGCGGGCCAAGTTTATCAGTGGGTCTATCAAAAGCGTGTCGAAGACTTCGCGGAGATGACCAATCTTGCCAAAGACTTTCGCGCCGAGTTGCCGGAGCGTTTCGAGTTTCGCCGCCCGCGGGTGATGCAGGAACTCAAGAGCGTCGACGGCACCCGCAAATGGTTGCACGACGTGGGCGACGGCTTGAGTGTGGAGACCGTGTTGATCCCGTCCAAAGATCGACTCACGCTTTGCGTGTCCAGCGAAGTCGGCTGCAACATGGCCTGCCGCTTTTGTTACACCGGCAAGCAGAAGATGAAGCGGCGCTTGAGCGCGGGGGACATCGTCGCGCAATTTCTGATCGCGCACGACTCGTTGAAGCGCGACGGCCTGCGTGTCAGCAACATCGTCTTCATGGGAATGGGTGAGCCGCTCGATAATCCGGAAGCCGTGTTCAAGTCGATCGAGATTTTGACGGATCCGAACGGCATTGGTCTTTCGAAAAAGAAGATCACTGTGTCGACGTCGGGCATCGTTCCCAAAATTCCGCTGGTGACCCAGGCGGGGGTGCGACTGGCCGTGAGTCTCAATGCGCCGAACGACGCCATTCGCGATCAAGTCATGCCCGTCAACAAACGCTGGAACATCAAAGAGCTGCTCGATGCTTGTGTGCAGCACGCTCGCGAGTCCGGAGATCGCGTGACCTTGGAGTATGTGTTGCTCAAAGGCGTCACGGACCGTATCGAACAAGCCCGCGAGCTGTACGAACTCACGCGCCGTGTGCCTTGCAAGATCAACATCATCGCCTTTAACGAACATCCGGGCTCGGGCTTCTTGCGCCCCGACGACGAGCAAGTGTCGCGCTTTCAGGCTGAGTTGATTCGCTTGGGCGCGCATGTCTTGCTTCGCAAAACCATGGGCCGCGATATCTTCGCCGCCTGCGGCCAGTTGACCTCGATGTATCAAGGTCGCCCCGAGACCATGCCGCTGAACGGCTGATCCCACACTCGTACTTCACACGCAGGACAATAAAAAAGGGAGATCTGAGCAGATCTCCCTGTTGGGGCATCTCGTCTTTTGAACGATGACCTTATGAGAAGTAGCTCGAACCCAAGTAAAAGATCTGCTGAGTCGTCTCATCGATGATCAACAAGCCTTCGCCATCGGCATCGCTCTCATTCCACTCGATCAAATAGATCTTCATGGTCGCCGGCTTGTTGGCGATGAATTCCGCCATCGCGTCGACCATATCGAACAAAGATTTGTACTCGGGTCGAACCGACGCATCTTCATTGATGCGATCGTTGGCGATGCCGAGGGCTGTGGCCATCGCTCGTCGCGCGGTGTTGGCGGGGCTTGAGCGAGGACCAACGGCGCGCACTTCAATGCCTTCCAACACGGGGCTATAAGGCAGCACTTCCGTGAGGAGAATTTCTTTGATCTGCTCGCGATTGAGTTGCGTCGTGCTGACGCTCACAAGCTTCTGATCGATCTGCGCCTGATCCAAATCCATATTGGAATCGAGAGGGAAATTCGCGATCTTCAGAATCGGCGAGTCCTTCAATGCCAAAGCGTGGTTCGCTTCGTCCACAGGCTCAGCCGTCCAAGTCGTCGCCAGTCGCTCCATCTCGCAGCTCCAAGAGCGCGCCGATGCGTGACCCCAAAGTCGACGCGTCTCTTGCTTGAGACTGACGCCCTTGTCCGTCAGTGCCACCGTCGTCACAGTCTCATAGCCCAGATCCGGCCAGGTGTTGCTGCCACGACGCTCAAAGCGCTCGGTGAACACGAAGTCGCGCCAGTTCATCTGATAATCCCACGAGCGCGTGCCATCTGCTTGGCCGGGCTCTTGGCCTTGGTGCATGGCAAAGCTCAGCTCTTCGCGCGAGTCCAAATCGAAGGCGAAGACTTCCAAGTTGTTGCCGCGTTTGTCGGCGCGAAAGCGGAGCAAAGCTTTTTGCTCGTGCCGTAAATCGCCGTCACAGTTTTGCAGCTGATAAGTGCCGCGAATCTGCAGCATCGGGTGCATGGGTGTGCGCGCTTCGGCGCCGCCACTCATCAAAGATGTCACGGCCAGCAGACCGAGCATCGCGACATTGCGAACAAAAGCGAATGCGAACATAGGAGCTCCTTGAGAGAGGGGGAAGGGCGAGTTCGCAGGCTTTCTAATTCAGCGGCATCGGCGAACGCAAAGCGCACTCACAGGCGCCGCGAAATCTGACAATTTCTCGACGGCTTTTGAAAGTCGGTGAAGCCGCGGTTCGCTGCGGCCGGAAGATTGAGCGGCTTGATGCAAGCCTTACAAACTGTGGATGCAGAATTCGAAGTGAAAGTGATCACGCCGGCTCAACGAGCTCGCGGCGTGGCCCTCGCTCCAGGTCTGGCCCCGGCCGCGGGTGGCGGGCTTCGCCTCACCGAAGGCGCAGGTGCGGGCGCTGGTCTCGGTGTCGCCGATGCACGTCTCGCCGTGGGCTCGGTCGGACTTGCCGACGTCTGCGGCAGTTCACATCGCGGCGGATCGCCGGGATGAGGCGGCTGCCAGTTGCCATATTGCATGCAGTTTCTCAGCGCGCGAATGTGGCCCGCCACTTCCTCACGCTTTCCCGGATTCGGGGAGCGCCGACGAATCGAATCCAGCCAGCCATCAATCGACAAATCATCCACGGCTCGCGAGGCTAAGCCGTCGCCCAAATTGTAGGAGGCACCAATCGCCAGCTGATAGGTCATCTCATCGCGCCAGTCGAGATCGCGCTGTCGCGAACTGCGACGGAGCGCGCGCTGCACTTGCAGATTGTAGATCGAGGCCGCCGCGATGGAGTTGAGCGGACAAGCCGCGTCCTCGCGCGACTCAAAGCGCGGCGCTTGGCCTCGCGCTGTGCGCGGGCAGGCCTCGAGCATGCGTCGGCCCTCTGGAGTTTCGCGCATGCGCGCGAAGAATCGATCCCACAGCTGACGTTCCCAACTGCCGCGCGCTTGCAAGCGTTCGTGGATGTGGCGAATGTTCACCGAAGTGTGTTGGCCGATGCCGACCGCACCCGTGCGCGAGACTTGGCGTGAATCAAATCCGCTTTCGCGACGGAACAAGCACGTCATCAAATGTTGGCTCACCACATAGTGCTGACCGGGTGTCTCCAAATGAAAGAGACCCGGAAGTTGGCGCAAGACGAAGCGATACTGCGTGTAGTGATTCTCACCCAGCGGGTAGCAACGCAGGTACTGTTCAATCTCAGCTGTGCTCTTCATGCCGGCTTGTTGCTCGCGCAGCGAATCGATGAAGCGACCCATCTGATCGATGCCGGGCTGTTGTCCCAAAGGTTGGCGGGTTTCGGGACAAGGCGTGGCGGTGGGCCGAGGTGCCGCGGCGACTTGCGGATCCGCCTCGGCCGCGTTGCCGCTTCGCACGCTTTCATCGTCACCGTAGGTGACTTGGTCGACGCGCAGCCAGCCTTCATCGATGTTTCTTCCCCAAAGTTGATCCCAGGCGCAGCCGCGCAAAGTGTTGGCAGGAAAACGCACGCGAATGTGTTCGCCTCGGCGCTCAAGTAGTGTCGCGCGCTGGGCCTCGTTCAAACTCATGGTGCAGCGAACTCGCGAGTTGCTTTCAAGATCACCTGAATACAGCACGCGCCCTTGCGTGGGATAAATCAAGATCGCGCGCTCATCGCTGTTGGCGTGAGCGACAGCCGCGGACGAGGCCACGGCGCCGAATGCCGCGACAAGAACGAGCCGCGCCGCCAAAGCGGCGAATCGGGTCCAGCCAAAGCGGATGACGGAGCGGATGACGGAGCGAGAGCGCATTCATTCAGAATAAAAAGCGGCGAGGGCGGCGGCGAGTCCTGAAAGTCGATTGTCTTTTGTCGGCAAATGCAGTTTATCCGAAGACCCAGACCATCGTGGAGAGGTGAAGTGATGTCGGACATTCTCGTTGTCGGTTCTTTGGCTTATGACTCGGTCAAAACCCCCGCAGGCCAGGTGGATCGGGCGCTCGGTGGCAGCGCCAACTATTTCGCCGTAGTCGCGTCGATGTTCGCGCCGGTCAAAGTCGTCGGCGTGGTCGGCGAAGATTATGCGGCCTCGGATCTCGCGGTGCTCACTTCGCGCGGTGTGGATGTGTCGGGCTTGCAGAAAAAGTCAGGCAAAACTTTTCACTGGGCCGGCGCCTATGACGGCGACATGAACGAAGCGCAAACTTTGGCGACGGAATTGAATGTGTTTGCCGATTTCAATCCCGAACTTCCTGCCACGCATCGCCAGGCTCGCTATGTGTTTTTGGCGAACATTGATCCGGAGTTGCAGCTGAAAGTGTTGGATCAGGTGGAGCGGCCGCGTTTGGTCGGCATGGACACGATGAATTTTTGGATCAGCTCAAAGCTGCCGGCGCTTCGTAAAGTGATGGAGCGAATCGATGTGCTTCTCATCAATGAAAAAGAAGGCGAATTGCTGACAGGTAAGACCAACGCCATCGCCGCATCGCTGGAGCTGATGAAAATGGGGCCGAAGGCCGTGGTGATCAAACGCGGCGAGTATGGTTTCGTGCTTCGCACGGCGGAAGAGTTCTTCATTCTGCCGGCATTTCCGGTGGCCGAAGTTGTGGATCCTACGGGCGCGGGCGACAGTTTCGCAGGTGCTTTCTTCGGCACACTCGCGAAGTCCGATGCTGGACTTTCGGTGGCGGCACTGAAAGAGGCCTGTGTGAACGGCTGCTTGTTGGCCAGTTTCACGGTTCAGGACTTCTCGATTCGTCGATTGACTCAGCTGACCTGGGCGGACGTCCAGGAGCGCGGCGGGGCGTTTGAGCGCATTACGCGTCGCTAGTCCCCCTCGCAAGGCCCTATGACGTGGCTTGGATTTAAATAATCACAAGCACTTTCAATGACTTATCATCGACCCCGTGGGCTCGAAACCCCGCTTTTTGAGCCTGGCCTCGCAAAACGGCCCCCAAAAGCACAATCAAGTGGCCCAGCTTGAACAGGCCGACTTTGGCAGGATTTTGTCGCCTTTGGCCTCAAAAAAATCCGCCTCTTTTCCGATGGATAGAGAGAGGTGTGGAGACGTCCACGCCCGCAGCGAAAAGAGGGGGGCATGTCCCCAAAAAAGAAATCCAAGCGCGGCCCGATGACGCCGGCGAAAGATGATTTGATCAACGAGCTGTTGGATTCCGACAACGGCACGCCACACTTTTCTCTTAAGACTCCGCCGTCTCGGCCCGGTGCTCAGCGCACGCCGCCTCCGCCCGGGATGTCGCCGGACGAAGCCGTGTTTGTGTTGGACGAGGATTTGCCGGCCATCCCTACGGCGGAGATGAAGCAATATCAAATCTCGCACGTCGATAACAAACTCAAGACCAACGAGGAAGCCGTGCCGACGGGACTCGAGTTGGATCTTTCGCACTCTATGGTGGTGAATGATCCCGTTCGCACCGCTGAGCTTGCCGCCAAAGGTTTGCCCACTCAGCCGCTCAAAGTTCAATCCACGGGAAAAAACCGTCCGCCGCCGCCGCCTTCAGAGCGTCCGCGCACGGAAGTGCAGCCTTCGCCGAAGCCGACGCGATTGAGCGAGGCGCCTTTTGATCCCATGCCGATGGCGATGGCCGAAAAGAAAAAGTCAGCGCCGCCGCCGATTGCTGAAGATGATTTGCCGACGAAGCGATTTGATTTGGATGTCGCCGATCAGCGACCGACGCCTTCGCCGCTGGAAGATTTGGGTTCTCCCGAGTCCGACCCGAAGCCCGCGCCGGTGTTCGCCGATGCGCGCACGGAGATCGCGCCCAAACCTTTGGATCGCGTCGGCGAAGATCGCGGTGTCGAAGCCTTCATGCCGACGGTGGTGAAGCCCAATTCACCGGGGGCGAAGTATCGCGAGAAGGAGCAGCAGATTCAGCCGGGTGCCACAGTGTTCACCACGGCCGAGGCCGCGCTTCGCAATTCCGAAAACTTACGCGTGGCCCAGGCGCGGATCAGCGAACTGGAGCATGAACTCGAGCGCATTCGTCGAGAGAACGAGCAGCTTCGTCAGGCGGGCGAAACGCTTCGTCGCCAAGTGGATCAGCTCCAGGCCGGTGCCGAATCCGCCGAGTCGGATTTGGCCGAGTTCAAGCGCACAGCGGAGGAGGAACGCAAAGTTCTTCGCTCGCAGCTTTCCGCGCGCGATCGTGAAATTTCCGAGCTGAAGGCCCTCAAAGAAGACATCGAGTCGCGGTTGGAGTCCAACTTCAAGAAGATCCGCGTTCGTGAGCGCGATCTTGAGCATCGCATTGAGATCATCAAGAGCGAGAGCGCGTCGATCGCCGCGACCAAAGACAAGATGATTCTTGAATTGAAGCGGCAGATCGATCAATTGAAGTCTGAGCTTGAACATGCCAATCATCAGACGCAGCAGAGTTTCAAGAGCTTCAAGGAAAAGCAGGAAACTGTGCGAAAGGCGGTGCGCGCCTTGCGAATCGCCCTGACAGTGTTGGAAGGTGAAGACGAAGAGGAAAAGCGAAACGCCTCCTAAGGCGGGCCGTGCGAGCAACTTGAGAAGTCGGAAGCATCGTGAAGCGCATCAAGCTGGTCATTTCAGATCTCCATTTGGGACGCGGGCGCGTGCTCACGGACGGCGGCAATAATCCGCTGGAAGAATTCTACTTTGGCAAAAAGCTCATCGAATTTTTGAACTACTACTGCTCGGGCGAGTACCGTGATGCCGAAGTCGAGCTGATCATCAACGGCGACTTTCTCAATTTTTTGCAAACCGACTACCGCGGTCACTACCTGACGGTGATCACCGAAGCCGTTGCCATGGAACAACTGCAGTCGATTCTCGATGGGCATCGCGACGTGTTCTTGGCCTTGCGGAATTTTGCGCAAACGCCAAGTCGGCAAGTCACCTACGTGGTGGGCAATCACGATCAGGCGATGTTGTGGCCGGGGACTCGGCATCTTTTGAATGAAGCGCTGGGCACGGAAGTTCGTTACAAGAACATCGCGTATTACTTTGATGGCGTGCACATCGAGCATGGGCACATGCACGAGGCCGCCAATCGTTTGGATCCGAAGCGCTTTTTTCTAAAGCGCAATTTGCCGGAGCCCATTTTGAATTTGCCCTTTGGCTCGCACTTCTTTGTGGATTTTGTTTTGAAGCTCAAGCAGCTCAATCCGCATGTCGACAAAGTTCGCCCCTTCAATCGCGTGATTCGTTGGGCGCTTTTGAATGAAACCTGGTTCGCTTTGCGCTCCTTCCTGGGCCTGGCCATTTATTTCATGAAGATGGTTTTGACCAAGGACCCGCGGCGCCACTTTCCGGTGAGTCGAATTCTCCAAGTCTTGGGTGAAAGCGCGATCTTTCCGGATTTGAGCGAGTCCGCTCGGCGCGTGCTGGCCGACGAACGCGTGCACACCGTGGTGTTTGGTCACTCGCATGTTTATCAGTATCGCCAGTTTGAGCCGAACAAAGAGTACTTCAATACGGGGACGTGGACGGATTTGACGTCTTTGGAGATTCAATCGCTAGGGAAGATCACCAAACTCACCTATGTGCTGATCGAATACCCCGATGAAGGTGGTCGCCCTCGCGGTCGCCTCAAAGAGTGGCGAGGCTTTCATCGTGTGGAAGAAGATGTTGCGGTGAGCTAACGGCCTTTGCCTCGCCTCGAAAAAGGTGAAAAAACTGCCCCATGGACTCGAGACCCTATTGGGAATTGGAATTTGAACCTTCGGCTTGGAAGCTGGGCGCGGATGCCTCTGCGACGGGCCACAATTTGGGGGAGTCGTCGGCCAAGCGCTCAACCAGCAAATCGGCGTCTCGCAGTTCCGCGAGCGATGAGCGTGGCCTGAAGGATCATGCCGGAATTTTTTCCGAGTCGGACTTTGCGGCCGAGGTCGAAGCTTGTCGTGAGTTGGCCGCGAGCTTGTTGACTCGTCCCGAGTCTGGATTTGCGCGCTTGCCGCAAAAAGAAAATCTTTGGACGGCGATTGATCTGCGCGCGCGCGAAGTGGCGCGCAACACCACGCACATGGTGGTGGTGGGCATGGGCGGATCGAGCCTGGGCGGCCAAGCCTTGTTGTCGAGCTGCCCTCGGCCCGCGGGCCGAGGCCAAGTTTCGTTCTTGGATAACATCGATGCGGATCACTTTTGGTCCTGGCTCAGATCGCGCTTGGATTTGGGCAGCACGCATTGGGTGATCATCTCAAAGAGCGGCAACACCATCGAGACTTTGGCGTTGGCCGATCAAATTGATCAGCATTTGCGGGCGTCGGGACATCGTCGCCTGTCGACGAATGCGACAGTGATTTCGGAGACGCGCGATAACCCGCTCACGCATTGGGCTCGGCGCGAAGGTGTGCCGATTTTGGAAATTCCCTCAGATGTCGGTGGGCGATACTCGGTGCTTTCCGCCGTCGGCGGATTGCCCGCGGCCTATGCGGGGCTCAAGTGCGATCGCTTGGTGGCGGGTGCGAAGTGGACGCTCGAGAATTTGGACTTAGTCGCTCGGCTGGCGGCCTTGGGACAAGTGCAGGCTCAGCGCGGTGATCAGATGACGATGCTTTGGTCCTACGCTGAGGGCCTGAGGCGATTTGGATTTTGGTGGCAGCAGCTTTGGGCGGAATCTCTCGCCAAGCCACTCACCGAAGAGTTTCCCTATCCGGCGACCATCCCTGTGCCTTGTGTCGGCGCGTGTGATCAGCACTCTGTTTTGCAGCAAGCTATGCAGGGCGGGCGACCGCTGTCGGCATTTTTCATTCGCGTTGCGGCTTGCGAAGAGACGACGACGAAACTTGAGCGCAGCTTGTTTGAGTCGCAGAGCTTCTTGGTCGGCAAGACCTTGGGAGATTTGTATGCGACACAGGCCGAGTCGACTCGGCTTGCGCTACAAGAGCAAGGCGTGCCGACAGCCGTTTTGCGCACCAAGCTGTTGGATGAACGCAGTCTCGGCGCTCTGTTTATGCTTTGGGAAATGGCGATCGCGGTCCAAGGCCTTCGTCGAGGTGTGAATCCCTTTGACCAGCCTGGCGTCGAGCGCGGCAAGCAAATGACACTGGCGCGCTTGTCGGGTCCCGCGGCGGGTCCAGTTTCCGGTCCAGTGTCGCGTTAGTTTCCGGGCCCGTGGGGCGCGGCGCATACTCGTGGATCTCTCCGGATCCTTCGAACATTTCGATCACCGCGGAGTTCGACATCGCGGACGTGAAGCTAGGCTGATGGTCTAGAGTGGGATTCGCCCTAGTCAAAGGCGGCTCGGGTTCGTATTCTGAACTTCGACGAGCTGAGAGGAACTGCGATGATCACGGCTTCTGATTTTGAGTTCGATCCGCCAGCGATGGGCGACGACGAAGAGGACGCGGGCGAAAAGACGGTGATCTCCGTCGGCAACACCATGAGCAAGAAAATCGCCGAAGCGACGAAGACGCCGCCGACGATTGTCATGCTCGAAGGACCGGCCGGTTACGTCGGTAAACTTTGGACGATCGATAAGAGCGAAATGATCATCGGCCGCTCGATGACTTCCAATGTCTTCGTTGATGACCGATCGGTTTCGCGTTCGCACACCAAGCTGATCATGAAAGACGACACAGTGTGGGTGATGGATTTGGAATCCTCGAATAAAACTG
Source organism: Bdellovibrionaceae bacterium UBA2339 (assembly GCA_002344785.1). Lineage (GTDB taxonomy): Bacteria > Bdellovibrionota > Bdellovibrionia > Bdellovibrionales > JAMPXM01 > UBA2339. The sequence goes on from DDUL01000054.1 coordinate 59,290, forward strand.
TGGTCAACGACGACGCCATCCCGCCGATGACGCCGGTGAAGTTGGACGATTCGGATCAAATTAAAGTCGGCAATGTGCTGTTCAAGTTTCAGGCGCGTGGTTCTTTGGAAGCGGCAGCGCTCGGCAAGGTGCAAGAGAAGTCGGAGAAAGACGGCCTGACGGGTGCGTTCAACAAGGGCACGCTCATGCAGAAGGGCGCTGAGAGCTTCAAGCGCTCCAAACTTCTGAAGGTCGACATGTCGATTCTGGTGTTCGACATCGACTTCTTTAAAAAGATCAACGACAACCCCCAGCTCGGTCACCCCGGCGGTGACTTCGTGCTGAAGGAGCTGGTGAAGACGATTCAAACCAAACTCATCCGCTCCGACGACTTTCTCGGTCGCTACGGTGGTGAAGAGTTCGTGGTGATTTTGTTTGGCTCCAACATCACACAGGCCGCGGAGATCGGCGAGCGTCTGAGAAAGACGATCGAAGACCACGAGTTTGTGTATCAAGGCCTCAAGATTCCCGTGACGATTTCTGTGGGTGTGGCGACGAAATCGCCGGAGATGTCGACTTGGGAAGAACTTTTCGCCGTCGCCGATCAGCGCCTCTATATGAGTAAGCGAAACGGTCGCAATCGCGTGACCTCGGAAGGCTGATTTCAAGGCCTCTGGGCCCTGTCCTGGGTGGACCGGCTTTTTTGCCTTTCCCATAAGCAAAACTTGGGGTGACCTGCGGGTCACTTTATAATTTCGTAGTCAGAACAGTAATTTATGACTTTGTGCAGGATTTGTTTCGGGGGCAAAATGCGCCTGAAGTATAAGCACTCCTAAAGGCTTTTCACGCTTTCACGATTGCGAAAAAAACTCGGCACGGGTCGGCGAGCGTCTGATTTTCATCTCATCTCAAAATTCGACAAATCAGGCCTGGTGCCGACAATTGGCACCAACCCTGCTCTTTAGTCTTGATGTCCAGAGCGAAGGATCGCACTGGTCGCGATTCGATCCCAAATCTCATCAAGGTCCCGCCCATCGCGTTTTTTGGGGTCGAAAAAAGTGAACCGGACTTTAACCCAGTGGCCGGCTTGTCGTGTCGAAGGATCGGCAAACGACGGCCCGAAGGAGGCGTGATGAGCGCAAGCCTACGGACCCTCAAGCTCGCGGAGACGGACCTTAGTCGTCGACGCACATCGAATGAAGCGAACACCCGCAGTGCGGCTTCGGCGGCACCGGTCAAAGAGGCCGACGTGGTGAGCGACTTGGACTTGGTGGCCCAAGTGAAGACGCGAGATCGCCGAGTGGCGGCTCCGGCCTTCGCGGAATTGGTCCGCCGCCATCAACGCGGTCTGCTTCGTTTGGTGATGCGACTCACGCGCGAGCTGCCCTTAGCGGAGGACATCGTGCAGGAGAGTTTCATTAAGGCTTACGAAAAGATCGAGCTCTTTGAGGGCCGAGCGAGCTTCAAGAGCTGGTTGTTCCAGATCGGTTTGAACACGGCGAAGAATCGCTTTCGCGCGCGTTCACCCGAAGAGTTCACCACGGACTTGCAAGTCGGTGGTGTGGATCCCGGCGCTGAGCGTGAATTGGTGAAAGGCGACATCAGTCGGCGCTTGCGCGCTGAAGTGGATCGCTTGCCGGAGCGTCAGCGCATCGCGATCAGCCTGCGCGTGTTCGAAGATCTCTCTTTCAAAGAGATCGCGCAGATCATGAATTGCCCCTACGACACGGCGAAAGCCAACTACCGTCACGCGCTTTTGAAACTGCGCGAGACGTTTGAGGTGGAAGCCGCCGACGGGGAATTGCAGCAATGGAGTCAGTTGTTTTCTAAGGACGACGAAACAGGCCTCGCTGGGGACACGCGGGCCGCCCACGAATATATGGAGGTTGAGCAATGAGTCAGGATCGCAACAAGACGGAAGAGACCGAAGCTTGGCGTGATTGGCCGAATCGCAAAGGATGGCCGGAGTCAAAGAACGAATCGCAACCGGAGAAGTCCGAGTCCACTGAGGTTCGCGAAAACGAAGCTCGCGAGGACGATTGGTGGCGAGGCGAGGGCGACGAGAAACTGCAGCGCGAGCTGGAGTGGCTGGAGAAAGAGATCAAAGCTTCAGCTGATGTGGCGCTGCCCGAAGATGGACACTATTACGATTCGCTCGAAGATAAGATCATGAGCGCGTTGGAACAAAAGCTCGCGGACGATGGTCACAAGAAGGTGCGAGAGAATGCACTTCGCCCATCGCGTCCCGCGCGCGTTCGCGCCGCACAGGCAATGTTGTTCTCGGCATTTGCATTGATGATGTCGGCGAAGTTTTTGTTGAGCGCCAAGGACATCGCGATCAGCGGCCAAGATGTGGAGCGCGGCACCGATGTGGTGCAGACAACTCGCGATGCGGCCAAGCAGGTCTTGGTGGCGACGATGATGACGCATCACCAGCCGGATGACTTGGTGATGGAGATGGCGGCGCGTCGACTGGCTTCACTCGAACTGGATGAGGTGAAAGCTCGACTCGCTCGATAACTTGAAAATCTCAGCAAGACTTTAATCTTTGAATTTGGAGAACGAGGGAGAGAAAGGCTTCCTCGTTTTTTCTTTGTAGGTGCGTCGAGGGCCAGGCCTGTCTCGATTGCCGGTCGACCGGCGATTGCCTACACTGATGCCATGAAGCTCACTCCTTGGTTCTTTGCCGGCATAGTGGCACTGGGCCTGACTCAGCTTGGGTTCGTCGAGGCGGTCTTGGCCGCCACGCCCGATCGTGCAGATCGCAGCGAACGCATGGAACGCGCCGATCGCGCCGATCGCGTGGATCGGGAGCGCAAGCGCTTGGAAGAATTGTTCATCTGGAAGATGAGCGAGGAGCTTAAACTCAGTGTCGATACCGAGGTCACCTTCGCGGAAGCGCTTCGCGGCTTGAACCGCGAAAAGTCCGTCGCCCTCACCGAGCTCAATGAAGCCTTGATGGCGCTCGGCGAGGCCACACGTCGGGAAAAGACCGCCGGCGTGGCAAGTTTGTCGCAAGCCATGAGTCGCTATGAAAAAGCTGTGCGTCGCTACGGCGAAGTTCCGGTGCGAGAAGTGGCGCGGCTCAAGCCCATCTTGGGTGCGGAAGTTTTGGCGCGCTATCTGTTCGCCAAGTCCCAGGTCACGGAAAAGCTTTTGGCGATCTCGACTTCGGGCGCTACTGCGCCAGACCATCAGGTGGATTCGGCTACGGGTGCGGCGAAGCCCAGCGAAGGTGTTAGTGATTCTAAAATGAAGCCTCGTTCGAAGAAGTGAAAAGTTTTGCGCGCATCGTGGACCGAGGAGCGCGTCGGCGCGCTCAATCCAAGCCGAGATCGCACACTCATTTTTCTCACTCTGAGAAAACCTAATTTTTCTTAACTTCGCATCTCAGTTTGAGATCGCGGTGAATTGTTAAGCGTCACAATCCCTTTACCGCGGGGGCAGGCGGCGGGGGGGAGGGGACCTAGCGCTTGCGTTGGCATCAGTCATCCAGATGATAAGAGGTTCAACAGCTGGTGTTGGAGTTGCACTCGAGTCGAGTGCATGTCGACCCAAAACCAAGTCAGCGACCATCTCGCTCGCCGCGCCTCAATCTCCTCCGAGGGGCACTCCTGATCCGTGCGCTGAACAGTACCAACGTGACAATTTATTCTGTCAGAATCTATTCAAAGGCAGTCACAAACTGATAAACTGCTTCACGCGAATGTCGATTAGACTTGAAGAATGTCGATCCGCTGGCGGTCCTCACGGAACACGCACCTCGATCAGCGGATATCCAATCTAACCGGGAGCAGGAGATGGAGCTCTTTCATAGCTTTTCAGTGGAAGTTAAGTCCTATGAAACTCGCCCGAACACCTTGATTACAATATCTTTACCGAAAGTCTCACCGAGTCCGGAATGTTTGGTCATATTCAACTTCAATACCATGCGAATGGGACCACTGAGAGACATTCAGAGCAACTCCATTTCAACAAGCTTGCATCGTTTGACGTTTATTTCATTTGCCGCAGAGGAAAGTGTTACTTCCTTGCCCTTTAGTGACTTTATAAATGTCTACAAATTATCTGATTCGCAGTCTCAGGAAGAATCACGAATTAAGCGAGTCATTTACGTCGAAGTATCGACAGACACAGCTCAGAAATCGAGCGTCACACTTTTTCTTGATCCTGACCAAGTCGCCTCTGATCCCTATTTCGAAATCTACCTTCGCAAGATGCCTGATCTAGAAAACCTTGCCACAATTCATCGGCCAACTGGAGAATCGCACAACTTCGCTCTCTTTCGAATCAATATCTCTAGCAACATAGACTCTGTCGAAGAAAGGACATTTGCAGAAAAACAACTTTGGAGTCTCTTAACTTATCTGAGCACTGCGTACGTATTACCCCTTAAGTCTTGAGACCCCCGCTTCGCGGTTCAACTCCCCAGCCAACACGTTCACGCCAACGGCGCGGTCGTACGGCAGCAAAGTGTGATTCGCCAAGTCTCGCCGATTGCCGGCGCCACCGACTCTTGGTTTCAGTATCAGGATCTCTCCACGACTGTGGCGGATGCTTATTCTTGGCAAGAATCAAAATTTGATCTCGCCACACGCACGCTGACCTCGCGAACCGCAGGCGGGCGACAAGCCGTGAGCCAACTCGACCATCTTGATCGAGTGATCCGTGACCGGCTCCCCATGAATTAGAGAGTCACGAACTTAGCAATCGGGAGTTACCCATGAACCTGTTCCATAGTTACTCGGTCGAATTCAAAACTTACGAATTAAGTTCTAATACTTTGATCACGCTGAGTACGCCAAACACGACAACCGGACAGAGAGTGTTGGTCGTTTTCAATTTCAATACGACGTCGAAGGGGCCATGCAGAGATCTTCTCAGTAACTTGATTCTTGAAAATCTTCACCGCTTCAGATTTGCTTCGTTCTCTGCGGCGCCGGAAGTGGCATCACTTTCGATCGATGACTTCGTAGCCGCATTGGACAAGACCTATGGGCCAGACAAGCCAGAGCTTTATCCGAAACGGGTCGTTCTCATTGAAATTTCCCATCAAGATACAAATAAAGACCCTTGCACACTGATCATTGACCCGAAATTCACCTCATCGCATCCAGACTTCGTATCTGATTTGAAGAGAGTGCCCCCAGGCGACACGATCCCAGTTATTCAAACGCCTCTCGATGAAAGCAGTAAACTCGAATTTTTTAAAATTGTCGTAGCGAAGAGTATGAATGAACCCAACGAGCGTGACCTTGCTGAGGAGCAAATCTGGACGATTTTGGCTCACCTGCGCTTCACGGGATATTCCGTTCCGACATGATATGCTATCTGTCCGGTACACGTCGGATTTCCTTCCGTCGGTCAGTCATGAACAGTATTGAAAAGTTGGTTGAAGGCCTCGGTTCAGGATTCCGAAGCCATGGTGTTAGCGAGAGCACGATCAAAACTCCGCATGTACTTGACCGGCTCCCCGAAATTTAGAGAGTCACGAACTTTGGACATTCGAAGAGGTCTCACCATCATCGAGTCAAAGATCGCCGTGAAGCGCGCCCGTTGGTGCCGAACTGTTAGCAAGCGTTCAATGTGAAGCTGGAGTGTGAGACTTGATCAGCGCTTTGAGCTCGGCCTCGGGATCCGAGTCGCTCTTGAGGGCCTTGGCCCACTCGATCAGTTTTCGCGCGTCGCCTTGCCAATGTGTCAGCGCTTTCTCGAAGTCACTGAGATCATAGACGTAGGTGCGCCAGAGCAGAAGCCGAGCATTGTTGAGGCGCTCTGGATCCAGCGCACGCGCGTAGTGATCCGCGGTGGGCGTATGAGCGGCGCGAAGCGCGGGTTCGATCTCGGCTTGGAAGCGCGCTTGAATTTCCGCGTAGCGATCGCGACGGGCTTTGAGAAATGCGGCGCGATCTTTCTTGAGCTCGACGGCGGGGCCGGCGAACCAGTCGCGAAGTGAGTCCAATTCCTTGGAAATGAATTTCGAAAAGATTTGCTCGGCACTCCGCTCGGCCCGTGCGGCTTTGACGGCGGCGGAGTCGGGACCGTCGCGCTCGGCGAAAAACAAGTCCGCCGCCCAGTTGCCAAGAAAAGTCGCGAGGCGCTCATTGAAATCCGCATTGGACTTGATGAACACGGTGGCGTGGACGTTTTCATGGATGATGGTGTTCACCAGCGTGTAGTCGTCGTAGCGAAGCATGCTGGAGAGAATCGGATCATTGAACCATCCCAGCGTGGAGTAGGCGGCGACACCTCGCCAGTGCACGTCCAGTTCGCCGCTGGCCGCGAGGGCCTTGGCCTCGCGCTCGGTGACCTCGCGATTGAAATATCCGCGGTAGGGGAGAGAGCCAACGACGGGATACCACCACGTGTGATGCTCCAAGCGATCAATCGGTGCGGCGTTGATCACGTAGCTCACGCTGTCGCGATCCAATTGCACAAAGCTTTCGTAGTTCAAATTGCGGTTTAGGCCCAAGCGCAGTTCGGCGAACTGCTTAGCATCGCGAGCGAGGCGAAGCTTCGCTTTGTCGGCTTCAGTGAGACGTGGGCTTTCGAGAACTTTCTCGAGCGGCTCGCGACTCCACAAGAGATCCACTTGCGCCCAGGCGTTGCGAAGCACGTAGCCGGTGGAGCAGCCGGCATTGAGCAAGGCGAAGAAAAGAAAAGCCAAGGTCCAAGCCCAGCGCGAGGCCGAGGCGGCCCTTGCCGATCCAACAACGCCAAGATGCAACTGATTCTTCGTGGGAAACTTCATAGGAAATAGGAAAGGCCAGCGCGCGCGGAGTAGTCAATCGTTACAGGTTTTTCCTGAATGGGGCGACTGGTCCACGCGTCGACACCGATCTTGAACTGCAGAGTTTTGGTGAGCGAAAGCTTGAAGCCGATGCCGGCACTCGGCACGGTCGCAGGCTCTTCTTTGATTTCCGAAGCGGGGAAGACGGTGCCTGCGGATCTGTACTGATCCAAGATTCGCTTTTCAATGATGTAAGCCGCGCCGGCTTTCACGTAGGGCCGGAAGCTGTCCTCAGTGCCGCCGATGGTGAGTACAAAATCCAATCCCGCCATCTTGTAATACATGTTGGTGACGTGCCCTGTGGGCTGGTTGTCGCCGATCACTCGTCGGTTGATGCCGTCGGTGTATGAAAGTTCAATGGCGCTCGTCGGATCCAAGTAATACGACAGCGAGCCGCTGACGCTTTGAGCTTCATCATAGGCGTCACGATCGATGTTCGATCGCCGATAGGATCCTGAAAATCCAACTTCAAAAAATCCGGCCGAGGCCGCAGGCGCCCACGCGATCAACGTGACCGCCACAAAGAGCCAGCAAATTCCCAGCGCACTGAAGCGCGAGAATGATTGCAGTGAGTGAAAAACGACAGCCCAACTTCGCAGGTTCATAGGAAGAGTTTATCGCGTTAGGCGTGAACGCGTAGGTCCAAATTCCGCTAGGGACGCGAATCGAAGACGGAGTCGCGATCTTCGGCTTCAGCGTCCTTCGAATCTGGACTGGACCGACGGCGAGATACCGCGACTACGGGAACCTGCTCGACGTTGAAGGCGTACATCAGTCGAATCGTGCCGTCGTCCTTCACCATTTCGCGCGGCGGATGCGGGATCCGTTGCGCTTCCGCGAAGGCGCGAGCCGGGGCGCGATCCAAAATCTTTACGCCGCTGGTTTGGTGCAAGATGCTGCGCAAGTATCGGCCTTCGCGATCCAAGACAATTTCAAGTCGCGTTTCAAGTTGGCGATTTGTCGGCGGCACCTCGCCGCCATAAACGGCGGCGCGCACGAACTTCACCCAGCGATGCCGAATTTGCTCTTCGACCCGCGCGTAGAATGAATAGTAAGTGAATCGATCCGTATTGAGCGCCGTGAAATTTCCGAGTTGAGCATCGGGAACATTTTCGCCAAAGGTCGATGCACCCGCGATTCGCGGATCAAAGGGCAAGTGCAGTGGCTTGGCCTCGTCCTCGGCATTTTTTTGCGCGACGGCCAAGTCGCCTTCGAGAGCTTGCGTTCCCAGTTCAGGCTGTTGCGTCAGTGCGGGGCGAGTGGGCTTAGCGGCCTGGCGGCGCTGTTGGTCAAATGAAGATTGTGATTGTGATCGAGGTACTCCGGAGCCGGCGCTCTCAACGGCGGCTCGCCCACCGCGATTCTCCGTCAAGCCGCTGGCCGCCGCGCGAGTTTCTTGCACGACGGTGCGACGTTCATCGGAAAGAAATCGACGTTCGACTTCGCGATCTGGAGCTTGGGCCTCGGGCGGTACATCGGTGCCGCGCACGACTTGTCGGGCCTGATTCTTCCACGCATCTTCCGGAGTTGTCGTCGGCTCGTACCATTCAAGCAGCGTCACGCGAGGCACGGGTGATGAAGCCGGTGGCGCGAAATACCAAAGCCCCACGGAGATCAGCAAATGCGCGAGCACACTCAGTGTCACCGCAAGCGCCACGCGCTCCCAGGGCGAGGCCACAGGCGACGCCGATTCGACCCGCAAGACTTGCGGCGCTGTCGCGGCGTTTTGCGCTGCCGATTGCGCGTCAGATTGTGCCTCAGGCTGAGTCACGAACTGGCCCCCGTTTGCAAAGTCGAACTGAAGAACCTCATCGCATTCGCTAAGGCGAAGCCTGCGACTAACCCCCCGTGAGGACGTCGCATTCTCAAAACGATACAAGTGCCCTGGCCAATTGTCGAGGGGCCCGGAGGTCTAGGGAAAATGACTCAAGTTAGGACGTTTTTACGCCGAAGAGATTCATGAGGGATGGGGGGATCTACATGAATAAACCAAGCAATGTCATCGATTTGAAGTCGCGCCGGCGCCTGCAAAATAAACCGGTTTCCAGCGCCTCGATGTCGCATGCTGATCCAGATCCGACGACCGCCGCTGTCGTCGATATGACCGAGCGTCGCTCGCAAATGCTGGCGGATGAGCGCCGCCAAGTGAAGCGCACAATTTTATCTGAGTTCATCGGCGCATTCATTCTCGTTCCCGAACGCGGCCTGCAGCGCGTGTCACTTTACGATATCTCGGAGAACGGTTTGGCCTTCGATATGGACTTGGGGGGCGGCACGCTCAAGATCGGCGAAGAAGTCGCCATGCGTGTTTACCTCAATCAGTACACCTATTTTCCCTTCGTCGTGAGCGTGTCGAACTCGCGAGTTCTTCCTGAAGAAGGCGTTGTTCGTCACGGTTGTAATCTCGAAAAAGATTCCATGAACGCCGAAGCACTTCATCATTTTGTGAAGTTCATTGAAACCGTCAGCGCCTCGCTGAAGACGGATCACGGTGATGTGATGGTGTCGGGCTTGGGTCGATAAGCCGACCGCAGCTCGCTTCCACTCAGCGGACTAAATTGGCCGCGCTCTGCGAAGAGTGCGGCCTTTTTTTTGGGCGATGGGCGCCTCGGCCTTGTCCCCTAACCGCGCGCGTCAGGATTGGAGGTGAACTCGACAAGGGCCCGCCTTTAGTCTGCAATCAAGTCAGGTAGGAGGGCCTTCCTCAGTGGTTCATGCACCTGGCTCGAACGGACTCGAGAGCGGTCAAAGCGCTCGAAAAATTGTCGTTGATACTAACGTTATCCTCTTCGATGCGCTGGCCATCAAAAAGTTTCGCGAAGCGGATATTCACATTCCGATCTCGGTGATCGAAGAAGTGGATCGCTTCAAGCGCGATCTTGGTGAGAACGGACGGAACGCCCGGCAGTTCTCGCGCTTCATCGATGAATTGCGAGAGCAAGGACCGCTCGGTCAAGGTGTGAAGATCGAATCGTCAAAGTGCACGGTTTACGTGAACACTGACGTCGATCAGTCGCAAATGCCTCGCGAGCTCAATCCCGAAAAAGCTGACAATCGAATCTTGGCCACGGCGCTGGCTCTGCAGCAAAAGTACAAGCAGGCCGCGGTGGAGCTGGTCACCAAAGACATTAACCTGCGCATTCGCGCGGATGTCTTCGGTGTTGTCGCCAAGGATTACGAACCAGAGCGTGTCGAAATCGAAGAGATGTACCAGGGACATCGCGAGGTCGACGTTGAGCCGACGATCATCGAAGAATTCTACAAAAATAAAATCATCACTTCGACGAACCTGAATCTGAAGGCGAATCAGTATGTGGTGATGCGCGACCTCTCCAATCCGAATCATTCGGCGATTGGCCGCTTCAGCGAAACAGAAAACGGCATTGTGCCGATCATGGTGCCCAGCGAATCGATCTGGGGAATTCATCCGCGAAACGTCGAGCAGACTTTCGCGATGGATTGTCTTTTGAATGACGAGATCATGTTTGTTTCGTTGGTCGGTAAAGCCGGAACCGGCAAAACTTTGCTGGCCTTGGCGGCGGGGCTTTTCAAGACGCTCGATGAGGGG
>DDUL01000065.1:0-84956 GCA_002344785.1 Bdellovibrionaceae bacterium UBA2339
GCTCTTCCGATCTGCCTGCCTTCTTCAAAGTTTCGGGCGTGACTTCCCCCGAAAATTTCGAAATTGCCGAAAGGTTGATCACTTCAAATTCATTTCGGAAGTCTTTGTTGTTGAATCCAAATTTGGGAGCGCGACGCATGAGAGGCGTTTGACCACCCTCAAAACCCCATCGAACCCGCCCACCAGTACGAGCCTTCTGACCCTTGTGGCCTTTTCCTGAAGTTCCGCCCAAGCCCGAACCGTCACCACGGCCGACTCGCTTGCGATAGCCCGTTGAGCCTTTTTTTGGTTTAAGTTGCGACAAAATCGACATGCCGTCCTCGCTTACTTCACAACCTGGACATCAACCAGGTGCTGAACTTTCAAGATTTGACCCCGGTTCGCCGGGTGGTCAGCCACTTCAACGGTCTGACCACGCTTTCGCAGGCCCAGACAGCGAACAGTTTCACGCTGAGTTTCTGTGCAACCAATCAAGCTACGCTTGAGTGTCACTTTAAACTTTTTCGCCATATGCATCATCCTCTCTTGGGCCTTACGCCCCCGCCTCACTCGGCACTCACGGCCTTCGTGCGCAGTTGAGCCAAGCCATCGAGCGTCGCTCGCACCGCATTGCTGGCATTGCGAGTTCCTACACACTTGGTCAAAATGTCTTTAACACCCACAGATTCCAACACCGCACGAACTGCACCACCAGCGATCACACCTGTACCGGGTGCTGCAGGTCGCATCACAACTCGAGCGGCGCCAAATGTGCCAATCACTTCATGGCTAATCGTTCGTCCCTCAACGAGCGGAACATTTCGAAACGACTTCTTCGCTCCGCGGCTCGCCTTACCGATCGCTTCCGGAACCTCTCCGGCCTTTCCTGTACCAAATCCAACTTCGCCAGATTTGTTACCGACGACCACAAGAGCTGAGAACGAAAAGCGCTTACCGCCTTTTACCACCTTCGCCACACGACGAATGGCCACAACTCGCTCTTCGAACTCCATCGAACCTTGCTGATGACTATGTTGGTTCTTTTCCACGCAATCTCCTCAATCAGAACTCAAGGCCGCCGGCTCGCGCTGCATCAGCCAGAGCCTTAACTCGTCCATGGTAGAGATATCCATTTCGATCAAACACTACACTCTTAATATTTTTCGCCAGAGCCCGCTTCGCGATCTCTTTACCAATCGCCTCAGCTGCACCCTTGTTTGCGCCCTTTGCGCCATCTGTATCCAGAGTCGACGCCGACACAATGGTCTTACCATCTAAATCGTCGATCAACTGGGCATAGATGTGGCGAGCACTACGAAACACGCAAAGACGAGGGCGCTCATCAGAGCCATGCACGCGCTTACGGATCCGCAGCTTTTTCTTTTCTCGCGACACTGCTTTTGTAGCTGTGTGCTTTGTCGTTCGAATTCTCACAACTCACCTCACCTTATTTACCAGCCGACTTACCCTCTTTACGGCGCAATTTTTCATCCGAATACTTCACGCCCTTGCCGAGGTAAGGTTCCGGAGGACGGAAGCCGCGGATCTTGGCTGCAACTTGGCCCACCAACTCCTTGCTCGCTCCTGTCACCGAAATATTTGTTTGCTTCTCAACTTTGATTTCAATTCCTTCAGGGATCTCGAAGTGGATCGGGTGGCTGTAGCCCAAGGACAACTCCAGCTTTTTACCCGATACAGCGGCTCGATAACCGACGCCAACCAATTCAAGATTGCGAGTGAAGCCCTGAGACACTCCAGTCATCGCGTTCTGAATCAGTGCGCGATAGAGTCCATGCAATGCTCGAACAGGCGAATCATCACTCTTTCGAGTTACCACAACCTGGTTGTTCTCAATTTTCGCCGAAATCTCAGGTCGCATTGCAACCTTAAGTGTCGACTTCGGTCCTTTGACCACAACTTCGTTCGACGGCGTCACAGAAACCTGCACGCCATTCGCAATTGTGACCGGATTCTTACCTACGCGTGACATACTTCACCTTCACAATCTCCACCCAGCAATCTGGCTTAGTGGAGGAACAAGTTACCAAACTGTGCAAATCAGCTCGCCACCCAATCGCTCTTGAGTTGCCTTCGAGCCGCTCATCATTCCACGGCTCGTGCTGAGAACCGAAATTCCAAAGCCCGAACGAACATTCGGAATCGAGTCACAAGTCACATAGAGACGGCGTCCAGGGCGGCTGGCGCGGCTCACGTTCGTGATCGCCGGGCGGCCATCTTCGAGATAACGAAGATAGACGCGCATCATCCCCTGCTTCCCATCTTTCACAACTTTGAAATCACGAATGTAGCCCGTCTCTTTGAGCACGTTGGCGATCCCCGCGCGCACTTTAGACGCCGGAACGTCGACCTTCTCGTGACGAGCCGAACCTGCATTGCGAATTCGTGTCAGAAACTCACCGATTGTATCCATCTTCTCTCCAAATCTTTCTCAAACTCGATGTGCTCACTCGCGGAGACCTAGGTTAAGTCCCAGGCCACCCCGAACGACGCTCACTTACGGAACGGAAAGCCCATTGCTTCCAAGAGCGCCTTACCGGTCGCATCGTCTTTTGCCGAAGTACAAATTGTGATGTTCATGCCGCGAACTTTATCGACGCGATCATAATTGATTTCGGGAAACACGATTTGTTCCTTGAGACCGAGGTTGTAATTACCTCGACCATCAAAGCCCTTGGGCGGCAAACCGCGAAAGTCTCGTACGCGAGGCAAAGCCAAGTTCACGAGGCGATCATAAAATGCCCACATGCGGTCTCGACGCAAAGTAACTCGAGCTCCAATCGGCATGCCTTCGCGAAGCTTGAAGTTCGAAATCGCCTTCTTGGCCTTGGTGATGACAGCCTTCTGGCCCGCAATCGCCGTCAACTCATCAGCAGCCTGAGTCACAAGCTTCGGGTTCTGAGTCGCGTCACCCAAGCAGACGTTGATGACGATTTTTTCGAGTCGCGGAACCCGCATTGCACTCTTCGCATTCAGTTGCTTCATCAGCGAAGGCACGACTTCTCCGTGATACTTCACTTGAGCACGATTGCGGTTTGCTTTTGTTGTCTTTGTCGCCACGGCCAACCTCACAATACTTCTGGAGCCAACGAAACAATCTTCACAAATTGCTTCGCACGGAGCTCACGAGCGACTGGACCGAAAATCCGCGTTCCAATCGGTTCTTTTTGGTTGTTAATCAAAACCGCCGAGTTGTCGTCAAAACGAATGAATGTGCCATCTGGACGACGAACTGCACGGCTGGTTCGGACGATGACAGCCTTTGCCACGTCGCCCTTCTTAACTTTGGAATTCGGCATTGCTTCCTTAATCGAAACAACAATCACGTCTCCCACCGAAGCGTATCGGCGATGTGATCCACCTAAAACCTTGATACACATGACTTCCCGGGCGCCCGAGTTATCGGCGACCTTCAGTCGGCTCTGCATCTGAATCATACATCCACCCCAACTGTCTTGCCGGCCTTCTTGAGCACTGCCGCGAGCTTCCAACGCTTCGTTTTGCTCAGCGGTCGCGTGTGAATGATCCGAACAATGTCACCCATCTTAGCTTCGCTCTTTTCGTCATGAGCCTTGAAGGTCGACGTACGACGAACGAACTTTCCATATTTTTCGTGACGAACCATTCGGAAGATTCGCACTGTAATCGTCTTCTGCATTTTATCGCTCACAACTTCGCCAATCATTTCAATCTGACGGCCGCGAGCTGAAGAGCTTGTTTCACTGCCTGAAGACTTTGCTGCAGTTTTTTTCGTGTTCATAACCTATCAACCTTTCGCCTGCTTACGAGCCTGTTGAGCAAGCGCGGTGTAAACCCGTGCGATGTCCTTACGGAGACCACGAATTGTCATCGTGTTGGCCAACTGGCCCATCGAGTTCTTCATGCGCGCCTCAAAGAGTTCCTTGCGGAGCTCGGCAGCCTTCTTCTTCAATTCTTTAGCCGGCAGGGCGGCAAATTCCGTAAATTGCATGCTCACTCTCCTCGAGCAAGAAAGCGCGTTTTCAATGGGAGCTTGTGGCTCGCCAATCGAAAGGCCTCTTCTGCCTGCTCTCGTGTCACACCGTTAATTTCGAAAATGACCTGCCCTGGGCGAACAACCGCCACCCAAAACTCTGGGTTACCCTTACCGGAACCCATGCGGACTTCCGCTGGCTTCTTTGTAACCGGCTTATGGGGAAAAGCTCGTACCCATAGCTTTCCACCACGCTTCACCGACCGGCTGATCGCAATTCGACCCGCCTCAATTTGGCGAGAAGTTAATGCGCAGTCCTCGGTTGCCTGAAGACCGAAGTCTCCGAAGGCCACAAAGTTCGAGCGCGAAGCAAAGCCTTTGCGGCGGCCCTTATGTGTCTTCCGATACTTTGTACGCTTAGGACTTAGCACGTGTCGCCTCCTCAGCTTCTCGCTGAGTCATGATGTCGCCTTTGTAGATCCAGCATTTAACGCCAATGATGCCGTATGCTGTGGTCGCCAAGGCTGTTCCGTAATCAATGTCAGCTCGCAATGTGTGCAGCGGAACCGACTTCTCTGTGTACCACTCGGTGCGAGCGATCTCTGCTCCGTCGAGACGTCCCGCTACCTGAACCTTGATACCTCGTACGCCACCACGAATCGCAGCCGCGATCGCCTTCTTGAGAGCTCGCCGCCAAGAGATCCGCTTCTCGAGCTGCTGGGCAATGTTCTCAGCAACGAGTGTTGCGTCGATGTCTGGCTTACGCACTTCTTCGACATTCAAAAACACTTCGTTTGTCGTGAGCTTCTGAACATCAGCCTTCAGCTGGTCGATGCCTGCGCCTTTTTTGCCAATCACCACACCCGGACGAGCCGTGTGAATGATGATTTTGACTTTACGCATAGAGCGTTCCATCTCGATCTTCGCAACGCCCGCATGCTTCAGCTTGCTCTGAAGATACTTGCGAAGTTTGAAATCCTCGTGGAGGTTCTCAACGTAGGCCGGACCCTTCGCGTACCAGCGAGAATCCCAGGTTCGAATCACTCCAACTCGGAGTCCAATTGGATTTACCTTCTGACCCATCTAATTACCTCTCATCCAATACAAGATTGAAGTGACTGCTCTTACGGCGAATCGGTGTCGCACGCCCCTGAGCACGCGGTCGAAAACGCATCAACGAAGGTCCCATGTCGACCGACAAGTGCTTGATGTACAAGCTGTCGATGTCGACAACTTTCTTTTGCTCAGCATTTGCCACGGCAGACTCGATCAACTTTTTCAACATTGCAGCTGGCTTTTGCGGCATGAACGCCAGAAGGCGAAGCGCCTCATTGACGTTTTTGCCGCGGACCAGATCCGCAACGATTCGAGCCTTTTGGCTGCCAACTCGTGCATTATTGAGAAATGCCTTTACTTCCATTGAAAGCCTCTCACTTCTTCGGTGCAGCAGCCGCTGCCTTTTTCTCGGCATGGCCAGAGAAGGTTCGGGTCGGTGCGAATTCACCAAACTTGTGCCCGATCATCTGCTCCGTCACGTAGACCGGTACAAACTTTCGTCCGTTGTGAACGGCGAAAGTCAAACCAGCCGCCTCGGGCAAAATTGTCGAACGGCGGGACCAAGTCTTGATCACTTTTTTGTCGCCTTTTTCAATAGCCACCGAAATCTTCTTTTCGAGGTGGTGATCGATAAAAGGACCTTTTTTAATTGAACGTGCCACAGCGCTCTCCTTACTTACGACGCTTCACGATCATCTTGTCGGTGCGCTTGTTGTTTCTAGTTTTATAGCCTTTGCAAGGGACACCCCACGGAGTAACCGGATGATGACCCTTACCCACGCCTTCACCACCACCGAGTGGATGGTCAATCGGGTTCATCGCCATACCGCGAACACCCGGACGCTTGCCCTTCCAGCGATTGCGACCAGCCTTACCGATGCTGATGTTTTCGTTGTCCGTATTGCCCACTTGTCCAATTGACGCGAGACAAGTTGAAAGCACATTTCGAACTTCGCCACTCGGCAAACGAACTTGGCAGTACTGACCGAGTTTCGCGATCAAAGTCGCACCGACACCGGCACCTCGTGCCAATTGGGCGCCTTTGCCCGGTCGCAGTTCAACGTTATGCACCGTCGTGCCGGTCGGGATGTTACCCAAAGGCAATGCATTTCCAGGCTTAATATCGGCCGTCGGACTTGCGACGACAGTGTCGCCTACATTCAACCCAATCGGAGCCACGATATAAGCCTTAGCTCCATCCACATAGTGGAGAAGAGCGATTCGCGCCGTGCGATTTGGATCATATTCAATCGAGGCGACCTTCGCCGGCACTTCCATTTTCTGACGACGGAAGTCGACCAAACGATAACGTCGCTTATGACCACCGCCCTTATGGCGAATTGTGATCATACCGTGGTTGTTGCGAGCAGCCTTGCGGCGCAACGGCGCCGTCAAGGAGCGCTCGGGAGTCGACTTCGTAATTTCTGAGAAGTCGTATCCCGTCTTCTGACGTAGTCCCGGACTTCGCGGGCGGAAAACTTTGATTCCCATGATTATGCCCCCTCGAAGATCGAAATCTTCTCGCCCGCTTTAAGTTTCACGAGGGCCTTTTTCCAAGGCTTCGGAGTACCCAAACGGATTGTTTTTCGGAAGTACTTACCGCGAAGAATCAGAGTTCGAACGCTATCCACTTTGACATTGAAGGCACGCTCAACCGCAGCGCGAATTTCCGGCTTGGTGGCCTTCAAATCGACTTCGAAAGCGTATGTGTTGCCTTCATCCGCATGAATCGCGTTTTTCTCTGAAATCAAAGGGCGCTTGATAATTTCAATCATTTTACGCCTCCACTCCGCAACGCTGGACGATTTTTGCGATGGCCGCCTTGGTGATAATCGCATTGTCGTACTTCAAAAGGTCATACACATTGAGCCCTTCGACTCCGTAGTATCGCACCTTCTTCATGTTGCGAGTTGCTCGAGCCACGAGCTGGTCGCCAGCGGCATCCATCAACACTGTCTTTTCGACACCAAAGCTCTTCAGGCGCTTTGCCATCTCACCCGTCTTACCTTCCGACTTGATCGCATCGACGACTGTCAGACGACCTTCCTTAACCAAATAAGAAAGCGCGCTCCGCAGGCCCGCCTGGCGAACCTTCTTCGGCAAGCTATAGGAGTAGTCACGAGGCTCCGGGCCGAACATGGTACCACCGCCAGGCATCAGCGGCGATCGGCTCGAGCCCTGACGAGCTCCGCCGGTACCTTTTTGCTTAAACGGCTTCTTACCACCACCCGACACAAGACCCTTCGTCTTGGTCATGGCTGTTCCCTGACGGCGGCAAGCCAACTGCCAGCGAACAACAGTGTGGAGCAAATCCTTGCGAACTTCCTGGCCGAAGACAGCTTCAGGAAGCTCAACGTCTCCAACCTTCTTCTTTTCCCAATTCAGAATTGCAACTGACGGCATGGCTTACTCCTTCACCAGTCGCACAAGCGTGTTACGTGCGCCAGGAACGGGACCCTTAACTAGGATCACGCTCTCATCAGCCAACACATCCACGATCTGCACGTTCTTCACCGACACAGTTTCCGCACCAAGATGGCCAGGAAACTTCTTGCCCGGCATCACTCGACCCGGCCAAGTTCGGTTACCACTTGAGCCCGGCTGACGGTGGAACTTCGATCCGTGGGCAGCAGGACCACCCGCAAAGTTCCATCGACGAACTGAACCTTGAAATCCTTTACCCTTGGAAACGGCCGTGATTTTGACCGAATCGCCTTTTGCAAAGCTGTCGATCGAAACTCGTGCGCCAACCTTCAGGTCGCCAGCGAGATCTTGACGAATTTCGCGAACGAACCTCGCTCCATTTTCAAAACCTGCGCCCTTGAGATGACCTCGTTCAGCCTTCGAAGTGCGAACGGCTTTCTTCGGCTCACTAGCAATCTGAACAGCCGAGTAGCCGTCGTTTTCGACGGTCTTCACTTGCGACACAACCCAAGGTTCCATCTTCAGCACAGTGACGGGGATCATTTCGCCCGCATCACCGAAGACCGAAGTCATTCCGACTTTTTTAAGAAACAGCCCCTGCAACTTGACGCCCACTGATCCTTCAGTCGGGTTGCCAGCGGTTGCTTGCTGTTCACCAGTCTCTGTCATTGTTCTTCTCCCCTCGTGTTCCTATCGAGGACTTAGTTCCAAATCAAAACGATCACATTTGCGAGAGCTTGATCTCCACTTCGACTCCAGCCGAAAGGTCCAACTTTCCAAGCTGATCCACGGTCTGAGGGGTCGGCTCGAGAATGTCGAGCATGCGCTTATGAGTACGCACTTCAAACTGCTCACGCGACTTCTTATCCACATGAGGAGAGCGCAATACCGTGTATTTGTTGATCCGAGTCGGCAGCGGGATCGGACCAGCTACGCGCGCACCTGTGCGACGGGCCGTCTCAACGATCTCCTTGGTCGACTGATCCAGCAACTTGCTGTCAAACGCCTTAAGACGAATGCGAATCTTCTGGCTTTGCATAACTCAACTTCCTCACTTCTCGACGACTCACTCTGGCCGACCCATTGATCGGGAGTCGTCACGTTTCACCAAGTTCGACTTCGGGTCGCATCGATGTCGGATCCTACCGATCCCAAGCTCCAACGATCCCAAAACCTATCGATCACTCATCTCGATCACTCGTCCCACATTTCGTGGACACTCTTGCCAAGGCGAACTTTGCTCTGCCTCAAACACAAAAGCACCCACGACCTGGAGGGGCTTCGCGTGCTCCCTGGAATCTATGTCCAGGACTGCGCGTGCTTTCCTCCAAGCTTTCGATCCTTCAGAGATTTTCGGCTTTCGGCTGCGGCCATCATGGCAACTCTCGATCTCGACCTTGCCGTCTCACTCTGCGCAAGATCTGCGATTGAGCCCAAGATTGGCCGAGTTTCTAGAACTCGATTCAACTGAACTCAATCTCGAGGGCCACTGGCATCACACGAACACCGTAACTCTTGAGAACCGCGTAGCTTTCTCAGTGACCTGTTCTGGTCAGCTCGACCTTCAACTCAATCTCACCCTTCGCAGGGACTCTGAGTTGATGGCTTCGCACACTTCAGAAACAGTGCTGTATTCAGAAAACCACGACCTCTTCACTCTTCCACTCGCGTCGGATTCTAACTTTTCCGAAAAGTTTCCGAAAAGTCTCCGAAAGTTCACCGTACGCTTCCCGCACGATCCACTCTCGCTGTCCCTTCGCCTGTTACATTTCAGGTTTTCCCTGATCCGAAACTCGAACAAACCGGACGCAAAATGGCCTAAAGAGAGGCGCGCAGTATTTGCCGCCCACCATCTTTTGTCAAAAGGTTTCATGGCTTTTTTCCCTTGCCCGTCAGGGCCCACCCTCGGGCCAAAGCCACTAAACGCGGCCAAGCTTGGCAAGGACCTCATGAGCCGCCTTGGGCGGCAATGGCGAGAATTGTTTGAAATCCATGGAAAAAGTGCCTCGCCCTTGCGTCAAGGATCGCAAGTCGGTGGCGTAGCCAAACATGGTGGCCAGGGGGGCCTCGGCTTCGACTACCTGCACTCCCCCTGGGCGAGCGTTCATTGAATGAACTCGGCCACGGCGAGAATTCAAGTCGCCAATCACTCCACCCATGAACTCGTCTGGCGTTGTGACTTCAATTCTAAATATAGGCTCCAACAATTGGGGCTCGGCCTTTCGAGCAGCTTCACGGTAGGCATTGGCGCCAGCCAGCTTATAAGCCATCTCGGCCGCCGACTCTTGAATGTATTCGGCGGCCACCAAATCAATCTCCAGATCTGTGGTCAAACCGCCCGCCAGCACACCATTTTCAAGGCTCTCGCGCACACCTGCCTCGATCGGCGTGACCATGGCTTTCGGAAGCCGATCGGCAGGAATACGATTGGTGAACTTTACCCCTGAACCAGTCGCGCCCGGTCGAATCTCAATGACCGCATGCCCAAATTGACTTTCACCAGCGATCAATCGCTCAACTCGACCTTCACCTCGAGCGGCCTTAGAAATCGTCTCTCGATAACTCACCTGAGGCTTGCCGACATTGGCCTGAACCTTATGCTCGCGCAAAAGCCGATCCACGAGGATTTCCAAGTGTAACTCACCCATTCCCGACAAGAGAGTCTGCCCTGTTTCGGCATCAATGCGGAGGCGACAAGATGGGTCTTCGCGCTCGAGTCTCTGGAGGCCGGCCATCATTTTCTCTTGGTCGGCGGAGCTCTTCGCCTCGATGGCAACAGCAATAACGGGCTCTGGAAAGCTGATCGATTCCAAAATCAATGGATGTGAGACGTGACAAAGGGTATCGCCGGTGATCGCGAACTTAAGACCGACAACTGCGCCAATATCGCCCGCACGAAGCTCTTGGATCTCTTCGCGCGAGTTCGCGTGCATGCGAACCAATCTCTGAATCCGCTCTTTTTTGTCTTGGCGAGGGTTGTACACTTGATCGCCGACCTTCAAGATTCCCGAATAGACCCGAACATAAGTGAGCGCGCCGGCAAACGGGTCCGAGGCAATTTTAAACGCTAAGCCTGCTAGGTGGGCGTCCCAGTTAGTCTCGCATTTAACTTCGCGATCTTCTCGCCCTGGCTCATGACCATAAATCGCAGGTACATCGAGGGGACTCGGCAAAAAACGCACAATCGCATCCAAGAGCGGTTGCACACCTTTCTTCTTAAAGGCGCTTCCGCAAAGAACTGGGAACAGCTTCAATTGATTCGTGCCCTTGCGGAGAGCCGCCACAATGTCGGCCTCAGCAATCTCTTCGCCCATCAAAAATCGATCTGCGATGGAATCATCGATTTCCGCCACCAGATCGATGAGTTTCTCTCGATAAGCCGCAACTTCGTCTCGCATCTCGCTTGGGATGTCTTCGACAACAAATGTGTCGCCTGTCGCATCTGACCAAAGAAGAGCTTTCATACCGATCAGATCAACAACACCGCGAAATTTGTCTTCGGCCCCGATGGGCACCTGAACAGCAACGGGCCGCGCACCGAGCTTCTCCACCATCGTGCGGATACTTCCAGAAAAGTTCGCACCGACTCGATCCATCTTGTTGACGAAGCAAACTCGCGGAACCTTATACCGATCCGCCTGTCTCCATACAGTTTCGGATTGAGGTTCGACGCCGTTGACCCCATCGAATACAGCGACTGCGCCATCGAGCACCCGCAAGCTTCTCTCAACCTCAATCGTAAAGTCGACGTGCCCGGGCGTATCGATGATATTGATCTTGTGACCTCTCCAGTGGCAGGTCGTAGCCGCGGATGTGATTGTGATTCCACGCTCCTGCTCTTGCTCCATCCAGTCCATAACCGTATCGCCATCGTGGACTTCACCCATGCGATGCGACTTACCGGTATAAAACAAAATTCGCTCAGTGGTGGTCGTCTTGCCCGCATCGATGTGGGCCATAATTCCGATGTTGCGTGTTTGACGAAGCGACTCAAGGCCTTCGAGTTTTACGGATTCAAGCTGGAGTGGATCTAGAATGCTCATAGGATTGGATTACAAAAGCACGAGTGGAAGATCACAGCAAAAGAAAACGGGCGCCGGAGCGCCCGTTCGAAAAGTTCCAATGGGAAAAAGGTCTCACCAGTTGTAGTGCGAGAAGGCTTTGTTCGCTTCCGCCATACGATGAACATCTTCCTTCTTCTTGATCGCATTGCCTCGATTGTTGAAAGCATCAATCAACTCGCCAGCCAAGCGCTTCGCCATATCCTTTTCACCACGCTCACGCGCGTATTCAATGATCCACTTCATTGAAAGCGCCAAGCGACGTGACGGACGCACATCAACTGGGACCTGATAGGTCGCACCACCAACACGGCGGGAACGAACTTCGATTTGCGGCTTCGTATTCTCAAGAGCCTTCTTAAAGACCGTCAACGGCTCTTCTTCACCAACTTTAGTCTTCAATTCATCCAAGGCGCCGTAGAAGATGCCTTGTGACGTGCTCTTCTTACCTTGAATCATCATCTTATTGATGAACTTGGCGACCACGATGTCGTTATAAATTGGATCCGGGAGGACTTCGCGTTTATGTGTTCTGCGACGACGTGACATTCTTCACCTCACTTCTTCGGGCGCTTAGCGCCGTACTTTGAACGGCTCACCAGACGGCCGTTCACGCCTTGCGTGTCGAGCACGCCGCGGACGATGTGATAACGAACTCCCGGAAGGTCTTTCACTCGACCTCCGCGAATCAAAACCACAGAGTGCTCTTGCAGATTGTGGCCGATGCCCGGGATGTAAGAGGTGACTTCGTATCCATTCGAAAGACGCACACGCGCAACTTTACGCAAAGCCGAGTTCGGCTTCTTGGGAGTTGTCGTGTATACGCGGGTGCAAACACCACGCTTCTGAGGGCAAGACTTCAGCGCTGGCGATGCAGTCTTGTTCTTTTGGATCACCCGTTGCTGACGGATGAGCTGGTTAATCGTCGGCATTCCTTCAACCTTTCATTGATCTCATTCGAGATCGGTTTACTTCACCTTCCGCAAATTCGCCGGAAGTCTCGATTCCAACATGACTCTTCGACCGCGCCTCGCTCGCGACACACCCTTTAGGCGCACACAAGCGTCAGGTCTACACGAGTTCACAGGATCAAGCTTCAAGCTCATCTTGGACTTCGGTGAGGGCCGTAGTCGGCTCCATTATTCGCGATCCCTGCGTCTCAATCTCTAGGCCTCTAGGCCTCTAGGCAAGATCCACCGGTCAATTGCTCATTCGACCGAATGCTCAAGCGCGAGGCATGAGTTGCAAAGCTTCACGAAAGCTCCGTAACCTATATGAGGAGAGCGAATATGGTCAACAGGCATCGCCGGACGAACTCGAGCTCACAATGCGCATTTCAAGGCCGTGGCCCACTAACCTTACCAAGTGGACTCGCAATAATCTTGTTTTTTCAATTAGTTACGCCAGAGGCCGTATGGGCTCATGGCCCCCAGATAAAGTCCAAAGCCTCACCAAGCTCCAAACAATTTGAAGTGCCCCTAGGGCCAGCTCGAGGTCGTCAACAGGAATTGGCACTAACGGACTGGCACTTTCGTCTGCCGGGCCTCGGCCTGCAAAGTCGCTCTCTACACGAGTTCAATCAATGGCCATTTGCCTTGGTCTTCGCGATCGCGCGAAATCAGTGCTCTCGAAGTTTGGACCTTCAACTCTTGCGAGATCTCGCGAATGAAAGTCGGGGTCTCTTTCATCTCATTGCGATTGATGCAGAACTTCGCAAACCCAATGAGGCTGAGTCGCCGCAAGTCGCCCACATCCCGAACCTCACATGGCTCGAGGATTCCGCACAAATTGTGAGTCGACAGTTTGGCTTCCGTCGAAGCGGCGACTTCGTCATCTTGAGCACGAAGGATTGGACGCTTCATGGACGAGGCCACGGACTCGGAAGTTCAAACCGAAACGCGCATCGGGCCATGATCGACCTGTTTGTCGATAAGCATGCAGTCCCCGAAGAACTTGGAGAGTACGCTAACGAAAAGCTCGGCTCAGATGCATCGCTTGCGGCACTGCGAACACCATCAAAGTGTGAGCTACCATACGCCTACCCAATATCCTCAACTCCAGAACTCAACGATGAGTTTTTGCCGAGCTTCAAATCGGCGTGCCTGAGCTGCCATGTGAAGTCAGGCCCACTCGACATTTTTAAGAGCCTCGACGACGTCATCAGCTGGAGGGCCATGAGTTTGAAGACCATGCGCCTAGAAAGAATGCCAGGTGTTGGTGACCTCAGATGGCGCAAATTGCGAGGCATGTCGCAGTCAGATCTGCGGACAGTTGCAGCATGGCTCGAGAACCCACCCGAGTCTATTGATGAAGGGAGTCGCCACGCCTTTCTTAAAGCTCGAGAAAGTTCACTTCAATCCAAAGTTCCCCGTCATCTACTCGACCCACATCCCATTTCATTCCAAATCCCGGTTGCATCACAACCTAAGGTCGCAGCCGAGGGCGCGCCTCAGATTCTTTCCATACTTCTAGGCTCGCCGCTCCCTCGGGAGGCCGTCATTCAAGGGATTGAAATTGAAACGAATCTCAATGTCGTTCATCACGTGAACATTATTGCCATTCCTCCTCACGTCGATGCTCGTGCTTGGCTGGCGACAAAGAACCAAAAAGGTCGCGGCTCGATGTCGGGATATTTTCGACGGCTCACCGAGGACCAAATTTTGGGTACATTGAAGGGAAAGATGGGCGATCGACCCGCTCGATTTGCATGGATTCGCGAAGACACATTGAGCACATTTAGTCGCCGTGACGGCCTGGATTGGATGCCTCCAGCAGCGGCATTTGTCTTACAGCCAAAGACTCAAATCGCGGCTGAGTTTCATCTTCAGCCTTCTGGCAAACCCGAGAGAGTCAATCTCAAGCTCAAACTTCATCGCAGGCAGAGCCCAAAGCCGTTTCAGGCTCTTGAACGCTTCACGATCCATCCCATAACAAGTTTCTTCATTTCCCCTGGCGATGAAGACTTCGAAATTCAAGTCGACTTTCCGGCTCACACTAAAATGGATCTGCATCGCGCTTGGATTCATGCACACTACAGGGGTGCTGGACTACGCATCGAAGTTCTCGAACCTTCTCACGCCGAGGAGCCTCAAGTCACAGAACCAGACACTCCACAACGGCCAAGGACAAGTCCCTCAGCTCAAACTTCATCGAAGCCCAATGAATTCAAAGCGCCGCAAATCATTTTGGGAGTGCCATTTATGCAGTTCAAGCTCGGCATCGGCTCAAGCTTTTTGCCGCCGGTCAGAATTGAGAAAGGCTCCATCATCCGCACTCGAATCTCGTACAACAACTCCGCAGCTAATTTTGCGAATCCCGATCCCAAACGTCGAGTTCGACTCGGAAGCGATGTCCTTAAGGACGAAATGTTCTTTCCTCGGTTTATCTATACCGTGCCGCTGAAATCGACTGCACCTGAGATGCTCGAAGAGCACGAGGAGGAAAGTTGAACTCATCAGTTGATCATCCCCCAATCACTCGTGCATTTCGATGGCTCGCTGCGGGCGCAATGCTCGCGCTCAGTTTCGGACCAATCCGTAACACATGCAGCGCCACAACCATTGATTCACGGACCTTGAGTTTGCCCGAGGGAAAGTGGCGTCAGGTGGGGAGACCTCAAGACTTCGAGTTTAAGACCTGGAGTCGCAAACTTTCCGCCCTCGTGGTGATTGCCCACGGAAATGTTTGTCCCGTGCTTCGACAAAATCATCAGGCCTTTACACGTATTCGCTCCCGCTATCAGAAGGAGGGCGTGGGTTTTGTCATGATCAATTCAGTCAGACACGATCAACTCTCAGCGATTGAACAAGAGATGCGCGAGTATAAAATAGCAATCCCCATCATTCATGATCCCGAGCAGAAGCTCCTTCAACAATTTGGGTATCATACGGTTGGGCAAGTTTTGGTTTTTCAACGCAAAGAAAGCGGCTGGCAGCTTCAATACTCTGGCGGTATCGATGATCGAGTGAACTTTGACCGAGCCCTGCCTCAAGCTCAAAACAAGTATCTCGAAGATACACTCGATGAGCTGTTGAGCAAGAAGCCCGTCGGCTTCAAATCTTCGCCCATCTTCGGCTGCGCGATCTCAATTGATAAAAAGCAAGACGCCACAAATAGATGAGGCCTCCGTATGGAGGCCTCATGCGATTTCATTTGGATTCAGATCTTCAAGTTTGGGCTGTCGCTACGGGACGGCCCATGCCCGGGAGACTCATAGCGGAGTCGCCTGAGGCCTCGTCGACAGCAATCTTCCATCGCTTGTAGGCTGAAAGACCCGTACCAGCCGGGATCAATCGTCCCATGATGATATTTTCCTTCAAGCCGCGAAGATGATCGGTCTTCGAGTTGATCGCCGCTTCCGTCAACACCTTCGTCGTTTCCTGGAAGGATGCTGCCGAAATCCACGAGTCTGTCGACAACGAAACTTTCGTGATTCCCAAGAGCAGAGGCTCAGTCGTGGCAACCTTGCCGCCCTCTTTACCCACGCGTTCGTTTTCGTCCTCGAGCTCAAAGCGCTCTGCTTGCTCACCTGTGAGGAACTTCGTGTCCCCACCATCAGCAACCTTCACCTTGCGAAGCATCTGACGAACGATCACTTCGATGTGCTTATCGTTAATTCCGACACCCTGGAGTCGATAGACTTCCTGGATCTCGTTCACGAGATACGCCGCCAACTCTGTTGGTCCCTTAACCGCGAGAATGTCATGTGGGTTCGTCGGACCATCCATCAATGGTTCGCCCTTCTTCACATACTCACCCTCTCGAACAGCGACATGCTTACCCTTAGGAATTAGGTACTCGCGCTGCTCACCGATCTCGGGAGTTACGATCACGCGCTGCTTACCCTTTACGTCTTTACCGAAGGTCACGTAACCGTCGATTTCCGAGATGATCGCCGCCTCTTTCGGTTTACGAGCTTCAAAGAGCTCCGCGACTCGCGGCAAACCACCAGTGATATCGCGCGTCTTCGAAGTCTCACGGTGAAGCTTCGCGATCACTTCGCCGGCCGTAATCTCTTGTCCATCCTGAACAAGAAGCTGAGCGCCGACCGGAATGATATTTCGAGCCGGAATATCACGACCTGGCAACATCACAGCTTTGTCGTTCGCATCGACAATCGAAACAGCAGGTCGCAACTCAGCCGACTTCGACTCGATGATCACTTTGGTCGCAAAGCCGGTGACCGCGTCGACCTGTTCGGTCATGGTCACACCCTCTTCGATGTCGCCGAACTTCACGCGTCCAGAGACTTCGGTGATGATCGGGTTCGAATAGGGATCCCACTCTGCGAGTGACTGACCCTTCTTTACCGCTTCTCCGTCCTTAACCTGTAGAATCGAACCATACACCAGCTTGAAGCTATCGCGCTTCACACCGTTGGCGTCGATCAACAGAAGCTCACCTTGGCGATTCATCACCACCGGCTTGCCAGCTCGGTTCACGACAGCCTGCACGTCTTTGTACTTGATTGTACCTTCGTGACGGGCCGTATGTGTCGAGGCCTCAACCGCTCGTGATGCGGCACCACCCAAGTGGAAGGTTCGCATGGTCAACTGAGTTCCAGGTTCACCAATCGACTGCGCTGCGATTGTACCTACGGCTTCGCCGAGGTTCACAATCGCGCCGCGAGCCAAATCGCGACCATAGCACTTCACACAGATCCCACGACGAGTTTTGCACGTGAGGACGGAGCGAATCTTCACAGATTCGATTCCCGCATCTTCGACAAGACGTACATTGTGTTCGCCGATTTCTTCGCCGCCTTTTACCAGCACAGCGTTGGATACCGGATGAACAATGTCTTCAACCGCAACGCGGCCGAGAATGCGATCGCCCAAGCCTTGAATCACTTCACCACCCTCAATGAGCGGCGTGATGTTGATGCCATCTGTCGATCCGCAATCGTGCTCAGTGATGATCGCGTCCTGCGCCACATCGTGAAGACGTCGTGTCAAATATCCAGAGTTCGCCGTTTTCAAAGCTGTATCAGCAAGACCCTTACGCGCACCGTGAGTCGAAATGAAGTACTGAAGTACGTTCAGACCTTCGCGGAAGTTCGCAGTGATCGGCGTTTCGATGATCTCGCCCGACGGTTTGGCCAAAAGTCCGCGCATACCAGCAAGCTGACGAATCTGAGCCTGCGAGCCCCGCGCACCTGAGTCGGCCATGATGTAGATCGGGTTGAAGGAAGGTGCTGTGACCTTTCCCTCTTTAGTTTGGAACTCGTCTTTATCGAGTTCTCCCATCATCTCTTTGGCGACGCGATCTGCAGTCTGAGCCCAAATGTCGACGACTTTATTGTATCGCTCACCATCGGTGATCAAACCTTCGTCGTACTGTTGTTGAATTTCAGAAACCTGCTTCTCCGCCTCACCCAAGAGCTTGCCCTTGGACTGAGGAATCACCATGTCGTCGATGCAAATCGAAATACCGGCGACCGTTGAGTACTTGAAGCCATACTCCATGATTCGGTCAGCCAAGATACAGGTCGCTTTACCGCCTGCAACTCGGAAAGTTGTATCGATCAAGACAGCGAGCTGCTTCTTGTTCATGACTTGGTTCACCACCGAGAAGGGAACTTCCGGCGGAACAATGTCACTCAAGATCGCACGACCAACTGAAGTCTCTTCCAACTTCTCGTTGATGCGCACCTTACAAGCCGCTTGTAGGTCAACATGACCCATGTCGTAAGCGTAGAGCACCTCTTGCAGAGAGCCAAAAATGCGACCCGTGCCCTTAGCGCCCGGACGCACGCGAGTCATGTAGTACATGCCCAACACGATGTCCTGCGAGGGGTTGATGATCGGCTTGCCGTTGGCCGGGCTCAAGATGTTGTTCGTCGACATCATCAAGACACGAGCCTCAACCTGCGCCTCAACAGAAAGCGGAACGTGAACCGCCATCTGGTCACCGTCGAAGTCGGCGTTGAAGGCCGTACAAACCAGCGGGTGAAGCTGAATCGCCTTACCTTCATGGAGCACGGGCTCAAAGGCCTGGATGCCCAAGCGGTGAAGCGTTGGAGCGCGGTTCAAGAGCACAGGGTGCTCCTTCACGACGTCCGATAGAATATCCCAAACTTCGACGGTCTCCATTTCAACCATCTTCTTGGCTTGCTTGATGGTCGAAGTCAGACCGCGCTCTTCCAGCTTGTTGTAGACGAAGGGCTTAAAGAGCTCGAGAGCCATCTTCTTGGGAAGGCCGCACTGGTGCAGCTTCAAGTGAGGACCCACGACAATCACCGAACGACCAGAGTAGTCGACGCGCTTACCGAGAAGGTTCTGACGGAAACGGCCTTGTTTACCTTTCAGCATATCCGAGAGCGAGCGCAAGGGGCGCTTGTTCGGACCGGTAAACGTCTTGCCTCGACGACCGTTATCCAGAAGCGCGTCCACAGACTCTTGCAGCATTCGTTTTTCGTTACGAATGATGATGTCCGGCGCGTTGAGCTCTTGGAGCTTCTTCAAACGATTGTTGCGATTGATGACCCGACGATAGAGATCGTTGAGATCCGAGGTCGCAAATCGACCGCCATCCAACGGGACGAGCGGGCGAAGATCCGGAGGAATGACAGGAAGAGCTTCCAACATCATCCATTCAGGACGATTCACTGAGCCCTTAAAGGCCTCGACAACTTTGAGGCGCTTCGTGATCTTCTTAATCGCAGCCTCGGACTTGGCTTCAGAAAGCTCAAGTCGCAGCTTCTTCGAGAGATACTCAGTATCGATCTTGCGAAGCAGATCGCGTACAGCTTCCCCGCCCATGCCAGCTTTGAAGTTCGGGCCGAACTCTTCCAAGGCCTTCTGGTATTGGTCCTCACTGAGCACGGCTCCTTCTTCAAGAGTCGACTCCATCGGATCGATCACCACGTAAGCCTCGCAATAAAGGACTTTTTCCACGTCCTTCAACGAGAGGTTCAAAATATTGCCGATCCGCGAGGGCAACGAGCGCAAAAACCAAATATGCGCGACAGGCGTCGCCAATTCGATGTGCCCGAGGCGCTCTCGACGAACCTTCGATTGAGTCACTTCCACGCCGCACTTTTCGCAAATGACGCCGCGGAACTTCATTCTCTTGTACTTGCCGCACAAGCACTCGTAGTCCTTAACAGGACCAAAAATCTTGGCGCAGAACAAACCGTCACGCTCAGGTTTGAACGTACGATAGTTGATCGTCTCCGGTTTTTTCACTTCGCCGAACGACCAGCTACGAATCATCTCCGGTGATGCGAGCGACACGCGAACGGCGTCGAAGCTCAACGGATCTTTTGGCTTATCAAAAAAGTTTAATAGGTCTTTCAAGGTTTCTCTCCAGTCCCTCTGGGCCAGTGCTTCTGACCCAGTCCCTTAATTCCGTTTCATGGCCCCTTCGTCAGTGGCCCGCCGTTATTGCTCAACTTCCGTGCTGACCTTGTCGGACAGAATATCCGACTCAATCAATTCAACGTTCAATGCGAGCGACTGAAGCTCCTTCACCAAAACGTTGAACGATTCAGGCAAACCCGGCTCAAGAACGTTCTCGCCCTTGACGATGCTTTCGTACATTCGAGTCCGACCTGCGACGTCGTCCGACTTCACAGTGAGGAACTCTTGCAGCGTGTAAGCAGCGCCGTAGGCCTCGATCGCCCAAACTTCCATTTCACCAAGTCGCTGACCACCGAACTGGGCTTTGCCGCCCAACGGCTGCTGCGAAACGAGTGAATATGGTCCGATCGACCGTGCGTGAATCTTCTCTTCAACAAGGTGGTGAAGCTTCAGCATGTACATGATGCCGACCGTAACAGGGTTCGCGAAAGGCTCGCCCGTACGACCATCGAACAACACCATCTGACCTGTCGTCGGCACATTGGCGCGCTTGAGGAGATCCTTCACGTCCGTCTCGCGCGCTCCGTCAAAGACTGGAGTGCCGAGGTGAATGCCGTCGACCATCGTCTTCAACATCTTCTTCACGGACTCGTCATCCGCACGATCGACTTCTGTCGAGACGTCGGGATCTTGGAAGACATCCTTCACAGCTTTACGAGCGGCTTCCGCCTGATATCGCTCCAAGTGCGGTCGGAGCTGCTCGCCGAGATTGCGTGCGGCCCAACCGAGGTGAACCTCAAGAATCTGTCCGATGTTCATCCGCGACGGAACGCCGAGCGGGTTGAGCACCATATCCACAGGCGTGCCATCCGCGAGGTAAGGCATGTCTTCGACCGGCATAATCTTCGAAACGACACCTTTGTTTCCATGTCGTCCCGCGAACTTATCACCGACTTGCAGCTTGCGCTTAATGGCGACATAAACCTTCACCATCTTGATGACGCCGGCTGGAAGTTCATCGCCCTTCCGCAGACGCTCCATCTTTTCGCTGAACACCATTTTGACCGCATCCAGCTGGTTGCGCGCGCCATCGATGATCCGGCTCACCTGATACTCGAGCTCTTGCTCAAGCGGAATGTAAGACAATAGTTCGAACGGAATTGTCTCAAGGTCGGCGTCCGTGATCGACTGACCCTTCGAGAGAAGCTTTTGCGATCCGTCTTCATTCAACAGAACGCCATTTGTGATTTTGCCCAGCAAGAGCGACTTCAATCGCGACAGAGCGTTGTTTTTGATCACGTTCTGCTCGACAGCCAAATCCTTCTCGAGCTTGCGCTTCTTCTCTTCGATGATCTGCAAGAGTCGTTCGTCTCGCTCAGCACCTTCGCGTCCATAAACCTGCGCGTCGATGACTGTACCCGTCACTCCCGCGGGCACTCGCAACGAGGTGTCACGTACATCACCGGCCTTCTCACCGAAGATCGCTCGCAAGAGTTTTTCTTCAGGCGAAAGCTGCGACTCACCTTTAGGCGTAACTTTACCCACCAAGATGTCGCCCGGCTTCACTTCCGCACCGATGCGGATAATGCCCGAGGTATCGAGATCTTTGAGGGCTTCTTCGCCGACGTTGGCGATATCGCGAGTGATTTCTTCTTTGCCCAGCTTCGTATCGCGAGCCAAGCATTCGAATTCTTCGATGTGAATCGAAGTGTATGTGTCTTCTTTGATCAAACGTTCGGAGATCAAAATCGAATCTTCGAAGTTGTAGCCCATCCAAGGCGTGAACGCGACGAGGATGTTCTGACCCAGTGCCAACTCCCCCAGCTCCGTCGAAGGACCGTCGGCAATGATGTCTCCGCGCTTAACTGCGTCGCCCACCAACACGATCGGCTTCTGGTTGAAGCAGGTGTTCTGATTTGTGCGCTGGTACTTTGTGAGGTTGTAAATATCGACGTTCGCGCCAAGCTCTCCGCCTTTAGCAAAGCGACGAACCACGACTCGAGACGCGTCCACTTCCTCCACGATTCCATCGTTCTGAGCGACGACCGAAGTACCCGAATCGCGGGCCACCAGGCGCTCCACACCAGTTCCAACCAAAGGAGCCTTTGATCGAAGCAGCGGAACAGCCTGACGTTGCATGTTCGAACCCATCAAGGCTCGGTTCGCATCGTCGTGCTCCAGGAATGGAATCAAAGAAGCGGCGATCGAAACCAACTGCGCCGGCGAAACGTCCATCAAAGACACTTTCTCTTTGTCGACAATCTCGTATTCACCGTTGATTCGAACCGTTGAGTTCTCGGTCTTAATCTCCGTCGTCACGTCGCGAAGAGCCGGAGCGATATAATGATCCGCTTCCTCGAGAGCCGACATATAAGTGATGTCGCCGGAGACTTTACCCGCATCAACTTTGCGATACGGTGTTTCGATAAATCCGTAATTGTTGATTCGAGCATATGTTGCCAGCGAGGCAATCAAACCGATGTTCGGACCTTCTGGAGTTTCGATCGGGCAGATCCGACCGTAGTGCGTCGGGTGGACGTCGCGAACTTCGAATCCCGCACGATCGCGAGTCAAACCACCCGGTCCAAGCGCCGAAAGTCGTCGCTTGTGTGTGATTTCGGAAAGCGGGTTGGTTTGATCCATGAACTGCGACAGCTGAGAGGCGTTGAAGAACTCCTTCAATACGGCATTCACTGGTTTCGCGTTCACAAGATCATGCGGCATCATCGTATCGAGATCCTGCAACGACATACGCTCACGAATTGCGCGCTCCATGCGCACCAAACCAATACGGTATTGGTTCTCAAGCAATTCACCAACCGAGCGAACGCGACGATTGCCTAGGTGATCGATGTCATCGATCTGACCACGGCCGTTTTTCAAATCGATCAAGGTCTTAACTGTGCTGAGAATATCCTTCGGCGTCAGCGTGCGATGGGTGACCGGGCATTCGCTCGTCGGAATGTTGAAGCGGTGGTTGATCTTGATACGACCAACTTCCGAGAGGTCATAGGTTTCAGCATCAAAGAACAGACGCTGGAAGTAGATGTCAGCACCTTCCGCAGTCGGCGGCTCGCCAGGACGAAGTCGCTTATAGATTTCAAGCAAGGCTTCTTCTTTGGTGGCGATCTTGTCGACCAGCAATGTATTGCGAAGGTACGGACCAACCGACAAACCGTCGAAGAAGATCAATTTGAACTCGGTGATCCCGGCTTCGATCGCGCGATCCAAAACCGCTTTACTCACCTCTTGGTTCGCATCCGCAATGATTTCTCCGGTATCTTCGTCAATGATCGGGCGAGCAATGACTTTGCCCTCGAGGTCATCAACGGTGATTTCAACTTCACGCAGATCCAAGTCTTTGACTCGCTTGACGACAGCGCGAGTGATCCGTCGATCCTTCTTCACCAGCACTTCGCCGGACTTGGGATCAACGATGTCGACCAACGCCTTTTGGCCCGCCATGCGCTCGATATCGAGCTCGCGATAGAACTTGCCCTTTTTCACAACGACCTTATCGAGATCGTAGAAGTGCTCAAGGAGCTGCTCGACCGAGTAACCCAATGCTTTCAAGAGAATGGTCACAGGGAACTTACGACGACGATCGATCCGCACGTAGATCAGATCTTTTTGGTCAAACTCAAAATCCAACCAAGAACCACGGTATGGAATAACTCGTGCCGAGTAGATGAGCTTTCCGCTCGCATTGTTCTTTCCGCCATCGTGATCGAAAAACACACCCGGAGAGCGGTGCAACTGCGAAACAACCACGCGCTCTGTGCCCGAAATAATGAACGAGCCGTTGGCTGTCATGAGAGGAATATCGCCGAGATAAACCTCCTGCTCCTTCATGTCGCGGATCGAGCGATTCTCGCTCTGCTCATCGACGTCGAAGACCACAAGTCGCAAGGTCACTTTCATGCCCGCGGCGAATGTCATGCCACGTTGACGGCACTCATCCACATCATATTTGGGCGATTCCAAAGTGTAGCCAACAAACTCAAGGCTGGCTGTGTTGTTGAAGTCCGAGATCGGGAACACAGATTTAAACACGCCTTGGAGGCCAGTGTCCGTGCGTCGATCTTGGTCGACATCCTTTTGCAAGAAACCTTCATACGAACTCTTCTGAAGTTCGATCAGGTTGGGGATGTCGATCACTTGCTTGTTCTTTGCGAAGCTCTTGCGAACTCGCAAATTCGATGCGGTGACTGGAACGCCCTTCATTATACCCCTGCTTTCTCCGGCTATACTCTCGCTCTTTCAAACGAGCTTTGATTCCTGTTGAACTGACTCACTGGCCCGATCGCTTGGTCTCGATCGCATCGCTTCGCACGTTTCGTCGTCGTGAAGCTTTGGGCCTGTGCACTCCGGTCAAGAAATTGGGACGAGCCCGCTGAGACGCCGACACCCGCTCACCATTCTCTTGCGGAGTTGCCTCATCATAGGCCTGTCGCAAGCTAAATCGTGAACGGGTCTTGATCATTTCAGCCTCGTAAAAGTTGCGACCACCGAGCGTACTTCCAAATCGCCCGAATCGGGCTACTCGAACAGCACGAACTCATTGCGCGTACCGAAAATCCGCTGTCCGAAAACCGTCGAAACGATTTCAGAGTTGCCGCGAGAATCGAGAACGCAACGCGAACTTTTACGACTAAATTTCTGAATTTCCTCACCTTCGCGCGGGACAATCTATCTTGGACCAGTTCTTGTATGCAATGACTAATTCGAGTGCAAAGCTCGGCGCCATCCGCCCGCCATACGGCCCGCAACTCTTCTCCTTGCTGACGGCAAAAAAAAGCCCCGGCCGGAGCCAGGGCTTTACTCGCTTCGATTTGGAATCGAAGGTATCGCTTACTTAACTTGCACTTTCGCGCCAGCTTTTTCGACAACTTCCTTAATCTTAGCCGCCTCTTCCTTAGAAACGCCTTCCTTGATGGTCTTGGGCGCGCCTTCAACGAGATCTTTTGCTTCCTTCAAGCCCAAGCCTGTTACGGCGCGGACTTCTTTGATCACGTTGATTTTGTTAGCGCCTGCGTCAGCGAGAACGACGTCAAATGTCGTCTTCTCTTCAGCCGGAGCCGCACCTGCAGCTGCGCCACCGCCGACAGCCACTGCAACCGGAGCTGCTGCTGTCACGCCCCACTTGTCTTCGAGCGTCTTGATGAGTTCAGCCAGTTCGATCACCGGCATGTTCGAAAGGTAATTTACAACATCGTCTTTTGTGAGAGCCATTTTTTATCTCCTCAGCCTTTGGAAATCCATCGGCCACAGTTTTTTGCACGCCCATTTGGCACGCATGAATAATTTCAATTCAACCAACTAACCTGCCACAAACATTGAGCCCATATTGCTCTTGCTCGCTCATCAGCCGCATCACTACGGATCCAATGATCAAGCGCCCAGCTTGTCCTTTTGAGCCGCCAACACACGAACAAAGCCCGACGGAACCGCATTGAGCGTGCCCACGAACTTCGACATCGGTGCCTGCAAAACTCCCAAAAGCTGTGCACGCAACACTTCTTTGCCCGGCAAGCTCGCCAATGCCTTGATGCTCTTTGCATCCAAGCGATTGCCTTCGAGTTCGCCAACTTTGACTTGCAAGGCTTCAACATCTTTTGCGAATTCGGTCAGCGCCTTCGCAATTGCGGGAGCCTCTCCGAATGCAAACACAATCGCGTTGTTGCCAACAAAATCATTCTTCAGCGCTTCAAAAGACTTTGGATGGTCTTGCATCGCACGAAGAGCCAGCGTGTTGCGGACGACGCGCATTTCAGACTCGAGCGGATGCAGCTTCATGCGAAGCTTCGTCACTTGCTCGACCGTCATGCCTTTGAAGTCCACGAGGAATGCGGCTTTTGCGCGTCCAAACGAAGACGACAAAACCGAAATCTCCTCAGCTTTTTCTGCACGAGTATTCGATAGATTCGACAAATTAACCTCCTCTCCTCATCGCGCTTTCGCACGAATCAAATAACCTCTGGTTGAGCCAGAAGGTGCTACCCGCGATGAGTTCAAGGAGTCACCGGACTTGGTCGTCCGGAATGAGGAATTCGACAATGGCTCAGGACCGCTCCAACACTCGCTTAGGTCTGATCACCTTAGGAAGTGATACCTAGGGAGTGTTCCTCGTCCTTCACCCGAAAATCCCACCACTCTCTCGGCAGGGAGGGCCAACGGCCTCAATTAAATCCTTGGTGCAATGCTTTAGGCCAAGCCGAACATCGAACCAACGACCCCTACTGTCTTCGATCGCGATTGATCGAGGAAGGGCGTAACACCCTTCCTCAGGATTCACAAGATTATGTGATCACTTATGAGATCTCGTACCTCAGTACGAAACCCTTAAGCGATCGAGTCCGCCGCCTGCAATGCATCGATGCGGACGCCTGGGCCCATCGTCGAGGACACGGTGATCCCCTGCAGATAGATCCCTTTTGCAGATGCCGGCTTTGCTTTCACAACGGCACCCAAAAGCGCCATGAAGTTGTCCTTCAGCTTATCGGCACCCATAGAGCGCTTACCGATGCCCGCATGAATGATGCCGGCCTTATCCACACGAAAATCGAGCTTACCGCGCTTTTCAGCCTTTACGGTGTCGCCGACGTTCATGGTCACAGTGCCGACCTTCGGGTTGGGCATAAGGCCTCGAGGTCCCAAAATCTTGGCGACTTTCGAAACCGTACCCATCATATCGGGTGTGGCAATTGCCTTATCGAAATCCAGCCAGCCGCCATTGATCTTTTCGACGAGATCATCGGCGCCGACAAAGTCTGCTCCGGCGTCTTTAGCTTCCGCCTCTTTAGGGCCCTTAGCGAAAACAATGACTCTGACGTTCTTGCCCAAGCCATGCGGCAGAGATACCGCACCACGAACCTGTTGGTCCGACTGCTTGGGGTCGATTCCTAAACGGATCGCCACATCGATGTTTTCGTCAAACTTCGCTGTCGCAGTTTCAACGGCAAGCTTGACGGCCTGATCAACCGGAAGCTTCGTCAACGAATCAACTTTGGCTTTTGATGCGCGATAGCGCTTTCCTGATTTTCCCATCGCTCACCTCAATCCTGAATTTCGAGGCCCATGCTGCGAGCCGTACCGACCACTTGCGGGATCGCGGACTCGACAGTTGAGCAGTTGAGGTCGGGGAGCTTCAGCGCCGCGATTTCACGGATCTGCTTCATGTTCACCTTACCGACCTTATCCTTTTGCGGCATTTTCGAGCCACTTTGGATCTTCACAGCCTGTTTCAGCAGAACCGACACGGGCGGCGTCTTGGTGATGAAGGTAAACGATCGGTCCTGATAAACAGTGATGATCACGGGAATAACCGTGTCACCTTTGCCCTGAGTTCGGGCATTGAACTGCTTACAGAACTCCATGATGTTTACCCCATGCTGGCCGAGCGCCGGTCCCACGGGCGGCGCTGGATTCGCCTTCCCTGCCGGAATCTGCAATTTGATCATTGCAGTTACTTTTTTTGCCATTTCCCACTCCTTAGCGCGGGGGTTTAAATTCCATGCCTTCTGACGAAGGTTTTCTCTTTCTTTAAGCCATCGGGGTACCGACCCCGACGACCGATCTGATCTCAAAGTTCCCCGAAGGGTTCCTTACCAATCAGACTTTTTGAACCTGAATAAAATCGAGTTCAACGGGTGTGGGGCGACCGAAGATACTGACTGAGACCTTCACTTTGCCCTTATCGTCGTTGATCTCCTCGACGGTGCCATTGAAGTTACTGAACGGACCATCGACCACCATGACATTCTCGCCAACCGAGAACTTCACTTTGGGACGAGGCTTTTCCGCACCAGTCTCCATCTGCTGTGTCACCCGGAGAACTTGATCCGGTGGCACCGCAGTTGGCTTTTGGCCTCCGACGAAGCCCGTCACTTTTGAAGAACCTTTCACCAAATGCCAAGTCTTTTCGTTCAGAAGCATCTCCACGAACATATAGCCCGGGAAAAATTTGCGTGAACGCGTCGTCTTTTGACCCTTCACCAATTCCACGACGTTTTCAGCGGGAATCAAGATCTGGCCAAACTGCTCTTCCATCTTATGCTGAGCGATCCGCTTTTCGATCGAAGCTTTGGCCGTGGCCTCGCTCCCCGTCGCGACGTTCACGATGTACCACTTCTTTTCCATGCGCGTCTCCAAGGTCGGCTGCATCACAGCGACCCAAAAATGTTCTGCTTCAGAAGCCACTCGACGAGCTTTCCAGACACCACATCTAGAAGTCCGAGAGCCGCTCCCGACAAAAGGAGCATCACACAAACAAAGATTGTCATTCGCGTGGTGTCAGGACGCGAGGGCCAAACCACTCGGCGCAGTTCCGTCACAACTTCGTCGCCCCAAACTTTAGCATCAGGACGAATTTGCAAGGCCGCGAAAGTGATCAATCCGAGCAATACGGGCACGCCATGGCTCACCGTTTCGTTGCCAAAGAATTGACCGAGTCGTCCCGTGGCGATCGCCGCGCCGGCTTCAATCAAGATCGAAACACCGATACCGACGAGAACACCTGCACCTAGGAAGCCGACGGTAACAAATTTCGCGTTGAGATCCGTGGCGGTTTCCATCGAATTGACGTTCGACGAAGTCGCGTTCGGATTTGCCGTGGAGTTTGTGCTCATTTTGACCTGACCTTTAATAACCTAAGTCCGTGGTTGAAATTCGGAAGCCCGTTGCCGAGAAGTTTCTGAGCTCTGCCAATAAACGTCTAACCATAGATTGGTGGTTAGAATGTTGATTTCGCATTCGCCTGGCAAAGAGTGAGGAACCTCGACCACCCTCTTGTTGGCAATCTCAAACGGAAAGCCCGAGCTGACTTTATCAAAGGGTCTGAAACTGGCAGGGCAGGAGGGACTCGAACCCCCAACCGACGGATTTGGAGTCCGTAACTCTACCGATTGAGCTACTGCCCTTCCGGAACCAGACAACGGTGACAAAGACTTCGTGCCTTCACGCGAGAACGGGCCTTACGGCCCGTTCACCTGAATCACTTGTGATTAAAACTACTCGAGAATGTCGACGACAACGCCGGCACCCACGGTGCGTCCGCCTTCGCGAATCGCGAAGCGAAGCTCTTTTTCCATCGCGATGGGAGCGATCAACTCGACCGACACTTCAACGCGATCGCCAGGCATCACCATCTCAGTGCCCTCTTTCAAGGTCACGACACCAGTAACGTCTGTCGTACGGAAGTAGAACTGCGGGCGATAGCCGTTGAAGAACGGAGTGTGGCGTCCGCCTTCTTCCTTAGTGAGGATGTAAGCTTCAGCCTTGAACTTCTTGTGCGGCTTAATGGAGCCGGGCTTCGAGAGGACTTGTCCGCGCTCAACTTCTTCTTTCTTCGTACCACGCAGCAAGCAACCGCAGTTGTCGCCAGCTTGGCCTTCATCGAGAAGCTTGCGGAACATTTCGATACCAGTGACGACAGTCTTTTGTGTGGGATTCAAGCCCACGATTTCGACTTCGTCGTTCACTTTGATGATACCGCGCTCAACTCGGCCGGTCACAACTGTACCGCGACCCGAGATCGAGAACACGTCTTCAACAGGCATCAAGAAGGGCTTATCCACCGCGCGAGCCGGTTGCGGGATGTAACGATCAACTTCCGCCATCAGCTTCAAGATCGCATCGCGACCGATTTCTGGATTGCGGCCTTCGAGAGCGCACAATGCCGAACCTTTAACGATCGGGATTTCGTCGCCGGGGAACTCGTACTTCGAGAGAAGTTCGCGAACTTCAACTTCGACGAGCTCAAGAAGGTCTTTGTCGTCGACCATGTCGACTTTGTTCATGAACACGACCATCGCCGGAACGCCGACCTGGCGAGCGAGGAGGATGTGTTCACGAGTCTGCGGCATCGGACCGTCAGCAGCCGACACGACCAAGATCGCGCCGTCCATCTGAGCTGCGCCAGTGATCATGTTTTTCACATAGTCAGCGTGGCCGGGGCAGTCGACGTGAGCGTAGTGACGATTTGTTGTTTGATACTCAACGTGCGAAGTCGAGATGGTGATTCCGCGCGCTTTTTCTTCCGGAGCTTTGTCGATTTGATCGTAAGCAAGGAAGGTTGCGCCACCCGATTCAGCCAAGACCTTTGTGATCGCTGCTGTGAGCGAAGTCTTACCATGGTCAACGTGACCGATGGTGCCGATGTTCACGTGGGGTTTACTCCGGTCAAATTTCTCCTTAGCCATTTCTGCCTTCCTCCTGGGTCAATCGCCCAAAAATTATCCTTTAACCTCAAACTTCACTTCGCGCCTGAGACGTTCGCTCCATGCTCTCGGCCCAAGCCTTACGCTGACCCAAGACCAGATCGTCGACCGAGGCGAAACGCCGAAGCGACAGATCCGTCGTTTTTCTCACTTCGCTTCATCATCGTTCGTCTTATCAATGAATGATGAGAGCGAACGAAGACTCCGTGACCGAAACGCTACAGACGCACGAAGACCCGACGATCGAAATCGACCGCCCTTTCAACGTCTTCGCCGACGTACTTGGAAACCGAAGACTTTCTTCCGAACGAGCCTGAATTTCAATCTGAATATTCACTGAAATTCGAGATGATCGATCTGCAGGGTCCTTACGGAACATCGATCGGACCCTCCGATCACCGAGCTCACGTTCAGCG
This sequence comes from Bdellovibrionaceae bacterium UBA2339, assembly GCA_002344785.1. Taxonomy (GTDB): domain Bacteria; phylum Bdellovibrionota; class Bdellovibrionia; order Bdellovibrionales; family JAMPXM01; genus UBA2339. Next base: position 30,424 of record DDUL01000065.1, read on the forward strand.
CGAAGGGAGAGGACTCCCATACACGGCGCCAAAACGCAATCGCTTCTCGATTCGGGAACGGCAGGTTGGTCTTTGAGGAGTCGTCGACGCGCTGTGTGGGACAGATAATGGAGCCCATGGCGAGAATCGAACTCGCGATCTCACCCTTACCAAGGGTGTGCTCTACCACTGAGCCACATGGGCAGAATCAGATGCTTGGCCCGCGTTTTCCGGATCCGAGCGGGATTGAACCCGGAAATTTGCTGAAGCCGACCCGTAGGTCCTTGCACCGACTATCGATAAAACTCAGTCACGGTTGAGAAAATTTGGAGCGGGAGACGGGTCTCGAACCCGCAACCCTCAGCTTGGAAGGCTGATACTCTAGCCAATTGAGCTACTCCCGCCCGCTTTCTCTCAAACCTTTACTTACTAAACTTCGCTCAAAAACACTCGCCAAGAAAAAGTCGCCAAGAGATCTTCGCTGACAGCACTTCTTGCCGACAAAAACTCGGAACTGGTTTCGGATGCGCCAAACAACTCGCTTTAAGACAGGGATCTGAGTGAAGTGCAAGTGGTGGAGAGGGCAGGATTCGAACCTGCGAAGGCATAGCCAGCAGATTTACAGTCTGCCCCCGTTGGCCACTTGGGTACCTCTCCTCGGCCCTTCTGAATCAACTCAGTTTCCCAGCCCTGATCTTTCCGGCCTGATCTTTCCGGCCTGATTTTTTCGGCCTGATTTTTTCGGCCCAATCATTTCGGCCCAATCATTTCGGAGCGATCTTGGCGAACTCGAACTGTACTTCACCGTCTCATTTCGCCCGATTGGACTTCGGAAAATTAGGCGACAATGCGCCAAACTTTTTTCAGCTGAATCGAGAGAATGGGACGGAACGCCCGCCGCGGGAAAAGTAAGCTGGCTATGGGACTCGAACCCGCAACCTGCTGATTACAAATCAGCTGCTCTACCAATTGAGCTAAGCCAGCACAGAACTCGCCTTGAGCGAACAATGGTTCTAGTGGAAAGGGGCGAGTCTCGTCAAAGCTTTCCTGGGCCAGATTTGCCCGCTTGGCGAGCAGATTCATACATCGCCATGCTGCCGGCGATGGCCGCATTAAAGCTGGAGCCGCCCGGCACTTGCGGGAGGCGAACTAGTTCGTCACAGACTCGCTCAACCGTGATGCGCAATCCTGAGCTTTCCGAGCCGATCACCCACACAATTTTCTCGGGCAATTCGAAATCCCACGCAAATCGCGTCCCGGACTCCGCAAGACCGAAGACCCAGAAGCCCTTGGCTTTAAGCTCCTCGAGGGCGCGCGGCAAATTATCGACGACCTCGACGGGAACGTGCTCGGCACCGCCGCTGGCAACTTTGGCCACCGTCGAAGTGAGCTCCACACTGCGGTCGGCGGGCACGAACACGGCTTTGGCGTCGAGTAGCCAAGCACTGCGGAGGATTGATCCCAGATTGTGTGGGTCCTCGAGATTGTCACACGCGATGATCATCGCGCGCTTGAGTTGGGCGACCTCGTCGAGATTCCACTGTGGCAGCTCAGTGACGATCGCGGCGGCGCCTTGATGTCCTGATCCTAGATCATCGAGTGTTGATGCGCTCAGGTTCTGCACGGTGATGGACGAATATTCAGCCAGCTCGGCGAGCTCTTTGAGCTGGTGGGCTCGCTGATAATCATCGCGAAGCCCGAGTCGCAGGATCGCATGCGGCCTGACCTTGAGGGCTTCACGCACCGAATGAAGTCCGATCACCAATCGTTCGCGCTTATTCTGCGGCGCAAAGCCTTGCGCAGCGAGGCTCTTGGTGTTTTTCCGCGCGTTGGAGGGCGCACCCTTGGCCGTGTTCGGCGAATTGGTCGGCGCAGTGGTGGGTGCCGTGGCGCCCCTTGGGCCTCGGCCATGGGATTGGGGTTTGAACGCTGGAGGGGCCGACTTGCCGGAGCGAGGTGCCGCGGGGGCGGCGGATTTTGAACGAAACTTGGATGGTCCGTGACGTTTCATGGCGCGACCGCCTCACCGGTGAATTCGCGAAGAATTTGGAGTGCTGCGGATCTTGGCTCGGGGGCCTCGATGATCGGACGCCCGACGACCATGCCGCTGGCGCCGTGAAGAGCCGCGGCTTGTGGAGTCTCGACGCGAACCTGATCACCCTTGGCCGAGCCCGAGGGCCGTACACCGGGTGTGATGATGAGCGCATCGGGAATGGCGCGGCGAAGTGCTGAAGCTTCATGGGGCGAACAGACAAAAGCTTTCAAGCCGGAGGCCTGGGCTTCTTGGGCAAGGCCCAAGACGTCCGCGCCAATGTCGCGACCTTTGAGTCCGAAGGGCAAGGTGTCGGGAGAAAAGCTGGTGAGGACGCTGACAACCAGGACGCGAAAGTGACGTTCGCGATTGAGTCGCGCTTCAAGTTCAGCCAATTCGCGAAGCGCCGTGGGTCCCGACCAAGCGTGCACCGTCGCATAGCTTGCGCCGGATTCGAACGCGGCTCGCACAGCTGAAGTCATGGTCGACGGAATATCGAGATGCTTGCAGTCGACAAACACGGGTCCGTGCTGGGCGATCTTTAGCACCAGGCGCGCGCCTTCTCGCAAGATGAGCCGAGGGCCGACTTTGAAGCCGATGCCAGGATGCTCGAGATCACGGGCGAGTTCGGCGGCGCGAGCCGGATCATCGACGTCAAGGGCCACGAAGAGCTTGGGGTCACTCATGCCGGCGCCCTCGAGCTTTTTTGTCCACTATGTTGCAAGCATCGAGTGGCGTGGTCGACCACTTGTTCTAACGGCACCTTCTCCATTTTTTTGTCGTGGCGAGTGACGACTTCGACAATGCCTTCTTTGAGGCCTCGACCGCCGATGGTGAGGCGCAAGGGGAAGCCGAGAAGGTCAGCGTCTTTGAATTTCACTCCAGGGCGCTCAGCTCGATCGTCCATGAAGGTGTCGAAGCCGCGCGATTGCAATTCGCGCTCGACGATAGAGGCATTTTGCATGACTTCGTCATCGTCCGGATCGAGGACCACGAGTGCGACATCAAAGGGCGCGATCGCGCGCGGCCAAATGATGCCGTCAGCATCGTGACTTTGTTCGACAGCCGCCTGCAAGGTGCGCGTGACACCGATGCCGTAACAACCCATCTCGATAGGATGGCTGCTGCCATCTTGCGCGAGGAAGCTGGCGTTCATGGCTTTCGAATATTTCGTGCCGAGATAGAACACATGTCCGACTTCAATGCCGCGCTTGGAGACATAGCGGCCTTTGCCGCAACGAGGGCACTGATCACCCGCGCGAGCCAGACGTAGATCTTTGAAGCCTTTGAATTGACCTGCGGTTTTCACGTCGCGATCAAGGTTCACATTCTTCAAATGAAAATCGTCTTCATTGGCGCCGACGATAAAGTTCTGTCGCCCTTCGAGAGCGTGATCGAAGTAAATGGGAATCTTGAGCCCTACCGGACCGCAGGAGCCGGGCGAAGCGCCGGTCACTTGGCGCACTTCTTCGTCGGTCAATAGCAGCGGCGGATTGGTCAGTCCGAGGGCGTTCTTCAGTTTTACCGGGTTCACTTCATCGTCACCCCGCAGGCAAACCGCGATGGGCATGAGGGCCTTGTTCTGCGGATCCGTACCGGGGTTGGAAGAAAAGAACATCGTCTTAACGAGTTGGCTTTCCTTAAGCCCTGTCGATTTCGCCAAGGCTGCGATGGTCTTTAAGCCCGGCGTAGCGAACTTTTCCAGTGGCAAAGCGGAACTTGCATCGACGCTGGCGGTTTGAGAATCGCGAGCGGGAGCGACTTCAATATTCGCGGCGAACTGACACTGGGTCTGACCTTGATCATCGCAAACCATCAAGTGATCTTCGCCGGCCTCGGCGAGAACTTGGAACTCGTGAGTCTGGCTACCTCCGATATTGCCCGCATCGGCCTCGACAATCCGATAGTGAAGTCCGAGGCGATCGAAGATGGCTTGGTAAGCGTCGTACATGAGTTGGTAGGACTTCAAGGCCGCGGGCGGATCCACGTCAAAGGAGTAGGCGTCCTTCATGATGAACTCGCGACCGCGCATCAAACCGAAGCGGGGACGAATCTCGTCGCGGTACTTGGTTTGAATCTGATAGAGATTCACGGGCAGATCACGATAGGACTTCACATCCTTACGAACATAGTCGGTGATGACCTCTTCGTGCGTGGCGCCCAAGCAGAATTCGTGAGCATTGCGGTTTTTGAATTTGAGCAGGCCATCGCCCATTTCTTTCCAGCGATTCGTTTCTTGCCAGAGCTCGGCGGGATGGACCATGGGCATGAGAAGCTCTTGCGCTCCCCGCTTGTCCAATTCTTCGCGGATGATGCGCTCGAGCTTTCGCAAAGATCGGAGCATCAGATTCCCGTATGTGTAAATCCCGGGCGCCACTTTGCGAATGTAGCCGCCACGCGAAAGCAGCTTGTGGCTAGGAATCTCGGCGTCGGCCGGAGCATCACGAAGAGTATGGAGATGAGATTTCGACCAACGCATTAAACGAGCTCCTCCACGTCGATGCCATAACCTTTGATTTTGCGATGCAGGTAGCTTCGCTCAAGTCCGATGGCCTCCGCGGTCTTTGAAATGTTGCCTTTGTTCTCGGCGATTTTCTTGAGCAGATATTCCTTTTCGAATTTTGCTCGCGCTTCACGGAATGAGCCGATCTCGCCCATTTCGTCTTCGACGGGGTCGACCGCATGCCCTGCTGATGCGAGGCCTGCGAAGCGCAGATCATGCACATCGACGAACTCCCCCGGCGTGAGAATGTAGACGCGTTCGATGAAGTTGCGAAGTTCGCGCACGTTGCCCGGCCAAGTGTGCTGAGCCAACTTTTGCGTGGCGGGTTCCGACATGACTTTGGGCCGCAGGCCACTTTGCCGCGCAAATTGTTCGCTGAAGTGCTGCACGAGGGCGGCGAGATCCGCTGTGCGCTCGCGAAGCGGCGGGACTCGGCAAGGAATGACATTGAGTCGATAGAACAGATCTTCGCGGAAGCGTCCGGCTTTGATCTCTTCTTCGAGATTCTTGTTCGTTGCGGCGATGACTCGCACATCCACTTCGATGGGTGTATCGGAACCGACCCGAGTGAATCGTCGCTCTTGGAGAATGCGCAGAATCTTGGCTTGGAGCTTCAGGCTCATGTCGCCGATTTCGTCGAGGAAGATTGTGCCGCCGTTGGCGTGATCGAATTTGCCCTTGCGAGCCTTATCGCCCGCAAAAGAGCCCTTTTCGTGGCCAAAGAGCTCGCTTTCGATGAGATCTTCCGGAATTGCCGCACAGGTCACATCAACGAAGGGTTTCGAGGCGCGATGCGAGAGGTAGTGGATGTTTTGCGCGACCAGCTCTTTGCCCGTCCCGTTTTCTCCACGTATCAAGACCCAGGAATTCGTGGCCGCCACGCGCGCAATCAATTGCTTGAGCTCCATCATCGGTGGCGAATCGCCGATGATGGCGATGTTTTTACGAAGTTTATTGAGCAGCGCATTTTTCTCGCCGCGCTCTTGCTGAACCTGGAGAATGTTCTTGGCGAGAATCAAAATTCGATCGATGGACAGCGGCTTCTCGACGAAGTCCCAAGCGCCAAGCTTAACGGCCTTGACGGCGGTTTCGATGTTGCCGTGTCCCGACATCATGACAAACTCGCAATCGTGCGTCCTCGGCCGAGCTTCTTTCAAAACGTCGAGGCCATCCATCGAACCCGGCATCCAAATGTCGAGAAAGACGACCTGCGGGCGATACTCTTCCAAGACTCGCAAGCCTTCGTCGCCGGATCTCGCCGTGCGCACTTCAAAGCCTTCATCTTGGAGACTGGCGGAGAGAACTTCGCGAATGGGAGCCTCGTCGTCGATGACGAGAATCTTGGCCACAGGTTCTGTGACCACCGTCGGCATTTGCGTCGATGAAGGTGTCGAAGAAGGTAAGGACGACGCCGAAGTGGATTGCGGGATGTTCGACATTTGAGCCTCCGAGGGCCACACGCTAGCACGTCCACGGGGCAATGACTAGCGGACGCGTTCGGCCCCCGTGGGCTCGCTCACTTCATTGACCGGAAGCTCGAGCAGCAGCTTGGCTCCTTGCGGCTCATTGGCGAGCGCGCGCACAAAGCCGTTGTGGTCCTCGATGATGCGACGAACGATGGCGAGACCCAGGCCGGTACCGCTTTCTTTTGTCGAGAAGTAGGGCTCAAAAACGCGATCGCGATCCGCAGCCGGAATTCCGGGACCATTGTCGATGATCATGAGCCGAACCAACTTAAGCGAAGCGTCGTATTGTAAACGCAAAATGACCTTCGGGGATGGCTGCTGCTGCACGGCCGCGACAGCGTTATCGATGAGATTGATCAACACGCGACGGATTTGCTCGGGGTCAAAGCGAAACTCGGGTGTCTGACCTTCAGTTTCAAAGTCGAAATTCACATCTCGATGCGCAGCCCGGTACATGTCCAAGACGTCGACACAAACTTGATGAAGGCTGGCGAGGACGGGCTTGGTTTGCGGTAGTCGGGCGAAGTTTGAAAACTCGTTGACCAAATGTTTCAGCTCATCGGTCTGACGGATGATCATGCCGATGCATGACGAAAAGGCCGGATCTTTGATCTGATCGCCGAACTTCTTTTCAAGGCGCTGAGCGGAAAGCTTGATCGGCGTCAGTGGGTTTTTGATTTCATGAGCGATCCGTCGGGCCACTTCCGTCCAGGCCGCGGCCCTTTGGGCATTGAGCAGCATGGTCAAGTCGTCGAAGACCAATACTTTTCCTAAATCTTGGCCTCGCTCGTCTTGAAGTAGCGCGAGGTTCACTTGCAGAGGCACGGATCGATCTTTGAGATCGACGCGAATCTCCTTTTGGAAGGTGACGAAGCCGTGCGCGCGCATTTGTCGCAGCAGTTCTCGGTACAGCTGGAAGTATTCGGCGGATAGGACTTCGCCGACTTTACGGCCGACGTACTTGACAGGCTCGATCTCCAAGAGCTGGGCCGCATGCCGATTGACGGTGGTGATGCGCTCGTCTTGATCGACGGAGATCACACCTGTGGTGACATTGGAGAGTACGACCTGGATGTAGCGGGAGTGCTCATCAAGACGCTCCAGTGTCTCCGTCAGGTTTTTGTTGGCTTGCAGCACTTCGCGCTTTGAGCGATCCAGCTGTCCGACCATGGCGTTGAAGCTGGCCACCAGTTGATTGATTTCTTTGGAGCCCGAGCGCAGTCCCACCGGTTGATAATCGCCCTTACCGACACGTCGAGAGGCACTCCCCAGGACCTCGAGGGGGATTGAAAGCTCTCTCGCCAAATAAAATCCAAACCAAGTCGCACAGAGAAGAATAACCAAGGTCATGAGACTTAAGATGATGAGATAGATGGACTTGAGCGGATACTCGAGCGGATTCAGATTTCGAAACTCTTCATAGGCGGCGGAGATGTCGTCGATTTTTGAGATGAGCGAAATGGGAATGAAGGTCGACACCACAATCGCGCCGCGTTCGGCGCGCCTTTGAATCGGCACAATGACACGGACGAGATTGCCCTCTCCAAATTGGTGAATCGTGCTCGATTCAGCTCGCTGAAGGATTCCCTTTCGCAAAAACTCCAACGACACCGGGGGCGGCGGCGGAATCACATCATCGTCGGCGACGGTCAGCACGCGGGCGGCGAACAGCCCGGGATAGTATTCGACAGAGTCGAGATCATAGCGGCGTCGCGCATCGGCGATGACGGGCTCGGCGCGGCCGCCTCGCGAACGCAGATCTTGGGCGATCAGTTTGGCGAAGTGATAGTTTCGATTCTTGGCGGCAAAGACATACTCTTGGTTCACCTCAAGAGAGTTCTTCAACACGCTCGCCATGCGCACTGAGAACCATTTGTCGAAGCTGGAATTGATGTAGAACACCGAGATCAAAAACATCAGCGCGGTCGGGACCGAGGCAAACGCGACAAAGGCGGCGATCAACTTGCCTTTGAGTGAGCTGCCAACGGCTCGACCGCTGGACTCCACGAAGACTTTGACGACATTGCGGAAAATCAAAAAGAACAACAGCAACAGCAGGATGATGTTGAAGTTGACCAGGCCGAAGAAGAAAATCGAGTGCATGAACGGCAGCTGCTGAGAAATGCCGACGAGCTTGAATTCGATGAAGGTGAGAATCAGAAACAGGGATGCCAGCGCGACGATGGCGAAGATTTCGCGCTTTCGTTTGCGAAACTCTTGCGGTGCCAATCCTGGTGGCGACACCGGCTTTCCTGATTCAGGAGCCGATCCCGCGCTCAATGTTGCACTCGGGGGTGAGCGCTGAGCTGGTGGCAAAGTTTCGTCCGGCTTCATCTCAAGCTCTCCGAATCATGAAGGTCGACGTTCGCACGGTCACATCGAACCGGTCTTAGACCGAGCGGCCACGAAAGCCTTCGAGCGCATCACTTGGCGCTCAGGGCCTTGCGGCTTTTTCGGCGCACGAGGCTCAAGAGCTGGGCCATTTCGACGGCGACCTCGCCCGCCTCGATTCCCTTATGGCCATGTGCGCCGCCGACTCGATCCATAGCTTGTTTGCGGTTCTCCACCGTCAGCACACCAAAAACCACGGGGCGTTGGTAGTCCAGTTGCAATTGCGAGCAGCCTCTTTCAACCGCATTGCACACATAATCGTAGTGTGTGGTTTCACCGCGAATCACGCAGGCCAAAACGATCACGGCATCACAGTCCTTTTCCAACAGAGCCTTGGCGGCCAAGGGGGCTTCGTAGGCGCCGGGAACGCTGACGCTCATCAAATTCGAAGCTTTCACGCCTGAACGCGCCAACGCCAAGTAGGCACCGGCTTGCAGGCGATCTGTAATATCAGCGTTCCATCGCGCGGTGACGATGCCGATTCGAAGTTTGCGACCATCGAGATCGCCGCGAACGGCGCCAGCTTGGCGCGCTTGATCTCGTGCTTTCGACTTCACACTTCGTTTCATTGAAACCTCACTTGGAATCGGGCTCGAAGATGTGTCCCATCTTGTCGCGCTTGACGTTCATGTAGGCTAAATTTTCTTGGTTCGCTCCGACCACCAAGGGAACACGTTCGACGATGTCGATGCCGTAGCCACGAAGACCCGCGCGTTTGGTGGGGTTGTTCGTGAGCAATCGAATTTTCTGCACGCCAAGATGACGAAGAATCTGCGCGCCGATGCCATAGTTGCGTGAATCCGGCGGAAAGCCGAGATGCACGTTGGCTTCGACGGTGTCCAGACCTGAATCTTGCAATTGGTAGGCGCGAATCTTGTTCGCCAAGCCGATGCCTCTTCCCTCTTGCCTGAGGTAGAGCAACACGCCGCGCCCCTCGGCTTGAATCAAACGCATCGACTCGTGCAGCTGCGGTCCACAGTCGCAGCGCTGACTGCCGAAGACGTCGCCGGTCATGCATTCCGAGTGCACACGCACCAGACAGGGCTCGCCATTTCCGACCTCACCCAACTCAAGCGCCAAGTGCTCCGCCTGATCGACGCTGTTCCGGAAAGCGCGCACGCGCCAGTTGGGGCCGAAGGCGGAGGGCAGTCTTGCCGCGCCGATTTCCTCAACCAGGCTTTCATGCTCCAGCCGATAGGAAATGAGATCGACGATGCTTCCGATCTTCAGGTCGTGTTTGCGTGCAAATTCTTTGAGGTCCGGAACACGCGCCATGCTGCCGTCATCTTTCATGACTTCGCAGATCACAGCCGCTGGGTTGACGCCGGCCAAGCGGCACAGGTCGATGCTACCTTCGGTGTGACCGGCGCGCTTGAGCACACCGCCGTCTTGAGCGCGAATGGGAAAGATGTGCCCGGGCGTGATCACATCCGAGGGCATCGCATCGATTCGGCTCGCGACGCGAATGGTGTGCGCGCGATCAGCCGACGAGATCCCGGTGCTCACGCCTTTGGAGGCCTCGATGGACACCGTGAAAGCAGTCTTGTTGGGCGAGCGATTTTGATCATCGCGAACCATCATCGGCAATTCGAGTCGCCGAACCTGCTCGTTGGTCAGCGCCAAGCAAATCAAGCCGCGCGCCTCGCGCGCCATGAAGTTGATGTTCTCTGGCGTAACGAAGTCGGCGGCCAATACCAAATCACCTTCGTTTTCTCTGTCCTCATCGTCGACCAGGATCACCATACGGCCGTTGCGAATGTCTTCGATGAGTTCTTGAATCGTGTTCACTTCGATCTCACTTTCAAACTTTGCCGCGCTCGGAATTGGCGGGAGGAGAAATCATTCGTGAAAATTCCGCCGCGAATTTCGCGGCGATGCGTTCTTCAACAAGTTGTTCAATTTTGTTTTCTAGGCCTTGGGCCGCCAACGCCGTCCAGGCGCGCGCGAGCTGATCCACCTCGACGTTGACCGTGTCGCCGACACGAAGCTGATCGAGGTTGGTCCGCGCGAGAGTTTCAGGGATGAGGCAATGCTCCAATGTCTGCATTTCGCCAAACCCTTCAACGGAGTTGATCGTGAGGCTGACGCCGTTCACGGCCCAGCTGCCTTTGGGCCACACCATGGATCGCAGCGAACTCGGCACTTGGATTTTGAGCCAACGCACACCACTGGCGTCGCGCACGTCGAGTACGGTGGCGCGCGCGTCGACGTGCCCGGTGACCCAATGACCGTGATTGCGGTCGCCAGCGCGCAGGCTTCGCTCTAAGTTCATGCGAAGACCTTGCAGAGATGCCACGGTCCAGCCCGTCACTTGCAGTGTTTCGTGCGCGAGAGCGAATTGCAGGCTGGTGTCGGTCAAGCTCTCAACGGTGAGGCATACGCCATCGCAAGCCACGGAGTCGCCAGCCGCCACATCGACGAATTCCTGAGGGCGCGCCAAGGTCAGGCGCAAAAGATGCGCCTTGTCCGCTCCCGAAGGCACTTCGGCGCGGAGGATGGGAACGCAGGCTTCAATCAAACCGGAGAACACGATGAATCACCCTTCACTTTGCTAGGAATGGACGTCGGTCGGCACTTTGCGTCGCAGAGCGCCGGAGGTCAAACGGAAGGGTCGATCCAAGGATAAATTCAAGGCGAATTGGAATTCAGTTCCTAGAGGCCAAGAAAAATAGGGGGCCGACGGCGCGGATTGCCGCGGAAGGCATCGAACTTCCGCGGCGCACAATCCATTGGCCTTTACATCACCGGATCCGAGTCGAACTTAAGTCCACCGTTGGCCCGGCTTACTTTCACCTTTTCTCCGGCTTTGATTCGCCCGGCGATGAGGTCCTTCGCCAAGGGATTGAGAATTTCAGCTTGGATCACGCGCTTGAGTGGCCGCGCTCCGAACACAGGATCGTAGCCCTTTTCCGCCACCCAACGACGCGCCTCAGGCGTGATTTCGAGTTCCACCCGCTTGTCCGCAAGGCGACGAATCACCTGCTGCAGCTGCACGCCGACGATGCCGTCGAGCTGGGCTGGTTCGAGGCGATTGAAGATCACCGTCTCGTCGATGCGGTTGAGAAACTCGGGCCGGAAGTGGGCTCGGAGAGCATCTTGAATGGCCTTGGCTCTCTGCTCAGCATTGAGATCGGCCTCCATGATGGCCGCTGAACCAATGTTACTGGTGAGAACCAAAACCGTATTCTTGAAATCCACGGTTCGACCCTGTCCATCCGTCAGCCTTCCTTCATCCAAAACCTGCAACATGATGTTGAAGACATCCGGATGCGCCTTTTCAACCTCATCCAACAGCACCACGGAGTAGGGTTTGCGCCGAACCTGTTCGGTGAGCTGACCACCTTCTTCGTAACCGACATAGCCGGGAGGCGCGCCGATGAGACGAGCGACCGCGTGCTTTTCCATGTACTCACTCATGTCGATGCGAATTACAGCTTGGTCGGTGTCGAACAAAAATTCGGCGAGGGCCTTGACGGTCTCGGTCTTGCCGACGCCCGTGGGTCCGAGGAAAAAGAACGTGCCAATGGGGCGGTTCGGATCGGAAATCTCAGCGCGAGCTCGGCGAATGGCATCACTGACGACCGTGAGCGCATGATCTTGGCCCACCACACGTTGCCGCAATTGCTCTTCCATTTTGAGCAGACGATCGCCTTCAGCTTGCAGCATTTTCGCCACCGGAATCCCTGTCCACTTCGCGACAATCGATGCAATCTCTTCAGGGCCGACATCTTCGCGCAGCATTCGCCCCTCTTGGGCGACGCCGCGACGAGCTCGTTCTTCGGCTTGATCATTGAGGGTCTTCAGGCGGCGCTCGAGCTCCGGCAACTTGCCATACTTGAGCTCTGCGGCTTTTTCGAGCTGGCCGGTGCGCTCTGCGCGTTCGATTTCCGCCCGCAAAGTTTCAATCCGCTCTTTGGTGGTCTTCAGCTCAACAATCTCGGATTTTTCAGATTCCCACTGCGAGCGAAGGGCTTTGACCTTCTCGTCAATGCCTTCGAGTTCCTCTTCAATGATCTCGAGACGATCCGCGCTGGCTTCATCTTTTTCACGACGAAGAGCTTCGCGCTCCACTTGCAACTGCGTTCGCTCGCGCTCGAGCTGATCCACTTCGGCGGGCACGCTGCCGATTTCGATGGCGAGACGACTGGCGGCCTCATCCATGAGATCGATGGCCTTGTCGGGCAGGAATCGACTGGTGATATAGCGCGCGGAGAGCTTCACTGCCGCGACGATGGCCGAGTCACGAATGCGAACGCCGTGGTGCATTTCATACTTCTCTTTAAGGCCGCGCAAAATTGTGATCGCGTCTTCAATGCTCGGCTCTTCGACCATGACCTGTTGGAATCGACGCTCTAAAGCCGCGTCCTTTTCGACGTACTTTTGGTACTCATCCAAAGTTGTCGCGCCAATGCATCGTAGCTCGCCGCGGGCCAACGCGGGCTTGAGCAGTTGACCTGCGTCCATGGCGCCGTCGGATTTGCCCGCGCCCACGAGCGTGTGAAGTTCGTCGATGAACAAAATGATCTCGCCCGAAGAGTCCGTCACCTCTTTGATGACGGCCTTGAGTCGGTCTTCAAATTCGCCGCGATACTTGGCGCCGGCGATCAGCGCGCCCATGTCGAGTGAAATCAGCTTTTTACCTTTGAGGGTTTCCGGCACGTCGCCCTTGATGATTCGCAAGGCCAGTCCTTCGGCGATGGCGGTTTTGCCCACGCCGGGCTCACCAATCAAAACGGGGTTATTTTTGGTTCTTCGCGACAGCACTTGAATCACGCGGCGAATCTCTTCATCACGCCCGATGACGGGATCGAGTTTGCCATCGTGCGCGGCCTGTGTGAGATCGCGACCATATTTTTTCAAGGCCTCCATGGTCGATTCAGGATGGTCGTCTTGAATGGTTTTGCCTCCGCGCATTTTGTGAACAGCTTCTTCGAGTTTATTGCGCGTGAGGCCAGCGGCACGAAGGTGCCGATTGAAGTCTCCCGCGGACTCGTGACTGGCGGCCAAGAGAAAGTGCTCGGTTGAAATGAACTTGTCGCCCATCGCGCGAGATTCGACTTCAGCCCGACTAAAGAGACTCACCAGACGAGGCGAGGCGATCAATCGCTTGGCCGCACCGGAAACTGTCGGGAGACGCTGTAGGCTCGATTCGATTTCGCGGCGAAGGCTCGCCAAAGCGCCGGCACCGCCGGCCGTCACCACGAGGCTGGGCACAAAGCCGTCGGTCTGGTGGAGGAGCTGATGAAACAAGTGCTCAGGCTCGACCGCGGAATGTGATTTGTCCTCGGCGACTTTGGCGGCAGCCTGCATGGCCTCTTGGGCTTTCACTGTCATTTTGTCGAGATCTTGCGACATGCATCCTCCCGCTTATTCACATTCTTGAGCGCGCTGACGAGCGCTCAACACTCCGCTTGCAAATCAGATCGAATGGGCTGCGACCAAGGGTCGCTCAAAAGTCGTAGGACTTCCGGGGCGGCTTGGATCTGAAAGGGGATCGAGTCCCCAAGTCGCTCTCCTCACAGCATGAGGCCTGGGTGTCGGACGTCAAGGTGGACACGCAGATTGGTGGCGCAGTTGGATGGCGCTGTTTGATGGATTGTTGATCAGCGAGAATATTCAACCCGACTTGCCTCAATCGCCGATTTCTCCGACACTCGGTGCGTGTCCAAACCGAGCCCAACACGCCCATTTCAAGTATCAGCTTCGCCAGCGCCGAAACCGACGTACACGCCTCAGCGCGTTCGCCGTGGCATGAAGACGGATCGCGTGGATTGGGGCGATCTGCAAAAGTATCAGCCGCAGGTGTTTTGCGATGACTGCATTCATTTCGATGCGCCTCAAAAGCATTGCACGATGGGCTACGCCCCACTTCACACCCGAAGTGAACAGATGGCGCAGTATGAACTGACCGGGGAAATGGCGTTCTGTCGCTTTTGCGAGATCAACTGAGTATCTCGAATGGGGGTCTCGGAATGAACGCATCGACCTTTGTCGCAATCTGGAATTCGGAGATGATGCAACTTGGTCTTCTCGTCTTGTGTGCGGCAGGTCTTGTCTTACTCGTCTTGGGCGTCGGCATTTGGTGGGGCCGGCGACGATCCGCGAAACTGTCCGCCGAGGCAGCGCTCAGGAGCCCGGAGCTTGATTTGAACGCGCGCCTTGGTGAACTTCAACGCAGCGAAGTTCAGGTGAATGGCCAAAGCTTGAATGTGGCGTGGCGAGAGTCGGGACATGGACCGAGTGTACTTTGCTTACACGGCATCGGCGCCTCGATGCTGATCTGGCGCCGGCTGGTGCCGAGACTCGCCGATCAATTTCGAGCTGTGTGCATGGATTGGCCGGGCTTTGGCGACAGCGACAAACCCGAGAATCTTGATTACGGACTGGATCAACAGGCCGAGGTCCTGGAAAAATTCCTGGAACTTAAATTTGTGGGTCCGAAGTTTTCGAATTTCAAACCGCCCCTGGTGCTCGCAAGCTCCATGGGTGGCGCGATTGCGTTGCATCTGGCGGCTCGACGACCGGAGCTTCTGCGCGGACTGATCGTCATTGCACCAGCGACGGATCCGAGCCGAATACCGAAGTTGTTTTTACCGCTTCGTCGATTTGGCCAGCAGCTGGCGCGTTTGCATTCGATGCGTCTGGTGCAACAAATCGTGAATCTCGTGATGGCTCGACGCGAGTTGATCACGCCCGAACTCGTGGCGCTTTATCATCGACCATTTCGCGAAGACTCTCGTTGTGGCGCGGCCTTCTTCAAGGCCCTGCACCTGCTTGCCGACTCGCGCATGCCCAGCGTGTTTATGAATTTGCCTGTACCGCTCGCCATTGTGCACGGAGGCCGCGATCCCCTTGTGCGAAGCGAATCGATCCGCTCACTTTCGCAGTTGAACCCACAAGTTCGCGTTCTTCGACATCCCGAGGCCGGGCATCATGTCATGGAAGATGAACCCGAGTGGCTTGCTGAACAGATCATCGAATTTTCTCGACACCTCACTTGAAGTTGCGAAAGCCGACCTCGAGCATTTTTCCGCCGCAAAACGGCTTTTCAAGACAAAATTTTCTCCCCGACCTCCCTCGAGTTGCATGGTGTGCGTCGATTTTTTTGCATGCCGAAAGTCGAGCCAAACTGGGCTTTTCTCCTAGGTAAATCGGACTTTTCCCTAGGACCAGACGCGACCAAGGCACAATTTTGCGACAGAAAACCCACACTGGACCACGAACAAGCCCCTCGTCCTGTCAAGAATCCGTCCGCAACGACGATGAGTAGCTTGTCGCGAGTCAATGCAGCGAACATCGCTCGAACCTTAGTGAGAGAGATGCCGCGAGTGAGGAGCGAAGAAGAATCACGGGGCGCAGAATGTGCCGGAGAACTGAGGTCACAGATCTCCGCATGACAGAGAAGATGGTTTCGAAAGGAGGCCTTCAAGGAAGAGAGACGAAGAGTACAAGGAAGAATTGTGTTCTCACGCAATGTACTTAAATCAAGGCTCGGATGCCGATTCCCCTGCGACTAAATCAGATCTCTCAAACGAGAGACAACGCCTCAAGGGGGAGGATGAGACAAGGAGGTAACAAATGGTTTTAATTAACGGAGGATAATCATGGGTTTTCGTATTTCGACAAATATCGCATCGGTGAACGCTCAACGTAATTTGGGTGATTCGCAATCTAAAGTGGCCAACTCGATGGCGCAGCTCGCTTCGGGTAGCCGTATCAACAAGTCGGCTGACGACGCCGCAGGTCTCGCGATCAGTGAAAACTTGAAGTCGCAGATCCGCTCGACTCGTCAGGCGAACCGCAACGCACAAGACGGCGTGTCGCTGGTCCAAACTGCTGAGGGTGGTTTGAACGAGATCTCGTCGATCGTGACTCGATTGCGCGAACTGGGTATCCAGGCCGCTTCGGACACAGTCGGCGACACAGAGCGTGGCTTCATCAACAAGGAAGTCCAGCAGCTCAAGTCGGAAATGCAGCGGATCGCGCAAGTGACGAAGTGGGGTTCGACAGGTCTTCTGGATGGTTCGACACCGACATATGATTTCCAAGTCGGTATCAACAACGATGACTTCGCGGACCGCATCTCCTTCGTCGGTACGGAGAACGTGGCCACGATCGATGCATTGGGTATTTCGGGTGTCGACTATACGTCGAAAGAGGGTGCACAAACTGCTCTCGGCGAACTCGACAAGGCTCAGGAGATGGTGAACGGCATGCGCGCCAACTTGGGTGCCCTGCAGAACCGTCTGACTTCGACCATCACAAACCTCGGTGTCGCAGAAGAGAATTTGAGTGCTGCAAACTCTCGAATTCGCGACACGGATGTGGCGGCTTCGACAGCTGAGATGACTCGAAACCAGATCTTGCTTCAGGCTTCGACTTCGACGCTCGCTCAGGCGAACGCGAAGGACCAGTTGGCCCTGAAACTGATCGGCTGAAGTCCGTAACAAGCATCGCACAAGGGGCCTGACCCAAGGTGAGGCCCTGAGTGAGTGCAGATCGAAGAGTTGAAAAACTCGACAATGACCAAGTGATTGCGAACCGCGAGCTCCCCGCTCGCGGTTTTTTTCATCGTGAGGCGGATGGAGAGTTCTTCACACTTCGCCCGTGGACTCGAAAGGCCGTCACCCGACTCGACACTTTGGCGAACTTTGCGCGTGGCTCGTCGGTGCTGAACAGCGGACCGAGTGAGTCGCGAAAAAGTGTCGAACTTTCGCCCAGGACTCTGGACCAGACTCGCTCAAGGCCCGGAGTGGGGAAGCCGAACAGTTGGTGTCGGTTGGATCTTTGGTGCTGGTTCTGTGCTGTAAGGGAGGTCTTCATGCGCTCTCCAAACTTTAAGATGCTGGTGATGGGTTCACTGCTGTTGAGTCTTTCGGCTTGCGCGCCGGGATTCAAATCCGCAACAGAGTGTGCCGGCAGCTCTTGCTCGCAGCTCGGCTCTGGCCAACCTGGCGAAGGTGGATCTTCACAGCCCCCAGGTCAGCAGACGGGCTGGGAAAGCGTGTCGATGGATGGCGCCATCAATGGTGGGCGCTTTGACCGCACGCAAGTGGTGAGCATTGATCGAGCGAGCAAAACTTTGGTGATCCGATTGCCCTTCATTCCTGGTGTGCAGGTGGGCGTTGAGGCACCGCTCCCGATTCGCGAAATTCCGGGCGCCACGATTGGCCTGGAGATTTCTCCGGACGGCTCGTCTCACCTCGTCCTTCGCCTCCCCTTAGAACATGTGTTGCGCGGCGTTGATTTTCTGCCCAAGGGCCGCCTCCCCAATGGCGATCCCCTGCCCGCCATCCCCGAGGGCGAACTGCCTTCGCTGGGCCTCAGCTTCAACCGTAACCCCGACTTGCGCGGCGCGCTCTACTTGAGCCCAACGGTGGTGGGATTGTTCATCAACACGAAGTTTGATCCCTACATTCGCCTGACGCTACCGATTCGCGACCAAGCTCGCACAAAAACCTATGGCTACTTCACCTCGATCCCCGCCAAAGGTGGCTTCGACGGCGGATTCTTCATCTCTGTCGCCCTGCCTCCAGAGTTGGCGCGCGCCATCGACGACTTGCTCTGATCGAGTCCACAGGGACGAGTCTTGAGTCCGACGGATTCAGGACGGAAGTCAGTCGAACAACGAAAGTCGGTTAAAAAGCTGAAGTTTTGCGTCGCCCCTGTTGCCTAACAGGGGCGCTGTGTTTCAGACTTGGGCTCGTCTCAAGTTTGTGGCAACCCGTAAGGCGGCGAGACGAGTGCGAGGCAAGTTCGAGGTGAATATGAGCCGCGCGCTGATCAAGGTGTCATCGTCGATGAACGATGGGGCGCGGGCCTCGTGATTTGATGTCGAGTTGGGGCATCGAGTTTGGGCCACAGCTCGAATCGCGAGCGGGATCGGGTCGGTGGTTGGGATGGTCGAAGCCTTTCACGCTTCGAACGACTGCTTCGACTGACTTGTTCGACTGACTCGTTCGATAAAAAAATGGTGTTTGAAGAGTTTGAGATATTTCAGGGATTTTTGCAGAGAATTGTAAAACGAGTTTTGAGAAGACTTTGAGAAGACTTTAAGAAAACTGATGAACTGACGGACTACAGGGAGAGCAAGCATGGCAAAGAAAAAGGCGACAAAGAAATCGGCGAAGGCAAAGAAAGCGACAAAAAAATCGGCGACAAAGAAGACCGCAAAAAAGGCGACGAAAAAGTCAGCTAAGAAAGCGGCTCCCAAAAAGACCGCGAAAAAAGCCGCCAAAAAGACGGCTAAGAAAGCGGCTCCCAAAAAGACCGCGAAAAAAGCGGCACCGAAGAAAGTGAAAGCCGCAGCACCGAAGGCTGCGCCGGCTCCGAAGAAAGCTCCAGTCGTTATTCCTCCGATGCCTTATGAAGAGAGCGACGAGTTGGCGATTGATCGCGCAGATCTTCCGGGCGAAGACGAATTGGACGACATGGACACAGCTTCGACAGAGATCGACGAAGAAGCTGAAGAGAACGATGAAACCAGCGGTGGCGACTTCAACGACGACTACAGCGACGACGATGAAGACGACGACGAAGGTATGATCTGATTTTAGGTTCGAGCTGCGGTTGTGCGGCTCGATTCTCAGCGTGTCGCCGAGCTGGCGATACCCATAAAAAAACCGGGCTCTCGCCCGGTTTTTTTATTTCAACTCGATCATCTCACCTGATGTCAGATCAGACTTTCGGGCGCGAGTGCACGGCGTACTTCTCGAATTCACCGTACTCATGCAGTTTGTTATAGAGCGTCTTGATGGTGATCCCGAGCGCGTTCGCGGCTTGTGTCTTGTTGCCGTCGAAATAGTTCAGGGCCTTCAGAATGTAACGCTTTTCCAACTCATAGAGCGTGATCGTCGGATCATAGTTATCCGTCGTCACCTTCTGCTCGGGGTTCAAGATATGCTCGGGAAGATCGCCCGGCATGATCGTGTGACCGTCGGC
Source organism: Bdellovibrionaceae bacterium UBA2339 (assembly GCA_002344785.1). GTDB lineage: Bacteria > Bdellovibrionota > Bdellovibrionia > Bdellovibrionales > JAMPXM01 > UBA2339. The sequence continues at coordinate 49,736 of DDUL01000065.1, forward strand.
CAGAATTTGCAGACGCTCGCAAACATTCTGAAGTTCGCGAATGTTTCCCGGCCAGTCATAGCGCATGAGGATCTTCATCGCGTCTTCGCTCATCTGCCGACCGCGATTCAAAATTCGATGCGACGACTTCTGCAAGAAGTGCTCGACGAGCAAGGGAATGTCTTCCTTACGACGACGGAGCGGCGGTGAATGCACCGTGATGGTGTTGATTCGGTAGTAGAGATCTTCTCGGAAGTTGCTGTTTTGCACTTCGGTGTCGAGCTCGCGATTCGTTGCCGAAATCAAACGAATGTCGACTTTGATCGGATCTTTGCCGCCGACGCGAAAGATCTCGCCTTCTTGAATGAAGCGCAGGAGCTTGGCCTGAATTCCGGGCGTGAGCTCGCCGATTTCATCGAGGAACAAAGTTCCGCCGTTCGCCGCTTCGGCTAAGCCGATCTTGCGAGTGTAGGCGCCGGTGAAGGAACCTTTTTCGTGACCGAAGAGTTCAGACTCAAGCAGTGTTTCGCGGAGCGCGCCGCAGTTGATCGCCACAAAGGGCTTGTTGCGACGATTCGAACGCTCATGAATCGCACGAGCGACCAATTCTTTGCCCGTACCTGACTCACCCAAGATCAACACCGTGGCCGATGAGGGCGACACGCGGTCGATCATCTTCATCAGCTGGCGCATGACTTCCGACTTATAGACGATGGTCTTGGAGTCTGCGTTGTGGGGCGAGATCGCCTCACCATTCGTGATGCCGCCAAGGCCTCCCACCGGGAGGGCAGAACCCGGCAACACAGGTGTGCCGACGAGGTCCTTGGACGTGGAATCGATTTTTCCATCGAAATGGGTTTGCGACATAAACGTACCGCCTTCGATTGTGGTTAGACCAAACTCGCCCTTCGTCTCATTTTGGGACGACGCGTCGAGAGAAGTAGTAACGCATTGCGGAAAAATGTGCAAGAAAGTTTGTAAAAGCTCCTGCAATTTTTTCCAAGCAGGGGTGTCGAGGGACGTTTTTTGGCAACTCGCACGACATCAGCCCACCCCTTTCGCGGCAACCGAAAGCTGGCTGGCGCCATAATTAAATACCTGAAATACATGAGCTTTATTGAATCCAGCTCGGGCCATACCTTGCGCGCCTACCGCCTGGATCTTGAACAGGCCTACGGCACCCTACCCGAACTTCAGGGTAAGGAACTTGAAGGCCTTACTCCCCCACCGGCGGATCAGGCCCCCGATCCAGAGTTTGAGTCGATGGTGCTGGAACTGAGTCGATCCGCTCAGCGCTCATGGAGTGGTTTAGCGGCGGCCTCGCGCAATCGAAAAGTCGCCACGCTCAAGAGCTTTTTGGGCTGGCTGCATCGCGAGGCTTGGGTGGCCCGCGATTTGGCGTCACGCCTACCGATGCCGAAGGTGCCTCAGCGACTCCCTCACTTTTTATCTGTCGATGAAGCCCTGAGCCTGATTCGCAGCCTCCAGGCCAAGGCGGCGCAGGGTGAGACGGCAGCTGAGCGTGATTTGCTCTTAGTGCTTCTCCTTTATGGTGGGGGCTTGCGCGTGAGTGAGGCCTGCGGCCTACAGTGGTCTCAGGTGCAGGTGTCCCCGCAGGTTACGGGTGGCGGGCAGTTGCGAGTTCGCGGCAAAGGTGAGCGCGAGCGCGTGGTGATCTTGCCGGAGCTTGTGCGCCAGGAACTTGCGCGGGCGATGAACCAACGTACGGGTGCTTACGTGCTGGGCGGTCAAGCTCCTTGGTCGACGAGATCCGCTTATGCACGAGTGCGCGCGGCGGGTGTCGAGGCCGGGCTCTTGCAACCACTTCATCCGCACGCACTTCGCCACAGCTTTGCGACGCATTTGCTGCAATCCGGAGCCAATCTGCGAACACTGCAAGAGCTGCTTGGTCATTCCACACTGCAAGCCACGAGTCGCTACACGCACGTGGGCCTGGATGAATTGGCCCGCACACTTGAAACGCGACATCCCCTGCGCGAGCGCTTTGGATCAACAGGCCGACGCGAAGAGAGTGACAGCGGCGAGGGTTGACCCTGGCTTGCGGGGCGATTAGCTCGAGAGCATGAGTGCGCTGCAAAAAGCTGTGTTTTTAGATCGCGATGGCACGTTGATCATCGACAAAGTTTACCTCAACGATCCCGAGCAAATTGAATATCTGCCTGACGTATTTGAAGCGCTCCGCTTGCTTCGCGACGCCGGATTTATTTTTCTTATCGCCACCAATCAAAGCGGCATCGCGCGCCGATTGGTCGAGCCCGTCAACTTGGATGAAACTCATCGTCGCATGCGGGCCGAGTTCGCTCGACATGGCGTGGATCTGAAGGCGTTTTACTATGCGCCCTATGCCGTGGAATCGAATCATTGGGTGCGAAAGCCAAATCCCGGCATGCTCCTTCGCGGGGCCTTGGATTTTCGCGTCGACTTAGAAGCCAGTTGGATGCTCGGCGATCGATATAGCGACGTCGAGGCGGGAAGACGAGCGGGATGCCGAACCGGACTTTTGCTCGGTCATGAGAGTTGGCCGCCGAGTGGGACACCGAGTGAAAATCTGCAGTGGCCGGATCTGGCCTGTGATGGACTTTTGGAGATGGCCCGACAAATTCTCGCATTCGAGCGAGCCCGCGCCATCGTCGCAAATTGAGACGCTCAGTTCTGAGCCACTGACTTGTCGAATTTGAGACGACGTCGTGGATTTCTACAGCCATCGGAACAATGTGCCGAAGAGAAGCTTGGGTCTTTAAGATCCTTCGATCTGCATTTTGGTGCTGGGTCGAACAGCTTCGCTTTGAATGCGCCCAACTGAACGTCGACGGCCTGCCGCGAATGGCTCGGGCTGCGAAGAGCCAAGGAGAGACTATGAAATTGGATCAGGATCCGGTTTCGAGCCCCATCACAAAATCCTTTCGCTTTGCGACTCTGCTTGTCGGCTTGGGGCTTTCGCTGTTGGGCGCTCAAAGTGCCGAGGCCGCCTGCGGAGTGATCGAGATCGCCAAAGGCGACATCAAGATTGAGAGCAAAGGCAAAGTCACCGCGGGAGCTGCGCAAAGCAAGGTGTGCGAAGGCGATGCGATCGTCGCGGGACCTCAGTCGCGCGCCAAAGTGAAGATGGCCGACGGCAACGAACTCAATATCTCACCTGAATCGCGAATCGTTTTGGAAACCTATCAGTACAAGCCCACGGATAATAAAAAGAAAGTCTTGCTCAATGTGGTGTACGGAAAAGTACGCGCCGCTACGGCAAAAGAAAACATGTACAACGATGCGGCCGCTGATGGTCAGGCAAACTCTTTCCAAGTGAAAACGAAGGCTGCGGTTGCCGGTGTTCGCGGTACGGACTTTTTAACAAGCTTCAACATGCAGACGAACAAAGCTGAAGTCGTGACCTTCAAAGGTGAGGTCATGGTGGGTCAGATGGGACCCGGCGGAGTGATCTTGAACCCCGTTGCCGTGGGTGCGGGACAAAAGACTGAAGCCATTCCCGGCGCACCGCCAGCACCTCCTAAGATCGTGCCGCCGACTGAGATGCAGCAGATGTCATCGGAGAGCGTCGCCGCGAAGGATGATCCGCCTCGGGCCGCCGTTGCAGATCAACGCGCCAACAACGAGAAAAAAGACGAGAATAAGAACTCCAACTCGCAGGGCAATGGCCAAGGGCAAAATGCGTCCGGCGGCAATGCCTCGGATAAAAAGAATTCTAACGCTTCCGGTGGTACAGCTTCCACAGACAGCGGTTCAAGTAGCGGTTCGACAAGCAGCGGTTCTTCGACCAGCACACGCACGCCCGCGACGACAAGTGGTGGCACCTCGACGGCAGGCCCTGCACCCACTGGACCTTCGACGGGATCGATGATTGACGCCAAAGACTTGGGTACAGCTCCACTCGCCGGCCCGGCGCTGCCGACGACGGGTACGAGTATTCCGGTGTTTGTTCCCCCGCCCACGATCGATGCAGTCTTGCCACCGCCTCCGGTGTGCGAATTCTGTAACCAACAAATCGAGAGCGGGCCAGCGAAGGTCAATGTGCGCGTGACCATCGGCAACTAATACCGCTCAGGCGCCAACATTCGTTGATCGCTGATTTGGAAAGGTCGAGTTGAAACTCGACCTTTCGCATTTTCCGCGACGTTTTTGGTCCATAATCTCAGCCAGCACTCCCCTCGCCCGCGGCGCATCGCTACACTATTTCAAACTGATCCTTGATGTGAGCCGCGCTCGGTTCACATCGTTCACAGCACGGGCATGCCTTCAGGGAGTGGACAGCGATGAAACGCCACGAGCAACCACGGTCGCTTTGCAATCGATGTATGAAACTGGGCTTCAATCTGAATCCATCGAATTCGATGCGAATGTCGCGGCTTGCACGCGTTGCTTTATGCGCTTTCAGCTTTCTGAGCTTGAGCCCTTTGGGCCCCTTGAGCGCCGTCGGTATCGCCTCAGCGCAAGAGGCTGAAGCGGGACGTGCTGAGCGCGTTTCGCTTTCGGCCCGCGACGCCGTGCGGGTGAATTATGGCCGCAAGGAGTGGAATCGAGATCCCCTTAAGATCGACAGCGCCACTTTGTTCATGCGCGAAGGCGATACAGGCCGCGTGGTGCAAATCGAATTGGAAGAAACGGCTCCGGATGCCTCGGTATTTTCAGGCATCTATTCGATCAGCTTCCGCGACCTTGAAGGCTTTCGCGTCGAATTCTATGCGCCGAGCTGGGAGGACATGAAAACCGAGGACGCGCGACTCAAGTTCGTTCAGAAGGTGGCCCAGCGAGAGGTTCGTCGCAATCCCTTTGTCATGCGACGCGATCGCACCGGCCTTCAGAACATCGAAGTCTTCGATACCGCCGACCAAGCGCGATCCGCATTTCGCGCTTACCAATCTGAACAGCAACTCTTGGTCGCCTTGCAAAATCGCCTCGAGAAAAAGGATCAGGTTCTGGACACAGCCCAATTGGCCATGGAGCAAGAAGAGTTGGAAATTGCCTCAAAGAACCTAGCTGAACGAGTTCGCCTGGGACAGCTTGAAACACAGCGCCTCGCTGAACTCACCCGTGCCTTTTTAGCTCTGAGTCCCATGGAGCGAGGACAAAGAAAAAAGCGTAGTCAAGAGTTGCAGGCCCAAGCGCTCGCCGAGTATCGGGCGGAACGGTACCAGCAGGCCGTTGATCTGTTTGGTCAGGCGATTGAATTGGATCCCACGGATCGCTCCAACTTCTTTCAGTACGGTGTGGCTCGGTACAAAATCGAACAGTTCAATCGCGCCGTGGTTTACCTGGAACTGGCTGAGGGACCAACTGTGAACCCGGTCGAGCGCGACTTCTATCGTGGTCTGTGCTTTTACCGATTACGCGACTCGATTTCGGCACTCTCAGCTTTCCAAGACGTAGAAAAATCCAACGACAAAGTGCTCTCACCATCCGCCAGCTTCTATCGCGGCATGATTTACTTTGAACGCAAGCGCTGGACCGAGGCGAAAGACGCCTTTCAAGCCGTACTCGACAAGTCGAGCGATCCCAAGCTCGACGAACGCGCCGAGGCTTACATCGAACAAATCCTCCGACTTCAACAGTTTGAGGCGGAGCGCTCGCGACGCTGGATTCTCACTGGTACAGTTGGTGAGCAGTTTGATGACAACGTGATTTTGTCTTCGGACTCGGCGCGCGACCAAGGCGCGGCAACCGATGCGATCGGTTATCGAACGCTGCTGATGGGCAGCGCCCGCTATCGCCCGATCTATGAAGCCGATCATGAATTCGCAGCACAGCTTGATGTCTTGACGATGTACTCCGTCGACAAAAGCTTTCAGCGCGCGCAAGCCTTGAGCAATTCGGATCCCACCGTCGTCGGCGTGACTTTGCCGTGGACTCGAAAGGGTCTGTTGCGTGGCAAAGGCCATAAGATGGATATCATCCCTGGCTATGAAACTACGATCATGAGTATCGAACGAAACGAGTCCAAGCCGATCCTCAATTCTTACATTCTCAATTTCCAGAATCTTTTGGTGATGAACGAAACTTGGTTCACCAACATCAATCTGGATATGCGCCAGGACAATTCGACGCTGTCGAGTTCGACCGGAGACAACGACGCGACGGCATTGAAGGTGAAGCTTTCGTGGGCCAACATCAACTTCCCTTTCGAAGATAAAAAGAAGCTGTTACTTTCCGACGTCGGCTACACCATCAATAACTCCAAGGGAAAAAACGTCTTTTACAACCGATTGGATCTCGGGATCGGCCACGTTCGCCCCTTCTACTGGGACAGTAACCTCAATTTGAAACTGGCCTACTACCAACTGGCCTATTCGCAGAACTCCAACGCACGCGTCGACAATGACATTGCGCTGACGGTTGGATTCTCGAAGAAGTTCGCCGAGCAACTGACGGGTGGCTGGACAACCACATACACGATCAACAATTCAAACGTGAGTGCGAATCAATACAAGAAGCTCACGTCGATGCTCACGCTGACCATGCAGTCGGCATTCTAACGACGATGCCCGACGGGCGGCGCACGTGGTGCGGCTTAGACCGCACCGGTTTCCGCATAGGCGCGAAGCGCGCGATCCGCCTCGCGGCTCAGGCGTCGCCAGTCCAAATCATCCAAAGCGGACTCGGCGTGAGCCTGAATAGGTTGGGCGGCCAAGCGCGAAGCCTCGCTTTCGCTTTCCAGGACACCTTGCGAGGCCAACAGACGGACGCAAAAATGCGTGTGCAAGCGTTCGGGGCTTGAACTGCTCATGAGAGCGCGAAGCGCGTTGCCCAGCAGGTTGAATACCTCAGGTGAACCACCCACCATATCGCCGACGACACGATCCACAGTCTGCACCAAGCGCAGCGCCGTTTGCAGACGATCATAATCGGAGCGAAGTTCGGCGAAGTCTTGCAGCAGGCTCGCTTCGTGAAGCGTGTACATTTCCGAATCGCCGCCGAGCTTCGAGCGCCGATCTTCATAGGCGATCTGCACATAATGCGTCGGCTCCAGCACGCCACCGCCGAAACGTTTTTTGGACTTCAATGCTGAGCGAGCAAACAGGGTGAGGCGGCCGCCCTCGGAGTTGAGCGCGTGCACGATGAGATCAGCGTCGCCATAGCGATGCGTACGCAGAATGAGGGCGCGTTCTTGTCGCCGCACCTTAGGCGTCTCCGGTGGCTTTGGCGTCAGCTTCCGATGCCGGACCTGTCACGGTTTCGGTCGCCGCCAACTCGGCAGCGGATGGCATGCGGCGGCCTCGGCGCAAGTAAATGATGGCACCGATGAGCCCCAGTGCGAATTGCAAGGCCTGCATCACCGTGATGCCCACGGTGCCCACTTGTGTGGGTCGCTGAAGTGCGGCTTCGAAGAGAAAGAAGAACGCGGCCTGTCCCACACCCACACCGGCCGGAGCCAGCGGCAAGGCTTGCACAACCAAGCCAATCGGAATGCAGAACCACAGCACGGCGTGATCAAACTCACCTTCGCCCACGGCCACGGCGATCAACGCGAAGAAGGTCACTAGCAAAACTTGGTTCACAAGTGCCAATGCCAACGCCTGCAAAACCACCTTGGGGTGCTTTCGGTAGGCGTGCAGAGCCCGATAGACTTTGGCAAAGGCTTCGTAGCCAAGAAAATTCTTGAGTCGATCCACACCGCGCTTCAGAGGGATTTGCAATCGGCGCGAGAGCGAAAGCACCAACACCAACAAAAATGCGGATGTCGCACCCAGCGTGCTCAAGGCGATTCCCAAGAGCCGCGGATCATGATCGAGGCGATCCCAAAACACGAGGCTCGCCATGGAGGCCGCCAACAACATCACAAAGAAGCCGATCAGCCGATCCATGAGCACGCTGACGACAGCCGCCATCTTCTGATGCGGAAAATCGCGGGTCAGATAGTAGCCTTTCACCACATCGCCACCGACTCCGCCCGGCATGGCGAAGTTAAAGAACAGACCGATGAAGCTCAGACTTAAGGTTTGCCTGAAGCTTGCGTTGAAACCTTGGCTTCTCAACAAAATCAGCCAGCGCCAAGTGTTGAACACCAAAGTCAGAAAGCTCAGCACGCCGAGCGCCAGTGCAAAGTCCCACCGCGACAGCGTCATCTTCACTTTGTCGAGATCCAAGGCGCCTTGGCGCAAAATCCAAACGATCAACGCCGCAGCCAAGAGAAGCTTAATCGCCGTCATCAAGATCGGTTTAATTTTCGAGGGCTTTGTGGGTGCGGCCGCCATGAAGCGGTTTTACGTCGCTTGACCCTCTCTCGGGAAGAGGTGAAACATTCTCAACGCAGCGAAAGATTGGCGAATTTGGGCCGATCGAAGTCGTTGAAGGAGCAAGTCGTGAAGGTCGTCGTCATCGGTACGGGATATGTCGGCTTAGTGGCAGCCGTCGGCTTTGCTGACGCCGGGCATCAAGTCGTGGGCGTCGATCGCGACGAAAACAAAATTCGCGCCCTCCGCGAGGGGCGAATTCCGATCTATGAGCCAGGCTTGGTGGATTTGTTCCAGCGAGCTCGCCCTCGCCTGCAATTCACCAGCGATCTTGCGGAAGCCATGCACGGCGCGGATGTCGCGTTCATCGCCGTTGGAACCCCGGAACGCGAAGATGGCAGCGCTGATCTTGGCCCCACCATGAGCGTCGTCGATGCGGTGGCGAAAACTCATCGCGCGCCTTTAGTGCTCGTGCTCAAGAGCACTGTTCCCGTCGGCACGGCCTCGCGCGTTCGTGAACGACTGGCGTCGTTGGGTGCCGATGATGTTGAGGTGGTGAGCAATCCCGAATTTCTCAAAGAAGGTGTGGCGGTCGAAGATTTTTTGCGACCTGATCGCGTGGTGATTGGCGTGCAAGCCGGCGGGCGCGGCGAAGCGGTGATGCGCGAGCTCTACGAGCCGTTTTTGAAAAACGGCAATCCGCTCATCGTCATGGACAATGTCTCAGCCGAGATGACGAAGTACGCCGCCAACGCTTTTCTCAGCGTGAAAATTAGCTTCATCAACGAGCTGGCACTTTTGGCGGATCGCTGGGGCGCTGATATCAACGATGTTCGCCGTGGCTTCACTTCGGATCGTCGAATCAACCCGGCTTTCTTCCATCCTGGTGTCGGCTTTGGGGGCTCGTGTTTTCCGAAAGACGTTAAGGCCTTGGTGCACAGCGGACGCGCTGTGGGTGTGCCGATGCAGGTGGTGGATGCCGCCGATCAAGTCAATGACCGCCAGAAGCTCATTTTGTTTGAACGCGTTCGCGACTATTTCGCCTCACGTGGTGAAACATTGCGAGGCCGCCGAATCGCGATGTGGGGCCTTGCCTTTAAACCCCAGACCGATGATGTGCGCGAGGCACCCGCACTTTATCTTATTGAGAAACTCGTCGACGCGGGCGCCGAGGTCGTCGCCTATGATCCCGTCGCGCGCGAAACTGCATTGAAGTCCTTCACGCGACCGTTTGTTTGCGCGGATTCCGCGCAAGCCGCCGCGAAAGGCGCGGATGCGCTCATGATCGTGACGGAGTGGAATGAGTTTCGAACTCCGCAATGGGCGGAACTTCGCGCGAGCATGCGGCATGCGGTGATCTTTGACGGGCGAAACGTGTTGGATCCGCAAAAGGCCACGCAAGCCGGTTTCATGTACTTTTGCATTGGCCGACAAATTCGCGGCTCCGGCTCCGGTCCCGCAGCGTCAGCGGCAAGCGCGGAAACCTCAGCGCGAACAGGTCAGACTGAATCTCGCAACGTGAAGAGATGCTTGGTGGCCGGTGGCGCGGGATTTGTCGGAAGCCATCTCGTTGATCGCTTGCTCAGTGAGGGTCACGAAGTGATCGCGATCGATTCGTTGATCACGGGTCGGCTGGAGAACTTGCAACAGGCCTTCACTCAACCGCGCTTTCGCTTCATTCGCGCTGACATTCGCGATGGTCTGGATCGCCTTGGGCTTCCCGAGGAGCGAGGCGCCTTTCATGAAGTTTACAATCTCGCTTCGCCAGCCTCGCCCGTGGACTTTGCGCGAATCCCCTTGCAGATTTTGGCGACGGCAAGCGAAGGCCACCGCCACCTTCTCGACTTTGCGGCGAAGACCGGCGCGACTTGCCTCTATGCATCTTCGTCCGAAGTTTACGGCGACGCGGAGATTCATCCACAAGTCGAAAGTTACTTTGGCAACGTGAACACCATCGGTCATCGCTCCTGCTATGACGAGGCCAAGCGCTACGGCGAGGCGCTCAGCGTGGCCCATGCGCGTGAACACGGCACAAGCATTCGCATGGCGAGAATCTTCAACACTTACGGCCCACGCATGCGTCCCGACGACGGCCGAATTCTGCCCAACTTCTGCATGCAGGCGCTGCAGAATCAGGCGCTGAGCGTTTATGGCGACGGCTCACAAACGCGAAGCTTTTGCTTTGTTGGCGATTTGGTTCGCGGACTGATCGCGCTGATGCGCAGTGAAGAGTCGCGACCCACCAATGTCGGTAACCCTATTGAGCTCACCGTCGCGCAAGTGGCCGAGGCCGTGCTGCAGAAAACTGGCTCGAAGGCGGGAGTCCGACGTCTGCCGCTACCGCAGAATGATCCCAAACAGCGACGCCCTGACATCACTCGCGCGATGGCCTTGGGGTGGAAACCTGAAGTGAACTTTGAGAGCGGGCTTGAAATGACACTCGCGGCTTTTCGCGAAGAATTGAAGGCAGCCGGAGGCAAGGTTCAGACGCCCGTACTCGAGAAGACTTGATCTCGGAATTCACTTTGCTCGATGGAAGCTCACACCGTGGAGGCAGGACGAAGATGAACATGGACACCACGCAAGCGCCTCCAGCGCCAGATCTTGGGGTTGAGAATGTTTTTCTTCGCTGCGTGGAAGACTGCTCAGAGCCCATCATGATCTCAGACCGCAGTGGGCGACTCACTTACGTCAATCCCGCATGGTGCAAAGCCTATGGCTACAACAAGCAAGAAGCCTTGGGCGAAACGCCACGACTTCTCAGAAGCGAAGCTCAGTCAGAAACTTTTTATCGCGAAATGTGGCGCCAGATCACCGACCCCAATGTCGGTTTCTGGAAGGGCGAATTGGTCAATCGCGCCAAAGACGGGCGCCTCGTACCTGTGCTCCTCACGATCACGCCTTACAAAGAGAAAGAACAGACTGTCGGCTATATGGGAATCGCCGTGGACCTGACGGAGAGAAGGTCTATGGAACGGCAGATTTTGCGCCAAGATCGCTTAGCCTCGATCGGCATGCTGGCAACTTCACTCGCGCACGAAATTGGCAATCCCTTGGGTGTGATTCGAGGTCGCGCCGAAATTCTCATGGAGGCGCTGCAAAGTCAGGAGCAAGCTCCATCGGCGCGAGAGACGCATCGGATCCAAGACGTCGTGCAGCTGACCGGAAACGCCTTGGGTACAATTGTCGGGCAGATCGATCGCATCTCAAGCCTCATTGATTCACTGCTGCGAATCGCTCGCGTGCCGCAGGAAATCGCACTGCGTGATGTTCGCCTTGATCAAGTGATCAATGAAGTCGTGGGCCTGATGAACGAAGCTTGTCGGCGAAAAGGTATCGAGTTGGTCACGAATTTTGAGGACTTTGAAGACGGTGCTCGAACTGCTTTGGCAGACCCTTCACATCTTCAACAAATTCTTTTGAATCTGATCATCAATTCAACTCATGCCATTGAAGATGAACGACGTCGATCCGCAGGACCGCGGCATTCACCCGCGGGTGCTGAAGTCGAAGCAACACGACAACCGCCGGCCAATCCAGGTCGAGAAGGACGCATTGAAATTCGCGTGAAAGAGCTTCGCGATCAGTCGCCTCCTCGCGTGCGGATCAGCGTGGTGGACACAGGTTGTGGCATGACTCCTGAGGTGAAGCGCCGACTCTTCGAACCCTTCTTCACCACCAAGTCGCCAGGGCAAGGCACCGGACTTGGGCTCGCCATCGTGAGCCGCTTGAGCGAAGAAATGAAAGCCCACTTGCACGCCGAAAGCGCGGGCGTTGGTTTGGGCTCAGCCTTTCACATTGAACTTCAAGGCGCGACCACTCAGGCGCGACCACTCATGCGCGAGTAAATCGCCCAGCTGAACCGTGCTCTGCAAAGGGCGCGCACGGGCAAGGCCTGAGCGGACTGGCGTCAGTGAGATGAATCAATTGGCCGCCTCAATTAGATCGAGTTGGTGTTTCGCCGTCAGCACCTTGAGTCTCGGGCTCAGGCGGTTCGGGCTCATTGTCATGAGCCGAGACAAAGCCGTACTCGCGCTCTTTTCGATAAAGTGTGCGTCGATTGATGCCAAGAATCTGCGCGGCCTTCTCCTTCTTGCCGCCCGTCTTGTCCAAGACGAACTTCATGTAGCGACGCTCAAGATCTTCGAGAGTCGGTAAGGTCGCGCCGTGCAGTTCACCTTCCAAAAACGATTCGCCATCGTTGCGAGCCGCACTCGGAAGGTCTTTTTCGGTGATGATTGGACCTCGTGCGAGCACCACAGTTCGCTCAATCAGATTTTCAAGCTCACGGACGTTACCTTCCCACGGCATACTGACGAGAGCCGCCATGGCTTCCGAAGAAATTTGCCGAGCCTGCGAGGCATTGAGGCGCGCATACTTCTCGAGAAAGTGCTCGACCAAAAGCGGAATGTCCTCCCGGCGATGCCGAAGAGGTGGAATCACGACGGGGATCACTGCCAACCTATAATAGAGATCCTCGCGGAATGATCCGTTCTTGATCGCCTTCTTTAAGTCTTTGTGGCTGGCCGCGATGATGCGGACGTCGATCTCTTTATCGACGTTCTCACCGACGGCGCGAATGCGCTTTTCTTGAAGCACTCGTAACAGCTTGGCCTGCAAGGCCAAATCCATGTCGCCGATTTCATCCAGGAAGATCGTTCCCCCATCGGCCTCTTCGAAAAGTCCTCGCTTGCGAGCGATGGCTCCTGTGAAAGCACCTTTGGCATGACCAAAGAGTTCACTCTCAAGAAGTGTGTCAGGGATCGCGGTGCAATTGATCGCGACAAACTTTTTGCCGCGCCGATTACCCTGATCGTGAATCGCTCGCGCCACTCGCTCTTTGCCTGTTCCGCTCTCACCCGAAATCAAGACGGATGCCGATGCATCGGCCACGCGTTGAATGAGGTCAAAGACCTCGCGCATACCAGGGCTTTTACCAATGATGTTCGCGAAACTGGTTTGCGCACGCGCAGCGATTCGCAGGCGCTGGTTCTCGCGGCGAAGCTGGCGGTAGGAGGTCGCGCGCTCGACGGTGACATTGAACTCGCTCAATTTGAACGGCTTAGTTTGGTAGTCGTAAGCGCCCTTGCGGATGGCCTCGATGGCCGTTTCGATGGAACCAAAGGCGGTGATCAAGATGACGGGAACCTCTGTCGCCATGGCCTTCAGGCGAGTCACAAACTCAATGCCGGTCATATCGGGCATGTTGAGATCGGAAATGATGAGATCCAGCTTCCAACATGGGTCTTGGACTTCTTCACCTTGATAGTCGCCGCGCTGAATTCTCGCGAGGGCCTCGACGGCCGTCGGCGCTTCGTTGACCTCAAAACCGCGTGACCACAAAAAGTCGGCCACGAGACTCCGCATCTCCTTATCATCATCGATGACCAGAGCCTTTTTTCTTTCCGTCGCAGCCTTAAGGCCTGGAAGCTGAAACTCCGCATCGGATTCTCCGCCTGACTTGGAATTTGCAGCGCCTGGTGTGGTGTTGAAAGTCGTCGACGTCATGTTCTTCATCATCCTTTTGCTGAGCCTTTGGCCTCAATGACTGATCTGAAACATATTTGGATTGCGAGGCACATGCCAAGTGAGTCTTTTAATGATTCAAACTGAGAAGAAATGAATTTGATCTGAGCTGGGCCTTTCGACGTGTTCCATGGGGCCTGAGACACTTCGCCCTCCTCTTGCCCTCCCCGGCGAGACAAATCGACTCAGCAACTTGGTCAGTTGGCTCTCATTTGATTTCAGCTTCAGTCCCGCAAGGCACAGGCGTTGCTCTGCCACAGGTTCTGCCACTTCTTCTGGCGATTGCTCGGCGATCTCCAACATTCCGTCGATGAATCGAAGGCTTCGTCATCGGGAGCGCGCTTCGTTGGTCCAGTCATTCGAGGACCAAAAATCGAACGCGGAGATCGAACGCAGAAGACTGGGTCACGAAGGGGATCACAACAATGGCGCAAGCCGCGGCGATTGAAGAAGGTATTTTAGCAAGCTCCTTAGTGAGCTCAGCAAGCTCTTCGCCCGCTCACCAGGCCCAGTGCCGACATTGCGGCACAAGCTTCGCCATGACTTCCGCCTTAGACCCGTCATCTTCGGCTGATCAGTTTTGCTGCCAGGGCTGCCGCCACGTGTACCACATCATTCATCAGTCCGGTCTCACTGACTATTATAAGATGAATCCCATTCTCGCACCGGTGAGTCCCGATGCCATCGAGCCCGAAGGCGCGATTTCATCACGCTGGTCGCAACTTGATCTGCCCTCTCAAATTGAACGACTCAGCGAAGATGGAGTTCATCTTCGCTTCTTCATTCAAGATCTCGCGACCCGCGGCTGCACAGCCTGCGTGTGGATTCTCGAGCACTTGCAACAAGTGACGGACGACGTGCAGTGGGCTCGACTCGACATGAGCCGCGGCGAACTTCTGGTTGCGCGCGCCCCATCTGGCCGATTCTCGAGAATTGCCCAAGCCATTCATGATTTGGGATATCAGGCCACACCAATGGATCCCGAACTTCGACAAGGTAAATCCGGCCCCTGGCTGGAGTCTCAGCGACGAGAGCTGATTCGCTTGGGCGTGATCGCTGGACTAACTGGCAACATCATGTTGATGGCCGTGTCTCTGTACGCAGGTGCGGAAGGTCACTGGGAGCTTGGCTTTCGCTGGATCATGGCTTTTCTCGCATTGCCGGTGGTGACTTGGGGTGCCTGGCCTCTTTATGAAAATGCGTGGCGAGCTTTGCGCTGGGGTCGGGGCGGGCAACGTATTTCTCTCGATCTCCCGGTCGCCATCGCCGTGATCGCCGGCGCGTTTGCGGGCTGGCTCGGCCTCCTCATGGGCCGTGACACTTTGTTCTTTGATTCTGTCGCGATGTTGGTTCTTTTGATTCAAGCCTCACGATTTTCGCTCACAAGCCTGAGACGTCGTTGGCTAGGTGATGATGAACGTCTCGCTCCCTGGCTCATGAGTCGTGTGCAATCCCTGCAAGGCGAGGAACTATCACCATGGGACCTGCAAGTCGGCACGAAATTCAGATTGTTGCCCGGACAGATGCTGCCTGTGGACGCGGCGGTGAAATCACAGACGCCGCGAGCTTGGGATCTCAGTGTCATCACCGGAGAGTCCGAAGCGATTTGGCGAAGCCAAGATGCCGAACTGCCGGCCGGCGCTCGACTCATTGATTCGGCGGGAGGCGAGGCGCACGAGGCTTATGTTGAATTGGAAGCCAAGGCCCGTATCCACGACACAAGGATCATGAAACTCGTGCGCGGATGGCAGAATGCGCCAGTGGCCTCGCACAGTCTTTCGCAGATGGCGAATCGCGTGGGACAGATTTTTATCGTCGCAACCTTTTTGGCGGCCGCCGTCCTCGCATTCGGAGATTTTTTTGGTCTCAGCTTCACAGCTGCGGCGCCGGGCTGGCAAAGAGCGCTCACACTTCTCATCGTCAGTTGTCCGTGTGTCTTCGGTTTCGCTATTCCACTCGCGGAGAACATGGCCATTCGCCGAGCCGCTGAGCTCGGCGTGCTGATTCGCGATCCCAGTTTCTTCGAACGGCTGCGACACACCGAGCACATCATGCTGGATAAGACGGGCACGCTGACCAGCGGTGAGTGGCGAGTGCGAAAATGGAAAACTCACCCAGCCGCCGAGTCTTTTGATGTTGTCGCGGCGATTGTGATGCAACTTGAGAGAAACGAAAATCATCCCGTGGCGCGCGCCTTGTATCGACACGCACTGCACGCTCGGGTGAGTGCGCTTGAAGCCAAGTGGGCGCTTCGCAACATTCACTCAGAGCTCAATGGCAGTCGAGTCGGAGAATTCGGCCAATATGAGTTTGTGCTGGGGCCAGCCGGCTCTCCCGCTGAGGGCCTGGAAACTCTTGAACCGACTTCAATCTCTTCCGTGGATGCGACCGAGAGCTCGCCGCCGATTGGCCGATTTGAACTTCGCCGCAGACAGCGGCAGCCGGATGGCGAGATCGCCGAAGAAATTTGGGCGAGCTTTGAACTTGAGGACGATTGGCGTGAGGGTGCGGTCGAGTTACTTGCAGACTGGAGTTCGGAGAAGTCTCGCTGGCTTTGGCCGCGGCTCAAGTCATGGACTTTGCTTTCCGGAGATCGAGACGAAATCGTCCAGGCCACAAAGGCTCGACTCGAACTCTTGCTCGGACAAGAAACCCAAGCTCTTTCGCCCTCCACACGCCACACAATTTCTCTAAAGGCTGAAAGTCAGTTGCAACCCAGTGCGAAGGCCGATCGAATTCGCGATCATCAAAGTGTCTTCTTTATGGGTGATGGAGCCAACGATGCCGAAGCCCTTCGCCTCGCGCACACTTCGATCGCCTTACGTGGTGAACTGAGTCTTTGCCTTGAGTCGGCACAAGCTGTGAGCACGACATCCTCTCTCGAGGGCGTCCGCGAACTTCCCCGTCTGGCAAAGCGTCTGCAGCTGGCGCTTCGGCGCGCACTAATTTTCTCGGCGGGCATCAATCTCTTGTCGGCAACTCTGGCGTTCTTGGGTTGGATGACGCCACTGTGGGCCGCCATCTTGATGCCGATCTCTGGAACGCTGGTGACGCTTGTCGCGTGGTGGACGCTATCGCCACAAAAGCGCTCGCACACATCACCTTCTGCGAATTCGAATTTGAGGAGACGAGTATATGGAGATCGTTGAGCTCTTAGTTCCGATGTCCCTCGCTCTGGGCTTGGGTTTCGTCATCGCGTTCACCGCAGCCGTTCGACTTGGACAATTTGATGACTGCGAAACACCAGCGCATCGCATGCTGTTGGATGCGGACCCCTCCAAGAAGCGCCCATCGGGCAACGATGATTCCCGTGAATTGAATTTCGAAAGTGAAAAGAACAAGGCCATGAGCAATGCCGCTTCAGCCGAATCTGCAACTCGAGTCACAGAAAGGACGACAACATGAACTCGACACATTCCACAAACCTGGAGGGCGTCGGCGAACTCGAACGCTTTCGCTATGACGACAAGATCGTCAAAGCCTTCGTGCTGGCAACGATCGCCTGGGGCGGAATCGCCTTCCTGGTGGGACTATTGGCCGCCTTGCAGATGGCCGATCATCGATTCAATTTTGGCGTGAGCTGGCTGGTGTTCTCCAAAATTCGCCCGTTGCACACCAATGCCGCGATCTTTGCTTTTGCGGGCAATGCGATTTTCGCCGGGATTTACTACTCGACTCAGAGACTTTGTAAGACCCGCATGTTCAATGATCTGCTCTCGAAGCTTCACTTCTGGGGTTGGCAAGGCATCATTGTTTCGGCCGCCGTCACACTCCCGCTGGGAATCTCTTCCAGTAAGGAGTATGCGGAACTTGAATGGCCGATCGACCTCGCCATCACTTTGATTTGGGTGGTGTTCGCAATCAATTTCTTCGGCACGCTGGCTCGCCGGCGAGAACGGCACATGTACGTTGCGCTGTGGTTCTACATCGCAACGATCGTCACAGTCGCCGTTCTTCACATCGTCAACTCACTGGCGATCCCCGTCAGCTTCTGGCAAAGCTACTCGGTGTTTGCTGGCGCTCAGGATGCGTTGGTGCAGTGGTGGTATGGACATAACGCCGTCGCCTTCTTCCTGACCACGCCGTTTCTGGGATTGATGTACTACTTCATTCCCAAAGCCGTGAATCGACCTGTTTACAGCTATAGACTTTCGATCATTCACTTTTGGTCGCTCGTTTTCATCTACATCTGGGCTGGCCCCCATCACTTGCTCTACACCGCACTTCCGGATTGGGCGCAAACTGTCGGCATGACTTTTTCGGTGATGCTCTGGGCGCCGAGTTGGGGCGGCATGATCAACGGCTTGCTCACCTTGCGCGGCTCTTGGCAGCGTGTTCGCACCGAGCCGATTCTCAAGTTCTTCGTCACAGCCGTGACCTTCTACGGCATGGCCACATTTGAAGGCCCACTCCTCAGCATCAAGTCGGTGTCTTCGCTCGGACATTACACCGACTGGATCATCGCTCACGTTCACGGCGGCGCGCTCGGCTGGAACGGCTTTCTCACCTTCGGCATGCTCTACTACTTGGTGCCCAAACTTTGGAACACCAAGCTCTACAGCGATCGCTTGGCGACTCAGCACTTCTGGATTGGGACGATTGGCATTTTGCTTTACATCGTCGCGATGTGGACTTCGGGTGTCACACAAGGACTGATGTGGAGAGCCGTCGACGAAACAGGTCGCTTGGTCTATCCCGACTTCGTCGAAACTGTGCTTCGAATCGCGCCGCTTTATTGGATTCGCGCCCTGGGTGGAACGCTCTTTTTGTTCGGCTGGGTCATGATGACTTACAACTTGTGGATGACGATTCGCTTGGCACCTCGCCAAGTTGAAGAACCAGAGTTTGCTGCGCGCCGACTCTTGCCTGTGGCGTCCGAGGCCCTCGGCTCGACATGGCATCGACGACTTGAAGGTCTCGCGATGCCCTTCACCGTCCTCACCGTCATTTCGATCCTCGTGGGCTCGATCTTTGAAATCGTGCCGACGCTCACGGCTCACACCTACGTTAAGCCGAGTGATCAAGTGGTGCCTTACACGGCACTCGAGCAAGCTGGACGCGACATCTATGTCAAAGAAGGCTGCTATGTCTGCCACTCACAGATGATTCGGCAAAATCATTGGGAGGTGTTGCGCTACGGACCGGCATCGACTTTGGAAGAGTCGCAGTATGATCGCCCATTTCAGTGGGGCTCGAAGCGCACAGGACCGGACCTGGCTCGCGTCGGCAAGAAGTATCCAGATCTCTGGCACTTCCGACATATGATCGACCCCCGATCCGTCATCAGCCAATCTTTGATGCCGGCTTATCCGTGGCTGGTCGATCAAAAGATCGACTTCAAAATTCTTCCTAAGAAACTTGAAGTCATGCAGAGCCTCGGCGTGCCGTATTCCGACGACATGGTGACGCATGCGGAGCGTGATGCTCGCGCGCAAGCGCAGCAGATTGCTTCGGGCCTACTTGCGGATTCGCCGGTAAAGAACCTCGAAGAGAGAAACATCATCGCGTTGATCGCCTACTTGCAGCGCTTGGGTCACACGACACAAGCGCCACAACCACCGCCAGAGGCCAGCTCTGAAGACCATAAGGATCAAGAGGCTGGCACGAGCAAAGTTCACTCTGCCCGTGAAGGAGGCGAATCATGAAACAACTGTTGGTCACGCAGTTTCCGATGCAATGGATGACCTTGGTGGCGCTGCTCATTTTCTTGACTGTGTTTGTCGGCATTGCGCTTTGGACTTTTCGAATCGTGAGACGCGAAAAGTGGGAGCAAATCGCCGCACGCGCCATTCTCGAACATGAGCCACTTCCCCTCCGCCCCACTTCCGAAACATGCCCTGAGCAGGAGTCAGCACGATGAGCGACGAAATTAAGAATCCGGAGATTCAACCCAATCTCATTCTCGATGATGAAAAGGCCATGCTCTTGAATCACAACTATGACGGCATTCAAGAACTCGACAATCCGTTGCCGAAGTGGTGGCAGATCATTTTTTACGGCACCATCGTTTTTACCGTCCTGTACATCGGCTACTATGAGTTCGGCGGCGGCCCCAGTCTTCGCCAAGAAATGGAGTCAGATCTTGCGCGCATCGAGGCCATGCGGCCAAAGAATGCGGGCGGTGACTTGCTCGCCGCGGTTCAGTCCGCCCTTGGCGATGCGGCGGTCATCGCTGAAGGCCAAGCGTCTTATGCCGGCAAGTGCGCTTCTTGCCATGCTGATCAAGGACAAGGTCTGATTGGCCCGAATCTCACCGACTATCATTGGATTCACGGCGATGGTTCCGCCGGAGAAATCTATAAGGTCGTGGCCGACGGAGTCGCGGATAAAGGCATGCCGCCTTGGGGAGCCGTGATTCCCGCGGATGAGATGAAGTCTCTGTTGGTTTACTTGCTCTCGCTTCGCGGTCAAATGCGGGCCGGCAAACCACCGGAAGGCGTCGAGCATAAGCCGAACTGATCACCAACTGCGAGCCGACGCGAAAGATTCAAATGGGAAACTGGGACCTACATGCAGAGCGACCCGCGAGTTACGATGAACGTGGCTGGCGGGTCTTCATTCACCCATCGGAAGTGCAGGGCCTCTGGCGTCGGCGACGGGTGATCGTGCAAGCCACGCTCATCCTCATTTTCCTACTTCTACCTTGGCTGGAGATCGACGGGCGTCAGGCTCTTTTGCTCGATGTTTCACAACGAAGATTTGAAATCTTTGGGCTGAGCCTCCGAGCCCACAACACGCCCTTGATGTTCTTTGTCTTGGCGATTGCCGGTTTTGGACTTTTCTTGATGACCGCCATCTGGGGCAGAGTCTGGTGCGGCTGGGCCTGCCCACAAACAGTATTCATCGAATCTGTGTTTCGTCGAATCGAAACTTGGATTGAAGGGCGCGCACTGGAGCGCCGAAAGCTCGATGCTTCCCCATGGACACTCAACAAGGTCATGAAGCGCACATTGAAGTGGTCGGTGTTCTTCGTTGTCAGCCTCATCCTCACGCATAGCTTTCTTGCGTACTTTGTCGGAACCGATGAGCTGGCCAAAATGATTCGCACTTCACCCGAAGAGAACATGAGCAGCTTCTTGTTCATTGTCTTCAGCACGGGGCTGATACTTTTTGATTTTGGTTGGTTTCGCGAGCAGTTCTGTATGATTGCCTGCCCCTACGGGCGCTTTCAAAGCGTCCTGATGGGCTCGCGATCTATGGTCGTAGGCTACGACGAAAAGCGCGGCGAACCCCGCCGAGGCCAAGTCCTGGAAGGACAAACACAAGGCGACTGTGTGAACTGCTATCGCTGCGTGCAAGTATGCCCAACGGGAATTGATATTCGTCGCGGCACACAGATGGAGTGCATCGCGTGCACCGCATGCATCGACGCCTGCGATGACGTGATGACGAAACTCCAAAAACCCACAGGCCTGATTCGCTATGCCACACTGAGGGAACTGGGCGCCTCGGCCGCGGAAGCCCTACAATGGCGTCCCGCATGGCACATCAGTCCTCGTATCAGCATTTACGCCGCGATCATCTGTATTTCGACAGTTGCGCTCATGATCGCCGTCTATCGCACCCAAGCCATCGACATTCAATTGATTCGCGGAAAAGGCGCGCCCTACACCGAGCTTCAACTCCCTCAAGATCACCCTGATCACACGACGGCGTGGATTCTCAATCAGTACTTCATCGAAGGCTCGAACACCTTACCCTACGATGCCACTGTACTCATGGAACTGATCGAGCCCACAGGCGCGCGAATTGTGACGACACAGTCCCAACTGCTTTTGCGCTCGAACAAAACTGAAAGAATCGGGTTCTTCATTCAGTTTCCCAAAGCGCTGCTCGATGAATCTCACGAGAGGCCCGAGGCCACAGGTGAGAAAAAGACCAAGCGCCAACTTCACGCCAAACTTCGATTTCGATCGAACTCGGGCGTTAATCCCGAGCATCCCGAATTGAACTTTAGCCTCATCAGGGAGGTACCGCTTGTCGGACCTATGGCTTCGCCTCGCTGATCTGCAAATTCTCCCGCATTCTTTGTCGCTGATGGCGGCCGTGGGCTTAGCACTCGCGGCTCAACTTCATTGTGCGGTGATGTGCGGACCACTTGTGATGGCCCTTCAACAGCCGACGTCGGGCCGCGGGAACGCTGGTGATGGGATTTCTCGAAGTGGGAAATCTCGGGTGCGCGCGATCTTCGTAGGTCGCATCGTGAGCTATGCCCTCACAGGAGCTTTAGCGGCAAGCCTCGGCCAAGGCTTACGTCCCCACCCTCTTGGCGCGAAACTTTTGCTCTTAGCCGCAAGCTTGTTTTTGCTCGTCGCCAGCCTTCGGTGGATTCAGGATGCTGGCCTTTGGCCTCGAGCTTTGAGTCGAAGACGGCTGCCAGAGGTGCCGCAAAACAGGCCGCCAAATTTGCTTCAGTCCGTCGCCAACTGTATGACCCAAACTCTCGCAGGACTGCATCGACAAGTTGTGCAATCGGGCCTCGGAAAATTCGGGCGATGGCAGGCTTGGGTCATTGGCCTTGCCTATCCTCTGATGCCTTGCGGTCAGCTTTGGGCCGTCATGGGTGTCAGCGCGTTGAGCGCACACCCGCTTCGCGGAATGCTCATCGCCGGAGGCTTTGCAGTGATGACCACCCCGACACTTTGGGGGGCGACTTGGATTCAAACGCAAATGCGAAGTTGGCTGAGCGCAGGTCCTCAGCTGCTTCGAGCAGGCCTTGTGACTTTGATGCTTTCGTTAAGCCTCTGGAGTGGCTGGAGATTCTTTGACTTAAGTCGACATTCGCTGCCCTCATCGCCAACTCTCGATGCGGGGCACTCGCAATCCGCATCGACTTTGGAATCGCCGTCCAACAAGAGTGGCACCGCGATTCTGCGACCTGAGGCTCACGAAGCGTCAGCAGCAGAGGCCCCGCGCTGTCATTGATTGTCGATCGACGGCAAATTCCTGATTAATCGTTAGCTGCGCAAATTGATTGCCCGTCACACTGTAAATCGACCTATCATCAACGATATGTCGACATTGAATGCCTTTGGTGTGAACGAATTCATGGCTTCCATCGCTCGTGAAGCCACGCTCGCGCCGGATGCGGTCGCTATCGAAATTCTTATTCACTCGTCCGTGCATCAACGACTCAGCTATGCCGAGCTCACCGGATCCACATGGGCGGCCGCTGATACTCTTCAGCGCCAACGACTTCGACGGGCCGCGATTCTTTGCGAGCGAAGTCTGACCCGTTACTTGTCTGTGCTCAGCTGCGCTTGGGCAGGAACCGAAGTGCTGCCTCTATCGACGGATTGGCCCGAGGCCCGGATCATTTATGCACTCGATGATTTTCAGCCTGATGTGATTTGGGTGGACCAGCATTTGGCATCGCGATGTCACCGCCTGCTCGGCCAACTTGGGGTTTGGTCCACGCGCGTTCGTGTTCACAGCTTCGATTCCAGCCTGAACACTCGTGCAGACTCAGTTTGCGATCACCTTCATGCGCTGGTGAAAGCCTCACCCACACACAAGGCTGAGCTTGTGGTTTCGCAACCTCTGCGTCCGTTTTATCGCGTGATGACTTCCGGCAGTACTGGCCGGCCCAAATGCATTCCGATCCACACGCACAATTTCCAAAGCTATTGGCGAGGCCTCTGCGCCTGGCATCGCTTGAGTCGCGGTCAAAGAGTTTCGCAGATCTTTGATTTGAGCTTTGATTTAGCTTGGCACGACTTGTTCTCCACCTGGTCAAGAGGCGCAACACTTGTGGTGCCCACGCGTCCTGCGCTTTTGCATCCGACAAGCTTCCTGCGTGACGCTCAATTGGATGAACTCTTCATGACGCCGACCTGGGCCGCGGCTTTTCTTCTGGGCGATGGCGCCGCGAACTTCGAGCTACCTCAGCTTCAGCGCGCCATGTTCTGTGGCGAGGCTTTGTCTCGCGACGTTTTACAGGCGGCTCGCCGCGCTTTTCCTCGTGCCGAGATTTGGAACCTCTATGGTCCATCGGAGGCGACTGTCGCTGTCACACATTTCAATTGCAGTGAAGAATTCCCAGCTGAGCAAAGCGTGGTGCCGATTGGGCGAGCCTTTGGCGATAACTTAGTTGAAGTCGTACATGATGAACTGCGGATCGCGGGCCCGCAAGTTTCTGTACAATCCATCAAAGCCGCACGATCTGATCTGCCTGCTGAGGCTTCACAGCTGAATTGGCTGGCGACGGGAGATCGAGCGCAGTGGTCGTCCATTCCGACCACGGAAAGCAGCGGCGCCAAGCGCGATGAGCCAGCTTCGAGGCCGTATTTAAACTTCTGCGGGCGCGTGGATCGCCAAGTTAAAGTGCGCGGCTACCGACTTGAATTGGGAGAAGTTGAAGCCCAAGCCAGACGCTGCGCTCAGCGGATCGGACTTCGCTTTATCGGCCTGCAAGTTGAACTCTTAGATGACAAGCTTGTCGCGATTTACGCCCGCGGCGAGGAAGCCAGAACTTCTTCGTCGAAGCCAACGGACTCTCCGGTCGCACAGCCCATGACATTGTTGATCACGCAACTGAAGTCGGCGCTACTGACCGAACTACCGCAGTACGCAGTTCCGCAGCTCTGGTATGAGCGCGAGGATTGGCCACTCACCTCGTCGGGAAAGACCGACTTGCAGGCCAATCGAGCTTGGGTCGTATCTCGCTTGGGAATCTGAACTTATTCACCTAAATGTCTGATGCTTGAAGGGCTATTTTCTTAATGATGTCTGGCGCCAACAACCGCGGGCATGAGGACATCAAGAGAACTCGGCTCTCTGCAACTTGCAGACTGAGCTGGCGATCGCGAAGCACCTGATTGAGATCCTGAACATCCGATTCGAAAATCAAAGGATCGCGAATCCACGCGACTGCCCGCTCATGGATCCGAAGCTCTGGGTGAGTTTCCAATTTTTCCAACAAAGCTTGGAGTCGCGTCTTCGTGAGTGGCGAGCCCCCCATCTCAATGGCAACAATGGGATGCGGAGGACCATGGCTCGAAAGATCATGGGACAGCTTACGCAATTGAGCTTGCCACTGCTTTCTCCATGCGTCGGGCCAGCGCCATTCACGAATTCCCGCCAAAGAGCGGGCTTGAGGTTCGGTAGAAACCGATGACGGAACAGAAACTTCAGTGAGCGATGTGTCTCGGTGTTCTGAGGCCTGCCATGAGGCTGTATGCGAGGCCGCCATCCACCGACTTTTTTGCGATTGAATGACATAAAGCCGAGACCAAGCCTTGTGCACGCTCATCGCAGGCAATTTAGAGATGCGACTCTGTGGGTTTCGCCGTCGCCACTCCCAGATTTTAGGCAGCGTATCGAGCTGCGGATCGCCCAGTCCCACCCAAGCCAGGCTTGGCCAACGCGCATGAGCTTCAAGGACAAAGTGCTCGAGCAGATCGATGATCAATCTCGTGCCGCGGAGCTGTGGCGCAACGATCAAGTCCTCCACCCGAATCAGATGCCCAAACTCACGACGACACACATGAAACTTAAGTGCCGCACAAAGCTCAGCGCCCTCAACAACCCAAAGCTCGGCCGCTTCACTTTGCCAATGCTGAAAAAGTTGTGGCTCGAGAGTCACCAAATAGGGACCAAGTGAATTTTGATCTCTGAGCTTCTCGACCGCGACGAGGGCCTGCTGCGCAGAAGCGACGAGATTTGACCCTAATTTGATTTTTTTGAGAGTGAAGTCTTTCAACTTCATACGCACTCCACTTTCCAACTCGGCTGACGACCGCGGCGATCAGCAATGTCGGAGGTGTTCAGCGATTCGAGATCCGCTAGCGGGGATCGCATTTCACGCCACAATCATCGAGAAGAAATTGACCTATGCTTTGGATGTTTTGAAAGTTCTCAAAGCGAACCTTGGCGTAGTCGATTTGAATGGCAAACTTCACTTCGATTTTCTGAATCAATTGAATGATCCCCAAAGAATCCAAAGCTCCTAGGGTAAACAGCGAGTCCGTCACCTTTAGACCTTCGGTCAGCGGACCAGGACGCATCTCACGAAGAAGTTCCAGAACACGAGCTTCGACCCATGCGGCTTGAGCCGACGAAGATTGATTTGAGTGATCCGACGACGACGACGTCAAAGCCTTCTCCCTAGGACAATCGGAGCCGAAGCATTGCTCTTCCGTGCTTCTGCGCCTAACATTCTAGCATGCTTGATGCTCGAATCGATACTCCGTCTACTCTCGATCAAAATTCGATCGCCGACGGCTATTATCGATTCGTGGGACCTCACACTTGGCAAAGCCGGATCGCAAGTCTTGGGTCCCGAATTTGGGCTATTGCCCATCCCTATGTTGTCATCGGCGTGGCGGTCTACGCAGCTGAAATTCTCGCTCAACGAAATTTTGTTGCGGTCTTGGCCGCAGTCTTGTTGATCTCGTCGCGCCAGGCCTCGCTCTACTTGGCTGGACACGAGGGCGTACACGGCCTTTTGCACCCGCAACTGATCAGCCCCCCGGCATCGCAGCATGCAAGCCCGCCTCGGCGTCCGCATGGGTTCAATGACTTTCTCGCACGCTGGCTTTGCCTATTTCCATTAGGCATTTCACTGAGCCGTTACCGGATGCACCACCAGCTGCACCATGCCCTGCTGGGCACGCCAGGCGATCCCGATCAGAAACTCTATGCGGATTACCCACGTCTTTGGTCGAGGACCTGCGCGTTCTATGTTCGCCAATGGCTCTCGGGCCAACTCATGCTGGGTTTTTTTCGCTATTATAACGAACTGCTCGAACCGCAAGCCTGGCGAAGCTGGAAGGTTGGATCTGATCATTGGCCCTTGGTCGGGTTCTGGCTGGTCGCGATCGCAACTCTGAGTCTTTGCGGCTGGATCGACATGTTGGCTCTGTATTGGATCATGCCTTGGATTTTGGGCATGCCGCTTCATCACTTCATGGGCGCTCTTCAACACGGCGGCATTCACCAACATGCAAATCCCAATTTGCGCGCGCGCAGTCTCGACGGGCCAAGCTGGCTCTTGGAGTTTTTCTTTCCCCTCAACATTCGTTTCCACGCCGAACATCACCTCGCGCCATCAATCCCCTATGATCAACTGCCGCGCTTTTCTCGGTGGCTTCATCAGCAAAAATTCCAGCGCCGACATCAAGGTGTCCTCGCCTCACTCCGCGAGCTGCATCGCGAATCGCGAGTCTCAGAATGATTCGCTCCGCTTGGCATCCCTTGGAAATCGAAGAACGTTGGATGCGGATCGAGTCCCGCTGTCATCATTATCTCCAGCAGAAGATTCCAAGCCAGATCGCGCCTCTGTTCGGGTTGATTCTTGTGGCGCTGCTGGGAAGTTTCATCGATCAACTGCAATTTCCAGCTCCCAACCGTGGCTTCCTCGAGATGTTTCGCGCGGGAGCATGGGCGATCTGGACGCTGCTCCTCATCGCTTCACTGGCGCCTTGGTGGATGGCCTGGCTTCCCGAAGCGGAAAGTTCATCGCGAGGTGCCGCGCAAACCTGTCTCTTTTTCGCGTTGGCTTGTTTGTGCTGGGTGATCTCGCTGGAAACACAAGCGGCAAACCTCTACTCCAACCCCCGAACTCTCCATGAACTCTATTGGGTCTACGCGATTTTTCCTCTGTGGTTGGCTCTCGGCTTATTCTTCACGCGCTCTAAATTTCATTCACTTCAGAATCGAACGAAGTGGGCGCTGTCGATTTGCTTGCTCATATTGCCGTTGATCGCCTCGCTCATCACCGTGCGGATGGCGGAGCAAGATCAGGGAAAAGTTCTCTTTTCTCTTTGGGGTCCTCGTCCGCACACTTACTTTTTTCTTGTGATCACGTTGCTGTTCATGAAACGAAGCGCACCCGCGGGCATCATCGCCAATCCCATCCATGTCCTCATTCCGACTCTCTATCCGGTCGAAACGGAGTTCCTTCGGCGGCAAGACGCTCAATGGATGGCCAACTGGTGGCGTGGCGCGATGGACGTCACAAAGTCCATCTTGATCTGCTGGCTGCTCATGCAAGCGCTCGTCGGGATATTCAGCGACCTCGAGAAATACACGACGCAGTGGAAGCTCGCGATCTCGCCGGTGTTCTCAATATTCGCATCCATGGTGGTCGTGCTCTATCAAGTCGGCATTTCGAGAATGCTCGGCGTTCAGAGTATAGACGGGACACACTTTGCGCCTTTGGCAAAAAGTCCGCTGGAGTATTGGAAGCGCGACGGAGTCTACCCTTACCAATTCGCACTTCGCTTTGTCTTCTTTCCAACTTTGCGACTTCTCAAGAGCCCCGGCCTGGCGCTGTTTGTGGCCGCGAGTGTGTTCCTGCTCAATCGAACTTTGTTCCAGGGCTTGCTTCTCACGCCGCTGCATCAGTTTGCGAGTGCCGAACTTCAAAGCCTGCCTCACACGCTCAACCTCTATCGCGTGCCGATTTACTATCTCAGCATCCTTTTGACGGTGAAGTTTTGGTTCTCCGCCAAGAGTTTAGAGATTTCAGCAGGCCGAGCGTGGCTCGGCATCGGGCTCACGCATCTATTGAACTCGCTGGCGGATTGGCTGCTTGTGCTGAGACACGCCTAGGGCATCATCCAAATCACTGGACGAGGCCGACTGATAAACTCGACAGCCGAGGCCGACAAGTTATAGGCGCCGACCGACGAAAATCCGAGCCAATCTCCTGCTCTCAAATCGCGAGGTAGATCCACCGGCGGGCCCACGCGATCTTGCGCCATACATAGCGAGCCGTACACTTGGGTGCGCACAAGCTCTGTCGAATTCACAGCTTGACCGTCACGCCAGGCCTGCACGCGTAAACCTTGAGAGCCGTACACCGGCGAGAGAATTCCACTGAGGTGCTGAGTGCCGCCCTCGATGATCACGACACGCTCTTGACGTTGCTTCACCGCCACGATCGGGGCCCAATAAAGAGCGGCGTCTTGCACCACGCATCGACCAGCCTCAAAGTTCCATGTCGAAACCGGAAGATTTGTCGGCAATCGCAGTTGATCCCAAGTCTTTCCGAATGAAGGCAGGCCTAAGCCAATCGACAATTCAAGACTCGTCAGCTTCGTCACACTCAAAAGCCTTTGCAGCGAAGCTTGATTCCGAAGCCAAGCTTCTTCAAAAGTCTTGGCCGAGTAGGCTTCGCGCCCTAGATACCAGTGCGCACCGACAATTTGCTGCATGAGCCGAAGCTGATCATCAGTCTGAATGAGCTCCTCAATCTCAACTTCGCTCAACCCAAGCTTTGAATCCGGCGCCAGACATAAACGCAAACTCAACTTCGCACGCCGATTCTTGCCTACGGCAAATTCAGCAAGACTTCGGCAAGCCCAAGCTTCTTCTCGGCTTTCGAGGTGAATCAAATCCGCAGCGCCCGAGGCAAATCGCAAATCGTCATCGGTTTTACCTGGCCCCGTGTAGCTGATGAAATGCTTCGGAAACTCGCGATGAATCAACTCAAGTTCGTGGCGACTCGAAACATCAAACCCATCCACGACTTGCGCCAAGCTCTTCAGCACAGCGAGTTCTGGCTGAGCCTTAACGGAATAAAGACATCGCAGCTGTGATGAACTCGCAGATGCGTTTTCCTGAGCGGGCCGCGCCGACTGCAAGTACTGGCGCCAAGCCTGAGCGGACTCCTGCAATTTAGACTTTGAAAACATCAAGCCCGGCCGAAGCGGTGATTTTGTGGCCGACGAAAAATCCGCCCAACTCTGACCGGGAAGATTCGGCCAACGTGCCGAGTTCAAACGAAAAAACTCTTTTGTGCCGAGTGCGTCGGCTTGGTTCATCCGCCCCACCTTTTCTGGACGCTCAACTTCGATCTTCCACGTCCATGAGCAAAAGGGGAAGCACAGTTTTCTATCGACTCAGGTCGATCTTGAGCACTCAGCAGGTGAAATTAGCTAGGCCTTCGCCTCTCAAAGTACTGACTCATCCAACCCAAAGCGTCTTGGAGGGGCGTGTGCATGATTTGAATTTCGACGGCGAATTCGCGGACCTGAGAATCCTGTTGGGAATTGGCGACTGAGTCCACGACACCAAAGTGCAGAATGCGACATCGCGATCGGCCGGATCTATCCTCACTTGCCCCACTCACCCCAATCGGTTGCAAATGCAAATTCCACTCGCCAAATTCTCGCAGGAAATCCCGCGCCAACTCTTCGCTGGAGTTCGCTTTCACTTGCCCGCGCCACCGCGACAGCATCGGCAAGGTCAACTGAGGACGGCCATCAGCGTCTTGCTCGCAAAGCCCATGTCGCTCTGCGATCCACGCCACCAACCCGACGCGATCCAATCGCGCATTGAGATCCACGATCCAAAAGTTCCCCGCAGCGTCTTCAATCGCATCAAAACCAGCAGCAGCTCTCCACTTTCCTTGCGCATCACCCAAGTCATGCATCAGCGACGATCGCCAAATTTTTGCAAAGTTCCTGAGCTCCATGGGTGCCAAGTCCAGGCTCATCAACCGATGCTGAAGCGAATGAAACTCACGATCATAGGTGACCTGTGCGGCCACGGGCTTGAACGCATCGAATAAATGAAAACTCACCGTCCAATGCTGAGTCGGCGACTCAATTTCACGCTGTGCGATCCACTCATCACTGGGAATGATGCTCGAAATTCCCTGCTGATCACCTTCCGTCGCACCGAGATAGGCGCGGCGAAGTTCAGCATATTCATCCGCTGTGCGCCAAACCACTTGCCCGGCGCCACCCGACGACCAAGCAAGTTTCAATCGTCCGCACTGGTAGGCCGGCTGCTCAACCTCTTTGAGCTTCCATGTGTCCGGCGTCTGAAAACCCATGGCCCGCACCCAACTCGGCCAATGCCGTTTATCATTCCAGATCCGAAGCCGATCCATGAGTTGGGAATTCATACCAAGCTCGGAAACCAATTTCACTTCGTCGGGCGAGACCTGCACGAATACGAATTCGCTTTGGGAGTGAACGTAGGCCTTGGTGAAATTTTCGAATTGAACTCGACGGACTTTCTGGGAAGCGCCAAGCGGCCACTGCTTTTGCCTTTCTTCGCTCCAAGCTTGCGTGGGCTGAACTCGACTGAGGTAAACATCATTCGGTTCAGCGAGAAGCCAGCCCACCTCGTCCCACGCGGCAACACTTTGTCGCCTCCAAGGTGTCGCCCATGGGAGCGACCAATTTCGCCAAGCTTCTTCACCGAGAAAGTTCAACCAAATCAGCCGCGGGGCTTGGCCACTCACGGTGCGCTCCGCAATAACTCGAGGCAAAACTCAGGCTTCAAACGTCGCAAACCTGCGAGCGAAATCTGCAAACCTCCGCGCATCAGACGTGGGTTACCTTCGCGACGTAGCAACCACTCTTCCAATCGATAGTCGTCATACACACAGGCCTGCCAGCTCCAAACTTCATCTTCGCGTGCGCCTGCCGACCGAAAGGCCTCGATCAATTGAGAGGCATGATGATTTGGGCTCCAGATCAGGGCGCGATCCCACAATCGAGTGACCGTGGAGTCCGCAAAGTAGGCCTGAAACGGTGTTGGCAACTGGGACTCAAAGTTTGCAATGAGGCGCGCGTCGTCGGGCCACTTCTCCGCATCGCGATTCCGCATCCATAGTGTGAAGTCCTGAAAGGCTTCATCGTCTACGGCCACCAGCTCGCCAAAGCTCGATTCCAAACGGACTCGATCACCGGCGATCACAAGAGCTTCGCCGTTACGACCCGCCTGCAAAATTTGAATGTCATAAGCCGCGGAAGCCGTGAGATTTAGGTATCGAGGCAACTCAAAGCCCACGCGCAGCCAGGGAACTCGCGACCAAGGCTGGCCCGCTTCACGCTGATCTTTGAGCTCCGCAGGTGCGCGAAAGACTCGACCTGTCCACCGATCATCCATGGCCGTGACAACCGCTAAGGCCCGCGCCGACTCGAAGTTGTCAAACTTCATAGCGCCATCCGCTTTCCATGTTGCAACTTCACAGCCCATTGCCGCGCTGGCTGCGCGATCCAACGACGGATCTTGGTCGGCGCCGATCACAATCAGATCTCGTACGCCAGCTTGCTCTAAATCTCGAGCCCTCAGCGCCCATAGAATTTCTCGCAGAGCGAGCTCGATGCTCGCGTAAACTTTGAGGGACTCTTCCGGTAAAGATAATTCACGCGCGAGCCGAACGCTCAAGCGCGCATTGAGAAGCGGAGCACGCCACGCCGTCAATCGTCGTGCGTGCAAGGGCGCCGGCCTCGCAGGCCCCGCCCCTTGCATTTAAATTCCCGCCTTATGACGTTCGCTTTCGTCCAGAACTGAAACAATGCCGCCCTTCAGTTGCGGTCGGTAAGCCAGGTGCTTGATGTCGTAGACAAAGTCCGAACCATTCACGCCCGGTGTTTGCCACTCAGGCCCCATGCGAATGGCGTCGACCGGGCAAGCTTCCTCGCAAAATCCGCAAAACACGCAGCGGAGCACGTCGATCTCGTAACGGATTGGATATTTTTCGACGGTCGGATCATCATGCTCACTGGCAATGATGTGAATGCAGTCGGCCGGGCAATTGGTCGCGCAAAGCATACAAGCCGTACAGCGAAGCGAGCCATCCTTCTTCACCGTCAAGACGTGATTGCCTTTGAAGCGCGGCGAATACTCGTACTTCTGCTCGGGATAATTCACCGTCGGCATGCGATCAGGTCGACCCGTCAGTGTTTCCACGAGATTCAAAACCAATCGTTTTCCTGTCATCCACAGGCCGATCGCAATACCTGGCAAATACCAAGTGGAATCAGCCTCGGGACGTTGCACTCGCACCACACTGGATTTCGCGGAACTTGTCGTCATTGTGTTTCCTGCCGTCGACATCACCATGCTCCTCGCGAAAGCGTGAACTCATTGTGGATTCGGCCACGGCCGATTTCGTTTTCACTTCGACCCACGACCACTTCGGTGGCCTGGAGGGCCTCGCCTCGGAAGGCGCTGACGACTTCCGTCAAGGACAGCGCACCCTTAACGATCGAGGTCACTGGCCGAATGCTCTGCGCACGACCTGCGTGATTCACGAAGGTTCCCGACTTCTCGATGTAGGACTTGAGCGGAATCAAAGTGACCTCGCCCTTGAGCTCATCAAGCGCCGAAGATTTGCCCGACGTCATCCACACCAAGCGAGTGGCCTTTGCCAATTCAGCGACTTTGACCTTGAAGTCCGGGAACCAAACTTGATTTTCTGGTCCAGCGACCACCAAAGTTTGGATCGAGCCGGTTGAAAGCGCCTCTGTCAGCTCCTTCCACTGCGCGCTGAAGCCATGCTTCTGCAAGGCCTGCACAAGACCGCGCGTGTTGGGATTGCGATCACCACGCAACAAGAGTCCGTCGAAGCTCTCGAAGCTTTCCGGATTGTTGATCCAGTGGAAGACGCGATCCGTGCCCACTTCAGTTTTGAAGTAGCTCATGATCGCCTCGTACTCTTCAACTGTGTAAGAACCCGTGAGCACAAGTCCGACGGACTTTCCCGCGCCTTTGAGTTTCTCACCGACACGCTTTGCGGCCTCGAAGGCCGTCATGTGTTCGGCCTTGCCACCCGAGACCACGCGAGCATCCAACAGACGCGACTCTTTGTTGACGAACTTGTACACATCGCGGCCTTCATCACACATCCAATGTCCGTTGACCTCGGCGTTGTAGACCGGCTTCACGCGGAACAAACCTTCGCGATTGTAATGAACCTTGATGTTGCAGCCGGTGCTGCAGCCCGTGCAGACCGTTTCAGCATCCTTCAAGAACCACACGCGTTGACGGAAGCGGAAATCTTTCGAGGTCAACGCCCCGACCGGACAGATGTCGACGGTGTTCAACGAATACTTGTTGTTCAAAGGCTTGCCGTTGAAGGTGCCGATCTCGGCACGATCACCGCGATTGAAAATTCCAAGCTCATTGGTCTTTGAGACCTCGTCGGTGAAGCGCACACAGCGTGAACACAAAATGCAGCGCTCACTATCCAGCACCACGCGCGGCCCCAGATCGACAACCTTGTGCTTTTTCTGTTTCGCTTCGGCCATTTCCGAATCGTACTGCCCGTACTTCATGTACTGGTCTTGCAACCCGCACTCACCGGCCTGGTCGCAGATCGGGCAATCGAGCGGATGGTTAATGAGGTGGAAGTCCAAGCCCCACTTCACCGCCTCTTTCACCTTCGCACTTTGGTTGTTCACCTTCATGCCCTCGGTCACGACGGTGTTGCAGGCGATCTGCAAGCGAGGATTGCCTTCGATCTCGACCATGCAAAGTCGGCAAACACCGGCGATGGAAAGCCCGGGGTGCCAACAGTAGTGAGCGATGTCGATCTTGTTCTGATAAAAGGCTTCGATGATCGTCGTGCCTTCTTTAACTTCGACCTCGCGGCCGTTAAGCGTGCATTTGAGCATAAATCTGCCCCCCACGGACCTTCGATTTCTTTTCTCGAATGAAGTATTCAAACTCATCGCGGAACTTTGTGACAAATGAGAGAACCGGCAGCGCCGCCGCATCGGAGAGCGCGCAGATTGTGCGGCCCTTCATGTTGTCGGCGATCTTCAAGAGCAGGTCGAGATCACCTGGCTTACCTTCTCCGTGCACAATTCCGTGCACGATCTTTTCCATCCAGCCCGTGCCTTCGCGACAGGGCGTGCACTGACCGCAAGACTCGTGATGGTAGAAGTGGGTGATCGTCGAAAGCACATCGACCATGCAATTGGAATCGTCGATCACGATGATCGCGCCCGAACCCAACATAGTTCCCATTTGCGCGAGACATTCGTAGTCGAGCGTGGCTCGCTCGCACTCTTCGGCGTTGATCACCGGAGCGGACGAGCCGCCTGGGACGACGGCCTTGAGTTTCCGCCCGGGCTTCAGGCCGCCGCACTCGATGTTGATCAGATCCATCAACTTATAGCCGAGCGGAACCTCATAGGTTCCCGGCTTGTTGACGTTGCCAGAAATCGAAAACAGTTTCGTGCCTGCGGACTTCTCCGTGCCATACTTTCGAAATCCCGCCGCACCGTCGCGGATGACGTAAGTCACCGCCGCAAGTGTCTCGACGTTGTTGACGATCGTGGGCTTTCGCAAATAGCCCTGCACCGCCGGGAAGGGTGGCTTTAGTTTGGGCTGCCCCTTCAGTCCTTCGAGTGATGAGATCATGCCAGTCTCTTCACCGCAGATGTAGGCACCTGCGCCGATGTAGAGATCCAACTCCATATCAAAGCCAGAGCCCAAGACGTTTTTACCGATGTAGCCTGCGGCTTTGGCCTCGGCGATGGCTTTCTCCAAAATGGCGGCAGGCCCTGTGTACTCACCGCGAATGTAGATGTAGGCCTTCTTGGCTTTGATCGCGAACGCCGAAATGATCATGCCTTCGATCAGCTGATGTGGCGCGCGCTCCATCATCAAGCGATCCTTAAAGGTGCCCGGCTCGGATTCATCGGCGTTGCAAAGCAAGTAGCGAGGCTCGCCATTATTGGGAAGGAAGCCCCATTTCACACCCGTCGCAAAACCGGCACCACCGCGCCCTCGCAGACCTGATGCTTTCACTTCGTCGATGATCTGCT